>NZ_JAJEJR010000003.1:0-600000 GCF_021390595.1 Paraburkholderia sp. HP33-1 | reverse complement strand
AATCCGCGCTCGCGCATCACGAAGGCAGACACGATCATCTATCGGGCAAGCCCGCTCGACTGCGGGAGCTGTTCGATGAAGGAGCGCTGCTGCCCGAATACACCATTCCGCAAGATTGCCCGCAGCATCCATGAAGCTGCACGCGACGAGGCCAGGCGTATTGCGAAGACGCCTGAATACAAGCGATCTTGCCGTGAGCGAAAGAAGGTGGAAATGCTCTTTGCGCATCTCAAACGCATCCTGAAACTGGACCGTTTGCGACTGCGAGGTCCAAGCGGTGCTCATGATGAGTTCCTGATGGCAGCGACTGCGCAAAACCTGCGAAGAATGGCCAAGCGGTTCATGCCTGGAAGCAAGCAGATGAACCAGACCGTTGCATGACGAGCAACGGGGGACCGTTGCCTCGTTCAAGGTCGCCGCTTCGCCGATCGCCACAACTCGAAAACGTGCTGCGAACTCCTGCGTCTCCGACCAAAACAAGACTTTTTCAACACAATCCTGACGACGCCTGCCATCCAGTCTAAGTGAGCACCGCAACTGTGCTTTTCGACCAATAGCGGAAATGCTTTCAAGCCTTCGCGGCATATGGCGGACCATCAACGTTACGACTATCAACGACTCAGACTTTTCGTCCAGCTCTCTTTTTTTGAGCGTAAATCAAAGCACCCGTCTCTACCGGAACAAAGGGCGCCTGAAAGTGGTCGATCAAAAAATCAATGAATGCCCGGGCACGTGCCGTCTGGTTTCGCTGGCTGGGGTAATAGACAAACAGGTCGGCCGAAGGCAACCGAGTATCCGGTAACACAAGCTTCAACCGGCCGCTCTGAACATATTTCGCCAGATCCCATTCGGACCGAATCAAAATTCCATGACCGTCGAGCGCCCACCGCAACACTATATCGCCGTCGTTGCTTGAAAGCGCTCCCGTAACTTTGAGCGTTTCAAGGTGATCGTCCCGTATGTATCTCCAAACGCCATATGCGTCGTCATTCTGGCGATGGATGATGCAACGGTGCTGAACCAGATCTTCGACCCGCTCGGGCGTCCCAAAGCGCTCCAGGTACTTCGGCGAGGCGCAAAGAAACCGACGGTTAGTCATGATGCGCCGAGCGCTAAGGCGGCTGTCCGGCAGTTCACCGAAACGGATCGCCATATCAAACCCATCAGCAACCAGATCAATGGGGCGGTCAGTCACTTCGAACTGGATCTCCACCTTGGGAAATCGCCTGGCGAAATCAGACACCAAAGGCGCGATGGTTGTGCGCCCGAATCCCAACGTCGCGTTGATACGCAGAAGACCGTGAGGATCGGTACGGGTCCCCGATATCTCCTCCTCCATCTGCCGGACTTGTCCGACGATTTGAGTCGCGTAGCGCAAATACGTTTCGCCTTCGGGCGTCAGGCTGACGTTCCGGGTTGTCCTGTTGACCAGCCGCACCCCGAGTTTCTGCTCAATCAGGCCTAGCCGTTTGGTCGCAGCCGGTGGGGTCAGATCGAGTGCGCGGGCCGCACCAGACATGCTCTTCAACCGGGCAAGAAGAATGAAAAAATCGAAATCAGATGCAATATCAGTCGCCATCTTCGCTATTCACCCAGGGTAAAAATTGAAATGAATTTAGGCGAAGTATAGCGGCAGATTTCGCGGATAAGCTACGTTCCATTGCAGCCCCCAACACATGCAATACGTGCCAAAACTCAGGAGACACCGTCATGAGAATCGTTGAAATCCGCGAAAAGACCGTTCCGATCAGCTCCCCGATCCGGAATGCCTACATTGACTTCAGCAACATGACGCTGAGTCTCGTCGCCGTGGTGACGGATGTCATCCGGGACGGCAAGCCGGTGGTGGGTTACGGCTTTAACTCCAATGGTCGCTACGGCCAGGGCAAGCTCATGCGCGAGCGCTTCATCCCGCGCATTCTTGAAGCTGATCCCGCCAGCCTCGTCGACGACGCAGGCGACAACCTCGACCCCCACAAGATCTGGGCAACGATGTTCACCAACGAAAAGCCCGGTGGTCATGGTGAGCGTTCGGTCGCGATCGGCACGATCGACATGGCTGTCTGGGATGCCGTCGCGAAAATTGAAGGCAAGCCGCTGTTCCAGTTGCTCGCCGACCGCTACGGCAATGGTCGACCGAACCGTAAGATCTTCGTGTACGCAGCAGGCGGCTACTACTACCCGGGCCAGGATCACGGAAAGCTGAAAGACGAAATGCGCAGCTACATCGACCGGGGCTATACGGTCGTCAAGAAGAAGATCGGTGGCGCTTCGCTCGATGAAGATCTGCGCCGCATCGACTCAATTCTTAGCGTGCTGCAGGATGGTCAGAAGCTTGCCGTCGATGCGAATGGCCGCTTCGATCTCGACACGGCTATCCAGTACGCAAAGGCGCTGTCGCAATACGACCTGTTCTGGTACGAGGAACCGGGCGATCCGCTCGACTTCGAGTTGCAGGCGACGCTGCGCAATTACTACGACAAGCCGATGGCGACGGGTGAAGACCTGTTCTCGATGCAAGACGCCCGCAACCTGATCCGCTACGGCGGTATGCGCCCCGACCGTGACTGGCTGCAATTCGATTGCGCGCTGAGCTACGGGCTCGTCGAGTACCTGCGCACGCTCGACATGCTGCATCAGCACGGCTGGTCGCGGACCCGCTGCATTCCGCACGGTGGTCACCAGATGTCGCTGAATATCGCTGCCGGACTCGGTCTGGGCGGCAACGAATCGTATCCGGATCTGTTCCAGCCGTACGGCGGCTTCCCCGATGGCGTAAAGGTGGACGGCGGCTATATCACAATGCCCGATCTGCCCGGCATCGGCTTTGAAGGAAAGGCCGATCTCTACGCCGAGATGCAAAAGCTGTCTGCATAAGCGGTCAAGCGGCAAACGCGCCGACAAAGCGTCGGCGCGGCGTTCATAAAAACAGATCAATGGAACGCAGGCGAAATGAGGGCCGTGCTCGCCGCAGCGGTAAATGTCGCTGCGGTGCTCGACCTGACTTCATCAAAAGATGCCAGGCATAGATAGGAGACGGTCATGCTGGTTTCAAGAATCGGAAAATCTCTTTCCAGGCTTTACGTACAGGTTTTGATTGGAATTATCGCTGGTGTGCTCGTCGGCCATTTCTACCCTGACATCGGTTCTCAACTTAAGCCACTCGGCGATCTGTTCATCAAACTGATCCGGATGCTGCTTGCGCCGATCATTTTTGCGTCGGTCGTAGTCGGCATCGCCCGCATGAGTGACCTTCATGAGGCCGGCCGGGTTGGTGTGAAGGCGGTCGTCTACTTCGAAATCGCCTCGACGATTGCGCTCGCTGCCGGTCTTATCATCGTCAACGTCATCAAGCCAGGCAGCGGTATGAACATCGACCCGGCTCATATCGACAGTTCGGCGATCTCCACCTACACCCACGCAGCACAACAACACGGCATGCTTGAATTCCTCATGAGCATCGTTCCCAACAGTATTGTTGGAGCGTTTGCGAATGGAGAGATCTTGCCGATCATATTCTTCTCGCTGCTGCTCGCGATTGCTCTCGCGAAGCTCGGCCCCCGCACCGCGCCTTTAGTTGACATGCTCGATATGTTCCTTCAGGGCATGTTCGGGGTCGTACGAATCGTGATGTATGTCGCGCCTGTCGGTGCGTTTGGCGGCATGGCGTTCACCATCGCGAAGTACGGAATCGGCACGCTGGCATCGTTTGGTCAGCTGATGCTGTGTCTTTACCTGACCTCAATCTTCTTCGTGGTTGTCGTGCTCGGTCTCGTCATGAGTCTGAGCGGGTTGTCGTTGTGGAAGTATCTTCGCTACATCAAGGACGAGATTTTCATCACCCTCGGTACGGCCTCTACCGAAGCGGTTCTCCCCCAGATGCTCATCAAGATGGAAAAGATGGGTTGCTCGCGCCCTGTTGTCGGGATGGTGTTGCCAACGGGCTATACGTTTAATGCTGATGGCACGGCAATCTACCTGACGATGGCGTCGATCTTTGTCGCACAGGCGATGAATATTAATCTGACGATCTGGGATCAGTTGCTGTTGCTTGGCGTGTTGCTGCTGACCTCGAAAGGCTCGGCTGGTGTGGCCGGAGCGGGATTCGTTGCACTGGCGGCTACGCTCGCCACGATGCACAAGATTCCTGTGTCCGGGCTGGTGCTGCTGCTGGGAGTCGACCGATTTCTCAACGAGGCGCGTGCGGTTACCAATCTTATCGGCAACGGGGTGGCGACCATTGTGGTTGCGCGTTGGGAGGGTGCGCTCGACATGAATCAAGCCCGTGCGATGCTCAATCGTTCTGACACGAGCCTCGAAACACTGGAGTCCATCGACGACGGACCGGCGGGCCTCACACACCCGAACGACGTCATCATCCGGCCCCACACGCACTGAATCGCCGAGCCAACCTTATTCTGAATCGCCGCCATGACAAACCAATCTGAGACAACCGGGGTGTTTGACGGCGAAGCGCCGATTCGTCTCATTCGCTCCCACGTCATGGCGTCCTTTTGACTGCGCCGCCGGAGCGTGCGTCGCCATAGATCGGTGACGTGATGCCGGAATGCGAGGAGTGCCCGCGAGTTGGTAGGCACCGCGTGATACGCGAAGTATCCGCGAACCACCTGCCTGAGCCATTGCCCTTGCACTGGAATCGGTTCGTGCATGCGCTTCCGTAGCGCCTCCTTGAGATGCCGTGAAAACGAAACTCGATTGATCGGACTGGCGACCTCGTCTCCGGCAAAGAAAACAGTTTCCACACGGCCGCATTCCGCAGAAGCCGTCTGGGCGTCACACCGTGTTCTTCGGTCTGATCGTGTAGCGCAGCATCCTTTCGCGCGATGCTTCGAGCAGCCGCGTCATCGCGGCGGACGCGGCCTGTGCTTCGCGCGAAACGATCCGGCGACGCACGGCGTCATGCAATTCGATATCTTCGCTGGGCCGCGCCGCCTGCCGCAGCAGCATCTCCGACGACACCCGCAACGCCGCCTTGATCGCACTGCCGATCGTGATGAACATGCCGTTCTGCGACATTGCGATGATCGCCATATGAAACTCCAGCACCGCCTCGCCCACCGCGCGCACATCCGACTGCACCGACGGCGATGCATACGCGCTGGCCAGCTCGCGATAGCGGCGCTCGATTAACTGAAAGTCGTCGTCACTGCCGTGCCGCGCCGCCAGAAAGCTCGCGCGCGGCTCGAAGCAGAGGCGCATCTCGAAGATGTCCTCGACGATCTTCGAATCGAACTGCGCATTGAGCCGCCACGCGAGCACGTCACGGTCAAGCAGATTCCAGTCCGAGAACGGCAACACGCGCGTGCCGATCTTCGGCGTCACTTCGATCAGGCGCTTGCCGGTAAGCTGTTTGATCGCCTCGCGCACCGTCGTGCGACTCACGCGGTACTCGGTGCACAACTCGCTTTCGACAGGGAGCAGATCGCCTGGGCCGAATTCGCCCGAGACGATCCTCATGCCGACGATCCGCGCGACCTGCGCGGTCATCGTCCCTACGACGGGCTCACGCTCGAACATCACCCCTCCTTCGTAGACGTCCCGTGCGAGCCATCTAGCCGCGCTTTGCCGCGGTCGTGACGATCACGTTCCACGAACCGGGTTTCAGACGCGCCGTCAGTTTTTCGCCATCGACCGAGACATTCTCGTTGGTCGCGGGAACGACCGTCAGCGGCGCTTCGCGCGTATTCACCGCCTTCATGTTCGGGTGGTGAAGTTCGAGCGCGTGATCGAGCGTGCGCTCCACGCCGAGGCCGCGCAATTCGATGCTGAGGTCCATCTCGTCGGTCAGGTGCCGGTTCAACGCGAAGATCGTCGTGGTGCCGCTCGCGCGGTCGTCGACCACGGCGGCGCACAGGTAGGCGATCTCAGGGAAGGTTTCGGCCGCGTAGGCCGGCGATTCGATCACCGGCTTGAGCACGCGACCATGCCCGAACTTCGATGCCTGCGAGAACGGATAAAAGATCGTCTGCCGCCAGGCGGCACCGCCCGGCTCGGTCATGATCGGTCCAATCACGTTGACGAGTTGCGCGAGGCAAGCCGTCTTGACGCGATCCGCGTTGTTCATCATCGTGATCAGCGCGCCGCCGACCACCAGCGCGTCCTCGGCGTTGTAGATCTCTTCGATCAGGCGCGGCGCGGTTGGCCAGCCCGGCTTGCGCAGATCGTTGATCGTGCGGGCCTTGTACCAGACGTTCCATTCATCGAACGACAGCATGATGCGTTTGGTCGAATGCTTGCGCGCCGCCACACTGTCCGCGACGGCCACGATCTCCTTGATGAACAGATCCATCACGTCGATGTTGCCGAAGAATTCCGCGGTCGAGTCATGACGGTTCTCGAAGTACGTATGCAACGAGATGAAGTCGACCTGATCGAAGCAGTGTTCGAGCACGCGGTCTTCCCACGCGCCATAGGTCGCCATCTCATGGTTCGACGAGCCGCACGCCGCGAGCTGGATGGTGGGGTCCACCGCGCGCATCAGCTTGGCCGTTTCGAGCGCGGTGCGACCGTACTCGTCGGCGGTCTTGCGGCCGATTTGCCAAGGCCCGTCCATCTCGTTGCCGAGGCACCAGAACTTGATGTCATGCGGCTTCGCATAGCCGTGTTCGTGACGCAAGTCCGACAGCGTGGTGCCGCCAGGATGATTGCAATACTCGACGAACCGGCGCGCTTCGTCCGGTCCGCGCGTGCCGAGGTTGACGCCGTACATCGGCTCGATATCGAGTTCGCGGCACCAGTCGATGAATTCGTTGGTGCCGAACTGATTGGTCTCGACCGAATACCATGCGAGATCAAGCCGCTTCGGCCGCTGCGCTTTCGGGCCGACGCCGTCCTCCCAGTTATAGCCTGACAGAAAGTTGCCGCCAGGATAACGGACGATGGTCGGTCCGAGTTCGCGGGTCAGCGCCATCACGTCTTTTCGATAGCCACACTCGTCCGCATCGGGGTGATCCGGCTCATAGATGCCGGTATAGACGCAACGGCCCATATGTTCGACGAACGTACCGAACACGCGCCGGTCAAGGTCCGCGACGACGAAATCCCGGTCGACGACAAGGCGGGAAGCAATCATTGTGATAGGTCCTGTTGAAGATGCCTGCGCGTGCCGCCCGACGCGGCACGCCGGCTATTGAGTTCGCTTGGTTTCGATCGAATTCGGTCGAGTTTGCGGCAGCCGCGCGGCCACTACCTCGACAACAGCTTGTTGACACGGTCTTGTGCGTCTTGCTCGACGGCGGCAATCGGCTTGCCTGAGGTCAACATGTTACTGACCTCGCTGCCGACGATTTCCTGAATCGCGAACTGACGCGGCACCGTGTTCGGCAGCGCATAGCCGGTGGACGAGATCTCCTTGATCTCCGCGCGGTGCGGCAATGCGTTGAACGCCGCACTATCGATCACCGACTGCCGGGCCGGCAGATGCCCGGTGCGGGCCCAGTCGGCGTCGTGGTCGTAGAGGAACTTGAGGAACACGAACGCGGCATGGCGGCTCTTGTCATCCTTGGCACCGCCCTTGAGCATCACCCATGAGTGGCCATCGGCCCATACCGCCTTCTTCTGGAACAGGTTTGGGAACGGGACGACCTCGTAGCCATTGTTGGCGAGCGGCGAATCCGTCTGCTTCGCCAGATTGGTCAGGTCCTCGATCATCCATGTGCCGCAGATCAGCACGCCTGCCTTGCCGTTCATGAACGCCTGATTCGATGCGCCGTAGTCAAGGTTCGGAGTGATGTCGCCCGCCTTCATCAGCCCATCCAGCAATTGCAGTGCATTGGTGACGGGCGTGACGCGCGGATCGATTTTTGTCGGGCCTGACGGAAAGAGCGTGCCGTTCTGCTGATAGACCATCGTGTACAGCGAGCGGGTCTGCGCGGCGCTCTCGTTGGCGATCGGCATGGTGAGATACGGCAGGCCGGTCTTGTCCTTGAACTGCTTCGCCTGTTTGAGCAGTTCGTCAGGCGTGGTGGGCAGGATCGGCTTGCCGCTCGCGTCGACGAGACCCGCCTTCCTGAACAGATTGATGTTGATGTGCCAAAGCCACGAATGCGTGTCGAACGGCAATGCGTAGGTTTTGTCGTCGAACGTGACACCGCGGCGCGCGTGGCCCGTGAAGTCCTTCGTATCGATTCCCACCGATCTGAAGCCGTCGTCAAGCGGTTCGACGAGCTTGCGCTTCACATAGTCTCCGAGTACCGCTTCGTGCATGACCGAAATCGTCGGCACGTCGTGACTCAGAATGCGCGCGTCGATCTGCGTATAGTACGGAGCCCATTCGATGATCTGCGGCTTGACGACGATGTCTTCCTTGTTCGTCGCATTGAACTGGTTGACCAGTGTCGTGATGATTCCGCACTCCCCCGCGGCCTTGTTCACGTCATTCACATTGCCGTATTCAGCGTCGCAGGCGCCGAAAAAGCGCGACAACGTAATTTCGGTTTTAGCCTGGGCCGGCGCTGCGAGGCCGACCGCCAGACTTAGCAAGGCAAGCGAAAGCGCACCGCGTACGAGCGATCTTTTCATGATTGTCTCCTGTGTCGATGGGAGTTAGTGCTTTAGCACTTACTCCCATCCCGTCAAACGATGTCGATGGGAGTTAGTGCTTTAGCACTTACTCCCATCCCATCAAACGATGTCGATGGGAGTTAGTGCTTCAGCGCTTATTCCCACCCCATCAAATGACGCCGATGGGAGTTAGCGATTCAGCGTGTCGATCCGCAATTGACGCATCAGCGCCTGCTTCGATCCCACCAACGATGGTCAGTAAATGAGCCGCGTATTTCCAATCGCCACCGTGCGGCCGCTTATTGGTCAACATCTTGACCGGTTCTTCTCAACAAGGCGCCGATGCCGTGAAACATCGGTATTCCAGCGATTCATCGCACCGTGGTGCCAGCCACGGCGGCCACGATGTACTTCTGGAAAAACAGATACAGCACGAAAATCGGCAGGCCGGCGAAAACAGCTTGCGCCATCAGATAGCCGATGCCCTCGGATTGCGCGAAATTGCCTTGCGTGGACGCGAGGCCGATCGTCAATGTATACATCTCCGGCTTCGATGCCGACACGAGCGGCCACAGGTAGTCGTTCCAGGCGCTGAGGAAGGTGAAGATCGCGAGCGTCGCCTGTGCCGGCATGGACAGCGGCAACACGATGCGCAAGAACACCTTGAAGCGCGACGCGTTGTCGAGCAGCGCGGCTTCCTCGATGTCAACGGGCACGGCCTTGAAGTACTGCGTCATCAGGTACACGCCGAACGGTGACGCGAGCCGCGGCATGATCAGTGCGCTGTACGTGTTGTGCCAGTCGAGCGAAGCGAAGATGCCATGCAGCGGAATCACGAGCGCCTGCTCGGGAACCGCGAGCCCCGCGAGGCAGATCACGTACAGCCAGCGCTTGCCCGGGAACGTCGTGCGCGCGAAGCCGTAGCCCGCCAGCGACGCGATGACGAGCGTCAGCAAGGTCTGGCCCAGCGCGACGATCACGCTGTTGATCAACCAGCCTCCTACAGCAGAGGTGCCGATGATGCTGATGTAGTTCTGCAGCGTGAACGGCGCCGAGAAAAGCACATCAGTATGCTGCTGCAGGAAAGCGTTCGGCTTGAACGACAACGCGAACACCCAGACCAGCGGCGCGATCCAGACGAGCGCGAGCAGCACCACGGCGCCGAGCATCACGCGCTCGCCGAGACGGCCGGTCAACGACCCGCGCGAACGTTCGGGGCCGAGGGGACGCTGAGCGGACTCCAGTGCGGTGGTACTCATACGGGATCCTTTCTGCGTACGATCCATGCCTGCACGGCGACACCTAGCAGCATCAGTGCGAACAGCACCTGGGCCGCGGCAGCCGAATAGCCGAACAACCATTGGCGAAAGCCGGATTCGTAAATGAACTGGACAAGTGGTCGCGACGCGTTGTTCGGGCCACCGTCGGTCAGCAGTTGCGCCTGACCGAACAACTGGAACTGGAACACCGCTTCGATCACCGCAACCAGCGCGACAGTGCGCCGGATCGACGGCAACGTGATCGATACGAACGTGCGCCAACGGGTTGCGTTATCGAGCGCGGCCGCTTCGTACAACTCCTGCGGGATCTGTTGAAGCGCGGCAAGAAACAGCATCATCGGCAGACCGACGATCCACCACACGGTGACGATTGCGATCATCGGCAGCGCCGTGGCTTCATGAACGAGCGGCACGTACTCGGGAATGTTCAGCGCGTGGCTGACATCGGCGAGCAGTCCACGGCCCGGCATCAATACCAGCTTCCAGACGAGCGTGACGATCGTCACCGACAGCACCGACGAACCGAAGAAGATCGCACGCAGCGCGGCGCAGAACCGGCCTGGCCGGTTGAGCACGAGCGCGAGCGCAAGACCGAGCGCGACGAACATCGGCACGGTCATGAACACGAAGTAGAACGTGTTGCGCACGGCGCCGCGAAAGATCGGATCTGACGCGAGGTCGACATAGTTCCTCAGACCGATAAACTCGGTAGTGCCGGCGAGCAGATCGACGTTCTGCAAGCTCAGCCACCAGCCGTACGCGAGCGGCACGACCAGCAACAGCACGTAGACGGTCACGAACGGCAACACGAACAGCCCGTTCGACCAGGACGCGAGGGGGTAGTCGAAACGGCGTTGCCGCGCTTTCGGCAGAGCGCCCGTCAGCGAGCGCTCAGTCGCCATGATGGGCGATCCCGTTGGCGTCGAACAGGTGCAGATGGGCGGCGTCGAGACTCATACGCAGCGGGTCGCCGGGCTGCAATTCGTACTCGCGTGGAATCTCGATCACGATCATCTGATTGCTGGCCAGACTCACGTGCGCCAGCGAACGATCGCCGAGGCGCTCGATGAATTCAGCGCGACCGTTGAGCGCACCGCCGGCGTCGATCACCACATGCTCAGCGCGGATGCCGAGGGTGAATTGGCCCGGCGGCAATCTGCCGGCCGCGATCGTGGTCGGAATCACGACGTTGTCGACCGGCAGGCGCGCGAGCAACCGGCCGCCGCTTTCGCCCGCCGGTTCGACATCGATGAAGTTCATTGCCGGTGCGCCGATGAAGCCGGCTACGAAGCGCGTGGCCGGACGCCGGTAGATATCGAGCGGCGCGCCGATTTGCTCGATGCGACCGCGGTTCATCACGACGATGCGCGTCGCGAGCGTCATTGCTTCGATCTGATCGTGCGTGACGAACACCATCGTCGAAGTGAGGCGCCGATGGATGCGCGCCAATTCGACCCGGGTGCGGGTGCGCAACGCCGCATCGAGGTTCGACAACGGCTCGTCGAACAGAAACGCTTGCGGTTCCTTGACCACCGCGCGGCCGATCGCGACCCGCTGACGCTGACCGCCCGACAGTTGCGCGGGGCGGCGCTTGAGCAGTGGATCGAGTTCGAGCATGCGGGCGGCTTCGGTAATGCGCCGGTCGATCTCGCTCGCGACGACACCCGAGTTGCGCAATCCGAACGCCATGTTGTCGTAGACCGTCATGTGCGGATAGAGCGCGTAATGCTGGAACACCATCGCGACATCGCGCCTGGCTGGCGGCAGATGGGTGACCTCCCGGCCACCGATGCTGATCTGCCCTTCGCTGACGCCCTCCAGCCCGGCGATCATGCGCAGCAGCGTCGACTTACCGCAACCGGATGGACCTAGAAAGACGAGGAATTCGCCCTCGTGGATATTGAGGTCGAGACCGGTGATCACTTCCGTCTCGCCATACCGCTTTGTCACGCCGTTGAGCTGAATGCCCGTCACCGTGCCTCCTTGGGATATGTCCCGGAACTGCCGTCTCTGTCTGTATTTGTCTACTTTGATATTATGAAAATATAGTAATGCCGATTAGTTTTATCCGTCCAATCCCTATTTCGGTATTGATGTATTCAGATTCGGATATTAGGGAATGCGAATTGCATTGCGCGGCAGACTCGCAATTCAGGCAGAGATGTCTGCCTACACAGAAAGTGAAAGCTGTGCCAAATAGGTGAAAGACTACTGACTCAATTCACGAAAAATCCGGGCGTCCGACACTTCGTGCCATCATCTCGGTCGGGTTATGCCTTTTGACTGATACGCGCTCTGGACGCGATCATTGCGCCCGGCTGTTGGACTCAGTGCGGGCCATGAGCGGACAGTCGACATCGCATGGTTGGGCGTTGCCGCCGGCGCGTGGCGGCAGGAGGGAATCAATTCCCTCGGCCAGGGAAAAGACTCATTCGATTCCATGGCGCAAGCGATCCAGGCGAGCGCAGGCGTACTGTGAGGCATTGGTCGACTCGCAGGTTGAATGACGTGATCACGCCGTTGGTGCTGCTTCGACCCTTCGCTGAAACGCCTTCCCTTCGCTGTCGAACAAATGGCAATGCTCGGACGTCGCACCGAGCTTTCGCGCATTGCCCTTCTCGTGCGGCTCAAGAGGCGGGATCCGTTCAGTCCCCTCGATAGTTCAGCCAGACCTTCATGGGTCCGCTTTCGCCGTTATGCCAGGCGAAGTAAGGGATAGCGATCACAGTGGCATCGTCGCGCTGCGTTGCATCCGCCGCGTGATTCAGCGGCCGGTAAAGTGCCCCCGACCAGCTCGAATCGATTTCGCGTTTCTGCGCAGCGCCCTTGAGCACTACGACGCCATCGAGTTGATCTTCTCGCCATTCCTCTTCGAGTTGGTGTGGATCGACATACAGCTCGTCGAGATCGACGCCTGGCATGTCGGCGCGTTCGACGCAGTACAGCAGGGGCCCGCGACTCAACGCGATCCGGCCGCGGTTGTCGGGAACCTTCGGGTGACTTTGCCAGGCGCGCAGGCTCATGGGCAACGTCATCCGGACCACATCTGCGGGTTGCCATAATCGCCTGATCACAATGTGGCCGCTCGCGTCCGGGTTTGCGTCGACCGGTTGGCCGTTGACGGTCAGCCTGATCGGCGCATGCGTTCTCGTTGTAGCCGCTGCGCTATCGCGAGGCGTCACGAATCCAGCCGCGCCGTCGACCCATCCGGGGACCCGCAACTTGAGCGCGAACTCGCCCTGCGCATCAACGCCGATTTCAATAGCGCCGTCCCACGGATACCGCGTGCGCTGGCGCAGTGCCACCGTGCGCCCGTTGAAATCGATCTGCGCATCGCTCTCCATGTACTGTTGCACGTAGATCGAGTCGGCATCGATCCCATAGACGTAGCCGGGCAGCGACGCAACCGTGCGCGCGACATTCGGCGGGCAGCACGCACAGTAGTACCAGGGTTGCCGGCGATGGCCGCCGTCGTCCTCCAGCGGATTCACGTAGTAATACCCTTGCCCACCAAGCGACCAGCCCGGCAGCATGCCGTTGTACAACGTCCACTCGAACAGGTCGGCGTAACGTGCGTCTCCCGTTGCGGCAAACATCCGGTGGCACCACATCATGCTGCCAATCGCCGCGCAAGTCTCGGTATAAGCCTGGCCGTTCGGCAACTCGAAGTCGGCCCCGAGCGATTCGCCGTCGTGCCGCGCGCCGACGCCGCCAGTAATGTACATGCGACGCGCGACCAGCCGGTCCCACAGCGTTTCAAGCCGCGGTAGCAGGCCTGCTTCGCCGGTCTCCAGGTAGAGATCGGTCACGCCGCACGACATGTACAAGGCGCGCACTGCATGCCCAGCCAGTGTTTCCATTTGCTCGAATGGCACCTCGTCCTGGAAATACGCGTCGCCGAATCGGCCGCCCGCGAGCAGGCCGCGACCGCGCGCCTTGATAAAGAAGCGCGCCAGCGCGAGATACCGGTCATTGCCCGTTTCGCGCGCGAGTTCGATGAGCGCCATTTCGATTTCCTCGTGCCCGTCGATAGCCTCCATCTTCCCTTCCGCCTCGGGGCCGAAACGATCGCACAAGAGATCGGCGAAACGGGTCGCCACGTTCAACAAGCGGCTCTCTCCGGTCGCCCGGTGGTGCGCGACCGCAGCCTGGATCAAATGGCCTGCGCAGTACATCTCGTGCAGGTCGCGCAGGTTGCTCCAACGCTCCGCCTTCCGTTCCACGCTGAAATAGCTGTCGATATATCCGTCTTCGTCCTGCGCGCGTTCGATCAGGGCAATGCCTTCATCTATGCGCTTCTCCAGCAGCTCGTGAGGTCCGCTTGCCACTGCCCACGACGCGGCTTCGAGCCACTTGTACAAGTCGGAGTCGTTGAAAAATATGCCTTCGAAGGGGCCGTCATGGTCGCCGGACACCCGGCGGAAATTGTTCAGCCGCCCGGTGCTTTCAAGCAGGTCCCACTGGCTCGGCAGGGTCTTTTCGATGTTCGTCGCAAACCGTCGCCCCCAGAAGTCGCCGCGCAGTTCGACTGCGGTGACGGCGACGGGTTTGACGCGCGCGTAGCGGGTAGACGCGGAATCGACTACTACAGGCTGTCGCAAGGTTCTTGTGTCGTTCATGATGTATGGGAAAGGGTTATGCCTTGACCGCACCAGCAATCAGACCATTGATGTAAAAGCGCTGCAGCAACAGGAAAAGAATCGCGCACGGCAGGATCGAAATCGTGATGCCGGCCTGCATCAGTCCCCAGTCGATCGCCCCGAGCTGTCCGCTTTGCGCGTTCAACAGCATGACCGGGAGGGTGTAGTGTCTGGCGTCGCCGAGCAGGATCAGCGCAGCCAGCAGTTCATTCCAGGAACCGAAGAAGGCGAACAGGCCGGCCGTCACGAGCCCAGGCAGCACCAGCGGCAACATGATCATGCGCAGCGACTGAAGCGAACTGCATCCATCGATTAGCGATGCATCCTCGATTTCCAGCGGAACCGAGTCGAACGAGTTGCGCATCATGAACACGGCAAACGGCAACTGGAACGTCGTGTAGACGAGTGCAAGCCCAAACAGCGTACCTTGCAGATGCAGCCAGCGCAGCAACACGAAGAGCGGGTTGAGGATCGACTGGAACGGAATCATCAGCGTCGCCAGGATGACGACGAAGATCAGATTGCGCCCCCGGAAGCGGAATCTCGAGAATCCGTAACCGCCGAGCGTCGACAGTACGAGGGTCATCGCTACCGTCATCAGCGCCACGGACGCACTGTTGCCGAGGTAACGCCAGATCCCTTCGCCGTAACCCGCGAGGTTCTGGTAATTCTCGACCGACAGACGGGACGGAATCCAGCGTGGCGGGGACGCGCTCGCATCGGCAGGCGAATAGAACGAGGTGAGCGCGGACCAGGCGATCGGAAATAGAAAGAGCAGCGTGACGACTCCGCAGACCAGGTAGTAGAGAACCACCTGGAGCCGCACCTTCAGTTGCCGTGCGTGGCCGGCATAGTGCAAGGCGGGCACGCTGGCCTGCATCGGGGTTGGCGGCGGCAGCTGACCGAAACCAGTCTCGGCGGAGCGTAGCTTGTTACTCATCGTCGTCTCGCAGAAGAACCATCTGCATCACGCTCAGTGCGAGCAACACGATCAGCAGCACCACCGACATCGCCGCGCCGTAGCCCAGCTTGAAATACGTGAACGAAGCCCGATAGATCCAGTGCACCACCGTGATCGTGCTGTTCATCGGCCCACCTCGGGTCATCACGTAGAACTGCTCGAATGCCAGGTAGGAACCGATAACCGCCATGATCAGCGCGAGCGCGAAGGTGCGCCGCATCATCGGCAGCGTGATGTAGCGCTGTTGCGCCCACCACTGCGCGCCGTCGATACGGGCTGCCTCGTAGAGATCCCGCGGGATGGCCTGCATACCGACCAGAAGGATCACCATCGTGAAGCCGCAGGCTTTCCACACCACCATGACGATCAGCGAGGCAAGGGCCGAATGGGTGTCGCCGAGCCACTGCACCGGCTCGCTGACGATACCCAGTTGCATCAGGATCGCACTGAAGATGCCGACCTGATCGTTGAACAGCCATACCCACAGCAGGCTCGCCGTCGTCATGCCGATGACGACCGGCAAGAAAAACGCAGTCCGGAAGATGCCGACAAAGCGGCTTGCCTGATTCACCAGCAACGCCAGCGCGAAAGCCACCACGAAGATCGCTGGCGTGACGAGCAGCGTGTACTCGGTCGTAAACCACAGCGCGCCCCAGAACGACGCGTCGTGCAGCAGGTCGAAATAGTTGCGAATTCCCGCAAACGAGGGCACGCCCATCAGTGGCCAGTGGTAGAACGACATGCCGATCGTCATTGCCAACGGCAGGAGAAAAAATACCGCCGTAAAGGTCAGGCAAGGCAGCACGAACCAGTATCCAGCGCGCCCGCGGCGGCCCGTTCCCCCACGCTGCTTCCGGAGCTTGCCCGGCGGCGCGAAACGGGTGCCGCCGGGCGGCGCTTCGTTCAGCACGTCCATTGTCTTAGCGCCTCCTACTGGGCGTTCAGGATCTCGGTGAAGCGTGCCTGCGCAGTCGAGACGGCCGCATCGACGCCCTTGCCGAAAACCGCCTCCTGAATCATGGCGAGCCAGGGGCCGTTCGGATCGTTGATCAACTGATTGAACTTTGCGCTGTACGGCGTGCGACCTTTGCTCATCGCCGTGGCGGCGAGCAGATAGCGGCTGTCCAGCTTGCTATAGGCGTTGTCGGCGAGGTCGACACGCACGGGAATACTGCCGTTCTTCGCAAACTGATCGACCTGGACTTGTTCGCTGAGGCTCCACTTGATGAATTCGAGCGCGTCCTGCTTGTGCTGCGAGCCCACCGGGATGGCGATCGAGTCACCACCGGCGAAGCTCGCCCAGCCGCCATTCTGTCCGGGCAGATAGGCGAGGCCGAAGTCGATCTCAGGATGCGTTTTCTTCAGGATGCCGATTGAAAATGCACCGGAACCGACCATGCCGATCTTGCCAGTCAGGAACGCGTTGATGAAGTTGGCGCCGCTGTCCGTTTTCGCGCTCGCTGGAATATCGCCCGCTTCCCACATACGGCGATACATGGCAAGCGTGCCTTCGAGCGCGGGATTATTGAGCGTCGCCGTCTTGCCGTCTGCTGAGAACAGGTCGCCACCGGACGCCCAGACATAGGGCGTCATCGTAAAGATGTTGCAGCCGCCGCACGCACCGGAAAAATAGAAACCCTTGACTCCGTTGCCGAGCGCGGTGATCTTTTTGGCGTCGGCTTCGAGTTCGGCCCACGTCTTCGGCGGCTGGTCGGGATTTAGTCCTGCGCGTTTGAAGAGGCTCTTGTTGTACAGCAACATCGAACTTTCCGCGCTGAAAGGCAACGCATATTGCTTGCCCTGGTAACTCCCGAGCCGAAGATGAGAGGGACTGAGGGTCTGGTAGAAAGGCAGCTTTTTGGCTTGGTCCGTAATGTCGGTCAACTGGCCCGCCCGCGCAAATTCGGGCACGAAAATCAGGTCGATGGCGATCACGTCGGGCGCGGCGCCTCCTGCCGACGCGGTGCCGAACTTGGTGACGAAGTCATCGCTCGGGATGATGGTCAGATTCACCTTGGTCGGATGACCTTGATTCCATGTGGCGACCAGCGGAGTGACGAACCCCGCATCCGCTGCCCGCACCCAGAAGGAAATGCCATCGTCGGCCCGTGCGTGGGTCGCGACGAACACTACCACGCATGCCAACCGCCCAAGCCACCGCTTGCATCGATTCATGGATGTCTCCTCTTGTTATCGACACGCGTCTTGCGACGTTCTCCGAGCCCTCATGCTGGCTTCGCCGTTCGCGACGTGCCGCCAAACTCCGGGAAAATGTGCTTTTTTCGATCTTTGTGCGTTGCAGCAGCTTTTACCGGGCTTCCGCGAACACCCAGTCCGCAGAGATTGACACGCCCCGTTTGCCATCGCAAGATGAAGAATCCGCAGTAAAACAGGACAATTCCGACTTTTCTGCCCATGTCAGATTCTGCACTCCGCCTCGCCTGGTTGCCGCCTATCGAAGCCAGTAACGGCGGCCTTTTCGTATCGCGCGGCCTGGGTGTGCATCCGTCGCGGAGAATCCAGTCATACGAACTGATCTATGTCCGGCAGGGGTGCCTCAAGCTTCATGAGGACGGTCAGCAATTCGAGGTGAATGCGGGGGAAACATTGCTGCTCTGGCCTGGCCGGTTGCACGGCGGCACGTCACCGTTTGCCCCCGAACTCAAGTTTTACTGGGTGCATTTCACCGTGCCTGAAACGCCTTTGGCCGAATCGGCTTCCCGTGTGCTGTTGGAAATTCCACAGCACGCACGGGTCGAAAGGCCAGATCACCTGTCGGGGATGTTCCAACGCCTGCTGAACGATCAGCAAATCTATGGCGTCCAATCATTGCCGGACAGCCTTACGATCCTGCAGATGCTCTGGGAACTGAAGCGCTCGCGCGTCGCCGCTACTGCTGTCGACGGGGCGCCCCAGCAGTTGGCGGCTAGCGCCGACCGATGGATCCGTACGCACTTTCATGAGGCGATCAGTGCCTCGTCGATTGCGGCGCACCTCGGCTGCAACGCGGACTATCTCGGACGCGTGTATCGAGCCGTCTATGGCCACACGCTGACCGACGCTGTCCATGAACGTCGCATGCTGCATGCCGCGATCGTTCTTGCCGAAGACCGGTTGACGATCGCGCAGGTCGCCTACGAATGCGGATTCGAGGACAGCGGATATTTCCGGAGACTTTTCAAGAAAAGTAAAGGTATGACGCCGAATGCATTCCGACGGCTGCATTTACGGGTTCATGTCAATACAGCCTGAGAGGACGCGCGGAAATTTTCGCGCAGGTTGTCACTTCAACGATTAGATATTAGGCACCCGCTCTCTGCTGGTCGCGGAGTGATGGGGTTGCCGCCGCGCCTGCGGCGCAGATACGACGAAAGGTTGACCGACATCCGTGCGAACATAAATCGGGCGGCCGAAGTGGGCGACAGGAGCGGCACGGTCGCTGGACGATCAAGCAAAGAAACTGCATACAGGCATGAGCAGTTTCAGGTTGTAGGTTCGACACGCTGTTGGCGCGCGCCGGTCTGACTCGCTTCCCTGCGTTGCGCGAGCGAACGGTATTGCCTCGATGCGCATACGCGCTCAACGCACCGTGGCTCAAGCCTGCATAAGCTGAGGAGGTGCTCGCTCCCGCTGGCAAAGCGATGACCGCTCTACGTTCGATTGTGTTGAAAAAGTCTTGTTTTGGTCGGAGACGCAGGAGTTCGCAGCACGTTTTCGAGTTGTGGCGATCGGCGAAGCGGCGACCTTGAACGAGGCAACGGTCCCCCGTTGCTCGTCATGCAACGGTCTGGTTCATCTGCTTGCTTCCAGGCATGAACCGCTTGGCCATTCTTCGCAGGTTTTGCGCAGTCGCTGCCATCAGGAACTCATCATGAGCACCGCTTGGACCTCGCAGTCGCAAACGGTCCAGTTTCAGGATGCGTTTGAGATGCGCAAAGAGCATTTCCACCTTCTTTCGCTCACGGCAAGATCGCTTGTATTCAGGCGTCTTCGCAATACGCCTGGCCTCGTCGCGTGCAGCTTCATGGATGCTGCGGGCAATCTTGCGGAATGGTGTATTCGGGCAGCAGCGCTCCTTCATCGAACAGCTCCCGCAGTCGAGCGGGCTTGCCCGATAGATGATCGTGTCTGCCTTCGTGATGCGCGAGCGCGGATTCCTGAATTTGCGCCGATCACTGCGTAGTGCGTGCCCGGTAGGACAGCGATATTCATTAGCGAGTTCATCCCATCGGAACTCGCTGCTGGACAATGTATTGTCCTTGCGCGTCGTTTTATCCCAGACCGGAACATGTGGTGCAATTTCCTTCTCTTCGATCATCCAGGCAAGCATCGCTGCTGAGCCATACGCGGTGTCGCCTGCAAGACGTCGAGGTTTGAGATCGCGCCGCTGCTCAACGCGATCAATCATCGTCCTGGTTGATTCCACTTCGTGGGAACGGTTCGCGGGCGTCGCCTCGACGTCAACGATGATCCCTGCTTGCAGGTCAATCAGATAATTGGTCGAGTAGGCGAAGAACGGCAAGCCACCCTTGGCGGCTGTCCAGCTCGCAGCGGGATCCGTCAGGGATATCCTCTTTGGAGGCGTCGATGACTCTGTCATCTCCGCCGCTTCGGTGCCTGCTGGATTCGCTTCTTCCAACGCTTCCAGATACTCCCGCACGGCACGGCTTTGGCCCTTGACACAACCCCAGTCGATGGGTTCAGAACCCGGAACACCGCGTACAGAACTCGCGTCGGCTCTGATGATGCTCGCGTCAATCGCGAATCCTTCACCCTTTACGAGCCCTTCGGACATGCACCGACCCAGTACCGACTCGAACACATGGCGCAGCACATCGCTATCGCGGAAGCGACCGTGGCGGTTCTTGGAGAATGTCGAGTGTTCGGGTACGGCGTCCTCCAGGCCCAGGCGGCAGAACCATCGATACGCCAGATTCAGATGCACTTCTTCGCATAGCCTGCGCTCGGACCGGATGCCGAAACAGTAGCCCACAATCAACATGCGGATCATGAGCTCCGGATCAATCGATGGCCGTCCCATGGGACTGTAGAACGGCGCAAGATGCTGGCGTAGATCACGCAGATCAAGAAAGTGATCGATGCCTCTCAACAGGTGCTCGCGAGGGACGTGACTATCGAGGTTGAACGAGTAGAAGAGTTTGTCCTGTCCGCTGCCCAGTTGACCCATCATGACGAATCACTCCCGTCGATCGATGGCTTCCAGGATACCCAACAATCCGCATGCCGGGCGACTTTTTCAACACAATCCGTTCGAAAGCTGTCGTCGGCGTCTATGGGATGCAACGGACGGAGTGGGTCGGCGAACTAAACCGCTCGCGCGGTAGGGGGCTCCGTCGTTGCACAGCAGTCCATGAAGACCTGCACGGCGCGGTTGGCCGGCTTGGTGCCGGGCCGCCATGCCTACTGGACGATCCTTTTCGCCTCGTCGCGCCAGTAGTGTTGCTGTTTCCACCCAAGCAGGCGCTTGAGCTTCTCGTTGCTGAGCAGGGTCTCGAACTCGCCTAGTTGCTTTTTGAGCGGCACGCCGGGGTAGTAGCGTTGGAGCAGTTCCGCGGTGGGTACGTCGGACGACACGTCGTCGGCCGCGACGTTCATGACCTGAAAACCGAGGCCGTCCTTTTCGATGGCGAGCCGGCACGCGCTCGCGAGATCGCGGCCGTCGATATAGCTCCACGCAATCCTCTTGCGCAGTGCTGGATCCTTGAGCCACTCCGGAAACTTCGCGTAGTCGCTGGGTTCGAGCACGTTGCCAATACGAAAGCAGTAAATGTCAGAGCCGGTGCGCGCGTGGAACGCCTTCGCCGTCACTTCGTTGATAACCTTTGACGTTGCATAGCTGTCCATCGGGTTCACCGGGTATTCCTCGTCGAGCGGGAAGTACTCTGGACTGCGATCCCGGTGCGCGAACACCATACCGTATGTGGTTTCGCTCGATGCGACGATCACCTTGCGGATGCCAAGCTTCGACGCTGCGTCGAGGATGTTGTACGTGCCCATCACGTTGATCCGGTAGACCTCGTTGTCAGGCGTTATCATGATGCGAGGGATCGCCGCAAAATGCACAATCGCGTCGATCGGCTTTGGTTCGAGGTCGTCGACGAATTCTCCCGGCGCCGTGCTCGATGCCAGCGCATTGAATACCTGGCCCGCATCGGTGATGTCCGTGATCAACGTGCGCGCCGTGCGCGCTGCCATGGGTACGCGATCAAGATTCATCACCTCGTAACCGTGCTCGACCAGGTTCTGGACGACCCATTTTCCGGCCAGGCCGCTGCCACCGGTCACAATCACTCGCTTCGCCATGTGCTCCTCCTTTCCTGTTTTTCCCACTTGTCCTGGCGCTTTTCCGCGCGCGTAGCGCGGCCTCATTCCATCGTGGGATCGTTGCGCTCCGTGTCCTTGATTCGGCAGTGGTCGCCGTTGACGCAGAATTGACTTCGATTTCCCTGCTATTACATTGTAGAACAAGCGACCACGGCCTCTCGTTCAACCATGCGTCTTCTTCTCAAATCCAGATCGTTAGCGGTGTCACGACGACCGCCACTGGCTCATATCCATTCGTGAACGGGCAGTCGCGACGTTGAGTTGTGCGACTCCAACTGGCCGAGAGCACCAGTTCCGTGCACGTTCCACGGAGTTGACGCTGGAGTCTTCAACGGCAGCTTTCCGGCGAGGTGGGTGAACGCGTACTGTCGGCCACTTCCTGCCGTTCGTCACCGCGAGAATCAGTACATTCGAGCCGCTGCTTTGCTGAAGATAGCGGTCGAAACGTATGGCCTGGTCAACGACCAGGCCGGCTGCAATGCGACCTAAGACCGTGCCATCTAACGCCCCGGTCTTTTGACAACTCCGGCAAGCTCCAGGAATGCAGCTTCGCGAACGGCGACTTCGTCAGCACGGAAGACTAGCCACATCGCCGACTTGGCCTGGCTATCACGCAACGGTCTAAAGGTCACTTCGTTTGCCTCGATGCGCTGGAATGATTCCGGCACCAGCGCTACGCCCAGTCCAGCCGCAACCAGACCGACCATCGTGGGGGCAGAGAGAGCTTCCTGGACGACCTGGGGGGCGAAGCCCGCATGGCGGCATAGCGACATCACCTGCTCGTATGCCCCCGTGCCGCTGTCAGCCGGATACATGACAAATGGCTCATTGGCCAGGGCCTTTACGGAAAGCGGGCCTTTACCATCGGCGCATGGGTGCCGGGGCGGAAGCGCGGCAACAAAAGCGTCTTCAAACAAGCGCACCGCGCCAAACGCGGGCGGCAAATCCGGCGCAACTGTTCCACGAATAAACGCAAAGTCGAGGCGTCGCTCAAGCATTGCGGTTAACTGTCCCTGTGTCGTCAATTCGTGGATGCTCAACCGCACCCCCGGCCAATCACGACGGTAGGCAAGTATCAGGCGCGGGATCACGTGTGTCAGCGCCGCCGCGCTGGTGAAGCCAATTCGAAGCTCCCCTAGCTCGCCACGCTCAACACGCGCGGCAATCGTACTTGCCTTTTCTGCTTGGGCCAGCAGCGCGCGCGCTTCTGGCAGCAGTGCCATCCCCGCCGCCGTCAATTCAACGCGACGATTGCTCCGATCGAACAGGCGCGCGCCAAGTTCCTCCTCCAGCACGCGAATTTGATGGCTGAGAGGCGGCTGCGCGATATTCAGGCGCAAAGCCGCACGGCCAAAATGCAGGGTTTCGGCCAGAACCACAAAGTATCTGAGTCTGCGGAGATCCATGATACGAATTATGTATCAATCAGAGACAAAACGATATTGGACACGAGATGACCAGGAGCGGAGCATAGCGCTCATGCCGTGCCAGCGCGGCGTTCAAGGTTGGGGGCGAAGGATCACCAGTCAGTTCAGCCCCTCCGCTTCATAATCAGAGTGTTCAACATGCAATTCTCGACAACGTCGACGACCCAGCCCACGCCTGCAGAACAACGCGAGGAAGCGTTACATACCCCCAAGATTGGAAAGGTGTTCACTGACCATATGGTGACGATTCAGTGGACAAGCGAAGACGGATGGCACGACGCCAGGGTTCGTCCTCGTGAACCGTTTTCGCTCGACCCAGCTTCTGCCGTCCTGCATTACGCCCAGGAAATCTTCGAGGGCATGAAAGCCTACGCGCAACCGGACGGTACCGTAGCCTTGTTCCGACCTGCGGACAACGCGCACCGGTTCAACGCCTCGGCAACCCGAATGACGATGCCGACGATTCCGGAAGCCGTCTTCGTCGAGGCCATCGAGCGACTTCTCCGCGTAGACAGCGCATGGGTTCCCAAAGGCGAAGGAACGAGCCTGTATCTGCGCCCCTTCATGTTCGCCACTGAGTTATTCCTGGGCGTGCGCCCGGCTAACCGGTTCACGTTTTGCGTGATCGCCAGTCCCGCTGGCGCCTATTTCAAGGGCGGCGCCAAGCCGATTACTGTATGGGTCTCGGAGCACTACACGCGGGCGGCAAAAGGTGGCACGGGCGCAGCCAAATGCGGCGGAAACTATGCTGCGGGATTGATCGCTCAGGCAGAAGCCACCCGTCACGACTGCGACCAGGTTGCATTTCTCGACGCCGCCGAAGGTCGGTGGCTCGAAGAACTCGGCGGAATGAACGTCTTCTTTGTTGTATCCGGCGTGCTGGTGACCCCTTCGCTCGGCACAATTTTGCCCGGCATCACACGTGACTCCATCATCAGCATTGCGAAAAAGCGAGGCCTCCACGTCGAGGAACGTCCTTACTCCTTCGATCAATGGCGAGAAGATGCTGCAACTGGCCGCCTGACCGAAGCATTCGCCTGTGGAACAGCAGCGGTGATCGCATCGATCGGCAAGGTCCGGTTCAAAGACGGCGAATTCCCGATTCCGGGGGGACCATTGACCGATGCACTGCGAGACGAATTAGTAGGTATTCAGCGCGGCGTGGTTGCGGATGATTTCAACTGGACATGGCGCGTGAAATGAACACGAGCACGGTGTTGGAAAATCAGGCGAGCACGCCAAGGCACCAGGCTCCGGGTGAAGCCGCGGCACAAGAGGAAATGGTTTCGACCGCACGACGACGCATGTGCATGGCGGCATTGATGACCGCGGCGATTCTCGCGGCACTGGACACCACCATTGCAAACACGGCGCTGCCTGAAATCGCTATCGATCTGCACTCAACCGAGGCCACGATCATCTGGGTAACCAATGCCTATCAGATTGCGATGATTGCAGCACTGTTGCCATGTGCTGCACTTGGAGAATCCATAGGTTATCGAAGGGTGTTTATCGGCGGACTGGCGCTTTTCGGTGTCGCGTCGGCGATCTGCGGCGCTTCTTCGACCCTCGCATTACTTGTCGTCGGGCGCGCGATGCAGGGTGTGGGCGCGGCCGCAATCATGAGTGTCATCGCCGCATTTATTCGACACATCCATCCTCCAACGATGCTGGGGCGAGGCCTGAGTACGAATGCTCTGGTCGTCGCCATTGGATTTACGCTTGGCCCAGTCGCCGCATCGACCGTCCTCACGTTCGCGAGCTGGCATTGGCTGTTTCGCGTCAACGTGCCAGTGGCTGCGACGGCAATAGTTCTTGCTGTCCTTTATCTTCCGGATGTCGCGGGCGGAAGGCATCGATTTGAATCTGCATCTGCAGCATTGTGCACGGCATTCTTTGGGCTTTTGATGTTCGGCATCTGCACGATGGAGAATGGAGGCGGAAGCGTCCTTGCGATTGTCTGCATGCTGGCGTCCATAGCCTGTGCCATTGTCCTGATGCGAAAGCAACGCGGACATCCCGCGCCAATGCTTGCGGTCGATCTCATGGCGATTCGGACAGTGAGACTGTCGTCGCTAACTTCTATTTGCGCTTTCGCAACCCAATCGCTGGCGCTTGTTTCGCTACCGTTTCTCCTTCAGGGCGCCTTCGGCATGCCGGTCGCCCGAACCGGTTTCGTGATTGCAGCGTGGCCTCTGCTGGTGGCCGTCATGGCGGTGGTCGTCGCTCCGCTTAGCGATAGATATCCATCCGGTGTGCTCTGCAGTGTGGGACTCGTCCTTCTGGCGCTTGGGATGGCCTTGCTGGCGACGATGAGCGGTAGTGTTTCGAGCTTGGGTATAGCCGCTCGTCTTGGCGTTTGCGGGATCGGTTTCGGACTGTTTCAGTCGCCGAACATGCGCGAAATCATGAGTGGTGCGACTGCCGCGCGCAGCGGTGGCGCAAGTGCCATTGTGGCAATCTCACGGCTGATGGGACAGACCCTTGGGGCTGGACTGGTTGCCCAATGTTTTCATTGGTGGCCCGCTTCGGGCTCCCGGATGGCGGTGTGCCTCGGCGGCGCCTGCGCACTGTTGGGGTGCCTCTTTAGCGCGATGCGGTTGAAGAGGCTAGCCAGTATCTAGCGTATCCAGGTCGGGAACGTCTCCTGCCGTTCGCGAACGACCGGTGAGCACCAACAGGAACCGACGTTGCGAACGCTTCAATAAAATGCAGAGGCTTCGGGCGGGCCTTTCGTGATCGATACCCCCGGTCTAGTTCGCATTGTTATGTGCTTTTCCTATGCCATGCGCGACAGAGCGATCATTACCGCGATCGCTGCGAAGACTGCGACCTCGGTCCCCGCGCCCTTTAGACCGAGGCCCAAGTAGACCGCTACGACCGACACCACCTACTTCTGCGTGGCGAAGTTCACGAATGGGATAGCCGCTCCCGACCACTGAGTCGGAAGATGTCCGTCCCATTTCTTCACGGCTTCAAGGGCGACGTACTCCGTTCCGCCTTGCTGTTGGATCGCTTGGGCCTGGATGGCAATCGCCTTGGCTTGGCCTTCAGCCTCGACGATCTTCTGCTGCGCCGTGACTCGTGCCGTCTCAAGGTTTTGCTCGGCGGTGAGACGCAACTGCCCGGCCACCACCTTTTGGCGCACTGCCTCTGCGAATTGCGAATCGAAGTGGAAGTTCTGAACGTTGATATCGCTAACGATAATCTGGTATTTGGCTAGTTTTGCCTGAAGCTTCTGGACGATCGCCTGCGAAACCTGCGCGCGTTGCGTCACAAGTTGCTCTGCCGTGTATTGTGACGTGACTGCCTTGAAGGACTCATAGAGCGCTGGAACGATGAACTTGGCTTCGATGTCTGCGTCGTCGCCAAAGTTGTTGTACACGTAGGGCGCATGCGCAGGGTCGTATTCATAGTTCACGGTGATGTCTTCGAACACCTCCTGCAGATCCGAGGTGCCGCCTTCCGCCTTCGCCGCCGTCGCGCTCTGGAAGCGCACGTTGAAGTCGACCACGCGCGCAACCGGGTTCAGGAAGTGAATACCCTCGGCCAGTGGGATGTCCTGGACGTCGCCAAAGACCTTGATGACGCCGCGGTGGCCCGCTGGCACAACGTGGACGCTTGAGATCCCGACAATGAGTGCTGCGAAAGCCGCGCACGCGGGGACCAAAAACTTCGCCCGCGCGTCTTTGCGCAACCGGTTCTCTACCATGTTTTCTGCCATATTTTTCTACCTCAGGTTTTTGGTCTGACTGCTTTTTCGACTTGTCTAATTGAGCTTGCTTTCACGTTCACTAAGGTTGAACGTTTTGGGAACACTTCCCCGTGTTGCCCGCACCCTGCTGTGAAGGAACAATAGAGTTTGACACATGATGCCCTATGAAATCAGAGACCTAGCGACAAACATGCACTCACTCGACAGAAATAGAGTTCGACACAAATGCACCTCAGCGTCATTCGGGCAGAAATCTTGCAACAAGAGAGTTTGAGACAACCTGCTAACGGCAGGTCGACATCGAATGCGCTGGCTTGCATCGAACGTACAGTCGCCTGACGCGATCTGCCGTGCCCGATCCAAAGCGGAAATTGCCAGCCTGGAAGAGCGGACGGTCAGGGGCGTCGGGTGGACCGGTTACTGCTTCTTTTGTGCCTCTGTGGCCTTCTTTCGAAGCTTCACCAACAGGGATGTCAAATCATTTGCACCAAGCTCTTGGACGGTTTTCTGCAGGTCGTTGCTGGCTTGCACCTTGATCTTTGCCTCCTCTGATTGGTTTTTGCAGTTTGTGAGCCACACCTCCTTTGCCTTAGCCAGGTCGGAGGCTGCTCCTGCTTCTTCCAGCACTTCGCGTGTCTTCTTATACGGAGGTGTTGGATTAGATACGTAATAAGCTTGTGTTACAAACAACGGCACAAACTTGAAAGGATTGTCGAATACGGCAGGATTGCATGCCCACAAACTCTGTCTCATAGAAAAATTCGCGGCAATCCAAGGTGTCAGCCCCATCTCATCGGCGTCATTGATGTGGGCTCTTACAAGATTGGATGTGAGCAGCGCCGCAACAACGTTCGGGTAGCCCATGTAGGCAGCAGTCTGCAGAGGAGACTGCTTGCCCTTTTCCTGCGCAAGAAGTCCGTCGGTCGCACCACTCGCCACATATTGGCGGACTTCATCGGCAGCCTTTGCTTCGGCGGTGATCATATCGTCGACGTTGCCGCTCGTTTCTCCCAAAACGTATATACGATCGACCAGGGAGTTGAGCACGGCGATAGGATCGCGTTGCGAATCGGCTGCGGACGTGCCGCATGTAAATAATATTGGAACCAGAAAAGCGGTAGCGCGCACGACTGTATTTTTGGCAAGGGTATTCATGATTTTTATTGACCCGACCTTTAACAGCTTGTTGATAAACGACAGCTGATCGTTTAGTTGCCTGTAATTTTCACCCTCAGTATAACAATGCCTTGAAGGGCAGGGTCATCGCGAATGGCTGTTTTGGAGATGCACTATTGCCCAATGCAATCGGCATGATTGCCTCCGAACGTATCAATCTGCGATCGGCCCCGCTACCCCGAACAGATCTTTGAGGCTTCTAACAAGAGACGCTCAGGTCTCACGTGACGTCATCGGCTTATTTTCGTCAGAATGCGTGAGGAGTTAGTCATTGAAGATGAAAAGTCGCGGCTATTTGATGCCGCCGGGAATAGACGAACTCGCCGAAAGCACCAGTTCCATGCACGTTCCACAGAGCCGACGTTGGAGTCTTCAACGGCGGCTTTCCGGCAAGGTGGGTGAACTCGTACTGCCGGCCAAAAGCGGTCCTTCAACATTGCCGCTCAGATCGTCAACACCCCATGGCAAGCGTAATGTTGGCGCGCCCCTTTTATGACCGATTCACGTTTGGGGGGAAGTCAGCGAAGCAGAATTATGACGATGGCCAAGGCGGAGAGTACAGCCAGAAGCCCTATTACGACGTTGTGCCAGAACGAGTCGCCGCCTGTTTCATCCGTATCGGACGCGTTGTTGACGTGGCCCGCGTGGTAGAAGTGTGATGGACGACCTGGCGGCTGTGGTTCTTCTTCATGCCAGCCGGGCGACCCATGCCCCCCTTCACTGCCGTGGCTGCTGCCATGGCCTCCGCCGTGACCTCCGCCGCCGCCCCCCCGGGCGAATGCGAAAGTCGACAATAGTACGAGCAGGAAAACCAGCAACTTCCTTTTCATTATTCTTGAGCTCTGTTGGAATTTTGTCGTTTAACGGCTGCTTTTGATTAAGCTGAAGGGCGGCTTAGGATCGACTTATGCCTTCCGCATATTCGCTGCAATCAGCGATTGATCGAGGCCTGCGTCGGACCGGGGTCGGCCATGAAGAGCCGTTCAATGGAAATTCGCGACTGGCCGCTCGCGGACTCACATGAGACGCTCCCCCGATGATGATTCGACTTTCCAGTCCGATGGCCCTTAGCGCACCTGGCACCTCGCCGATAGCGCTCATTCGCTAATGTCCGCTCGCTCTTGACGAGATAACGCATATTGCACGACAGAGGAAAGTCACCAGGCGGCAAACACACCCAGCCTCACTTATCCTTGTACGCCTTCGTCATGGCAATGATCTTGGCCTGACTGAAGTCGTTGATCTCATCGATAAGGTCATTCGTGATGAGCTCGTTCGCCGGAACCTTCACCTTGGTGATACCCCACTTCTGCATGAAGTCGGTGTACGCCGAGTAGTTCTTCTCGGAACTCTCCCCCCATTTAGACACACCGGACTTCTCGAGCTTCAAATTCGTGATGCGTGCTTCAAGCGTCTTCATCCCATCGCGAAGCGCCGTCGCCTCGTCAATACCAGTCGGCTTGGTCTCAGGATAGATTTCCCAGAGAATACGAATCGCCGCCTCGGGGTTGGCAATGGTGAACACGGTACCCTTGGCGTAGCCTTGAGCGAGTGCAACCGCCTGTTGGCGGTTGGTTCGTAAAGTCTCTTCGAGAGCAAGGAAGCCGTTTGATGGAAACCGCTCGATCTCGCTGGTGGAAAGACGCCGAAGCTTGACCCCGGCATTTTCGACCAGCGCATACTGCGTATCGAACTGGCTCAAGGCATCGATCTGGCCTGCGCGAAGCAGCGCTGCCGTTTGCGCCCCCTCGCCAGCTACGACAATGTGGATGTCGAGATCTGGATTGAGCCCTGCGCTGGTAGCCAGAGCCCGCGCGATGAGAGTTCCGACCGAACTCATTGCGGTGACGCCGATGGTCTTCCCCTTCAAGTCAGCGATTTTCTTGATGGAGCTACTCTGAGGAACAGCAATACCGAAAATGTTTCCCTGGTAGGCGGTGTAGAAAATCTTTGCCTTCACGCCTTGCGAACGGAGAATGGCGAGCGGTTCGACAGAAGCGAGTGCGTAAGGAATTATCTTTGTCGCGACGAGCTTGACGCAGTCGGTCCCGGCCACCGGAACCAGTTCGACCGAGATTCCGTCGTGCGCATACCAGCCCATCTTCATGGCAACGGCGAACGGGGCTGCGGCAGTGGTGATAGTGCGCGCGCACCAGCCAACCCGTACGGTGGTCTGAGCCGCAGCGTCAAATCCGGCAATGCCCAGTAAAAATGCGGTTGCAGCAAGCAAGTAGAAGCGCTTCATCAGATTTCTCCCTCGACCGGCACATCGGGAATCCTGTCCTGCGACCTGTCCCAGAAAAGCAGCCGTTTGCGGATGATGACGATGATGGTGTGCAGTACCAGCCCCAGCAGGGAAAGAACGAAGAGAACCGAAAACTGTCCGGCGGCGTCCATCGTGAACGTCATGCTCATGAGTAGGACGCCAAGTCCTTTTTGCGCGCCGACGAACTCCGCGACAATTGCACCGATGAGCGATAGCATCATGGCAATCTCGAAGCCCGCAAAAATGTACGGCAGTGCACCCGGCATGCGCAGCATCCTGAATATCTGCATTTCCGAAGCGTCGAGCGAGCGCATTAGTGCAACACGATCCTCGTCGGCAGACCGGAGGCCAGCAATGGTGTTGACCATGAGCGGAAAGAAGGCAGTCAGGGAGGCTTGGGTGACCTTCGAACTGAGTCCCAGACCGAACCAGATAATGATGAGAGGAGCTAACGCCACCTTTGGCATTGCCTGGAACATGAGAATGAAGGGATAGAGAAAGTACTCGCAGCGCCGGCTCAACGCAATGAGCGTCCCGAGGACGAGCGCCACGACGGAACCGGCAACGAAGCCGAGAAGCGTCTCGATGAGGGTTATCCAAAGGTGGCGAACGTAGAGCATTGATGCAATGCCGTGGTATAGGGCGACGAAGACTTTCGACGGCGCCGGCACGATATAGGCAGAAATTTCGAAGAGGCGAACCGTACCCTCCCAAGCGGCGAGCACAGCGAGCACGAGGAGCAGCCGCAGCAGCGATTTGGGCGGGCGACTCATACTGCGAGGTCGCCTGTGGTTTTGAAATGGTCTCGGATCCGTTTCACATGCCGACCAAAATCAGGCGTCGTCATCACATCGAGGCAGCGTGGCCGCGCGAGGTCGACGACGACGTCATCTACGATATGTCCGGGGCGCGGCGTCATCACCAGCACGCGGTCTGCAAGGAAGACCGCCTCGGGGATCGAGTGCGTGATAAAAAGTACGGTCTCCTTCCGCTCGAGCCAGATATGCTGCAACTGCAGGTTCATCTGCTCCCGAGTCATCGCATCCAGTGCACCAAACGGCTCATCCATAAACAGGATGGTGGGTTCATGAATAAGCGCTCGCACCATGGCCGCACGCTGCTGCATGCCGCCAGACAGCTCCTGCGGATAGCGTTTCTCGAAACCCTGGAGACCGACGAGGGAGAGCAGGTTCATCGCGCGCGCCCTGAGCTTGTCGCGGCCAAGGCGCTGCACGTCGACGGGAAGCAGGACATTGTCGAGCACCGTACGCCAGGGAAACAGCACCGGTGATTGAAAGACGACGCCAATGTCCCGGCGTGGTCCAGCGATCGCAGTACCGCTGAGTCGCGCCTCGCCCTGTGAAGCTGGAATTAGGCCGATCAGGATCTTGAGGAGTGTGGACTTCCCGCAACCCGACGGGCCGACGATGGCAACGAATTGCCCCTTTTCGATCGCGAAGCGAATGTCCTGCAATGCGATCACCGGACCGTCTCGCGTCCCGTAGACCTTCTTGAGGCTATTCACCGCGATGAGTTCCATGACGGTACAAGGTGTGATCAGGCACGCTTCGCCCCATTTTCATGGGCGTGGTTACCTGCACTTCGCTTCGGGTCACGAGTTTGCGATACCAACGCATCGGTCCGCCGCTTGTCATCTAGCGGAGGGGCCGACCCTTACGAACCGGAACCTAATAGATTCTAGGCGATATAAGCGGCCCCGATAGCAGCCGGTCCGCCTTTGGGAGGCAAAGCACCGAGCACTCAGGGGTTCCCATCCATACATGCTCTGTTAAGTAAGCGGCTGCCCAATTCAAGGATCTATGGTTTGCACAGGCACGGGTGTCCTGAGTGCCCGGCGGTAGGACGAAGCACCACCAGCGATCGTCCCTTGTCGAGATGAGACCAGCCGGTCGGGAGCGTTCTCTGACTGACTTAAATGGGTCGACCACGGCCGACCGCGTCAGGCAGTAGCCGTTAAGGTTTATTCGATGCCTGCCATCGGCCGCAGGAATGTGAATGCTTCCGCGCGTGCCGGCAGGCGTCGAATAAACCCGATGGAGGAAACCGCGGAGTGCTCCGATGTGGTCGGAACTCGCCGCTATGGCGATTGATAGGTCAGGATGCTCAGCGATGTCGGATGCGGTGCGGCCAGGCGGGATGCTGGACAGGCGCGGAAGCCGTAGCGAAGCGGCGCTGTCGGGCAATCACGATGGTGAAGCAGACGAGGGAGGCGCTTTGCGAAGCGCCAGGCGCAAACGTCCGCTCGTGGGCCGCGTTGCCGCAAAGCCGACGGTCGGTTCAGATATCGGGGAACCGTTGCGCTCATGTCTGACCCCGGCACATCGGTGGTGCGCGGATCGGGGCGCTGCGCGCGAGGATATCGACGACGATCATCGGTGCGCCGCAGCGCCGGCAGATGAACACGGTCCGGACTGCGATGACGGTGTCGTGCGGTGACGGGCTGACCCCGGGTGCGACGTGCAGCAGATCGCGCACCTTCGCGAGACTGGCGCGGCGCACCGGGTTGGCGAGCAGCCCGTAGTGACGGATCCGATGGAAACCACCGGGCAGCACATGGAGCAGGAAGCGGCGCATGAATTCGCCGGCCTCCAGCGTCATGGTCTTGTAGCGGGTGCGTCCCTTCGTACGGTAATCCTTCCAGCGGAACGTCACGCCACGCTCATCGAAGGCGATCAGGCGCTGGTTGGAGATGGCGACGCGGTGCGTGTAGCGGGAGAGGTACTCGAGCACCGCCTTCGGTCCGGCGAACGGGCGCTTGGCGTAGACCACCCATTCGCAGCTACGCAGCGGCGCAAGCCACCGGGCAAAGGAAGCGGGATCAGCGAGCCTGGTGTACTCGCCGAAGAACTGCAGCTGGCCATGCCGGTGGGCCACTTCGAGCGCTTCGAGGAAGCGCCGGCGGAACAGGCGTGAGAGCACGCGCACGGGCAGGAAGAAGCCGGGCCGGCACGCAATCCAGCGCTCACCGTCAGGCGACAGCCCGCCACCGGGGACGATGCCGTGCACATGCGGGTGATGCGTGAGCGCCGAGCCCCAGGTGTGCAGTACGAGGGTGGCGCCAATCTGGGCGCCGAGATGCCTGGGATCGGCGGCGATCGTGCGCAGCGTGTCGGCGGCGATGTCGAGCAGCAGGCCGTAGATGATCCGTTTGTTGTACCAGGCGATCGCACTGACGGGCGCGGGCAGCGTGAAGACGACGTGGAAGTATTCGACGGGTAGCAGGTCGGCCTGGCGTGCCTCCAGCCAGCGGTGTGCGGCGCTGGCCTGGCACTTCGGGCAATGCCGGTTGCGACAGGAGTTGAAGGACACCTCTGACCTTGCGCAGCCTGAACAGCGCAGCACATGTCCGCCCAGTGCCGCCGTGCGGCACCGTTCGATGGCCGACATGACCTTCAGCTGCCCCAGGCTCAGGTGTGCCGTGGCTCGCCACGCTGGCCCGTGGCTGCGGAAGATGTCCGCAACCTCCAGCATGAGGCGTGACAGCGCGCGGGCCTACTCGGAGGGCAGACGGTCCAGCGGACTGGTGACCTCGTGCAGCAGGTCGGTGGCCACCTGGACGTAGAGCGCGGTGTTCTCGAGCTTCGCATGGCCGAGCAGCACCTGGATCACGCGGATGTCCACCTTCTGTTCGAGCAGGTGTGTCGCGAAGCTATGGCGCAGCGTGTGCATGGACACGCGCTTGTCGATGTTCGCAGCCTCGGCGGCGGCATGAATGGCACGGTTCAGCTGTCGCGTGCTTAATGGATCGAGCGGGTCGAGCCCGGGAAACAGCCACCCACCATCGAGCATCCTGCCCTGCGTACGGGCCACGCGCCACCACACACGCAGACGCTCAAGCAGCACCGGCGAGAGCATGGCGTAGCGGTCACGGCGGCCCTTGCCCTGCTCGATACGCAGTGTCATGCGTTCGCTGTCAACGTCGGTGACCTTCAGCGCGACCACTTCGCTGGCACGTAGCCCCGCGCCGTACGCGACCGACAGCGCGGTCTGGTGCTTCAGGTTGCCGGCGGCCTCGATGAGCCGCCGCACTTCATCGGGGCTGAGCACGACGGGTAATACGCGGGGCACGCGCACGGGTTGCATCCTGACCATCAGCTCGGGCCGGTCGAGCGTGACTGTGAAGAAGAACTTCAGGCCGGTGATCGCATGGTTCAGGGACACGGCCGAGGTGCCGTGGTCGACCAGATAGAGCTGGTAGCGCCGCAGGTCCTCGACGGTGGCCGTGTCAGGTGAGCGCCCGAGAAACCGGGCGAACTCACGCACAATGTGCAGATAGATGTCCTGCGTCTTGGGGGCAAGCTGGCGCATGCGCATGTCGTCGATCATGCGCTGGCGCAGCGGACTGACGTTTGACTGTGAGGAGGTCATGATTCGGCTCCTGCTGGAGAACGAGGCGGATTGCCTCATTCGCCAACATACGGAACCGCGATGCCGGCCTCTCCCTGACCACCGGCGTCTGACCGTAGCCCCTACCGCGCGAGCGGTTTAGTCCTTCGGCCATGAACGGACGGTCGACACAGCGGCCAGGATTGGCGACAATTTTCACAATGGTTCCACCTCATGGCCGGTCGCGGATACCGGCCTAACGACATATAGAGCTCCCATCTAACAAGCATGAGCAATACCTTGCCAGTCGTCTTCATTCATGGCTTCATCGGCACACTGGATGTCGCCAGCTACGAGTCTCCGCACGTGGCCCCCGATCTGCTCGGCTACGGCGAGCACCAATCCGCGTCCCTGGATGCCATATCGCTACCCGGCCAGGTCGAACACCTGCGAGCCTTTGTTGACACCCGCTTCGGGAGCAAGCCCGTCGACGTAGTTGGTCATTCCGTTGGCGGTGCGATCGCCATGCTGTTCGCCCATACGTACCCCGAGTACGTCCGCAGGATTGTCAATGTCGAAGGGAACTTCACATTGGACGATGCGTTCTGGTCGGCGTCGGTCGGACGGATGAGTTCGAATGAGGCCGACGCCATGATGAACGAGTTCCGCTCTGACCCGTTAGCCTGGATCAGTGGTTCGGTTACCGCACCTGCGCCGCATCTGATTGAGGTCGCGCTCCGCTGGCTTGCTCACCAGCCAGCGTCCACGCTTCGCGCGATGGGGCGGTCGGTTATCACCACAACGGGCGACGATAACTACCTTGCCGTACTCGAACAGGTCTTCGATCGGCACCCGGTGTATTTGCTTTCCGGTGAGCATTCTCGCAAAGGGTGGAACGTCCCAGACTGGGCACTGGAAAAATGCGCTGGCGATCACACACTAGCCGACAGCGGCCATCTAATGATGCTCGACAACGACGTCGCTTTTTCAGCAGCGATCAAGCGATTTTTGACCGAATAGGTCGGCTGCAGCGAATCACGTGGGGCGACGGTCGGCCAGTCCCGAAAGTTCGTCCCACTGACTCAGATTGTTGACCATCCGGCAAGCTTCGCGGATCACCAGAATGGAGAGTCGCCAGTGTCTATCAATGCAAGCGGTACGGAGGGCTACGCAGAGGCCGCTCAATCACTGATCAGTCAATGGCAGAACATCTCGTCTGATGAACTCCACGCGGCCGTTTTGCATCTGATCCCCACCCGCCCGTCCAGTGTGCTCGACGTTGGAGCAGGTATAGGAACTGACGCGGCAGCGCTTGCGGCGATGGGGCATAAAGTAGTTGCCGTCGAGCCGGTCGACGAGTTCCGGGCGGCTGGCGTCAAGCTGCATCCGTCATCGCGGATCGAATGGCTCGACGATAGCCTTCCGGAACTGGCCGCCTTGCGCGCGACGACGGGACATTTCGACATCGTGATGCTGACGGCCGTTTGGATGCATCTCGACGAGGAAGAGCGTCGTCGCGCGATGCCGAACGTAGCTCGTCTGCTGTCTAACGGCGCATTGCTGATCATGTCTTTGCGACATGGCCGGATCCCAGAGGGACGGCGAATGTTTGACGTCTCGCCCGACGAGACCATCCAACTGGCGAACGTTCAAGGTTTGCAACCGAAGCTCGTCGTTCGATCGGAATCCGTCCAACGAGTGAACCGGCGCATGAACGTGACTTGGACTCGACTCGTATTTGCCAAAGGCTGTGGAGCGAGTTGACTTTCACCAATTGCCGAAGAGAGAACTTGTCGAACTCGCGACTTCGATTGCCCGATGAGTGTCCGACCGCGGTGGAATCGGATGACCGCAACGGATCGACTTCTGCCGAATGCAGTCGTGTCGGCGATGGCACCAACGTCGGTTCAGCATCGGACCGGGTTCGGTCAAGTGACCATTTGAAAACTATACTGGGACACTTGGAGATTTCAATGGCAAATCACGACAGGCTGCATCCACTACGTCCGCTCCTGAAGAATTGGGTTTGGGAGCATGGCCGAGTCGGTACTCGCTATTTGGACTGCATCAATGGCGAAATCAAGTTTGACGAAGGCAAGAAGTCGCACTTCGCGAACGAAGAATACGTTTACGTTCCGCTCGATAAGGATGGTGAGGACGATGTGTCCGCCGGTGGTCCTGCGATCCAGGAGGCGGGACTTGGTCGGTTTTTGAGGGCCGCGCAGTTGGGCAAGCCGGAAGAAGCCGGCTCTGTGGTGGAGGTCCAGCGCGCAGTGGCGGACTGCGTGGAACTCGGCCTGTTCAGCGCATATCAGAGGGACGCCCAGGAGGCCTTCACACGCTATGCGCAGGAGCCCATGTTCGAAGAGGAAATCCGTGCGGCGGTTTTCGATGATATCCGGCGCGTCTACGCGCGTGTACGGGAGCAACTGGCGCTGTACGATTTCAGTGTGCTTTACGGGTTGCCCATACCGCTGCTCATCAGCGAGGCGCCCTTCATCGACTGGCGCGTGCGCGCCAGTCCGGCCCTTCCGTTCGTATCGCTTCCTCTTGGACCTTACTGCCTGCTGGTGGGCGCGCCCTCGGGCAGGAAAAGCCGAATCGGCCCGGTGGTCTGGAAGGCTGCCGCCACTATGGGCCCGCTGAAGGACCACAACCGCCACATGGTGGAGCAAGCACGTTTGTGGCTGGTAGCGACCACTGATGACCAACTCGTCGCTGTGCAAAACCGCTTCGCTGCGGCCAGGAGCACCACGCCGGACAATGCGAAGCCCTGACCGAAGTCGGCCGGGAAACGCGTAGTCGGCCGCGCGGGCGAAGATCGCGGTACGTTTCGCCCCAGGCGCAATCAGCGCCGAGTGCGTTAAGGTTTATTCGATGCCTGCCATCGGCCGCAGGAATGTGAATGCTTCCGCGCGTGCCGGCAGGCGTCGAATAAACCCGATGGAGGAAACCGCGGAGTGCTCCGATGTGGTCGGAACTCGCCGCTATGGCGATTGATAGGTCAGGATGCTCAGCGATGTCGGATGCGGTGCGGCCAGGCGGGATGCTGGACAGGCGCGGAAGCCGTAGCGAAGCGGCGCTGTCGGGCAATCACGATGGTGAAGCAGACGAGGGAGGCGCTTTGCGAAGCGCCAGGCGCAAACGTCCGCTCGTGGGCCGCGTTGCCGCAAAGCCGACGGTCGGTTCAGATATCGGGGAACCGTTGCGCTCATGTCTGACCCCGGCACATCGGTGGTGCGCGGATCGGGGCGCTGCGCGCGAGGATATCGACGACGATCATCGGTGCGCCGCAGCGCCGGCAGATGAACACGGTCCGGACTGCGATGACGGTGTCGTGCGGTGACGGGCTGACCCCGGGTGCGACGTGCAGCAGATCGCGCACCTTCGCGAGACTGGCGCGGCGCACCGGGTTGGCGAGCAGCCCGTAGTGACGGATCCGATGGAAACCACCGGGCAGCACATGGAGCAGGAAGCGGCGCATGAATTCGCCGGCCTCCAGCGTCATGGTCTTGTAGCGGGTGCGTCCCTTCGTACGGTAATCCTTCCAGCGGAACGTCACGCCACGCTCATCGAAGGCGATCAGGCGCTGGTTGGAGATGGCGACGCGGTGCGTGTAGCGGGAGAGGTACTCGAGCACCGCCTTCGGTCCGGCGAACGGGCGCTTGGCGTAGACCACCCATTCGCAGCTACGCAGCGGCGCAAGCCACCGGGCAAAGGAAGCGGGATCAGCGAGCCTGGTGTACTCGCCGAAGAACTGCAGCTGGCCATGCCGGTGGGCCACTTCGAGCGCTTCGAGGAAGCGCCGGCGGAACAGGCGTGAGAGCACGCGCACGGGCAGGAAGAAGCCGGGCCGGCACGCAATCCAGCGCTCACCGTCAGGCGACAGCCCGCCACCGGGGACGATGCCGTGCACATGCGGGTGATGCGTGAGCGCCGAGCCCCAGGTGTGCAGTACGAGGGTGGCGCCAATCTGGGCGCCGAGATGCCTGGGATCGGCGGCGATCGTGCGCAGCGTGTCGGCGGCGATGTCGAGCAGCAGGCCGTAGATGATCCGTTTGTTGTACCAGGCGATCGCACTGACGGGCGCGGGCAGCGTGAAGACGACGTGGAAGTATTCGACGGGTAGCAGGTCGGCCTGGCGTGCCTCCAGCCAGCGGTGTGCGGCGCTGGCCTGGCACTTCGGGCAATGCCGGTTGCGACAGGAGTTGAAGGACACCTCTGACCTTGCGCAGCCTGAACAGCGCAGCACATGTCCGCCCAGTGCCGCCGTGCGGCACCGTTCGATGGCCGACATGACCTTCAGCTGCCCCAGGCTCAGGTGTGCCGTGGCTCGCCACGCTGGCCCGTGGCTGCGGAAGATGTCCGCAACCTCCAGCATGAGGCGTGACAGCGCGCGGGCCTACTCGGAGGGCAGACGGTCCAGCGGACTGGTGACCTCGTGCAGCAGGTCGGTGGCCACCTGGACGTAGAGCGCGGTGTTCTCGAGCTTCGCATGGCCGAGCAGCACCTGGATCACGCGGATGTCCACCTTCTGTTCGAGCAGGTGTGTCGCGAAGCTATGGCGCAGCGTGTGCATGGACACGCGCTTGTCGATGTTCGCAGCCTCGGCGGCGGCATGAATGGCACGGTTCAGCTGTCGCGTGCTTAATGGATCGAGCGGGTCGAGCCCGGGAAACAGCCACCCACCATCGAGCATCCTGCCCTGCGTACGGGCCACGCGCCACCACACACGCAGACGCTCAAGCAGCACCGGCGAGAGCATGGCGTAGCGGTCACGGCGGCCCTTGCCCTGCTCGATACGCAGTGTCATGCGTTCGCTGTCAACGTCGGTGACCTTCAGCGCGACCACTTCGCTGGCACGTAGCCCCGCGCCGTACGCGACCGACAGCGCGGTCTGGTGCTTCAGGTTGCCGGCGGCCTCGATGAGCCGCCGCACTTCATCGGGGCTGAGCACGACGGGTAATACGCGGGGCACGCGCACGGGTTGCATCCTGACCATCAGCTCGGGCCGGTCGAGCGTGACTGTGAAGAAGAACTTCAGGCCGGTGATCGCATGGTTCAGGGACACGGCCGAGGTGCCGTGGTCGACCAGATAGAGCTGGTAGCGCCGCAGGTCCTCGACGGTGGCCGTGTCAGGTGAGCGCCCGAGAAACCGGGCGAACTCACGCACAATGTGCAGATAGATGTCCTGCGTCTTGGGGGCAAGCTGGCGCATGCGCATGTCGTCGATCATGCGCTGGCGCAGCGGACTGACGTTTGACTGTGAGGAGGTCATGATTCGGCTCCTGCTGGAGAACGAGGCGGATTGCCTCATTCGCCAACATACGGAACCGCGATGCCGGCCTCTCCCTGACCACCGGCGTCTGACCGTAGCCCCTACCGCGCGAGCGGTTTAGTCCTGCGGCCAGGAACGGTCATTCGAGCACGCGATCGCTGGGACATTCAGGCGTCCCTTCCACTCAAATAACAGACCTTCGTGCTCGGATCGAGCGATGAACCAACCGAGCATACGGAACCGAGTGCTGCCCGCTTGAAGTGTGCTCTGGCGTCGGCGCGCAGCGGCGCAGAGCCTGCGTTTGCGTCACAGCGAAGATCCCCCGTTTTTTGCACGGCAACGGCTCGCTGTCAATGGCGGCTTGGCCGATCCGGTTGTAGCCGGCCAAATCGCATCAGAACCTGAAGATCACATTCAGGCTCGGACCGTTGAAACGCAGCGTGCTCACGAGTTGATCACCCGAGCCGTAGAAGGCGAGATACCGGTAGGTCAGGCTCACGTCGCCCCACTTCATCGCGTAGCCGATGCCTGTCATCGCCTGCCACGTGAACTTCGACGTGCCTGTGCCGGCGTCGAGATAGAACGGCACGTACCAGCGGCCGTCGCCCGTGATCAACAGGCGTCCGCGCATGCCCGCGATGCCGTCGAAAATGTTCTCGATCGTCGAAACATTCAACTGGGGGCTCACGCCCGCACCCGACCCAAGCGACGCAACGAGCGATGCGTCGAGAGTCGCCTTCACGCCGAGATAACGTATCCCCGCGATCAAATCGATGTTTCCCCACGACTGTCGCGTGACCGTGCGCCCGCCGCCTATCTGGATCAGCGTGCCGCGAAAACTCGTCTCGACACTCTGCGCCGTTTCGCCCGGGCCGAACTGGCCGTTTGTCGCATTGACCGAACTCTCATGTCGCCCGAAGTTCAGGTAGATCGTGTCCGCGAAGACGCTCCAGTCGCCCTTGCGCGCCTCGCCTTGCAGCATGACGGCAAATTTGAGGTTCTGAAGATAGTTGTACGGTCCGGTGGATGCATCGGCGCCCCCGCCCGGCAGCGAGAAACGCAGCGTCCCGGATACAGACGGTAGCCACAGATACGGAGCGACGGCAAATTGCCACTGCGCATTGGCGTCGGCATGAGCCGGCTCGGTGTCCGATGCCTGCGCGCTGGTCGCGGCGATCATCATTGCGGCGACGCATCCAGGGTACCAGCGCATCAAGCGGCCGTGATTTCGTTCTACTGGCATATCGCACCCGGAACGCGTGTTCAACGCTTTTGCAGCGCCCAGTCGGTCTTCCCCGTGCCGCAAAAGACAGGATGCGGGTTCATCGACTGTCCTTTCGCCGAAAGCGCGACGGCAACGTGACAGCATGTCTTCTTGCCGTCATGGCTTGTGTCGGACGGCGTCAACATTGCGTCGATCTTCACGCTATTGCCCGTGTCCGAGTTGGTCCATTGACTGGACTCGCCATCGCTCTTCGTGTTGAGGACGTCGGTCAGCGCGCGCTTGATCGAACCCATATCGCGCGGCTTCGCGTATGACAAGGGCGCATCGTTTAGGAGGTTGGGATTGCTGGCGTGTGCGGCAACGACGTTGAACCGGAGTGCCGCGGCAGACGTGGCACGCGCGCAACGCGTCCGAAGCAGACGTTCCGTGCCGAGAAATTGCATGCCAGCCTCCAATAGCTATTTCGCAAAGCCATACTTGCAATTTGGTGACACGGGGCGTGATGGTGATGGCGACGGCTTGATGCGGGAGACATGATGCGCGTGCCGACGGCTTTCCTCCTCCGGGCGCGTAATTCCGATGCCTCACGCTCCGTGCCGACCAGTTTAGTTGCTGCGTCTTGCCGCCGGTATTGGACTTTGGTCCGATGCAACGTGCCCCCTATGTGATTCGTCAAGCGTTAAGGGCTGGTTTTGGTCGGTCGAGTTCGCGCGCAAATCGGGCTGGCAGGGCTCGAAGCAGCAGCGCTGAAAGCTGCGCAGCCACCAATATCACGCCGCCTGCTCTGCCGGCACCGCCGCCGTACGGCCCACGCTCCATGTGACTGCTGCTGATCCTGCGTCGGCAATCGTATGCGTCATTCAGCAAACAGATCCGGGCCGAACACCTCGTAGTGGATCTTCGATTCGTGAATGTCCATGTTTTTCAGTGCATCGTGCTGCAGCCGCATGAAAGGAATCGGGCCGCAAATGTAATAGTCGGCATCGGAGAGCAAAATATCGGCGCGCAGCTTGCCGAGGTCGATGAAGCCTGCGTAGTCGTAGTCGCGGCCCTGCACGTCGGTGTCGAGCGGCGCGTCGTAGAACACGATCGCGCGGAAATTCGGTTGGGTGGCGGCGGTCTGGTGCAGGCGGTCGCGCATCGCGTGCACCGCACCGTTGCGCGCACCATGAATGAACACCACGCGCCGCTGTGGGTCCTGAATCGCGCGCTTCAGCATGCTGACCATCGGCGTCAGACCGACGCCGCCGCTGATCAGCACGATCGGCGTCTTCGCATGGACATCGATGCAGAACGTGCCGTAGGGCGCCGCCAGTTTCACTTCGTCGCCGACGTTCACGTGATCGTGCAGCAGCGACGACACGTAGCCCGGCGGCCGCCCGGCCTCGCCGCTCTCACGCTTGACGGAGATCCGGTAGCTGCGGCCATTCGGAGCGTCGGACAAACTGTATTGCCGGATCTGCTGCAAGCCGAGCGCGGGCACATCGACCGCAATGCCGATGTACTGGCCCGGCTCGAAGTTGGCGACCGGCTGTCCGTCCTTCGGTTCGAGAATGAACGACGTGATGACGCTGCTCTCGGGCCGCTTCTCCTTGACGACGAACGTGCGCCATCCGGTCCAGCCGCCGAGTTGCGCCGCGCGCGTTTCGCGCAATTCGCTTTCCATGCCCATCAGCACGTCCGCGAGATTGCCGTATGCCTGCGCCCACGCCGAGATGATGTCGTCGGTCGCAGCCTCGCCGAGCACGTCCTTGATCGCGCCAAGCAGATGTTCGCCGACGATCGGATAGTGCTCCGCCCTTACGTCGAGGCTCGCATGCTTGTTGGCGATATTGCGCAGCACCGCGTCGAGACTACCCGGATCCTCGATGTTCTCCGCGTACGCATACACAGCGCGGGCGAGCGCTTCCTGCTGCTGCCCCTGCTGCTGGTGCGCCATATTGAACACGTTCTTCAGCTCGGGATGCGCCTCGAAGAGTCGCCTGTAGAAACGTTGAATGATCGTATTGCCGTGCAAGGCCAGAACCGGGGCCGTGGCTTTTACGATGTCCTTCGTCTTCTGCGTCAGCATTTCGTTTCTCCTGCACTAGAACGACTTGTTGCCCTCGCCCACCTTTTCAGGCCTATCCGGCAGATCATGCTCCTCCAACCGATGCCCGCTGTCCAGAAGCCGAAGGGGCCATGGACAACTGCGTACCGGCGCGTCTGATTGCTCGATCTTCAACGACCTGCCCGTGGCGTACCAGGGCAACGTGGATGAAGAGGCGCCGATGGGGACCGGCATCGGCGGCTCGAATACGCTGGGCAGCGGCACGCAGCCGCGTGCGGTCCATTCAGCCACGGCGATGACCGAGCAGGATATTCAGGATCTGGCCTGCTTCCTGAACGTGCTGACCGACGGCTACCAGCCGCCCGCAATGCAACCGGCGAGCGGTACCTGTGTGAACTGACACCGAGACGCTCGGCCCCGCTAGAAACTCATCGCGAATCCGAATGACACGCCGTGCACGTTGCGTCCGAACACATATCGGACCAACGCGCGCGTGCGAGTGACGATGATGGGATACCTGCTGCTATCGAGTTCGAGGCCAACGCCCAACGACGTGAGGTCGTTGAAACCCAGCACCCCGGCACTGTCGCCGAAATAGTGCGAGTAAGCGGCTTCGAGCACATAGCGAACTGGCCGGTCCAGCGCGTGCCAGCCGGTGGGCGCGCGCCAGCGTGTCCATAGGCTCACTTGCTGGGCCGTGGCCGAGCCCTGAACGGCCTCCGAAGAGCTGCCGAAACTGCGCAGGTAAATATCGGTCGCCCGCAATTCAGCGTCGATTTCGTAGTTTTCGCGGTAGTGCTCATAGTCGAGCATCAGGGAGCCGCCATAGCCGTAGGCATTGAGCGAGCCGTCCTCGAGGAACTGGAGGTTACTGTCCGTGACGCGATTGAAGAGCGTCTGCCCCACCTTCAGGTCACTCGAGACCCGCCCAATCGTACCGTTCAGGATCGGACGGAATGCCAGTTCGTCCGTGATGCGGAAATCCCACCCGAGGCCGACCGTGCCGCTGAAGGTGTTCCACTTCGTCGGCACCGCGCGCTGCTGGGCGCCATCCGTGGCGATGAAGACCGGATCGTAGCGGCTGTAGGCAAGCGTGCCCTCCATGTACAGGGGAAACGACCTGCTGAGCGTGAAGCCGCCGCCAAATTGCGTCTGCCCGAACCCAGGATTACCCGTCGGGCCGTTATTCACCGACAGGTTACTGGTCGTAACGTCAGGGACTGTCGTGTAGGTCATGATGGCGAGCACGGCGTCGGCATGCCGCTTTACATTGCCGCCAATCACGGTATTGCTCGACAATTGCCCCGGCACGACCTGCGCGTGCAAAGGGCATTGCAGCAAGGTCAAAAGCAGAGCAGCACACGCCCGCAAGGCACGTTGTGAGCAACGCTTCCGGAGCGCAAGCATGGTCAATCAACCTCGCTATCTGTCGACGAGATTGGAGGCTGATACACAGCGTAACGAACGACCATGGCGCACTCCTGTCAGTCGGCTGACCTGTTCGTCTTCGGCAAACTCGCCACACCGTTGTAGAAAAGCACGTCCAAGCGGCTGATGCAACTCCGGCAGGCGTTCCGCCGCCCGCAACGCATGGAAGGTCTGCTGCTACTATGTGATAGAAATACCCGAAGTGAAGTAGTACAGCAATACGTACATATCTTCAATCGCCTGGCGATGCGTGCATCAACTCGCCAGCGTCGCGCTCGGGCGATGGACTTCGCAATCGGCAAACGAAACCTCGCAGCCCCACTCACTCAAGGAGCGTCGTTATGTCCACCCATTCGGTCCCGAACGACAAACCCGTCAAGATTCCCGGCCCCGACCATCCGATCACGATCGAGCGCCACCACGCGCGCGTGATCGTCACGGCGGGCGGCCACGTGATCGCCGATACGCACGACGCGTTGACACTGCGCGAAGCCCGCTACCCGGCCGTGCTCTACATCCCGCGCAAGGACGTCGACATGACGCGACTCGAACGCACGGCGCATGCGACGTACTGTCCGTACAAGGGCGAATGCGCATACTTCTCGATTCCGTCGGCCGGCGAGCGCGGCACGAATGCGGTGTGGACATACGAGCACCCATACGACGCCGTCGCGCCGATCCGCGAGCACCTCGCGTTCTATCCGGATCGCGTAGATTCCATCACGGAGCAGCCGACTGCTCACTAATCCGGGCCACCCGAAATACCGACCGACGAAACGGCACGGGCTGCGATAGCCCGTGCCGTTTTTTATGCGTGACGAATCGCGGCGATCACGCGTGGAAACGATCCAGGTTCACGGCGAATGCGCTTCGAATGGATCACTGTATTCCTTAACAAATCCTTAAGGTCTAAGCATTGCAAAATAAAAAAATCCACGTCACGTAAATGACTTTTTTTACGGTTCAAATTTGTCCCGCTCTACCTAAATTCAATTTCAAACAAAAGGACGAGACATGAAACCGATCACAAAATGGAAGCGTAAGCAAAGCGCAATGTGCGCAGCCGTCGCACTGCTCGCTGGGCTGTATTCGGCAGTTGCAGCAGCCGACGACGATCACGACCACGGCCGCGATCACGATCGCGCGTCGGTCAAGCATGTGCTGCTGATCAGCTTCGACGGTCTGCATGAGCAGGACGTTGCGCGTTGCATCGGCGCGAACACGTGCCGCAATCTTGCACTGCTCGCGAAGTCGGGCACGACCTATACGAACGCGCACACGCCGGGCCTGTCGGATTCGTTTCCGGGCCTCGCCGCGCTCGTGACCGGCGGCTCGCCGAAGTCCGCGGGCCTCTTCTACGACGTCTCCTACGACCGCACGCTCTATGCGCCGTCGGATAGCAATTGCACGGGCCCGACCGGCTGGAATGTCGTCTTCGATGAAACGACCGGTATCGACGGCGAGAACGGCGGCGCGCTCATCCACCTCAACGGCGGCGGCGCGTTCAATCCGCAGGCGATTCCGCATGCGCTCGTCAATGGCGTCTGCACGCCCGTCTATCCGCACAATTACATAAAGACCAACACGGTCTTCGAAGTGATCAAGGGCAACGTGAACGGCGCGCGCACCGCGTGGGCCGATAAGCACGCGTGGGGCTACGACTGGCTCAACGGACCGTCCGGCACGGGCGTCGACGATCTTGCGCGCACCGAAATCAACTCGATCGATCCGGATACCAAGACGTACTACCTCGACACGTACACGCACACGCAGAAGTTCGACAACTACCACGTGCAGTCGCTGATCAATGAAATCGACGGCAAGGATTCCACCGGGCAAACGAGCGCCCCTGTCCCGACCGTGTTCGGCGCCAACTTCCAGACGTTGAGCGTCGCGCAGAAAGCCACAGTCGCGAATGGCGGCGGCTATCTGGACGCGAGCTTCACGCCGGGTCCGCAGGTCACCGGCGCGATCGCGTATATCGACGACGCGTTGGGACGCATCGTGTCCGAACTGAAGCAGCGCGGTCTTTATTCGTCGACGGCGATCATCGTCACCGCGAAGCATGGCCAGTCGCCGACCGATCATTCGAAGCTCGTGAAGAACGGCGATACGCTGACCAAATTGCTCGAAACCAGCAACTACCTTGATTCGGGCGGCGCTTTTGGGCAGAACGCTACGACGAGCGGCAACCTCAACGACGGCACCGGACTCGCCGGTACCGGCTTCGTGCAGACCGACGACGTCGGTCTGATCTGGCTGCGCGATCAAAGCCAGGTGTCCTCGGTCGTGAAGACACTGAAAGCCAATCTGAGCTGCAACGCGCCGGGCATTTGCGCGGACGGCCCGCAGGCGTACATCCTGTCTGGCCCGCAACTCGCGGACCGGTTTGGCGATCCGTCGCATGGCCGCACGCCTGACATCATCGTTCAGCCGAACCCGGGCGTCATCTATACGTCGAGCATGTCGAAGGACGAAGAGCATGGCGGCAATGCCCCCGACGACAGCCATCTCGGCCTCGTGGTGTATGTGCCCCATGCGCATCACGCCGGGCAGGTCAACGACGAGCGTGTGCTGACCACGCAGGTAGCGCCGACGATTTTGCGTCTGCTCGATCTGAAGCCTGAGCTGCTGCATTCGGTCGCGATTGAAGGAACGCGTCCGCTGCCGCAGTCCGATCGCGACGACTGAATGTCGAAGTAGTCGACGTAATTGAGTAGTGAGCAGCGCCGCGATCTATGTTGCAACGATCGCGGCGTTGCCGTTTTGAAGAGGTCCAATCGCGCAGCCTGCGCATGCCGGCCCGTGCGAGAATGGGAGCCGCTGATTCGCCAAACCGGTGTGCGTCGATTGCCTGGCAAGGAGGCACGTTCTTATGAACAACATCGCTCTCGCATGCGTCGCGGTTTTAGGGTTGCTGTTATTCGGGCTCGGCTTGTCAGTGTCGATGATGCGATTTCGGGAACGCACCATGTCGGGCTGTGCCGACGATCCGGATGACCTGCTGCACAAGCTGGTTCGGGCGCATGGCAACACCGCGGAGTATGCGCCGTTCCTTGCGGTGCTATTTCTCTTTCTGGGCGCGCGCTCGCCGTCCACGTTGACGGTTTCGCTGATCGTCGTGGCTACCGTGTGCCGATGTTTGCACGTCGTGGGACTGGTTGCATTTCCGACGATGGCGAAGCCCAATCCTTTGCGTTTCGTGGGTGGACTTGGGACTTATGGGGCGGGGATTGCGTTGTGTCTGACGCTAATGCGCTAGAGCAACGTCAGGACCGATGCGCAGAGCGCACCCGAAACGAAAAAAGCCCCACAGTCACCCGTGGGGCTTCAAAAAGACCCGCAGCCTGACACCGCGAGTCCTGGTCTCTCAAACAACCACGCTTACTTCACGTTCGGGAAGACCGGCCAGGACGAAGCCTGATCGCACAGCTGCAGCTTCGCATTCTGCGAGACGATCGTCGCCGCCGGATTCGTGTCGCTTGCCGCGCCAGCGTCATCGCTGCCGTTGACGGTCAGGTTGAGCGTGTTGGTCGGGGTCGTGTAGTAGCCCGCGCCGGTCTTCGACGACGTGTTTGTCAGGACCCCGCCCGTGCCGTGAGCGAACGACTGACCGATCAGACTCACGTTCGCGCCGAGGTTCAGCGTGGCGTTGGCCGCCTTCGATTGTGTCGAGCCATCGGTCGAGCCGATGTTCACGACAGACTTGCTCAGGTTCGCAATAGCCATCACGACGTCGTTGTCCGCGACCACGTTATCCATGTTCAGCTGGATCACGCTCTGCGTATTGGCGTATTGCGTGTCGGCATGGAGGCCACGGAAGGTCAGGTTGCCGCCGCCGTTTTTGCCCGCCGCCTTATTGGCCGGGATGTTCAGGAAGCGGACGTTGCTGACGGTGATGTCGTGGAAGTTCGGGATCAGGTAGCCGAGACCCGTGTACGAAGTCGGATCGGCTGCCGGGCCCGTGTAGTACATGTCGAACACGAGGAAGTCCTTCACGCCACGCATACATGCGCCGTCATAGTAGATGTTGCTGACATCGCCACCGCGCGACTGACCGCTCTTGATGCGCAGGCCCACCACGCCCATATCATTCGAGGTACCGTCGTAGACACTGTCGAAGTAGTTGTCGTAGAAGTGAATATTCCGCACGCCCACATTGGTCGGGCTGCCGACCGACAGACCATGACCGTTGTAGTTGTGATTGTGCGCAACCGTAATGCCGTACGTGCGGTTCGACGAAACGTCGCGGTTACCGTCGATGCCCCACTGCATGTTGGCCGGGTCCTGCTTGCTCGGCGCGCCTTGTGCCGCGAGCGGACGCGGATCCTGCAAACCACCCTTGAATGCGACGTTGTCGTCGGACGGGCTCAGGAAGTTGTACACGATCGCGACGTTCTTCACGTAGCCATCGAAGTACACCTCGCCTGCGGACGCCGTCTTGCTGCCCGTGCCGAGGACTGCGTGCTCCGGACCTGCCGCAACGCTCGGGTCGATACCGTCGGTGTTCTTTACCCCGGTCGAGCTGGCATCGATCGTCGCGCCCGTATAGAGGTGCGAGTACGAACCGCTGACGCCATCGAAGCCGTCGTTGTTCATGCCGACGCTCGCCTGGTTCGCTGCATCCGGCAGCAACGGCGTGATGATCTTGACGCCCCACGCCGTCAGGCCGTCGACGCCGTCTGCTTCGACGGTGAAGAACGTGCTGTTGCGGATCGTGATCTGATACAGCGACAGATTCTTCGACTGCTGCATCCACACCATGCCCGGGTTGGCCTGGAAGCTGTACGGGCCGCCACCGATGTCCTTGTTGCCGTGGTAAGCAATATCCCACCAGCTTGCCTGCACCCAGCGTGCGCAACCGCTCGTGCTGGCGTTACAGCCAGCGCTCGCGACCGTGAAACCCTGCGGCACGCTGGTGGCCTGGCGATTCACCACATACCTGAGGGCCGGCGAGGTCAGCGTCGTGGATCCCATCGCGGTGACCACATCGCACGCGGTGCCTTCAGGCGCCAGCGTGCCCGCACGGTAAGCCGCGATCGTGTTGGTGCAGCTGAACTTCGGCGTCGAGGCGCTGTCGGTGGCGCCGGTCGCCCAACGGATCGTCGGATACAGCGACGACGAGCTGATGAGCGGCATGTAGCCCCGGCCGTCGATCGAGCCCGTGCCCATGATCGACGCGTTGACCGTATGCGTGCCGCGGATCAGCGGATAGCAGTTCTGCATGCCGCTCGTGCCCGAGATGGTCGCCGTGCCCGCGTTGACGGTGCCGGTCGGCGCGGGGAGCCCGGACGGGTTGTTGATCGCGGCGCCGCAGGTGATCGCGTTGGGCCGATCCTGCACGGACTTGTCGTAGACAGCGACGTCGCGGCTCGCGAAGAGCGTGACACCGTCATCGATCCACAGCGTGACGCCCGACGGCAGGACCAGCGGACCGCTCAGGAACGCGTTACCGGCGCCGCTGCTGTTCTTGACGAGACGCACCGCGAACTTGGTGGCCTTGTAGGTCGGGTTCGACAGCGTTTCGCTCGATGCGCCCGCGATGTTGACGAGCGGGTTGTTGGCCGCTTGCTGAGTCGCGGCTGCCTGCTGATCGGCCTGCGTGATCTTCGCGCCGACTTCCGCGTCCACGGCGGCGCCGCACGCGTCGAGCGCGGCCTGGATGCGCGCCTGGTCGGGGTTGTTCAGGGCCGTGGTCGCGCCGCCGTAGGCGACGGGCGTCGGGTCCGCGCTGACCGGCAGCGAGCCGTCCGCGTTCTTCACCAGGATGTTGCTCGCCTGGAGCGTCGAGCAGACCTGCGTGTCCGCAGGCAAGGACGGCGAATCCGGCAGGTTTGCGTCGGCGGCGTAGCGGCCGGGCGTCCAGACCGCGGTACTTGGCGTGGTCGGGTTGGATGACGCGGTCGAACTGCTACTGGAGCCTGAAAGGTTGCTACCTTCACCGCAACCGGCGACGGTCAGGACAAACAGGCCGAGTACGACAAGCTCTCGGGCTGAGCGCATCTTCATTAGTAATCTCCTTGGGACTAGATCCAGTGTGTGGTCCTGGCAGCCCTCGCTCTCGTCGCACAGCTGCGGCGGGAAAGCGTCCGGGCATACGGAACATCAACGTTTGTTATAAGACATCGTATAAGTTACAACCAAAAAATCCGGAGCTTCCACTCGACGCGCGACAGCCTAAGCGACGTATCGTTCTCCTTGTGTCGACAAGCCGATCCAGCCCCGGGCGGGTCCATCAAGACCGCAGGGCAATAGGAATGCGTCGTCCAGCAAGGGACTGCGTCTCAAGAGTTATTTTGGTTGCGAGCCGGCCGCCCCGACCAGCTCGCCAACAACCAGCTCCGCTATCTCGCGGGCCACGTTGTCGGGCAACGACATAATTCATCATACAACGTACGACGGATCATGCGTCATAAAGGTGCACTCTTTCAATTACAGTAAACCCGACCCTCCCGGATCAGGGGTACGCCAGGCGGCAATCATCCGGTTTGCGGCACCCAGCCACACATTTCACCCAGTGGATTCATGGGTCGGCAGCCTTCCCCCAGAGCAACGCCTCGGGGTGCCGTTCGAGATAATCGGAGAGTGTGTTCAAACCGGCCAGCGTGCGTCGCAACTCGGTCAGCGCCTGGTGAACGTCGCCCTGCAATGGCGAGCTCTGTTCGAGAATCGCGCTCGCCGAGCGAAACGCTAGCTGGGCGGAACCAAGCGTCGAATGCGCACCCGGCACGAGTTCCGTATCGAGCCGCTCAAAGAGGGCATTAGACCGCCGCAGCATGGCATCAAGATTGCCCCCGATCTCTTGAAGCGGCATTCGGTCGAGTCCACGGACGATGTTCGACAGCTGATCCTGAAGCTCATCCAGTGAATTGGGCACCGTCGGCAGCTCGACCGGCGTGCGATTCGTATCGACGTAGGCCACGGGTGCATGCGGGAACACGTCGAGCGCGATGTATTTCTGACCGGTCAAAAGACTTCCCGTGCGCACCTGACCGCGCAATCCCTGGACGACGAGCTGGCGCAGCAGCGCCCTGCCCGCCATTCCCGCGCCATCTCCGAGCGAGTCGCGATAGTTCCGCCCGAGCCGGGAGGGATAAAGGCTCAGCGTCACCAGCATGTCAAAACGACCTCGCTCGGGATTGAGGTCAATGTCGACCGCCGTGACTGTACCCAGCCCGACACCGCGGAATTCGACAGGCGCGCCCACCGACAATCCACGCACCGATTGCGCGAAGCGCATGCGCACCACGGCAGGGGGCGCCTCGTTCGCGCGCATGGCGTCAGTGCGGTTATCCGCAAGATGAAAGCCCGCCACGTTCGGGACGTTCGCGTCGGACGCTGCACTGACGCTCCCACGCGGTGTGTCAAATGCCACCCCGCCTGCGAGCAGCGCCGCGGCCGGCGGGATGTCCAGCCTTGTGCCGCTGGAATCGAGCTTGAGCTCGACACCACTCGCGTGCCACCATCGAGTGCCGGAGGTGACCAGCCGATCAAAAGGCTTGCGTATGAAAACGTCGATGCGCACGATACCTCCGGTGCGCCCCAGCGAATAGCCGAAAACCTGCCCGACCTGCGCGCCGCGATAGTAAACGGGGGATCCAGCGTTCAAGGAACCGAGTGAAGTCGCGCCAAGTACAAAACGCGCGCCCTCCTCGTCGCTGGTAGTCGCCGGCGGCGAGTCGAAGCCGGCAAACACATGGCAGGCTCGAATCGAGTGACTATCGATATCGACATCGATCCAGGTTCCGGAGACGGCGGTCATGAGCCCCGAGATGTTCTTCACGTCAATGCGCGGACGTACGACCCAGAACTTCGTACCGCAGGTCGCGATGCGTTGACCGGCGGCATCGAGCCGCAACTCGGCGTAGACCCGTTGACCGTCGTCGGACAGACGTAGATGTTCGAGCCGGCCTATTTTCACGCCGCGATAACGGACGGGCGTTTCTCCGGCGACAAGACCGGCACCAGACAGAAAGCTCACCGTTACGCGAGGATCGCGTTGTGCCAGCGCATAGGCGAGCATCAGACCGCTAATCAGGATCGCAACAAGTAAAACGGTCCAGATTGTTGAGAGCCAGCGCTGCCGGTCGTTCACAACTTCCCCACGAAGACATCCCATATGCTCCTGGCACATCGGCATGCAAAGGCGACAGCCCGACCGGGCGGGCCGCAACGAGGCGCGGTGCGCCTTCCTCCGTCACGGATTCGGCGCATGGTGTGCGTGTGCGGTGTCGTCGCTCTCGTTCGATTTTCTTTGCTGGGTGCTTCAAGGTACGCAGACAATTCAACGAGAAACGTGATGAAGCTCGGACCGGTAGCCGACCGCGAACGCGATATAGACCAGGGCAGCCAGCACGCCTGCCATCGTCCCGAAACCGTCTCTCGCACCGAGACCATGAGTCATGTGAAAAGGAATACCGACCAGCAAATAGGCAAGGGCGAAAACGATCGACACCATCAGCGGCGGGGAAATCGACATAGCGAGTTCAACGAGATCGTGCATGATCGACACATTCAGAGTCCGTCATCAAACGCATTTCACGGCAACCGATCGACGCAAGAAAACACACCGACTCCCCTCGCACGCGAGCAACTTCACGGTCAGCGTAACTGCGCGACGAGTGCATCGGCGCCTTTATCGATGCCAGTCCTGGCCGCACTCAGAGAACCGAATGCCGCCGGCAGGTTCATCGCATTCGGGTATTGCTTCGTCACATAGGCGCGAAGGAGGCGCCCCGTCGAACTGTCATAGACCTCCACGGCATACGACACGGAGCCGCTGAACGCGCCCTTGCCTCCCCGGACCGCCTGAACGCCGTTATAGAGATTTCCGGCTAGATCGAAGTGCATGACCTGGCCGACCACGGCAGTCGTTTTCTCGGCGCCGGTCAAGGTGAGCTTTACGCACAGCGCTGCGGGAGACGGCTGGGTTGCCGGATCGAAACGCTTCGACAGCTTTTCAGAGAACGTCTTCTTCATGTAGTCGGCAAGCACTGCCTTGTCTTCATCCGACAAGTCGCCGAACTGGTTGTCGCTACCGCGATACACCACGATCGGATCGACTATGACCTGCGAATAGCGGGACCAGATCACAGGCGCTGCATACCTGAATGGTGTTTGAGCAGCATCGTTATCCCGGTTCTCCTTCAGCTGGGAAGACGAAGCGAGGCTGGTATAGGCGACAGGCTGTACGCCAGCGCACGCAGACAACATTAGGACTGCCACGCAAATGGATAGCTTGAAACCGACCTGGTTCGTGTGCACAGGACTTTCCTTTTCAATTAGGGTCAAACGTCGCCACGATGGGTGGAGCGGAGCGGCAACGTGAACGAAGCGTAGCATCGAGTTGGATGAGTGTAAACCGTCTATCCGGTTTGTTTGTATTGGTATGCTGACGTACAATCGGGCCTTTCGGAATCAAGCTTGGCGCTCCCGGGCAGTTCCACGGGTTGCCGAACCGCCCTGCGGGGACCTGCCCGCAGCACCTGGGCGCGCGTGGATGACCATGCGCGCGTGCCGGGGAAGCGCTGCTCAGCCCATCGACAATGGATAACCAGACACGTTCGGAGATTTCCCGCAAGAAGGCGATTGACGCCGCGCTATCGATTCTGACCCGCGAGGGAATCGGCGGACTGACGTTCGACTCGCTTTCGCGCGAGAGCGGTATCAGCAAAGGCGGGCTGCTTCACCAGTTTCGCAACAAGCACGGGGTGTTGCGGGCACTCCTGGAGCGTCACCGGGAGCAATTCGAGCAGATCGCGCGCGAGCACCTGGCGGCTGGCGGCGCGGCGCGGGTCGAGCCCGTTCTTTCCGCGCAGATTGCCATCTTCAGGGAGTCCATCAACCAGCCGCATTCCGTCGCCCGCGCGGTGCTTGCGGCTATGGTCGAAAGCCCTGCCCTGCTCGATGATCTCAAGACCGAGGACGCAGCAAAGATGGAGCAGATGCAGGCGGAGGCGAAGGATCTCGAGCTCTCGTTGCTGCGTTACTTCGCGGCCAGCGGCATCGCCTTCAACTCGCTGCTCGGGCTGTCCGCCATGCCCGACACCTTGCGCGACAGGCTTTTCGACCGGCTGCTTGACGACGAAAAGTGGTGACCCTGGTGCTTCGTGGCAATCGTTCCGGTTGATGGGCGACGCGGAAGTCACGAAGCTCTATGGTTCGCGCACGGAAACGTTCACGCTGCATCGGGGTCACGCACGGTAAGCTATCTGCGCACATCAAAGTCTGCGACAAAAATTCCCGCTGAAGCCCATTCCACCGTCGCACGACGCGCTACCAAATATCACAAAGTCTGATGCAACCGGTTGTCGCCGCAAATCCAATCGATTTTCGGAAACACAATGTCTGCGTGAGACCCGCAGCTCAATGGTCCGCAGACCAAATTAAAAAGGGGAGCACATTAAATATATGTTGCACCGCAACCAAATAGGAATCGAACATCAAGTTCGGGCGTCGCAGCGAATGGCAATTCCAGAAGTTGGGGGGTGGATCGAGCGAACCGAATGGTCCATCTGCAATAACGAAAGGTCTTGGTAGTCGGGTCCGAATAATTCGTTTTGGACGAACCTTGCCCTCACGTCTGGCATTCGACAGCGATTGAGCGGTTGCGGTTCCTGACGGGCGCTCGTCTTGCGAAGCCGTTGACCGAATGGCTCAGGGCGTGTTGCTGACGTTCAGGTGTCGCCGTTCGGATGGCAGCTTCAGGTCGATCTTCAGCGATTCAAACTTGCTCAGCCACGAATGTCAGCTCTCGCAGCCGTCGAAGAATCTTCACGATCCGTTTGAGTCACTCACGGCAGCATTGGCGAAGGTCAGTTGTCTCGCCCATATGAGACATGGTCACGCGGCGCTGCAGTCGTAAGCGCAAGGACGCCTCGCGCAGCGGAATGACGCGGCCAGGCTAGTCCGTCGGCCTGAGCGTAGTGCGATCGCGCTGCCACGCGTGAGACTCCTCAGTTCGCCGTGCGGCATTGCACCACCTTCTACAATCGTTCGCCCGGCCCGATAATTACACAATGCTTACGATTGGGGTGGCTGCCATGCAAACCATCGCCGACGTGAAACCCGCGAGAGTTGACCGGTCCGCAGCGGCACGCAAGGCATGGGAAACCCGCCGCGCAGCCGCGATTCAGATTGGCCGGTCTGCAGCCGCAAGCAAGGCGTGGGCAACTCGCCGCGCGGTAGCCGCACCGGTGAACGAACGCGCGACGTACATCCGCCACCTTCGCGTCAGTATGCGCGGTGCGATCGGTCTGGCGCGTGCGCGTCAAGCAAAGCGTGCTGCCGAAGGCAAGCGCGCCGTCGCCGTCACAGTCACGGTTACCGAGTTGATGACGAAGCTCGCTGCACAGGACTACCGTTGCGCGATCAGCGGACTGCCCTTTTATGTCGACGACGCTGACCGCTTCGGTCCCGCATGCCCGAGCCTCGACCGCATCGATCAGGACGGCGACTACAGCGACGCCAATCTGCGCATAGTCTATTTAGGCATCAATAGCCTGCGCGGGCGCGGTTCGGATGCGGACGTATTGCGCATCGCGCGCGCAATCGTCGGCAAGGCTCGCTCGGCCGCGTAGCGGCCCGAGCGCTGCGCGTGACGTCCGGCGGATAATTAGGTCATGCCGGCTGCTATCGGGCACAAAGTGTCATCAGCCAACATTGTCGTTCGCTCACCCCGACTCGGCCCTGTGACGGTCATTCGCCAATTATGCATTCCGGGAAATGCACACCTCCCGCCATCCATTCACGAGATGACAGGTGGTATTTTATCGAAGGAGTGACCTCCGTAACGGATGGCAGACCATGATAACGCTCGACGACAAGCAGAAAGCGCGCGCCATTAGGGAGCTTGAGAATTATCTTTCTGGCGCCCCAAATCCTCAGACCGGCAAGACACCTGTTGCGGAGTGTCTGGAGTTGGATGAAAACCGGAAAGAAATCATCGCAGCATTATTGCTACCAGTACTCGAGAAATTCTTAGACGGCTCTATGCCGCTCGCCAGTTTTAAGACGGAAATCGACCGTACCAACAAGCGGAATATATTCTGGGGCTTCAAGGGTATAAAGGGACAGATGTTCTTCAATCTGCTCTATAACACATGTGTCGACGAGGCCGAACTCACGGCTGAATTAAAGTCAGCCCTTCCGGTGCCAACCGACGAAACCGTAGCAAAAAGTCGCATACGAAACTTTGCGAGCTACGTGCGACGAATCGGAGACGACTTCGTCACCAATGGCGGTAGCAAGCACGGTCGCCCCAAGGTCTCGAGCATTCCGTTCTTTTTGAGCTATTTCTGGCAGATTTTAGCCCCCGACAGGTGGCCGATCTACTATACAAATAGCGTTCAAGTGCTTTCCGACCTCAATCTCTATCGACCGTCCGATGACTTGGGGGATGCGTACGTTGACTACGTTGAACTGCACGTTGAATTTCGCGATCTTTTCCAGCTCCAGACTGGGACACCGTTCACCTTTTACGATGTTGAACATGTGTGGTGGTATGCGAAGAAGCCCGGCGACACGCCGGCAACCACCATAGCGACCGGCGACGGTATCGAACAAAAGCACAGCGCAACGCCAGTTGTGGAAGACGACAGAACCCTTTCATTACAACTGCCGGACAGCTACGTCCCGCCGATTATTAGCATAATCCCTCGGCTTGCCTTGAACGATCCATTGCTTGAACGAGCAGCCGCAGACTCTGGCACCAGCATCGCCCGCGCTCTCGAAAAAAGCGTTCATGCGGCCTTCACTGTCCTTGGCTATGACACGCAGCTTCTGGGACAGGGACAGGGGCGAATTCAGGATGGTTTGGCAGTCTCTGCAGATCACTCGTACGCGATTCTATGGGACGCGAAAGCGCGGCAAAACGGATACACAATGGGGACGGACGATCGCTCCATCCGCGAGTACATCACCACACAAAGCAGACAGTTAAAGCGGCATCGACATTTACGTAATCTCTACTATGTCTTGATATCAAGTTTCTTCCAGGATGATTTCGATGATCTCATCCGCGGTTTAAAGATGGAGACCGATATCAGTGAAGTCCGCTTGGTAAATGCCGAAGCAATTGTTGCCATGATTGACGCAAAGCTTCGCGACCCGAACCAGCTAAGTTTGGGGCCCGACGGAATGCAACGCCTGTTTTGTAAGAGTGGAATATTGACAGCAGACGATGTAAGAGAAGAGCTACAGTGATCGACTGTTACTTGGAATGGGCCCGAAGTAAGTGCGTAGCGGTCATTGAATGGGCATATGATTGGGTGTCGGAATGGGTTGGGTTCAATGTCCTCCCGAAAATTCCGAGTAGGACTCAAAGTCCGCGCACGGAGCGGATGAGAGGCGCGGTACTGCGAAAGTGAGCATCCGGATCGCATACCAGCGCGGCGCGACTCCACGTTGCGTATCGATGGCGATAGCCTCTACTTCATGGCGTGATGGCGCGAACGGTGCATCGCCCAAGTCCGTCGCAATTTTCCAGCAATTCCTTCTTCGGTGCACCGCGGGCTTGTGTATAAAGGCTCCGGTATATTTTGTCGCGTGTGACACCTGATAGTCCCCGTTGCCGGCGTATGAGTGCTTGAGCCGGCCCGCAATCTAATCCGCCCCCCCACCAGCCGAATGGCTGATTCTCATCCAAGACGTGACTGGTAGCCTACGCGCAGAATTCGGCCTGAGCCGACGTTCGTGAATTTACGCTGATATGCCAGTTCACTGCTGCAAACCAGTCGTTCGGAGAGGCCAACGACGAACGACTTCCGTCGGCCCAAGTAGACGTTCCTGTGCCGACGCTGGAATGCCCTCACTCCTGCACACAGGTCATTCGATAAAGACGATCGCGACTAGCAACCGCGAGCGTCTGTGAGCGGTCCCACGCGAGAACGTCAAGGCAGTGCGTCATCGACCTATTTCGTGGACTAGCGACCATCCAACGGGAACATCGCCTTGATTTGACGTGGTCCAGACACGGCACAGCCTCATTCCCGGGAAAGCTGTATCCGCATGTACGTATAAGCAGTCACGCCGGCATCGTGGGACGGTGGTTCGAATTTGCCACCTCCTTTACGCCCAATCTGTCCGTTGTCCCAAGGGTACCAGTCAACGCTCGATGAAACGGCGCCGACGAATCCCTTGACCCAAGTTCGATCTAGATAGTCAAAATATTCCAGATATCCATAGATCCACATGGGAGTGCCATTATTCACGTCCGCGACTTGCGTTTCCGTCAGTCCCATTGAAGATCCAATGGGGAGCGCGATCGTCCAAGCAGCGCTAGGCCTCACAACATTGCTAAAACTTGAGGACTCGATCTTACGTGCTGTCGAATAATCTGGCGTCGATGGCAACTGACCGAACCCGACAGCAATGGCTGCACCTGTTACGCTTGCGTCAGACTTGCCGATGTTCGTGAGAGTAACGCGTGCGACGGCATTCCATTGGGGATTCGTTGTTTTAATTGGCTCAAGTGTGATCTGCATATCGCTGACAAGCCATCGCGGCTGCCTTTCAGCAATCATCGCGTTGACAGTGGTCGTTGCCGCATCGGCGCTCGCTAGCGCGGCGTTAGCAGATTTCTCCGCGGTTTCGCCAGCAGTTCTCGCCTCTTGCCAAAGTAGATGAGTAGACTTCCACAAACGAAATGTGAACAGCGCCAGTAGCGCTGTGAAGAATACCAGTGCGGCGTCGCTGACCTTGATATAAAGGCCAAATAAGGTAAAGCCTTCCATCCGCTCGGCCTCCGCATCACCATGAGGCTTCTCGTACCCTGGCTTTGCACCCTCACTGGAGGCAGGTTTAATTTCGGCCGGTGCCGTCGCATTTGCCGACGAACTTATTGAAGAGGCGCTAGCACTCAACTGAGATGCTGGGGCTGAGACAGTTGCAGGCGCGGAAGCTGAGGACGCGCCCCGAAATCCTTGCTCTGACTCGACTGCTTGCTTGGCCATCGGTCCTGCTGTACTCCTCGTAGCTCCCCCCGTTGCAAAAGCGGAAGGAAGAGCGAATGCTGCAAGTGCAAAGACAATGGCGCGGAGTGTAACCATGACTAGAGGCTAGTTGGAAATGGACGATCCTGATAAAGGACCTCGCTTTTGAACGGATACAGCGTACTGCAGTGGCTCGGCTGATACGCCAATGCGGATTGGCGACGATATCAGCGCAAACGCCCTCACCGACGAACTGCGATAAGACAGATTTATGCATGATCCATTCTATTGTTTTTGAACCAATCGGATTCCCATGCAGGAAGCTTCAAACAAATGGACCCTAGTAGTGCACTCTCTGCATCCAGTCCTGATCCGGTGCAACCGAATAGTTCTCACGACGTTTCCTGCGAGCATAATAGACTAGAGCACCTTTTGCCGTAACGGAAAATACGTCGCGGCTCAGTCCATCGGCGTCACTGTCGGACAGGTCCTCGTTAAGGTCTTTGGAGATTAATTCGAGTTTTAGCAGTTCTCTTAGCCATTTTAAAAAAGTGCTTCTTTCAATTTTAATCGTGCTGTTTTGATTAAATGAGGTGTAATCAGCTGTTCCGAAAGTCCCGCGAAAAATCTTACTCATCGCGATATCGAGTACCGCCCACGCATTTTGCGAGATTCGGCTGGAGAGCGCGTCGTAGCGATCGCTCGTTTCTTTCGCCAGCCATTCGATGTATTTGTCGTGCTTTTTGCTACGAATTCGAATCGGCTTACCCGAGCGAGCACATGATTCACAAAAATCGTCAGCGAGTCCTAAAAGATCCCGAAGATTAGTATTGACGATTCGATATAAAGACTCCAAATCCTCGAGATCGATCGGCAATTCCTCCTCAACCTTGTGCGGGTCGGTCGAAAATTCAGCGAGGCGCGCGCGGATCAGAGGAATAATCGACGCCGATTTAACGTTTTCGACATTTATTATTGGCGAGCTAAGGAATGCAGTTAATCTCGGTGATGCGGCCAAGCTGTGAATCACGCCGTTGGCGCCACAAAATACCCATCTCAGCCCGTTGACATTGAACAACTTATCTCTCAGAGCCTCAAGCGTCTTTCTTGCAGCGTCACCGCTCTCAAGCAGTTCGATATTGTCGATGACGCAAACGACGCCGCCTTCATTGCCAGCAGTAAATATGCGGTCTAACGTATTTCTTACGGCGACCTCAAATCCACTTCGCTCAAATCCTGCAGATTGGTTGATCTGTCTCGAAGCCGATACGCTGTTCGCATCCGACGCGAGCCCCATGGTCGCAACACCACCGTTTGGGTCAATCCTCGAGGCAGCACTTAGTTGTTCGATGAGCGGAGCGTTCAGCCAAGCGTGGATGTGTGGTAGTTGAGACTTTTCGGGATCACGATCTTTGAGGTATTCCTGATGAGAAAGCAGCGTTTGCGCCACACCACGAAAAACCTCGTAGCAGAATTCATCTACATCGCCTCGCGGTTTCAACTGAAACGACACCACAGACGGTATCAGCAACTGCGAGGTCTCACCAGCAAAGTAATCGCGGAAACATTCAAACGCTGCGACGTTTACCAAGCTGGTCTTTCCAACGCCCACATGTCCGTCCAAACACGTGATTTTCCCTTTTTTGTGCAGGCGACGAGCAACTTCCATGATCTCGTCATCCCTTCCGACAAGCAAACGCCTTCCCTGCTCGTCGGCACGGAGAGCCTGCACTACGAAAGGGTTCTCTGTCAGCCCAATTGTTGCGTAAGGATCTGAACCATATTTAGACATTGTTTGGGCGCCTTTACTGGAGATTCACACAATTATAATGCACTACGGCTTCGCCGGAATCGATCTGATTCCACGCACAAGGCTCTCAGAAAAGATCTGCGATTTTCACGCTTAACGCCGTTGCGCGAGCTTCTCAATATTGTGGAGGGGAGCTTTTTCTCGCTGATCCCTCTTTTTCGCAATGAATGATCGTCACGGCCAGTTTTATGCCACCGTACTTCTATGGCCGCTGTTTGCCGAGGGCGTCTGGTCGGGTTGAGAATCGCGCCACGCGGCACGCCCGCTCCTCGCGTGTCGTCGCCACCTGATCCGGCCGCGGGACTGCCGGCCGCGTCTGGGGCACGGCGTGCCCACTGGGGTCGTGTAAGGGAGCGAACCAGGGTTCATTCTAGATTCGTCTCCTCCCTGTCTCCACAGGGATTCCGGACCGCGCGGTGCGGGCCTTTTGTTTTCCGGGCGTCGGCGCGTGGAGGCGACGCCGGTATTCGTCTCCACTTCGTACTCGTTGGGCGGTTGTGGGGCCATTCGCTGCTGGACGACTAATGGGCGTGTCTAGGCCATTGCGGCCGTTGGCGTGCGCTGAGTACTACGTTAGCAACGCGCAGATTGCTGACGGTGGCCGCGTCGAGCAGCCGGAAGGCGGCTTCCTAAATCAGCGAACTGACACCCCCGACCCAGAAGCGATGGTCGAGTTTTCCGAAAGCGGACGTTAGATTGACGTGCCCGCACGAACCACCTCTGCATTCTGACTCGACTGCAACGAGACAGGCAGTTTCGCCCCAAGTGTAGGTGCTGCAACCGGAGGATTAGGAGTTAAGCGGCCATTGGCGACACATTGAAGCATACAAAATTCTTACAATATTGCGTATAGTCAGCATGTCAACTTGATGCGTTTGAGGCGTCTCATGGACTCCTGATAGGACTCGATTCACGAGCTCGTATGCAAATGTCAAACGCTCACGAAAAATCGTTTTTAGTTTTGAGCCGGCAGCCGCTGCTGCAGCGAATGATTCCAACTTGGGAAAAGGTGTCGAAAATGATCTTTTTTGAAAAACTTCAAAATCTTGCTGCCAAAATAAAACAACAGGGCTCGTCTATACAAACAGAGGAAGCCACGAAGAACGCATTCGTTATGCCATTTATCAATCAAATCCTCGGATATGATGTATTTGATCCAAATGAGGTTATTCCAGAATTCACTGCAGATGTAGGGATAAAGAAGGGAGAAAAAGTCGATTACGCGATCAAAAACGGTGGCGAGATTCGGATTTTGATTGAATGCAAAAAATATGGAGAGGACCTCGCTGTTACTCACGCCTCTCAATTATATCGATATTTTTCTACAACGAGTGCGCGAATCGCCATTCTCACAAATGGACAGTGTTATCGTTTTTTTACGGATCTGGACGCTCCGAATAAAATGGACGAGAAGCCATTTTTGGAGTTGGATCTTCTTGATATTGACGAGTACAACATCCCCGAACTTTCCAAGCTGACGAAATCAGATTTCAATGTCGAGTCTGTCATTAATGCGGCTGGAGAACTAAAATATCTGAGCCAGATAAAGAAATTTCTTCAGGCTCAGTTTGCGAATCCAGATGAGGCGTTCGTGAAATTTATCGCATCGCAAATTTATGAGGGAAGCGTCACGCAGAAAATCAGGGATCAATTCATGGATCTGACGCAGAAGGCCGCCGGCCAATTCTTGAATGACCAGGTGAACGAGAGATTGAAATCTGCAATTAATCGAAGCGAAAAATCGGCAGGCGCGGAAGATAGGTCTGCGGATGAAAATACCAATTTGAACGAAGGTGAACCTGAGGACGAACGCCGCCCGGTTTCCCCAGAAGAATTGGACGCGTACAATATTATACGGGCTATCGCTTGGTCTGTAATGGACATTAATCGACTCGCGCAACGCAACGCTCAAAGCTATTCGGCCATTTTGTCCGATGATAACAATCGCAAACCAATCTGTCGACTTTACTTTAATCGATCTCACAAATACATTGGAGTTTTCGATGGAAATAAAAAAGAGACACGTTTCCCGCTTGCGAATGTCAATGAAATATTTGGTTGGTCCGAAAAGATAAAGGAAGTTTGCGAATTCTATGCATCGCAAGGTGCAAAGGAGAAATATTCTGAACTAGACGCTATCGCGGCATAGCGCGATCTTGAGCGACGGCTAACCATGAGTGCGCGACGGCTCCTGCTAGCCGCCGCCATTGGCCCAGGCGTCTGGGGCGGCGCGCAAGCGAATCAATACCGTGCAGGTGTGACGGTTCGTGATGGTGTTATTCAATCACACTCTACGAACTCAACCAACGTCTTCCATCGCCTCTGAAGCCAGCTGTTCTGAAGCCGAGTTCATCAGTTATTACGACTGCGTTGGACCGCCGAGCGGCTACAACACGATACGTTATGGGAATAGATTCGATGACTAACGCGACGATACGTGCGCGTCATAAAATTCCATGCAAAAACCCAACCAGCCGGTTGGCCACCGTCGCGCGCGCACTCCTAATGAGCACACGTATTCCAATCGTTCGCATCGCCGAAGATTGTGAACTAAGCTATCCGTGGCTTATGCGTTACAAGAGCCACTATGGCGCGACGGAAATGCCAAGCGTCGACAAGATCGAACGGCTCTATGAGTATTTATCTGGGAAGCGGATGGACTTATAAATGCCGCAGCGCTTCTGGAGTTTGGACTATTGATGTCGCGGCCCGGATTTATCTGGACACAGATTTGCTGTAGCAACTTGGTTGGCCATCCGCTCCCCGCCTTCACTACCCTCCGCAAAGTCTTCGACGACTGTGTCCTAACGTTCGCTGCACTCCAGAAGATCACCGACTTCCACAAGATCGAAGGAATCGATCCGATCAACACGGACAAGCCCATTGATCTAGTGGCCGTCGAGAAGGCTCGGAAGAATAATGAGTTTGACGTGGGCAAGTTGATGACGAGGAGCGGCAGCGATCTAGGAACAGACGTCACCGGCGCGCTGGCGATGATCGATGCGCTCTACGATTTCGAAGTTCATGGCAGTCGCCTATCGCTGACGCACGCCGCGGACTACATGAAGGGAAAGGGGGCATCGCCAGTGCTGCCCACCTTCGAGGAACGCGATTTTGCGCTGTTGATGAATCGCTACAACGAAGTGGCGTGGTCGCTGCACCGCCTCGTGCCAGCAATGCAACCACCCGACGCGCCGATGCCAACGGACTGGGCCGATCTATGGACGCTCGTCGATGAGTCATTCGACATTGTTGTCCGCTCACTGACCGAGCAGCTCGGTAAGAAGGTTGGTGATGCCTACGCCGACTTCATGAAGGTGAAGTTCCCCTTTACCGTCAAGTCGACCTTCCCCCTCTAGCTAGGCTGACTTTCAGCGGAAAATAGGGCATCGAGCAGGAGTCTGGCGCGACACCCATCAAAGTGGGGCTCCGCCACTACGCGCCGTGGAGTGTGGGTGCATCGCGATCCCGCACGCAATCGTCCGCTTCCGATCGACCCCAATGTAGACAAAAGTGGACCCAAAGCATACAAGCTATGGCTCACCACTATTTTCGGCATATCGATTCTCATTGGGAACAGAGCCACTCCGGTTCAGAAATCACTACTGGCTAGTGAACAATGGCTCGCGATGACCTTAGCGACACTGAACTCCCAACTTCTTTGCCTGGCAAGTCGTTAACGCGCAAGTGCCTGGTGCCGTCGTCGACTTCGCAGCCGGAGGCGTGGCTTGGGGGCACCGACAGGCATCGCGAGGCAAACCGGAAGGTCGCCAATTCGAGGTTGAAGGTGGATCGAACAACGTCTATAACGATCTGGCGTTAACACGCAATCGCATGAAAGAGTCCGGTCTTGATGCGCAACCACGCAAAGCGAAGTTCTCAATCCTGCGATGTTGCCCGACAAACGTTTGCGAATCGCACAAGGGGACGCCAAGTGACGGAGACCATAGAGGTCCGCGCATTTCGCGGATCGGATAGCGTATTTCTTGCATGGTGGCATCCGACAAAAATCAACGGATGCTTGGGGTACTCGGTTTCCCGCCGCGTGAATGGCGGTGCAGCGACCCCGCTTGAAGCGTATGTCGGCTTTTCCACCGGAAGACCTGTAACACCGAACCCAGATGGGCAGCCGTCGACGTTGTGGCCGTACCAGCGTTTCACCTGGACGGATTTCAATCCGCCTGCTAACGGTACGGTTGAATACTTGGTCGTGGCGATAGGGGGCTCACCGAAAGCCCCGGCGGCTACCGACATCGCATCGGATTGGGTCTCGACCGTTACACCTAAATCAGATACCTTCACCCCATTCTTCAATGTCGGCATCGTCGCGGCTCGATGGTTCGCGGAAATGGCCAAAGACTATCCGGCTGAATTCGACAAACTTCAAAAGGCCCTCGCGCCATCGCATGATAAGAGCGACGCCGATGCGGGCTCAGCGAACGAAGCGTTGGAGGAGGTGCTCCGCAAGCCGATGGTCAAGAACGGCTCTGCGACACCGACCATAGGCGATGAGTTAGGCGGCGCGTTGGCAAAACAGGTTAAGTCGCTGCTCGACGACGCGTTCGCCGATGCGGATATGCACGTCTATCTTGCGCTCTTTGAGCTTTCAGACGGCGACGTGATTGATCGGCTGCTGAAGTTGAAGAAGCGGTGCCATCTCATACTGGCAAACGGAACGCATACGGGCGGGCGTGACGAGAATGCCGAAGCTGCGCAGGCGCTGGACGCGCAAGTGGATATCTACCGTCGGATGCTCAAGCCGGCCGGCACATACGCGCACAACAAGTTCGCAGTCTTCGTGAAGAAAGACAGGCCTGTTAAGGTCTTCACGGGCAGTACAAACTTAACGCCCCACGGCCTTTACACCCAGGTCAACAATGGGCTTTTGGTCAATGTCCCCGACATCGCCCAAGCCTATTACGACGAATGGAATCGTTTGAAGGCGGCGGGCAACGAGACGCCGCCGCCTCCACTGCCGCCAGCAAAAGAGCAATACCACTTCAATGGCAACGGTGTCTCGACGTCACTATTTTTCAGTCCACATCATCTTCCAAAGTCGCAAGGCGCCGATTCTCCTGACCTCAAATACGCAGCCTCACTTATTCGCGGTGCCCGTCAGGGCATTCTGACACTCATGTTGGATCCTGGCTGGCAAGGTAGCCTTCTTCAGGATATCCGCGAACAGGCGGACGCCGATTCGTCACTTTACATCCGAGGTGTGGTGAATTCCGACCCTACGATCCATAGCCGTGGTGACGACCCGACAGCCATTGGCTTTCTCCATGGTACCGAGGCTGTGCCCTCGAACTATGACATCGTGGTGCCTGCCGCCCAGCGGGCATCGGGGAAACCAATCCTGGACGCTCTCAGTCGAGTGGGTATCGTTGTGGTGCACAGCAAGGTGATCGTGATTGATCCGCTGGGTGATCACCCGGTTGTCATGACAGGTTCGCATAACGATGGGCCAAAGGCGGCCGTGATCAATGACGACAACCTCATCATCATTGAGAACGATAGGGAACTGGCACTCGCCTACGCGATCAACGTTATTTCCACGTTCAATCACTTCTGGTGGCGACACAATATGGCGCCGCCTAGCGCACGCAAGAACGCCAAAGGCAATGGATCGCCGGTAGGCGGTCCGGCGCATCTGACGTCTGCACACGAGTGGACTGGTCTTGACCCAACAGATGCGTGGCAAAACAAGTTCTTTGCCAGCGGGAGTGAAGCAAATGAAGTGCGCTTTTGGGGAATTTCGACCCGAGGCCTTGAATAACTCGTCTTTTACCGCTTCTTAGTCCGTGGTCGTCGCTACAGACGAACCATCGCAACGCAGGGGAGACAAATGACTACGACGACAATCATGGTTATCCGCCACGCGGAGAAGCCGGATCACCAGGCTGCTGGGGTCGATGCCAATGGACGACCGGACAGCAAATCACTGACACCACAGGGTTGGCAGCGCGCCGGCGCACTGGTCCAGTTTATGGCGCCAGGGAGCAACGGTGAGCCGCGTTCACCGCTCGCGCGTCCGAAGTACCTGCTTGCCGCTTACGCTGATCCGGCGACAGACGATGACAGCAAGCGTCCACAGCAGACGATCACCCCTCTAGCGGCACACCTCGGTACCGCGATTCCGTTTGACTGTTCTATCGGCAAGGATCAACTGCAGAAGCTGGTCGAGAAGGCCACTGGCGCAGGCGGCACGGTGCTCATTGCCTGGGAGCACAAGAGAATTCCGGAGATGGCGCGAATGCTGGTTGCACGAGGCGAGACGGTACCAGACTGGCCCGACGACCGATTTGACATGGTTTGGGTCCTCAGCCGGGCAGGCGCAGAGTGGAGCTTAACCCAAGTGCCACAAATGCTGCTCGCCAGCGATCAGTCCGACACTTTTACCTCATCAAATGCGATGATCTGAATGGGAAGGAGTCCGACAATGGGACAAATCAACTACAGTCACCTGAAAGGGAAGATTGATCGGTTCAAGCCAGCGCCGTCGGGTAATCCTCATCTCTGGATGCTCGTTGACGGGGGTTCGGATTCATTCTTCGCGACGGTCAACGTGCAATCGTCGAAGGACGCCCCGGGTTCGCCCGTTGCCGAGACATACCTCTACTTTCTAGTCGATGAAGATTTTCGTCACCCGATTGTTGCCGACCTTAAGGAGCTTCGTCCGGGGCTAGATAGACTGGAGCGTAGTTGCGCGGAAGGCGCTCTCGACTACATCAAAGGGAACCTGTTTGATCCTCGCAGGATGCGTGTTTTGCCGAGCCAAAGTGCCGGCGGAGATGACTTGATTCACCGTCTAGAGGCGCTGCTTGGTCTCGCCCGGGAACAGAACGATGACATCGTCATCATCGGCAGTCAGTTTCGCACGTCAAGGGGGCAGACAGATGCGGTCTTCGGTGAGACTCCCGAGTACGGCATCGACAACACACACATGGCGCAGGGCGACCCTCCAGAAATCGACGCACACCTCCATGAGAATGGCGCATGGCATGATGGCGCAATCTTCCTGCTTAGCACGACCACGGACCGTGTCACTGCTATCTTTCTCGCTTTCCAGACTCAGGCGTGGCAGACCGACGCGCATGGCCAACCGGTAGATGGCACAACGGGCTTCGAGGCGCCGCGATATGACTTCTCTGGTGGCGAATTGGGCAACCTTTTGCCCGCGCCAGCGCCGGTTGCTGAGCTTACTTCGCTCAATCGGCTCGCCGACGGCAGCGGACTGCTCGTAATCGCCAATATGTCGAGGAGGCCGCTGGATCTTTCCGGCTGGTCCGTCACGACGGCGGACACCTCGCTTGATCTTCCGAATACGACCATCGAGCCGGGGCAGCCGTTGTCGGTCGAATTGACGTCGAGCTTTGTTGTCGATACGGGCGGCATCCTCTCGTTGCTCGACGCACGCAGCCTGAAGGTCGACGGAGTTGCTTATCTTGGCGGTCCGGCGAGCGGATGGAGCACGAGCTTCGAAACGTGAAGTCGTTGCGAGCGACAACGGTTTTTGCGGTGACGGCCGGTAGTCCGAAATGAAGTGCGGAACAAGGGGGCGTCAACAATGCCATCTAGCCGCCTTTTTCTAGGACGTTGGCGGAGACCATCATGTCGCATGCCGGGATGGGTTGCATCGGCGCTCATCCCTAAAGCAATCAGATCTGGTGTCACTATTAGGCGAGGGTATGCACCGAAACCGGTCTGAGGACATCAGCGTTCCGGTTCGAACGAAAGATTGACGTAGATGGCACAGGAGGGATCTTGTCAATTTCCCAGGGAAGGGGTGCGTATGCTGAGGAACCGCCACGACACATGGACATCACTACTCGCGTCCGGCGCTTCAGGCCGAAAGCATTGCAATCTGACAGTAGGAGTCAGCGGGCGGATTCAACCGGTGGATGCAACACTCGCGCCGCTCACGCAGCTTCTTGTGTGTTGCATCCACCGGTTAAATCCGCCGTGGTATTTCGGTCATTCCGTGGACAAACGGCGAGAAACCGATTTTGGCCGAGAGCACCAGTTCAATGAACGTTGTGCAGATCTGTCGTTGAAATCTTCAACGGTATTTTTGGGCAGTTTCTGTGAATGAGTACAGTCATACAAGAAGCGACAATCCCCCATTTCATCGGTCGGACGTCTTGACGCTGGCTGCGTCCCGTGAACGGCCATTCGAATTGCACTCTGGGTGCCGGACGCGCTCCGGCTTTTCGTGGCATCCTTTTAGGTATTCGGAATGAATTCCACCGCCATTGGCTTCTGCTGGCATTCGGTTGCATTCCGGCGCGCCGTTTCCTGACATATGGTGTCTCGCTTTCTACGGTTATCGCACTGCCACGGACCGCAGAAGGGTCGGCATGCTCCAGATTCGATCTCTAGCACCCGGGCAACTGCCACTCGATACCGCATGAGGTGCTGAATGGTAGCGGTTCATGAACTCATCTTATTGATCCCAGGCATGGCCAGAAAGGAGCGTGAGCACTACGCAACTCGCCTTTCCGATGGCATCGATGGTTTCCTGGAGAAGCGCGGCGAAACTGTCGAATCGTTTCATCGAGCTGAATCCGACGGTGACAACCGCACACGGTTCGATATCCGGCTCAAAAACGGTCAGCACAGGATCGTCGACATAGTCGAAATCTTCTGGAACGATCTAAGACCACAACTCGACAAATCCTTGATCCCGTTTTTGGGCTACCTGCTTGTCCGCTATTGGTTGAGGCTTCGAGATTGGAATGCGATACCGCCAACGTCCAGGTCACTGCGTCGTGCGTTCTGCTTTGGGGCAGTGTTCCTGCTCGGCTGGTACGTCTTGACATTGCTCGCATTTCTTCAAATCACCCAACTTTTCGCCTTGATGCTGCCATCGCAAATCCAAAGCCTGGTGGGTTGGTTATGGGTAGGCGTCACGACTCTTCTCGCGACAGGGTTCGTTACGTCGAACATTGATGCGTCCTATGCCACGTTTTGCTATCTCAAAAATCGCGATGGACTCAGTGATCGAGTTCGTCGACGTGTCATCAACGCCTTCTGGGAAATCACTCCGCAGTTGCGCAGTTATCAACGCATTACTTTGCTAGCGCATAGCTTCGGCAGTGCTGTCGCAGTCGATGCGATTGCCCGGATGGTGGAGGACACAAACCGTCCGCAACCGCTACAGACGATTGATTTCGTCACCGCAGGCAGTCCGTTGGAGTTTCTGATCAGCCGCGAGCCCGAATATGAACAGAAAATTCGGCGCTGCGTGACCTCCGAACTGGTCGACTGTTGGATCGACTTCTACGCGGTGACCGACTCGCTATGCAGCAAGGTACCTTTCGAGGCAGAACCGAAGTGTTCAAATGTGGGCGTTGAATTGGGATATTCGGAATTCGAAGCCCTTCTCGGTCTCGCACACGACGCCTATTTCGAGCATCAGCAGGTACTCGAGGTCGTGCTGGCATTATGATCGATCGCGATCCATCGTCGCGCCGATGTTATCCATCAATTCAGCTGAACCTTTTTTGGAGAGTCCTGCAGTGGCGAAAATTTGCCGGACGCACCTGCATTCGGGCTTGTCTCGCGGGCTGGCCTTCCTTAACGGGCGGCGACATTCGCCGGCACCTGCTTGCAAATGTCGGCGAAGCGACGGGCAACTGCCGCACGTCGTCAGATCGGCGACCGTCGGCATTGGCCGACAACTTGCCCTCCGAGACTCCGCGCAAATGGCCGTTCCAGGTTTGCGACCTGCCGTCGCCCTCGCATTGAGTCGCCAGGCGCCCTCATTCGTTATCCTGTTCTTCAGAAGAGACGCCTCTCGGCGTCAGCATCAAGAAATAGCTATGTCTGTTAAAGAAAGCGACGAATTCGACTCATTTGCTCCTTCGTAAAGCTTCTACGGTGCAGGCCGGCAAGGTGAACAGCGTCTTCCCAATCGCCCAGCCTTCGGCTCGCGGCCAGCGTCTCAAGCCACAAAATAACCCTTTCGAGATAGTCCTGACGCGGCTCTGTCAATGTCCGTAACAGAATCGAAGTAGACTTTCTCGAGTTGGCCTCACTAAGTGTCAACCCTGCAGTCTCGAAAATCTTGGCACGCGTTGCCCGAACGGGAGGATCCATCTGCATGACCGCAGCCATAGCCTCACGAACCCGGTTGCAAGTTGATTCTTTCCCTGCGGCGTTATAAGACGCACCGGGACGCCATGATCGATGCTCATGGTTAAACGAGAGCAGCCACGCCCGGTCCCTCCGATGCAAGGCTTTGTACACGCCCGGATTGATTTGGCAAGCCGAGGTTATGCGACTCTCCAACGGAGCACTCTCCACCGTACGGCGCCACGTTGCGCGTAGTTTCCTTGTGTCTGCCGGCGGCATCGTCTCAACACGACGGACGTATCCCTCCTCACGCGCCCACGCTAAGGCAGTCGATTTAGGCATATTCAACTTGCGTCCTGCCCTTATGTAGTTGTCACCTTTCGCCATAAAGGCACAAAATCGACGCCTGTATCGTGGTCCATAAGCGAACGCCTTCAGGCACATTGAACCACGTTTCGACTCGTCTTTAGCTCGATAAGACATACCGCAGGAACATACAACCTTCCATCCACCTGATCTCCTTAGGCGGCCAGCAAAGTGTAAGCTATCGCCGATTCTATGCAGAACACCATTGCATTCTGGTAGTTCAACATCGGGGCGTATTGTATCTTCCCCCTCGGGGCTGTGCACCTCCTGGTTTGTTCCAGCGCTATGAAGCGCCGGAACAAACGAACCCGGAAATTTGCAGCAGTGGTCCAGAAATGAGTGCGCCGCGACAAATATAAATGGCTGAGGAAATTGGCGAGCACTCGCACATCGCGAAATATTCCGCGACCAACCGCCAATTTTCTGCTCATCCATGCCGGTCAGGTGACAATACTCCGGGCCGAAATAACCTAACCAGTTTCTAATCAGCGCCGTCCTACTTATTGTGCCGTCCGGACGTGCAAACCCCGCATTTACCAACAATTCACGATATGTTTTTGGCCGTCGGCACGAGTCGCCGTCGATCCTTTGTCGCACGCTCCTTATAGTCACGTCCATGATCGCGTCTCTTTCCACCGATGATACCCGCTTCAGCACTGCCTCATCGGAATCGCGCCTCAAACTCAATACTGTAGGATCCAAAACATTTTTTGCAAACTGCTGGCCTGTCATTTTCAATACGCACGAATGCAGATGACAGTAATAAGCTCCCGGCAACTGGTGATCAATTTTCCAAAATGGCATTATATTTTTGCTGCGCCATTCACTCAAACATTCTTCGCAGTATCGCAGTTTCTTAACGACCTCACGCTTCAAACCGCCGCCAAATCTCATTATCGTCCTCCTGCTATCGCGAGAATCCAGCAAATGCAGCAGCAGCCTATCTCTCAATGCGTTTGGCGCCATCATAGTTACGTATTGGAACTCCGTATGGCGTCTGATTATCGCCTCCCCGCTCATATTCCAGTAGTCACGTGTTTGTTCAGCGAAATAAGACATGGCGCTGGGAAGCCGGGTGCCTGGCGAACAGGTATAGCCGAAAAGCAGTCGCCTTAGAACTACAGTAGAATTGAGACCCATATACTGCGCGTAGCGTCCAATGCAGCTTCCCAAAGTCTCGCCTTCATTAGGTGGAAACAGTGCTATAGCCATTGCATCTCTCCCTACCAGCACCATTCAATACAGGGACATCACGCCCGCAGGACGCTGACCCACGTTACCCCGCTCTCGAAGCTCCTGTCGGGTCTCGACAACTTCCCTCATCAGCGCTCCGCCTGCCGGGAATTCTTCGAATCTGTACCGATTTGCCTTTCAGCGTGTCGCCACAATTCGTCTTCGTGCGGCTGTCACATCCTCGAGGCCATAGGTGCACCGATAAGGCAGTGAGTATTCGGGCTTGTGACAGCTGGTTCCATCACTGACATACAGGTTATGAGATGATCTTCTCCCTGGATTTCGGTGTGGACTTCCTTAGCGTTTCTGCTGGTTCTTTCTTTAGAAAGTAACGGCGCGCTGCCTCGTTACTCAGATCCTGCGATGATGCCGCCGGGTACTCCTTCTGGACTGTAGAAACGAGCGACGACGCCAACTCCTGCGGTACGCCCAGCAGCAACAGTCTGGATACGGCACTGATCGCTGACTCGTTTTTGTCATGTTCCATCGCCACTTCATGGTAGCCGTGGCGCTTCGCCTCCGCCTCCATCGACTCAACGATGTCGTCCAGCGTGTCGCCCAACAGGTCATCGTATTCGACCATCCTTGCCTTATTCCCGGAGCGCACCGCATTCATCATCGGCCTCAATGAAGCCATCTTTTCATCGAATACATCCCTGACAATTTTTCGAGACAATCTCTCCGCTCCCGAAACGATTGCCGCGTACTGTGCCAGCTGAAAAAGGGGAATCGCAATCCCCGGCAGCCCTTGGGTCAAGAAATACAGGTACTTCCGCAAACTCTCCGACAGCGGTATCGGGTCCGCAAGCCACTGGTACTTCTGCAGTTGATTACAGAACCGCTTCCAGTCGTCCTCATTCCGCATCCCGTTCCAAGTAGTAACGCCCTGACTGCTAATACGACGCGCGGACCGCAATGTCTTCCGGAACAGCTGCGCCGCCTTTGGCGTGCCGCTTACGACCACCGGAATTCCAACCACGTTAGTAAGATTGACAAAGAAGTCAAAGAGCGGGTCGTTCCTTGCCACCGCCTGCAACGCGTTCTGCATCTCGTCAATAACAATGAGGCCCGTTTGATGCCGTTGACAGATACGGTGGAGCTTGTTGGCGTAGTCGGCCAACGTGGCCCTCAACCCAACCTCCTTCGTGTAGTCGGTTCCGAGCAGCTCGTCGAATTTCAATATGAGAAGCTTGAGTGTGTCTTTGAGACTGGCACTCTTGGGACAGTCAACCTTGATCCAAACAACCTGACTGAGCCCGTATTCCCTGTGAAGGATCACCTTGGGCAACAGGCGTAGCGCAGATTCCAGCGCTGTGCTTTTTCCGCCTCCCGATAGCCCGAAGATACCGGCACAATATGCATGTGAACGCTGGTGCGGGTAGACCGGAGTAAGCTGCCCGTCCTGGCTCGCCCTGTAACGGTCCTTGAGGCCTTGTGCGTAATCGTCTCGCAGTTCGCTTCCAATGTAATGCTGACGAACGATGAGCTGAATCGTGCTGACAACGTCAAGATGAGCGGGAAGGGCAACGACAAGGCGCGACAGTCGCCCGATCGCATGCAGGCGATACTCTTCAGGCTTCGTGCGCTCACTTTCAGAAAAGGCAACAGGCACATCGAGCGCCTTCAAGATCGATTTCTGGTCCCAGACAGGCCCCAACGCGGAGATCAGCGGATTGCTCCGATACTCGGGGAGCAGATCGTCGCCGCTGTAGTACCGTGCCTCCACTGCTTCGATACACTGCCTCACTGGTTCAGCCTGATTGGATTTCCCGCCTGACGCCAGTTTGGCGACGGCTTCTTTGATAGCCATGATGCGCTCCTATTCATCCATTGCGGCGAGCAACTCCCTCGCACGCTTCTCACGAAGTTGCTTTGCGGTCATGCGACCGTCCTCGGCCAAGGTACCGTTGTCTTGACTTATCGACTGTTCATAGGCGTCTCCTTCTTCGTCATACGTCTCCTGCGATACCGCATCGTCCCGGCTCATTCCCTGTTGAACCTTCCTGATGAGCTTCCTGAACGACGTGCCAGGCTTGTTGCGCCGCCGGGGTCTTCTGGCTTTCTTCGGACCCTCCCCTGTCCGCAACGTCGATTCAGCGGACTGCTCGATGTGACGCATTTCGTCCATGTCCCCGATGTCCGGCCGCGTCATACCTGCATCTTCCAACGCTCTTGAAGTTTTGGCGACCGCGTCCCTGGCAATCTTTGCAATGTTGTAGTCGGTCGTTGAGCGATCGGGCTCGCAAGCTTCCTCGCTCATGCCACGGTTGGTCGCATCAAGCTCCGTATACAGCACCTGTTCCTGGTAAGTCAGCCCGCGCAGGTCATCCCTTTCATGATCCGACATCGGACACGATATGGGCTCGCCGAGGCCGTAAAGCTGAATGCTGCTGTTATTCGCGGAGTCGTAACCGATTTCGACCATGGACTCGACTTTCTGACCACGAAACATCGCCTGACGCTCAATGAGCGAAAGCGTCGGACAGGCATAGTGCACCCCGTTGTGAAGGATTCCAGAACCATCTATTGGAACTGTCACTTTAGGCATCGCTTTCGCCCTGAATTCGTCGACATCGACATGTCTTCCGCAACCATTGATTTCAGTGCCATACTTCCAGAGATTGAGTGGCGTTGGGGCAAGCCCGCGCTCCACCATTTCTGGAGGCGTGGGGTAACCGCGGATGAGATGTTGGTTATAGCTTAGGATTGCGTAGCAAACTATCCGGCGGAATTCCTCGATGTCAAGGGCCGCATGATATGCGGGGTGTTCAACGCCACGATCAAACGACCCTTTCTCTACCACCCCAGGTACAAGCGAGTTCCAGATTGCCGGTAGGATCCCGAATCGCCGCTCCATCACGGCTCGCAGGTCGGGACGATAGGCCGGCGCGTTCTGCATTTCAATCCGGAAATGCGTGATCAGGGGATGCGCCTTATGTACACTGCTTACCTCGCCCTGATCCGCGTAAAGGATTTCGCACAGGCGACAGGCACTCCACTGTTCTTCTACGATAACGATGCCCATGGACTTGCAGAACGGGACCTTCGGACTGACGGCGTTCGCAAGCGCCATCATTGCTCCATCCCAGGACGGCGGATCAAATGTCAGATAGAAACCGACTACCATCGCCGTGTAGTCGTCGATAACAAGATAGAGCACCGGTCTGCCGATGACCTTTGTCCGCAAGACCTGGCCGACCAGGTAGATATCAGCGACAGTCGCATCAATGTGAAAGCGCTCACCGGGCCCACGTGACGTTCTGACTCGACCGGTCAAAGGCCGTTCGTGCAGCAGATACTGTTTGAGACCAACCTTGTGGATACGACGCTGCTCGTAGCTGTAGTTCCGATAGATATGGTATTGAAGTTGCCGGGCCGTCAGGACGATGCGGCGACCGAGTTTCAGCTCGATCATTTCTCCATTTTCGTTGTAGACAACCCGGTCGCGCAAAAACGTTACCTCAATCCACCTTATGGCCTGCTTGAAGGTTTTTTGTGCCCTTTTCCCTTTCGAGTATTCGAACGAAAAGTAATAGTCAGCCGCCAGTTGGAGCAGGCGCTGCACCCCCTGGTTGCGAGCTGAACCCTTAAATTTCCTGCGTTTTGGCTTCCTGCCAGGAGCACTTTTCCAGTTCCGCTGCTGGCCTTTTCCGCCGCACCGGTCATAATCATCAGAGGCCGCCGCGGGCGTCATCCCTTGCTGGCAAAAACGCCGGAACGTTCTGTAAACCGTGGACTCTGATATGCGCGAGTACGCGCAATATTTTAAGATCCGCTTCCTGCGGGTTTCCCGATGAAGCAACGACTCAAATTCATCGCCGTAGATCGAAGGTTCTGGTAACTTTCCGTCGGCGTTGGGCAGCAGATCGAAGGTCAAGAGCCCTTCAATAAGTCTCCACCCCTTAGAGTTGGTCGGATCATCCGCGATTTCCTGATACTTTCTGGACCGGCGAGACAGACCGAAAGGTGAAACACGTCTCCGATCTGACACATTGCCCGGCAGCTTTGCAAGTTTTTCGAGAGCAAGCGCAGGCTCCACATTGGTCGAGAGTCGCATCAGCAGATCATCAGTCTTCGTCTTGAACGGTGATGCCGTTCGACAGGATGCGGACTTGGCCTGATGTTCAATATCGATAAGATGGGTCCACCTGGAATTCCTCCCTGTTTTCAGGACAATATAGATGTGCTCACCGTTGCGCTCCTTGAGCACGTCGCCAGTTGCGATTTCGCTTGGACACGTCGATTGCATGAGCATGCGGTCCTCCGATGAGGTAAGTGTCCGACAGTTACCGCCTCTAAAGCTTTGGCCGCCAGATTTCGTCGAGCCGCATGCTGAGCGGGTCGGAAACGTCGAGGTCGAACGCTAACCGTTTGGCACCCGCGAGTTGTCGAAAGGCGCGCATGCCCGAACCCACTGGGAGCCTGAGCGTCCCATCAACCAGTCTGCATGCGTCGATGACCCGCATCTCTTTCTGCTGTCGGACAAGTCGAAGCAACTCGTGCCGAGCCGCCACCTCAGCGTCAGACAGTTTTCGACCGACCGTGTCGTTGTGTGCCCGAAAGATCCAGGCGAGATTTTTCGAACGGCACGCATGCATGCCGTTCGCCCTGACCACGGAGTATGAGGCTCCCTCGTTTTCCCACGCTTTCCGCTCAATGAGCTGCAAACGCGTCAGTTCGCCTTCCTTGCCACTGCGCGTCGACCTGACCGACCTCGCCTCCCGGTTGCGAATCGTCCCTTGCGCCGTGATGTAGACCAGGGCCGTGCTAAGTACCGCGGGCTCGCCGAGGTCCCGATAGAAAGGATGGGCAACATTGATTGACGCTGCCGCTCTCTGGGTTTTGTCGCGGTCGAGGGCGACCTGATCGTAGATGATCTTCACGTCACTCCGATACCACCCTTCCAGGAATTCAGCATGCTCTGCCTCGGACAACAAGTGCAGTTCCTCACCTGCCGCCTTGTCGCAGGCCAGTCGTGTTTTGATGCCGGCGCCTGGCATGTCCCGGGTATGCAGCCAACGCTGATGAGATCCCTCATCCCTGGCGAGCGCCTGTTCCTTCAGCTTGCGCGCCAGCGTTCCCTTTCGAATCCGCAACGTACGTGTCGTCATGTCCCCCTCCAACACCCGGGACCTCCCGAAGCGCCCCCGCAGGCACCTCGAGAGGACATGAGAAAGCGCCCTACCGATCCAACCCATCACGCAAGCGAAGCGGCGCTATATCGTTGCACTCTGTTCTTTTACGGTCGCTCTTCAGATCGGGGGCAACAATGGACGCTGACCGCGAGCGCTCTCGTGAAGGCCGCCATGGACTCGAACTCAGCAATTCGGCGTCGCGATTGTCTTGTGTCTGAAGGCCAATCCACTCGCGCAGAAGGCGGTTGATAGCAAAGCTGTTCCGGTATGCGCGAGCGTATTCGACCCGTTCGGCGTCGGAAATAGCGGAAGGAGTCGCGTGTTCGCTGGTCCGACGATACTTCGACCCCTGTTGGCTCGCTGCGCCATTCCACGTCGTTGGTGCGCCGCGGTCGTGGGATTCAGCCGCGTACGCGCCCAGCGCCGTGGAGCGGACACCGGGGAATCGCCGCGCCGGCGTCCCACGCTCCGCTTCAGGCGAGAGCCGCGGCATCTCAAGCCCAGTAGAGACACGGATGAATCTTTTCGGGACGAGCGGATCGCGGACCACCACGATCCCAAGAATGCGCAGGTGAAACGCGAGTAAACGGGAATCAAGATATCTTGGATCGACAGCGCATGCGACCGCGGCGCCGACGTTGAGGATCGCCTGCAGGTAACGCGCAGCGACACTCGGCGACGTCAGCCATTGGTCGATTCCATCGATCCCGACAACGACCGGCCGCGCGGACCACCGGGCGCATAGTTCTGCCGCCCAGCGCCTGGCGTAACCAAGCTGATTGTCGTGTTCGCCTTGTCGGCACCGAACCAACAGCTTTCGTCCCCGCGTAGCCCCGAGTTGGTTCACACATGTCTGCAATGCCCTTCTCCGCGTGGGCCCGTCCTCCCCATCGACGAATCGGATTATTTGCGGCTCATGATCGCTGCACACAACAGCCTGCGGGAGCGGCGGAAGCCGTCGGTCGCCAGGCGATGCCTGGGCGGTGACCGTCCGTTGTCCGGCCATCACCGCATTCATCCCACTTCCCCACGGCATCCACGAGTGCATTGGGGGCAGATGCAGGCACACCGCATCGGACACCATCTTTGAATTGCTTTCTTGCCCGCTGGCGCAGTACATGACCCGAGCTTTCGGGGGCTTTTGGGATTGCATGAAAACTTCAAACGAGTTCATACCTGCCTCCATTTCAAGGCGCTTGACAGAAGGCCTGATTGGGCAGACTATGACCGTGTCACTTGTCTACTCTGCCAATCGGGCTGGGGAGAACGGGCGCCCGGTCGGCAAACCGGGCGCCCGTTTTTTAATGTTCCACCGATCTTTACGGACCTTGTTTCATAGCGAGGTGCCTCCGGTACTTCAGACGTGAGACGTGATGCAGGACTTCTGACACAGGGCTTCTGACACAGCGCTTCTTGACAGGCAATTCAGATCCACGACCCTTGGCGATCGACCGCTCAACGGTCCATAGTTTTCATCCAACAGTTGTTGCGCCCCCTTTTTCAGACCGAAAACTACTGCATTTCTGAGCATGCGATCGTTTCGCCTGATTTCCCGGGCCCCGGCTTTTGATCCAAGACCACTTGCCTGCCAAGCCGCGTGCTGTGCGGTCAACGTGAAGCGTAGCGACAGAACCCCAGAACACCATGTCGAGACGACTGCTCACTGTCAAATCCGCTCCAGCCAAGCCTCCCAAGGAAATTGAAGGTTTGGACGTGGCAGTGCAATGGTGTATTTGGAGGGCTTTCAGTGCGTGATGACGTTAAGGAACGTGCCGCGTTGGACGTCCGGTACTGGCGCCAGATTGAACCCGCTAGCGCGGACATACAGGACCGAAGGCCGATGTCGCTCTCCCGGCGTCTGCAGGGATTGAGAGGAATGTCGTGGGGAGCAGCCGGCGTTATCCATATTGGCCAGACAGCCTCGCGTCTTAGCCGTTTAGGGCAGCCACTGTCTGTATGCACAGACGACGGTGCACAACGGAGCGGTCGCTCCGCCCTGAACAGTAAAATCATGTACCAGTACTTGCGCGGAGATAGGTGTCCAGTGGAAGGGCCACGAGGCAAGTACAACGTTGATCTGACTGGCGCGGTGCATGCATTGCCTGGCGGGGCGACGGCCCGCCTCTGGCTACAATCCCCACTGTGGGAAGTGCTCGACAGCGCTATCACTCCAGATCGCCTGGCGAGCATCCAGCTCACGATGAACCTGGCTTCCCTAAGTAAATTTCTTCGGCAATACATCGAATTATGGATCCGATACCGTTTGCTAACACTTGCGGGTAGCAAGGATATGGATCTGCAGGATCTGGCACATGCAATGGACGCGTGCCACGATAAACTGTGCAAAACCGACGCGGTGTTCAATCATATATATCAGCCGCTGTTGCGCTACCTGGAACTGGCCGAGCCGCGACTGCCATTGGCGCGGAGCCATTCATCTCCATCACGCCCCGAAGCTGCTACTTCGCTTGAGGCACGCATTCGGGCGGGAATGTGGGCGGGAATTCGACGCGTGGACCAGCGGAATCGCCGGTTTTCCAACGGGGTCGAGCGGTATATCCGGTCAGGTCGAGTCCGGATGCCCGATCACCGCTTTCTGGCCACTTTTCGTGACAGGTGGCATCGCTTCCTCGTAATGGACAAGGAAGCGGCTTCGCTGGACTGGTGCTGGAGGGTCCGCCTCGGGTTGCCTGCGCGAGGCAGCCCCTGGGAGGCTCTATGCGAGGCATTTGGCATAAGACACCCCGAGACCGATCCGGAGGGCCGAACAACGCGGCGTCAAACTCCGGCGACGCACCTCCGCAGGCGACACAGTAAGCTGGCCTGTGTCTGACCATCGTGTAACTGAGCGGGCACCCCCACTGCGCGTGGCGGGATGTTGCGAACGGATTTCCGCCGTGCAGGTTGTGCGACGCCGCAGTGGGCGCGGGTCTGCCGGGAAGTTCGGTGAGCAGGGTTCTGCCGTTGGCGTCAGTCTGTCTGACTGGCGGTGATAACGCCGCTTATCGCGGGAACCTGCCACGCCTTGGCAGACCTCAGGTCGCGAAACTAGGTCACCTCGGCCTGGAACATCGCCCTGCCCCGTTCGGCCGTCGGACATCCAGCTTGATGACGCGGTTGTCTGCAACTCTCAAAGTCGAGGAGTCGGCCACAATCTGCCCATCAGCGTGCGGGGAAACCGGCCGCTGCAACGGCCGCAATTCTCCGTGACCTGACGGAGGAGCTACGCACACAAATCGGCCATGTTGCAGACGGTCAGCTACCGACCCTCATCGGGCGGCTGCGTGACGCTAACCGGCCGTTCGTCCAAGCCGGATCCGGGGCTGCGACTCTCACATCTGCGAACGCGTAGTTACGACCCTGAGCCGACTTCGAGTTAAGCGGAATCGAATGACCGCTCTCGGAGAGACAGCGGTAATCAGCCTGCGCGACAGAAACATACGATAAGCCTGTCCGCAGAGTACGGCTGCTTTCTGCAGGGGCAATCCGCTGAGTGGGTAGTGGAAGCGGGTGGCAGACTCGGCACCCTCCCGAGCTAGTCAGATGTTCACTTCCAGGGCTGCGCTGCTCGCACGGCCGCTGGTCAGACGCTTGGCGTTACCGGCGCCGGTACGATCAACATGAGATATGGCACGGGGCAGATCATTTCCACCGGAAGTGTCGCGGGGCCGTCAGACGTGCACGTGGCCTATGCCTAGGTGCAATACTGTTCAGATACGAATCACCGGACTGGGCTGATGCCGTCGGTTCAATTCGGCGCCGCGCCGACGCACGTTGAAGTTGCTCATCTTGTGCTTGACGCCTCGTGGATTGAGGCGGCCGCGGCTGCTGGTGACCTTGCCGGTGGCAATCTCGCCCAGCAGCGCATCGCGCCAGCGCGCCAGACGCTCAGGGGGGAATGGCCGCAGCTTGCGGCATCTTGCGCTTGATCTCACGCACAGCGTGCACGAAGCTCAAGGCGTCGGGGTCCAGGCCGCGCTGCCAGGCCGCCTGGGCCATGAGTTGGCGGATCGCAAAGTGCGCCAGCAGCAGCCCCCACAACTCCTGCCGCACGAGCTCTGGCGTCTTGCTGCGCAGCACCGTGCTGTTGGCCCTCAGGTGCGTCTTGAATTCGTCGAACACACCCTCGATCTCCCAGCGCTCGTGGTACAGCGCCGCCAACTCCAGCGCATCGGCTTGGGCCGGCTCCAGGATGTTGGTCACCAGCCGGTAGCTGTCCTGTGGCGGGATCGCGCAGGCTTGCAGCGTGTAGTCGATGACACGCACCGTCAGTGGCCGGCGACGCTGGCGATCCTGACTGTCAAAGACCTCGCTCAGGTACGAGCCGTCGGCCAGTATTCGCCGCACCGGCAGCTTCAAGGAGGATTTGACCCGCCAGGCCAGCTTGGCCCCGCTGGCGCAGGCCAGCTCCCACAGCTTGAAGCCGTAGAAGTTGCGATCGGCCAGCACCAGCATGTCCGCTTGCAGCTTCGCAGGCAGCAGCTTGGCCGCCATGGCTTGCTCGCTGTCGCTGTACGGGCCGATCTGGGCGGCCGTCACCACGTGCGTGCCGCATTCCACCAACCCGAGCAGCCGCGCCTGCGGGAAGGCGCTGCTGCCGCGCGAGGCCGCCGGGTAGCCAAAGAACTGGGCGTTGGCGCGCTCGTCAGCCACGTCCATGGTGCTGCCATCGAGCGCCATCACGCGCAGTCCCCGGTACCACGCGCCTGGCAGCCCCGGGGGTGCCACCGGGCGCAGCACACGCTGGGCCAACTGGTGCATGACGTCGGCGCCCAGGCGTGTGCGCGCTTGCGAGATGGCCGACTTGCTGGCCTGCACCGCAGCGCCCTGACCCTGGCCCAGCCAGGACAATCCCTCGCAGACCACGCGCAGCACTTCTTCCAGCGGCGCCTCACGCCACAGTGCCAGGGCCATCACGTAGTACACTACCGCCGGCGCCGGCAGCCGCCGCTCGCGCTGGCTCGCCCGGCCCGTGTGCGCCAGAACTTCCTCGATCAAGGCTCTCGGGCATACGCTGGCCAGCACCCCCGCACTGATCAGGTGCGCTACATCGACCTTCGCTGGCAGTGTCTTGCGTGTTCGGGCCATCGTTCTCCAATTTGCATGTCTCGATGGCTTGAGATTATCGAGGGGAATATGATATCTAAACAGTGTTGGAGTAAGCCCCCAAGCATGCAACACGTCCTCGTCTACGCCGACTCGATGTCCTGGGGCATCGTCCCCGGCACGCGCCAGCGCCTGCCCTTCGAGGCGCGCTGGCCCGGCGTCATGGAGGGCGCGCTGGCGGCGCAGGGCCTGCGCGTGCGCGTGACCGAGGACTGCCTGAACGGCCGCCGCACCGTCTGGGACGACCCTTTCAAGCCCGGCCGCAACGGGCTCGAAGGGCTGGCGCAGCGCATCGAAGCCCAGTCGCCGCTGGCGCTGGTGCTGCTGATGCTGGGCACCAACGACTTCCAGGTCATGCACCCCGCCAACAACGCCTGGGGCAGCGCCCAGGGCACGGCCGCGCTGATCCACGCCATCCGCACCGCGCCCATCGAGCCCGGCATGCCGGTACCGCCCATCCTGGTGGTGGCGCCGCCCCCGGCCCAGGTGGCACGCGGGCCCATCGCGCCCAGGTTCGAGGGCTCGGAAAGCAAGTGCGTGGGCCTGGCCGACGCCCTGCGCGCCGTGTGCGAGGCGGAGGGCTGCGCCTTCTTCGACGCCGGCAGCGTCACGCCGGCCAGCGCGGTCGATGGCGTGCACCTGGACGCGCCGCAGCACGCGGTGCTGGGACGGGCCTTGGCGGATGTGGTGGTGCGCTTGCTCGCTTGAAGACTAAAATTCTGGCCAGTCTGTCAAGAAAAGGAGCCAATCATGTCCACAGTCTGGCAAGTTCAGGAAGCCAAGAACCACTTCAGCGAAGTCATCGACCGGGCGCTCTCCTAAAGGGCCGCAGACCGTCACGCGCCATGGCAAGCCCGTGGTGCGGGTGGTGGCGGTGGATGGCAAAGAGGTGACTGGCGGGCCGCGTGCGGATGACGGTTTTCTCGAATTTCTGCTGAGCATTCCCAAGGTCGAGGGCTTTGCCGAGGCGCCCGCAGCCGCCGCTCGCGCTGGCTCGCCCGGCCCGTGTGCCCCAGAACTTCCTCGATCAAGGCTCTCGGGCATACGCTGGCCAGCACCCCCGCACTGATCAGGTGCGCTACATCGACCTTCGCTGGCAGTGTCTTGCGTGTTCGGGCCATCGTTCTCCAATTTGCATGTCTCGATGGCTTGGGATTATCGAGGGGAATATGATATCTAAACAGTATTGTGCCTAGGTGCGCGCTTCGTACCGCATCAACGGACCGCGGCTACACGGCCTCCGGGCTTCCCCTCGCGCAAGCTCAGCCAGCGCGCAGGGGAGAGGAGCGCCGAGCTACGCGAGCAGTTGCATCGCGAGGTCCATCTGTTCGTTCTCGAACGCGGGTGCAAACGCGTCGAGGTCGTCCTCGGTCATCGCAACCGGCTCGGACTTCGCGATCGCTTTCCAGCCCTGCACAGCCGCGCATATCTCGCCGAGAACACGCAAAGCGTCGTCATCCGACAGATCAAAATAGCCTGCCTGGCCGACCACATCGAGGATGGAATTGACCGGGCCGGACTCGGGCGTGAGCCACAGCTTCAACTCCGGATCCTTGTCCGGGAACGGGTTGATGTCGAAGGCCGGGGCGAGCCGCCATTGGCCGTGCTCGACATGGAGGAACCCGTGATTGTGCAGGTGGTCGTCCACGTTCGTGATGAGCAGGTTAAACGCCATTCGGCGCCATAGCTCTTCGAGATCACGCGTCGGCTCGACCGAATGGATCCGGATCGTGTCGGCGATCTCGGTGTACGCGTGATCGTCCGCGCGCAGCGCTTGCAGCATCGACCCTGCCGACAGATAGGGGATGCGGCTGCCGTCGGCCGTGCGATCGAAGCGCCGCACAAGTGCCACCGGTATGTCGTCGGACATGACGATGCGCGATGAGGCCGCGGTGATGCCCGCCGCGCTCGCCAGATGCAGCGCCAAGATCTCGCCGCGCGTGACACTACGGTCGTCCTTCACGCTCGGGAACTTGCCGATCGCGAGGTGCCCGTCCTCGTCGAGAATTGTGCACTTCGGCCGCATGCCACCAAGCGACGTTCCGCGCCCGCGCAGGTACCGGAGATCCGCCTCTGTTTCCTTGTTCATCTCCACCGCGCGCGTGGCGCCAATGAGTTGCGCCAGCTCCATCAGGGGCGGCGTCCCGCGACCGCCATTCTCAATGGTCCGCAGAAAATTGCCCGCCTCGCCGACCAGGCGCAGCGCGCCGATACGGCTCATGTCGTCCACACCCAGCAGATAATCCATTTCTGTGAGCGCGGCCCGAGGCGCAGCCTGACCGGCCGCCAGCGCCGCCTTGCGGTTCCTGGCATGGTCGCGCGCAATCACGCGGCAGCCCCAGCCATCGGGCTCAGTGTCCGCCAGCGCGAAATGGAACATCGAGTCGTCCTTCGACGGCGCCTTGCGGAACTGGTGACCCTCGACGAGTCCGAGATCAGGCGAGATCTCGAATCGGTCCGGTGCTTCCAGCCATGCAGCGTCGTAAGCGAACGAGCTGAATTCGCGAGCACCTTCCTTGTTGTACGTGAGCGTTCCAACCGGGCGCGCCGCGGCGCCCAGCGCAACCCTGACCGTCTGCTTGATCGAGGCCTTGCTCATAGGGCTCCAGAGTTCGGCTTAACGCGCTTTCTGCGCACGCGCAGGGGCAACTGCTCGTTCATCAGCGACAGCCCGATATTGTCCGTCGATGTATCGAGCAGCTTCCCAATCTTGTCCACCTCGCCGAGCACAAAAAAAGCCAGAGCGATCGTCCCGATGGAGATTCCGGTGTCTCCGCGCTCCATGCGGCGCACCGTGACTTCGGACACGCGCAGTCGTTCCGCCATCGACGCCTGCGTCAGGTGGCGCCGCCGGCGCGCGAGCGCCAGGTCCGCACCCAGCTTCTTCACGGCGCGCGTCACGGGGGCCGGGAAAAAATCCCGCGGCGTTTTACCGATCGTATTTGACCGGTTATCTGGCTTTAACGTGCTCATTTGATCGATTAGTGAAAGAGAAGGCGGTCTGCCGATTTTCCCGCCACAGGCGCCGCGCGTCAAGCTACGGGAGCGGAAAGCGGTCATATTTGATCGGTTAAGGCGCTTGGCCGCTCAAATATGACCGATAAGGCAAATCGTGACGGGAGCAGAGGACAGGGTACTGCACCAACGGGATCCCCACGCAGATGATCAGTCGCGGGCGGCTGCGGCCGGACCCGACGGGAAACGTGGAGTTTCTCAAGGCGCCCTTCGAGTTGAACCGCACCCCTGGGCTGGTCGACAACGTCGTCTATCCCGTGCTCGTGTACGCCGATCTCGTCGCGAGCGGTGACTCGCGCAACCTCGAAACCGCGCAGCTGATTGGTGACCAGTACATCCAACGTGGCAATTAAGCTGCACGAGGCCCATCCTTTCCCCGAGATGTCCGTCGCCGTCCTGCGTGACGTCTCGATCGCCGCGAATCAGGCAGGCGCAGCATGGTTTGTGAGCGGGGCGACGGCCCGCGATATCCTGACCACGCACCGGTTTCGGGATCGAGCAGTCGCGGGCGACCGCCGACGTCGACATTGGTGTGTGCATCGAAAGCTGGCAAGGCGGCCGGGAACTGTGCGACGCGCTCGTTGGGACAGGAAGGTTCGAGCCCAGTGGGGAAGCTCAGCGGCTCTATTACACCGCGCCCGACTCAGGCGAAAGGATGTGGCTAGAGATCGTTCCCTTCGGGGGACTCGAGCGCGAGGGCGACCGCGAGATTGAATGGCCAGGTGGCGCATTCCGGATGAACGTCGCCGGTTTTGGCGAAGCGCTGGAGGCGGCCGTCGAGGTTGAACTGGCAGACGACGTCGTTGTCCTCGTTGCGTCCCTTCCGGCGCTCGCGATGCTCAAGATCCTCGCCTGGCGAGACAGGCACACCGCGCATGCAAGGGACGCGACAGATCTGCGGTTCCTGATGTCGAGATATGCAGACGCTGGTAACTACAATCGCCTCTACGACGGCGACGCTCTGGATCTTCTCGAAGCCTACGGTTTCGATCCGGATGTCGCAGGGGCTGCACTGCTCGCGCGGGACATGGCGGCTCTCGTCGCACCAGCAATCCGGCCGCTGATTCTGGAGGCGTTGGCACCGGGCGTTGCCTACCCGCTGTTGCTGAACCAGATGCTGGGCGGGGGACACCGTATGCTACAGCTCGAAGGAGAAGGAACTGGTGCGATCGAGGGCTTGTTCAACGCATTTCGAATGACGCTCGAGCGAGCATTCGCGGCCGCTACCTGAGTGGATGCGACGTTCGAATGTCCGTGTGAAAGCCTGAGCCACCGGCCGGTCCTGGCCGGCGGACTAAACCGCTCGCGCGGTAGGGGCTACGGTCAGACGCCGGTGGTCAGGGAGAGGCCGGCATCGCGGTTCCGTATGTTGGCGAATGAGGCAATCCGCCTCGTTCTCCAGCAGGAGCCGAATCATGACCTCCTCACAGTCAAACGTCAGTCCGCTGCGCCAGCGCATGATCGACGACATGCGCATGCGCCAGCTTGCCCCCAAGACGCAGGACATCTATCTGCACATTGTGCGTGAGTTCGCCCGGTTTCTCGGGCGCTCACCTGACACGGCCACCGTCGAGGACCTGCGGCGCTACCAGCTCTATCTGGTCGACCACGGCACCTCGGCCGTGTCCCTGAACCATGCGATCACCGGCCTGAAGTTCTTCTTCACAGTCACGCTCGACCGGCCCGAGCTGATGGTCAGGATGCAACCCGTGCGCGTGCCCCGCGTATTACCCGTCGTGCTCAGCCCCGATGAAGTGCGGCGGCTCATCGAGGCCGCCGGCAACCTGAAGCACCAGACCGCGCTGTCGGTCGCGTACGGCGCGGGGCTACGTGCCAGCGAAGTGGTCGCGCTGAAGGTCACCGACGTTGACAGCGAACGCATGACACTGCGTATCGAGCAGGGCAAGGGCCGCCGTGACCGCTACGCCATGCTCTCGCCGGTGCTGCTTGAGCGTCTGCGTGTGTGGTGGCGCGTGGCCCGTACGCAGGGCAGGATGCTCGATGGTGGGTGGCTGTTTCCCGGGCTCGACCCGCTCGATCCATTAAGCACGCGACAGCTGAACCGTGCCATTCATGCCGCCGCCGAGGCTGCGAACATCGACAAGCGCGTGTCCATGCACACGCTGCGCCATAGCTTCGCGACACACCTGCTCGAACAGAAGGTGGACATCCGCGTGATCCAGGTGCTGCTCGGCCATGCGAAGCTCGAGAACACCGCGCTCTACGTCCAGGTGGCCACCGACCTGCTGCACGAGGTCACCAGTCCGCTGGACCGTCTGCCCTCCGAGTAGGCCCGCGCGCTGTCACGCCTCATGCTGGAGGTTGCGGACATCTTCCGCAGCCACGGGCCAGCGTGGCGAGCCACGGCACACCTGAGCCTGGGGCAGCTGAAGGTCATGTCGGCCATCGAACGGTGCCGCACGGCGGCACTGGGCGGACATGTGCTGCGCTGTTCAGGCTGCGCAAGGTCAGAGGTGTCCTTCAACTCCTGTCGCAACCGGCATTGCCCGAAGTGCCAGGCCAGCGCCGCACACCGCTGGCTGGAGGCACGCCAGGCCGACCTGCTACCCGTCGAATACTTCCACGTCGTCTTCACGCTGCCCGCGCCCGTCAGTGCGATCGCCTGGTACAACAAACGGATCATCTACGGCCTGCTGCTCGACATCGCCGCCGACACGCTGCGCACGATCGCCGCCGATCCCAGGCATCTCGGCGCCCAGATTGGCGCCACCCTCGTACTGCACACCTGGGGCTCGGCGCTCACGCATCACCCGCATGTGCACGGCATCGTCCCCGGTGGCGGGCTGTCGCCTGACGGTGAGCGCTGGATTGCGTGCCGGCCCGGCTTCTTCCTGCCCGTGCGCGTGCTCTCACGCCTGTTCCGCCGGCGCTTCCTCGAAGCGCTCGAAGTGGCCCACCGGCATGGCCAGCTGCAGTTCTTCGGCGAGTACACCAGGCTCGCTGATCCCGCTTCCTTTGCCCGGTGGCTTGCGCCGCTGCGTAGCTGCGAATGGGTGGTCTACGCCAAGCGCCCGTTCGCCGGACCGAAGGCGGTGCTCGAGTACCTCTCCCGCTACACGCACCGCGTCGCCATCTCCAACCAGCGCCTGATCGCCTTCGATGAGCGTGGCGTGACGTTCCGCTGGAAGGATTACCGTACGAAGGGACGCACCCGCTACAAGACCATGACGCTGGAGGCCGGCGAATTCATGCGCCGCTTCCTGCTCCATGTGCTGCCCGGTGGTTTCCATCGGATCCGTCACTACGGGCTGCTCGCCAACCCGGTGCGCCGCGCCAGTCTCGCGAAGGTGCGCGATCTGCTGCACGTCGCACCCGGGGTCAGCCCGTCACCGCACGACACCGTCATCGCAGTCCGGACCGTGTTCATCTGCCGGCGCTGCGGCGCACCGATGATCGTCGTCGATATCCTCGCGCGCAGCGCCCCGATCCGCGCACCACCGATGTGCCGGGGTCAGACATGAGCGCAACGGTTCCCCGATATCTGAACCGACCGTCGGCTTTGCGGCAACGCGGCCCACGAGCGGACGTTTGCGCCTGGCGCTTCGCAAAGCGCCTCCCTCGTCTGCTTCACCATCGTGATTGCCCGACAGCGCCGCTTCGCTACGGCTTCCGCGCCTGTCCAGCATCCCGCCTGGCCGCACCGCATCCGACATCGCTGAGCATCCTGACCTATCAATCGCCATAGCGGCGAGTTCCGACCACATCGGAGCACTCCGCGGTTTCCTCCATCGGGTTTATTCGACGCCTGCCGGCACGCGCGGAAGCATTCACATTCCTGCGGCCGATGGCAGGCATCGAATAAACCTTAACGAACACGGACCGACATTGAATCGACGACGTCCGCTATGCCGACGCCTGAAATAGCGCCCGGTCGACCTTCGGCACGCTGGGCGCGAGCTTGAGAAAAAGCCCGGCCTGTCCGCAGACGAAGTCTGACACGCGCTGGACGAGCTCGCGTTCCTCGGCTGTGTAGAACGCCTCGCGCGCGAGCTCGGGCGCTATCTTGAGGGCGGCATTTGCCATACGCTGCATCTCGCGCGCGAGCATCGCGGGACGGGTGCCCGTGCGGTGCGCGAAATCGGCGAGGGCGTACGGGGTGATGTTTTCGATTCGGAACTCATCGCCATAGCCCATGGCCATTTCCTGTTCGACCGACTCTCCATAGGCATTCACTGACACCAGGTCGTACATGGGCGTGGGCTGGATTCCCGCCTCACCCACGAAGAACGAGAAGTTCTTGCCGTGTGCGTCGCTGTTGCCGACAAGCAGTTGCAGCAGCGCCCAGCGGATCATGTAGGTGCGCGCGGCCGCCGGGTTGTCCAGGTGCGGCGTGAGCGAAAAGAGCTTCTCGAAGCTCACTCCCTCCCGGATGTTGCGCACGTCCGGCGTATTGCCGAAGTTGCGTTCGTACTTGAACGTCACGGGAAGGTCGAGCGCCTGGCAGCCGTCGATGACGTGCCGGCGCAGCACCTTGAGCGCCTGTTGCGGGTTTTCCGGGGACCGCTCAACGATCCGGTCAAAGCGCTCGATCAGCAGAACCGGGTCGGGTGTCCGACGCAGCGTGACTGGCGCCACCGGCAGTCGCAGGCGTCGGGCGAACGTCATGCAGAAGTGCTCGTTGGCCACCATGAATGGCGTGTGCGCGTTGCGCGTCTCCGGCTTCAGGATGTGCGTCGAGCTCAGCGAGCCCTCGACGAGGAAGATGCGGCCATCCGCTTCGTCGACCAGCACCTGCAACTTGTCCTGGTAGCCGGCCACCGACAGGCGTACCTTCCCATCCCAGACCGGGAACGGAATGTTGTCGCGCTCGCGGATGCGCGCACTTAGCTCCTCATTGCTGATTTCCCGCCTGATAGGCTCAAGCTCGATGGCGATCGCAGGTTCGGCAGGACCTTCCGCAGACTGCGCCACACCGGCGTCCTGGCCCCGCGCGGCCTCAGCGAGAAAACTCAGCGCCCCGACGGGTTCCTTGCCGAGCATGCGCACCAGTCCGAAGATGTTGTCTTTCGACATCTGGTACATCACCGACGCGATTTCGAGCGCGCGCCCCTCCGGCAGCAGGTTGGCCAGAAACCGGTGGACGACGCCGGAGCGTGGCACATCGCCGGTCAGCGGAATGTGCGGCGACAGGGGGAACGCGCCCTCACGGCCGGGCCACGCCTGCGTGTAGTTGAAGGTGTACTGGTCCTGCGCGGCGTCGAAGCCGATATGCCCGACCCGTTCGGTGTTGGTGGCAACCAGCAGGCGGTGCTCCATCACGCCTCCTGCGACGGGCGCAGCACACGCACCGCCTTGAGCGCTTCGTTCTTTGTCACGACGAGCATGCTCAGGCCGAGGCCTTCGAGCACCCGAAACAGCATGTCCAGATTGACCGGTTTGCCGTTTTCGAGCCGGGACAGTGCACTCTTGGACACGCCGAGCTGGTCGGCGGCATCCACGATGCCCAGCTCACTCTGCGCACGCCGGTTGCGCACGAGCATGCCCAGCGCGGCCATGTCGCGTGCGAGCGGGTCGGGCGTCGGGAGGGGGCGCGTGACGGTACGGGCCATATTTCCTACCTCGCGGGAATTAATGTTTGCGGACAGGGCATCGTCCACATAATGACTCAAATATGGGAATTATAGAGGAAATTCGACGGTTCGAACTGATAATTCCCGCCATGAGGGAAAAACATGACATCGTGACCAGCCAATGCTTTAATTCCCGAAACGAGGGAATAAAGCGTGTGCTCGGCCGGACTGGATGATAATTCCCGCGTGACGGGATATTCGTGAAACCAGCCCGGACAGATGGGTGTTGACACCCATCTGTCCATCGACGCCTTTCCGCGCACACGCGGCTCGGACAAGGCATGTCGCGCAGTCGGGTTCGTGCATGCGCAATGCGCGGCGCCGGGGGTGCGCGGCGTGCAAGCCCAAGCTCACCTCGACAAGCCCAGACGCGCAGGCTTGGGTACGTCTCGACTGAAATGAGCCTGCATGTGCTGGCATATAACCTCAAGCGCGTCATCAGGGTTCTCGGCTTCGCCAGGACACTGCGAGCGATGAGGCTGGCAGGCGCGTGATCTCACGCCTGTTATGCTCGACGGCATAGTGCAATCAAAAAACTCGTAGGCGAACCGCAACTGCGAACACGCGGTCTCACACGTGCTCTGCCGGCCTGCCGGTTCAGGCGTTTTTACACAACCTCGGCCAGAGTAAGCCGCCCATCTCTCCGGTCCGGCTCAATGCAGCCCGGCGCCTGCTTGCGACAGCGACGCAGCCGGACACCAAACCGGCAAAGCCATCTGCCAAGTCAAACAAAAAGCCTCAATAACAATCGCGCATTCTCCAAGGAGTCGTATAGCCACGAAGAAGACATCAACAAAAACGGCAGCGAAGAAGATCACAGAACTGCGCCTTCCTCTGTCGATTGACAGCGCGGTGTTCGGCTTTGAGCGATTCGGCCTCCGGGAGCCGGGCGAAGTTGTCGAACATTTCGTTCTGCTCAACCCTGCCGTCGGCATCAACGATCGGGGTGTTATCACGCATCGCAAAGTCCAACGGACATACGTCTACGCCGGTCGCCTGCCGCTTTTCGGCCTTTGCTGACGTTGGAGTGTCGGTCACTGTGAGGCGGCTGATAGGCGCTTCGCCGTCGTTCGCGCCGTCATAGCCTCGAATGTCGGGTGCTGATGCAAGTGAACGCGTACTCGCGACCCGGAACGGACCTTCAGATCGGGCCCAAAGCGGCCGTTTGCCTCGGGTGCTGACTGCGGCACCCGAACGCAGACTTCTTAGTAGCCGATCGTGAAGCGCGCGCGCTGGTGTGCAGGCTTCTCCAGTTCATCGACCAGAGCAACCGCGTAGTCCTCGAAGGAGACCCAGCTCTTGCCTCGTTCGTCGACGATGAGGTCGTCATTACCAAGACGGAACTTGCCCGTGCGCACGCCCGGATCAATCAGCATCGGCGGGCTAAAATACGTCCAGTTGATATCCGATCCCCTCAGCGCCGCAAAAGCCTTGATATGGGAAGTTGCGATCGGAATCAGCTTCTCGGGCCAGTGACCGGAATCGAGCACCGTCACACCGGGCGAAAACCAGAGCGAACCGCATCCGCCTGCCATGATGAGGCGCGGAACGCCGGCCTTGCGAACGGCGGCAATCGCCCGCTCGATCACGTGGGCCAGTTGATCCGTGTAACTCACATCGCTGAAGAAGCGCGCGTCCTCCTTCGGAGGTCCGAAGGCGCTGATGACAGCATCCGCCCCGGCGATGATCTCCGCAATTCGGTCGGCACTGCTTAGATCATCGCGCACGCTGTTGATGCTCTTGGGAAGCTTGTCCGGGTTGCGCGCGACCGCCGTGACTTGATGTTCGCGGCTGATCAGTTCGCTGAGGACCGTGCGGCCAACCTGACCAGTGGCAGCGAGAACGACGACTTTCATATCAATTCCTTAAGGATTGGCACTTCGTTGGTTGAATAGCCGGGAGGCTCACGACGTCCATGGCGTGGTAAACGTCGACGTCACTCCGTCTGGCCCGCCGTTTCCAGCGCGGGATAATCGACATAGCCAGTTGCTCCGCCGCCGTAGAAAGTTGCGCGGTCGTGACGGTTGAGCGGCGCCCCCCGCTTGAGCCGGGCAGGCAGGTCGGGATTCGCGATGAACTGCCTGCCGAATGCCACTGCGTCGGCTTGTCCCGATCGGATCGATTCGTCAGCTGACTCCGCCGTGAACCCACCGGCGAGAATCAGGGTGCCCGGCCAGAAGGGGCGGAGCTGGCTGACTTCCTGCGGGGTATCGATCTCCATTCCGGCGCTCGTGCGTGCCTCGATCAGGCTGACGTACGCGATACCGAGTTCCTTCAGGCGCGTCAGCACGTACCCGTAAAGCCCCACCGGATCCGAGTCCCCGACATCGTTGTAGGTGCCGAACGGTGACAGGCGAGCGCCGACGCGATCTGCGCCACAGACTTCGATCACCGCTTCAGTTACCTCGATCAGCAGGCGCGCGCGGTTCTCGACCGATCCGCCGTAAATATCGGTGCGCTTGTTCGAGCAATCGTCCAGAAACTGCTGCAGCAAATAGCCGTTCGCGCCGTGAATCTCCACGCCGTCGAATCCGGCGGCCATGGCATTGCGCGCACCTTCGCGATAGCCGTCGATGATCCCGGGGATCTCGTCCAGTTCGAGTGCGCGCGGCGTCTCGTACGGCACCGTCTTCCAGTGCGGCGTCAGCGCGGTTTGTCCGGTGATGGCGATCGCCGAGGGCGCGACCGGAAGTTCGCCGTTCGGCTGGAAGCTCGAATGCGACGAGCGCCCCGTATGCCACAGCTGCAGGAAGATAATTCCTCCCTTCGCATGTACCGCGTCGGTCACGTTCCGCCATCCGTCCACCTGTTGCTGGGAATGGATGCCGGGAGTCGCCGGGTAACCCTGCCCGGAGACGGTGACCTGCGTGGCTTCGGCAATGATCAGGCCGCCTTCGGTAGCACGCTGGCCGTAGTACTCGGGGGCAAGTTGATTCGGGACATTCCCGGCGCCAGCGCGCATGCGCGTCAGCGGAGGCATGACGACACGATGGGCCAGTTTGTAACGTCCGACTTCAAGCGGTGTGAAGAGCGATGTCGTGGGCATCTGGAGATCCTTTGCACGGAGGTGCGGCGACAAGGGCGTAAGCCCGTTTCGAGACTTTCGGGGACAGAGCGGCAGGGGGTATCCGGCCAAAGTTGGTAAAGTTAGTATGACCGGTCGTCTTGTATTAGTCAAGAACGGGCGACCGGTTGCATGCGCGTCTGAATCTGCCCCCAAGGCCCATCACGCCACGTCACGCCACGTCACAGCGCGGAATTCTTGCCTGGCTTTGCTTTTCATGGACTTCGCGGCGCTTGACGAGCATCCAAAAATGATGGCGGCAAGAGATATATTCGCCTCTCTGTCCTTGACAGCCGATGCACACTCGCTAGAATAGAAGACGACCGGTCATTTATTTTATGGAAGAACTTCGATGGAAGCGAAGACGACGGCAGGCCGCCGTGGCCCCAGGCCCAACGTCCATACGCGCGGCGACCTGCTCCGGGCAGGTGTGCGGCTACTGCACGATTCCGGCTATGCCGCGACCGGCATCAAGGAAATTGTCGACGCCGTCGAAGTACCGAAGGGGTCCTTTTATAACCACTTCGAGAGCAAGGAAGATTTTGGGAAAGAAGTGGTCGACGCCTATTTCGAACGTGGCCTTGGCGAACTACGCGCGCTCCTGACCAACGAGAGCATCGCGCCGCTGGTGAGGTTGCGTACGTATTTCGACGAACGGATCCGTGGCTATCGGGCGGGCGGATATCTGCGAGGTTGCCTGATGGGCAATCTCAGTCTCGAAGTAGCCGATCACAGCGCGGTGATCCGGGAGCGGCTCGCAACGCATTTCCACACATGGGCAGCTCTCTTCGAGGGTTGCATTGCCGAAGCCCAGGCGACGGGCGCGATTGGCAGCCGACTGCCCGCGGCGTTGCTCGCTCAATTCATTTTGAACAGCTGGGAAGGCGCGCTGCTGCGGATGCGTGCGGAAAAAAACGACGTGCCGTTGTATGAGTTCATGGAAGTCGTCTTCCGATCGGTACTCGCCTGAGAAACGTGTAAGAGGTAGGAATGAATCCATTTGAAATGAGCGGCCTCGAGTTGTTGCGCGCGGTCGTGGCCGGTGACCTGCCACGCTCGCCGATGGCAGAGACCGTACCGATGGCGTTTCTGCAAGTCGATCCGGGGTACGTGAAACTGTCGGCCCGCGCAGGAAAACAGCATCTCAACCCTCTTGGTGGCGTCCACGGCGGTTTTGCTGCAACTGTGCTCGATTCCGCGACCGGTTGTGCCGTCCATTCGCAGCTGGAGCCAGGTGTCGGATACGGGACGATCGATCTTCAGGTGAAGATGTTGCGTCCCGTACCGGTTGATCAGGACGTGGTGGCTGAGGCCCGCACGGTTCACTTCTCGAGAAACATCGCGACCTCGGAGGGCACGCTGAAGTCCTCCGACGGAAAGCTGCTTGCGACTGCTACAGCAACATGCTTTTTGAAGAGAGGGTAGGAACTGGGTCACGGTCATCAGCCTGGTTTCGACTTCACTGAACTCCGTTCCGCCTACCTGAATGTCGCCCGGATGGGCAGATTGTCGGCGATCCAAGCATTCGAGTCGACTGCCGCTCTTGGCCGATAGCACCAGTTCACATCAGATGCCAGTGAGCAGCCATTCAGGATCTCAACGACCGCCCCGCAGAGAGTTCTCGAATTGGTGCTGTCGGCCAGGAACGGTCCTTCGCACTCTGTTGGCAAACGTCTGCTGACGAGTGACGAGCCGCCACTTTGCAAAGCGACGGCGAGTTGATTCGACAGACGAGCAACAAGGCCGACGATGATTCCCTTTCGAGCGATCCGCTCGCGTGCTTCTCGACAAGAGAGGGCTTGTCATCACGGCCAGCACTGTGATTGCCGGTTTTTATGGCCAGCCTATATGTGATAGAGGACATTGTCAGATATAGAAGCCGACAAGCGAATTTAAGACCCGTCCTCCTTGCTGGCCGCCCAATCGATCTGGCACTTTAGCTCTAGCTGATAAATAATATTAGTGCCACGCAACATGCCAGCTCTTAAGAATCGAATGATCTTCATCAGGGCCATGCGCGGTCGTCTAAACCGCGAAGCGCAGCGCGCTTCGACACCACATCACGGGGAAATTGATGGACCAACGCTCTACCAGCGCACAGCCGCGCCTCGCAGCTGACGGCCAGCGTTTCATGTCTGAAGTCTGGCTGAATTATGCAATCTTTGCCGCGCTCGCGGCAGTGTTCGTCGGGATGGTGCATCACTTCATCAGGTAAGCGCGCGAGCGGGGCGGTGAGCCTGCCCCAACCCCCGAATCCTCTGGATTAACAAATTTTTAAACATCATTTAAAAAATAATGCAGCCAAATAAAATCGAGATATTTGATTCATTCATTGAAATTTCTTGCGACAAGGTCAATACTAATTCGATCCACAAGGAATTTAATAGCCTAACAAGAGAGCAGGTCAATTTATTGGAGTCAAATTTCTATACGAGATTCGCCAATCTCGATGAACTATATGAGAAATCTGATGAATTGGCATATGATGTTTTACGCAAAGCCATTGATCAGGCGATGAAATCTTTGGCCACCCATGAAATATACGAAATTGCTGAGAAGCAGTTCTTATCTCGTTTTGTTGAACCGTATGCTACATGGGAGGAAGACTTTGAACCCATTGCCGCCCAATATGAAGCCATTGTTGAGAATACTGCCGAGCTAGATGCCCACAGAACGGCTCGACGCCAAAATCGACGCCAATGGGTTGGGTTCAATCAGGAGGCTGTTTATCAAGCAGACGCCAAGAATGTCATTTCCAATGTTGGTCATGGCGTTTTTAATTTAATGGCAAAAGGCGTAACAGCAATTGGGAATAGCGTCAAAAAAGATGAAATTTTTAAAAGCAGGAAAACAGTTTCGCAAATTATCAATGGTGTAACTAACATCATAAATGCCGCTTTTCTCGGAACAATAGACGCTATCAACTCGGTTAAGCCTGGAACCGTATATGCCTACTCCGCCGAAGAAATATCCAAGTCCAAAGCACTTGTCGAAAGCGTAGAAAATGGCCGGATTCCAATGGAAAAAATTCCTTTGAATCTCATACATGCTATTAATTTCTATCCGTACAGTCAAAAAATATACACATTGCTATTCCAGAATTGCGGAGGAGATAAGGGCAGATTAGATGCCATCATCACCTACTTTGGCATGAAAAATCTTGATGCCGAGAAGAGAAAATTATTTGAAAATAAACTTAAAGAGCTGAACGCCTCTACCGTTTTTGAATTTCAGGCAAATGTTGCAGCACTACAGCAGTATGCCGATACGATTGAGTATTCTGATTACGAATCCGTATTGAATAAGGCGCTGGAAATAGTCAAGGAGAATGATTTCAATAACGAAGTAAAGAAATATCCTTTGCAAACACTCGCAGAGTGCGATCAGAACCTACCACTCTTGGAGGATTATTGCACGCAAATAGGTTACAATAAATTCCGCGACTGGTCTTCTAATATACGTAGAAAAATTGAAGCGGTACACGAGCAAGAAGAAATTAAGAAGCAAAAAGCTGAAGCTCTTGCGAAAAAGTCTAAATTTATGCAATTCCTTTTGAGTGACGACCCCTCCACAAAAAAGAAGAGAGGCGCACTCAGCTTGGTACTTTTCGCCATTTTGTTTGTCTTATGGCACCGGAATTCATAAGCAGACAACTCACCCAATGGGTGAGAGGAGAAACGGGCAGATAGACGAGCTGGGGCCGGGCTGTTGAGCCGATGGTGGTCGATACGCTGGGTGGTCGCATGCATGTGTGCTGGGACGAGTCATCGCAGGCCACGTCCAACGGCCAGTTGGTGTTCGTCACGGAATTCCTGCGCGCGTCGGGCGTGTTTGACGAATGGGTGCGTGCCTGCCCGCTCGAATACCGCAGCGGCAACGCGCCCGGCAAGCGTGATGTACTGGGCACCTTGGCGCACGAAGCTCCCCCGTGGGCGACACGACATCGGACGGATCAACGATTTACTGCGGCGGTGCTGCGGTGGCCCGTCGTTACGCGACGATGTGGCCGGCAGCCAGCTCGTTTTCGGGGTAGGCGATCCACTCCACCGGGTTGAAGCCGGCGGCAATAATCTGAGTATGCAAGGCTTGCGGCACTGTGCAGACGGCCGCAGCGGATTGAACATAACACCTGATGTCTCACGAACACGACATCCACCGGGAGTCGCGCTTGGATCGACAACCGGTTCATCGAATGTGTACGGCCTGATCCTTCGTGAGCATGAACGGGAGAGAACACAAGTCGGCACCCTCCAGATACTCCGACCGCGCAGCGTGCGGCCGCTTTGGAGCACGTCGGTGACGTTCGCAGAAACTATCTGAGGGGCGGGAATGGGTCGAGAGGGTGAGTTCGCTGATGCAGGAAGCTGCCGTCCCGCTGCTCGATGCCGCCACCGTCGGCAATCCGCCACATTACTGATGTAGAACCCTGTCCGTTCCAATGTCGGCATTGGCCGAAAAGCGGCAGGCGACCGGCGTAGACGTATGTCCGTTGGACTTTGCGATGCGTGATAACACCCCGATCGTTGATGCCGACGGCAGGGTTGAGCAGAACGAAATGTTCGACAACTTCGCCCGGCTCCCGGAGGCCGAATCGCTCAAAGCCGAACACCGCGCTGTCAATCGACAGAGGAAGGCGCAGTTCTGTGATCTTCTTCGCTGCCGTTTTTGTTGATGTCTTCTTCGTGGCTATACGACTCCTTGGAGAATGCGCGATTGTTATTGAGGCTTTTTGTTTGACTTGGCAGATGGCTTTGCCGGTTTGGTGTCCGGCTGCGTCGCTGTCGCAAGCAGGCACCGGGCTGCATTGAGCCGGACCGGAGAGATGGGCGGCTTACTCTGGCCGCTTTCGGTCTGCTCTGCCGCGGCCAGCAGTCGTCGGGCAGCGTTGAGCTTGACTGCGGGGCTGGTGGCGCGTACGCGTGTCAGGGGGTGTCAGAATTTCCGTGTTCAAGGCGGGGTTGAGATTCACACGGATGGCCGAACGAATCGATCGGCGTAAAGGATAGCGAATTGGTTCATGGCTGTCTTCCAGTCCTGAGCGGCACGGCCCCAATCGGCGGTGATGTTGCGCAGCGCCAGCCAGATGAGTTTCGTTGCCGCATCGTCGCTCGGGAAGTGTCCCCGGGTCTTGATGATCTTGCGTAACTGGGAGTTGATGTTCTCGATGGCGTTCGTTGTGTAAATCACCTTGCGTACGGCCGGTGGAAACGCAAAGAACGGAATTACGCGATCCCAGGCGTTGCGCCACGCGGCACTGACAGGCGGAAATTTCTGACCCCATGGCCCTTGGGCAAATGCATCCAGTTCGGCCTGAGCCGCTTCCGCGCTTGGAGCGGTATAGATCGGGCGAATCGCGGCGGCCAGCGATTTGCGGTCTTTCCAGCTTGCGTAATCCAGGCTGTTGCGGATCAGATGGACGATGCAGGTTTGCAGCGTCGTGGCCGGAAACACGGCTGCCAGCGCTTCGGGCATGCCCTTAAGGCCGTCGGTCACGGCGATCAGGATGTCGTTGACGCCGCGAGTCTTGAGATCGTTGAACACCTTCATCCAGAACTTGGCGCCCTCGGTGTTCTCGATCCACAGACCCAGGATGTCGCGTGTGCCGTCGGGCAGAATGCCCAGCGCCAGATAGACGGCCTTGTTGCGCACGACGGCGTCTTCACGGATCTTGACGCGCAACGCATCGAAGAACACGACCGGGTACATCGGGTCAAGCGGCCGGGCCTGCCAGGCGGTGACTTCGCTCATCACCTCGTCGGTCACCGAGCTGATGAACTCGGGCGACACCTCGGTGCCGTATTGTTCCAGCACGAAGCCCTGAATCTCGCGTACGGTCATGCCCCGCGCATACATGGCGATGATCTTGTCGTCGAAGCCCGTAAAGCGTCGTTCGTGTTTGGGAATCAACAGCGGTTCGAAGCTGCCGTGGCGATCGCGAGGCACCTCGATGCGGATCGGGCCGTCTTCAGTCAGGACCGTTTTGGCACCCGTGCCGTTGCGCTGGTTGGTGACGGCGGCAGGCCTGGCAGCGCCAGACGGATAGCCCAGATGGTGGTTCAACTCGGCGCCCAGCGCCCGCTCGATCAAGGCCTTCTTGAGGGCCAGCGTCGCGGTATTGATGGCATCGGCCGTCATCGGGCCATTGCCGAACTGCTCAAGCAGTTCGGCGGGAATCGTCGGCAGGTCTGCCGGCGGGGCTTTCGGTTTGCGAGGCATATATTCTCCTGGGGAGCATCATATGCCTTGAACACGAAATTACTGACAGCCCCGCGTGTCATCACGCGGCTGGTCAACGTCAGCGGATTGACCGTCGCAACCGGAGCCACGGTGTCCAGCCACGACTCCCGACCGAGCGCGCGCACGACACTGAGCAGAGTCTTGACGGTCGAACCTTGCCCTGCCTCGATGTTGCGCAAGGCGCGCACACTCACTCCAGCGCGCGCCGCCAGCGTCTTCTGGTCCAGGTTCTTGTTAAGCCGGAGTCGCTTGAGCTTTTCGCCCAGGTCGATTCCCAGCTCGTCGAGCGTCTGGCTGGTGACCATCAAAAATTCTCCCGCCGCATAAGCGCCCCTATAATGCCGCCAAACAAGAAAAACCGTACACAAGCGCCCCTTTCTTGCCTCTACTGCAACTCCGCACTTCACGCATATCAAAATTCACAAGAGGCACATTTGGGGCGATTGATGTCATAAATCACCATTGCTCACTTATCCCATCATTGTCGGTACGCAGACACCCACTGAAACTTCCCGTCGTGATAACTGCCGCCTATCGCCTGCATCGCGCTGAATCCTGAACCGCGACCATGTATGCGCCGAGTCACCGGCGGCTTCTGGGGTGTCGCCGTTGCGCGCCCCCTGCGACAGGTCGTCTTCTCCAGAGCGCGCCGCCATGAATGAAATCCAGGAGCATGTAAGCGACTGCAGCCGGATGGCGCCACCCGTCAGACGTGCTCGTGATCAGGACACCGGGTCCTGATCCAGCCGTTGCGCAGGACCCTGCCGCGATTGCCGCACACCTCACATACGCGACCGCTCATATATTCGGCCAGTTCAATCATGCCCTCCTGCTCATCGTTGTGCCCCGCCGCCGCAAAGCGGAGTCCCCCGAATTTCTCTTTCATCTGTCTCGCAACGACCTGAGGCGCACCGTTTTTCGTCGCGTACTGCAACATTGCGCAGAGGGCGTCGATCAGGTCGTACCAACCATCGCCACACTCGAAGCCCCATGCCTCGAATGCCGACGGCAACGGAGGCACGTCCGGAGAGTCCGGATCGTCGATCGGCGGCGCCGTGAAAATCATCGGATAGTCGGCTCGGAGCCTGGCACTAAGCTCGGGACTCATGTCGGTCTTCTCCGTCGTTCAGCATCTGTATGTTGGTGCACGGTCCGGCCTGGATTTGACCGGCACGCACTTGAACAGGCCAGCAGTTCCCTGCGCAACCGGAATAGCGGCATTGCATGGCCAGGCGGATCACCCAGGTGCGGCAGGACCATTTCGCGGACGAATTTGCTACCCCGCGCACGCTCGAAGTCCGCGCATTCGCCGTAGAACTCGCATTCACGCTCCCCGACGATTGCACGGCTGATGAGCTCGCAGGCCTCGAACGACCTGAACCCCGTATCGAGGAAATAGAGCGCGCGCCCAGTCGCCACGCTCAGGGTCATGGGCGCGCTTTCCTGCGCGGAACCGACGCCGCACGCGCGCGTATCAGGGAACGCCGGCGTTCGCCCCAGGCACCCTGCCCGGCAATCGCCGCATTCATGTCCTCAATCGATACCGGCCTGGCCGGTTTGCAGACGATCCCCCTGAGCCCGGCCACCGGGCACGTGACCGGCACGACCTCATACCGGCCCGTTTCCTCACTGAGAAGAAATGCGATCCTGTCGCCCGCCAGCAATCCGAGGCGGATTCGTACGGGCGCCGGGATCGTGATCCTCCCCTTCGAACCCACCGTTGCGGATGTGATCCGGCCTTCCTGAATGCCCAAGACCTACTCCCTTTTCAACACGGGCGCCAGCAGGCCCAGTTGCCTGGCCGTCGCGGTCGGCAGGCGCAGCAACACCGTGTTCGGGGCTGCAACCATACTGCCAATCATCGTCACATCGACCTGGATGCCCTCGATCTCCAGATAGACGACGTCCTCGGTCTCGAACGCTTCCCTGTAAAGGTGCCATGCGGGCAGTTCGCCTTCCTTCTCCTGATAACGGACCGATGATTTGGTGCTCATGGTTCCCGCCCACCGGTGAGACACCTGGCCGCCCCAGCGCGGTGGTCTGGCGACTGCTGGAACAGCGGCACATCGATGTCATGGGACTCACTCTCCGTTGCGAACGCAACGTTGATCTCACCAGTGGACGGTGAAAGCGATGCCGCCACCGATGTCCGCATCCGCATCCGCATCCGCAACCTGCCACCTGTTACCGGGTACGGGTCTCGTCCGCGCCTCATGAGCACCGGCCATAACGCAGGTGATGCAGGCTGAGCATGACCTCCTCGCGCTGGCCCTGCGCCAGCAGCTCGAGCGCGCTCCGTCCGTCGAGATCGGCGGTGCGGCTGACAAGCCAGGCGGCCGCTCCCTCTTCCTTTCCGAACGTCTGAATGAGCCTATTGACTATTGCCGGATCGGCCACGCGGAGCGCTTCCATCGCCCGACGGCCTGCGTAATCCAGAGCTGCATGGAGCCTCGCCGCTTCTCCGGCCAGTATTTCAATCCCGATCATGATATCTCTCCGGTTGGTTGCGACTGGCGTGCCACGCAGGCAGGTCGCCGAGCCCCGCCTCGGGACCGGACTACACGGCGCCCCAGCTGGTCGAGGAAGCGCGGGTGCAGAACGACGAAGGGCACTTTGCCTGATCAGTCAGGCGTGCGCATTCCAGCTGCGCGGCGGATCAGATCTCAATCACCAGCGCCGGATCGAACGCCGGGTTTTCCCAGCGCAGGTCGCCGGGTGCCCCCGCGCCCAACCGATTCAGTGCATAGCCACGCGGATTGGCAATCACGCGCGAACTGCCAACGCGGTAATCGAACGAATCATGCACATGGCCATGAACCCACAGATCGGCCGATCCGAGCAGAGGTCGCAGATCACTCACAAACGCTGCGTTGCCCGGGTCGTCCAGGTAGCGCGGGTGTACCGACGGAGGCGCCACACCGTGATGACTCACCACGACCGTCCGGCCTTCGAAGGGTAGTGCCAGCTGTTCCTGCAGCCAGGCCAGCGCCTTCTCATGTTCGGCCAGCGCGTGCTCCGGCCGGAACCTTCCCCCTTCCGTGGTGCGGATCGCACTATGGTCATGCATCACGCGACCGGCCAGCTTCATGCTCTCCTCGCGGGTGCCGTTGAGCCCATAGTCTGTCCACAGGCAGCACCCCAGGAACCGCACGTTGCCCAGGATAAACACATCGCGCTCGAGGTACCGGACCGCCGTGCCGGCCGCGCGCGTGCGGATGTTACCGGCCAGTGCACCGTACTCCATGCCATACGCTTCGTGATTGCCGTGCACGTAGATGACCGGCACCGGCCAGTGCCCGAACAGGTCGACCGCAGTCGCGCCCGATGCGATGTCACCCGCGAGGACCAGCACGTCCGCACGGGACGGCGCGACCGGGTTATAGCCGGGAAAACTCCGCTGCAGCATTTCGAGATGCAGGTCGGACGCGATCTGCAGACGCATTCAGGAATCCCTTGATAGTTAGGATGACGGCCCTGCCGGCACACCCGCTGCATGCCTGCGGGGCGTCCGCCAGCCTGAGACTCAGGCACAGGCAGCACGGGCCTGTGGCTCCGGGACCAGCCTCACGGCCAGTTCCAGCCTCGAACGCGGCAGCAGCTGGGAAGGCGTGCAGGGCTTGAGTTCACCGGTGTCGTTGGCGTACCAGAAGCACGACGCGTCATCCGGCTGACCGACTTCCCGCCACAGCCCCGTGACCCGGCACAGCCGGGCGGTCTCCATCCCGACGCGGTCAAGCACGTAGACGGCAAGGGTGCCGGGTCCGAATTCGTCGGCGACGTCGCGCAGGGCCTGGGGGCCGGCTACCAGCCAGCCGTCCGGCGCATCGGGCGCGTCGGTGTCCGACCGGATCACCCAGAAGTTCACAGTCCCGCCGGTCCAGGCAACATACCGCCATGCCTGATATGGCTCCGCCAGAGGCCGTCGGGTGGAATCGGCCCACCCTCTACTTGTCACTAACATTGAAAAATTCCTCTCTACTGCCGGCAGGTGCGTCGGGACCCCGGTGGCCAGACATGCGGCCACATGAGGGATGGCGGTTCCGGGCGTATCAGCCTCGATAACCACACGCCACCGCCCATCGCGCACCCGTGGATGCGACGCAGCCACATCCCGTGTTCAGCCGGTACAGGCATACGCACTGGCCCGCGCGTCATTCAGTGCATGGTGCTCGCCGCCATGACGCGCGTAGTAGGCGGCACTCTTCGCCCGATCGCAGATGGGCGCGATGTTCCTGAGCCGCCAGCCGCGCGGCAGCGGACCGTCCAGCAGGAACCGGAACAGGTTCAGGTCCGTCCCGTAGTCATAACAGAGCACCGGCGCCCCATCGCCCGGGATGCCCGCGAGCCATTCGCGCAATGCCTCGCGCAGCCCGGCGAACGGCATCGCGCGCCCCTCGAACTGGCCGAGTTGCGGCAGGACCACGGCACGGACAAAGTCGCTGCACAGTGTCAGATCGAAGTCGGTGCGCTCGCCGTAGAACTCGTTCCCGTTCTCGCCGACGACAGCGAGACTGATCAGCTCGCAGTGCTGGAAATCGGTGAACTCGGTGTCGATGAAGTAGCGGTTGTCCCAGCTGGGAGCAGCCACGGTCGGGATGGGGTACACCAGCGCGCCGTGAAAGCGGGGATCGGTCATGGCCGCGCGCGCCTGTTCGCGTGACCGGGACGCACCGGTCCATCGCCATGACTGGTCCGTTCGACATCCAGCATCTGTTCACTCCTGCTTGATTGAACCGGCCCGGACCGCCCGCACGGTGTATCGTCGGGCGGCAGCGCCGCCAGTGTCCGGTGTTTTCCCATGTCCTTTTCCTGTGCCACCCGTCGGCGGCGATCGCCCGCCCGCCGTGATAAGGCGGATTATCACGGCGAGTCCTCTTCCGACCGGTGCAGCGCGGCGAGCCGCGCCTGCAGGTCCGCCAGCACCGCCGGCGCGCTGAGGCCCAGCACCGGATCGGTGCGCACCAGATGGCTCCGGCACACCGCCGGCCAGCCTGCGTCATCATCGTCGAGCGCGAGCCACGCCTCGGGCTGACGCCGGCACACGTCGCCCCAGACCTGCACGCCACGCGGCACGGACCGGAACCACTCCGGATCCATCCGGCCGTGGAAGGTCGCGCCGACCACGCGGCGGCGCAGGTCCGGCGGCAGACGGCGCGCGACCTTGCGGACGCTGCCGAACACCAGGACCCAGTTCGTGGACAGCACGATGCGCAGCGCGGGATACGCCTCGAGACAGCGCGCGAGCAGCGCCGCGTGTTCAAACACCTCATGCCCTGGCGGACTCGCGACATACGGCCCGGTGCCCGGACGGCGCCACACCTCCTCCGGATGCAGCACCCCGTCGAAATCCAGATACAGCACGAGGCCGCCCCGCCAGCGCGGCAGACTGTCCGTCTCCGGGATGGCCCTGCCCGGCACCAGGTGCGGATACGCGTCCACGGCCAGTCAGACTCAGCAGTCGGCCGGTGCGGCTCGCTTCTTCGCCCGCCAGAGCCGCCGGCCGCGCGCCGGGCGCTCTGCCAGCGAAACCGGCACGGAGAAGGTGCGCCCGGCCGTCGTCGTGTAGCGGGTCACCGTCACCAGCCGCTCGCCCCCGCTGTACTGTTCGGCCTCGGTGCCCCCCACCCGGATCTCGCCCAGTGGATCGAGTGTCCACTGGTCAACCTCCCTCGCCCGTCGCGTACTCAGCACGGCGGCGCCGCGCAGCACGACCTCCCCGCCGACGAACTGCTCGAGGTACGGCGCCGTGGCGAACAGGTCGAGCATGATGATGCTCGGGACGACCCGCGAGCGGGCCGGCGACACCCGCAGCATCAGCACGTCCCGCGGACTCAGCTGCTCGATTGCCGCCCACACGGAGGCACCCTCGGCGTGGGGCAGGAGCATTTCCCACGGCGCCAAACGGTTCTTTTCACTTGTCACAAACATACAGCCAGCTACCTCAAACGCTTTCAGAACTAACGGACTACTCGCCAACCTGTGCTCTTCGCGGCAAACCTCGACGGTAACGAACCCACAGACAGACGAGCCGCGAAACTCATCCCGGCTTATCCACTCGCCAGCGCGCCCACGCAAGCCATTGCGTAGGAATCAGTTGAGCGCACCCGGGACGGCACGACCAAACTTCGACTGGACCACAGAGTTGGATCCGACACAGGACCGCTTGCTGCGAGGGTGTCTGCACCCCGCCTGAAATCGGCCCGCGCCCAAACACCGTTATGCAGGCAATTTCAACATCAGATGTTGCCAATCAACATTTTGTGATGTTACCAGAAGCAACGCCTAAGTAGACGATTCGTGTCGAGTCCCAACATGAGGTGATGCCCCGGTGGCAACGATCGAAGAAGAAAAGTTTGCCCGTAGACTGGGTCGCGCATTGGCCTCGGCCAGGACCGAAGCTGGCCTGACGCAGGAGCAGGTCGCCGCCGAATTGGGCGTGTTTTCGGAGACCATTAGTCGATTTGAGCGAGGCGCCAACTGGCCAACGCTGCCTCGTCTGATTGCCCTCGCAAATCTCTACGCGGTTCCCCTCACGAAGCTGATAGGACCAAGTTCTCCGAGGGCTCTTGATGCCGCAACTACCCTGAATGAACATTTGGCAAGGCTTGGTGAAGAGGACCTTGCCTGGGTAACCGGTGTTGTGACGGAACTCTGCGAGCGACTGTCCAAACCAGCCGGACGACGGAGACATTGAATCGGGCCATCGCCCGTTTGCCGATGCCGCGTAGTGCCGCGGAATGCGAGTCAATGGTGGCTGCTGATTAATGACCGTCGTGCAACCACCTGACTAGATTTTCAACCTGATACGGAGGAAAAAGAACGGAAGGAGTTAGTGAAGAGTGACCGTTGTACGCGAAACCATATTTAGTCGACGACGACAGGTATAAAGAATGGGCCGGAAACAGTAGAGCCAAGCGTAGCAAAACAGCGCCTGACGAGATCCGAGTCAAGTCCGCGCCTTTGCCGTGCGGCTGCTGGGTACGCTGTCAGGGACGATGAACTCAATCGATACCGATCTGGTGCAGGCTGGCATCATGGAAGTCACGCCGACGTGTTGAAACCTATCGCCAACAGATCCGCGCACTATAGAGTTGAATAGTCGAATGTCAGCGTGTAATCGGCGAGGGAAGGGGTACCCGCTAAGCAAGGCGCACCCCACCGTCATCGTCGAGGCACACATCGCGGGGCATGATGCCATCATGCGCCGAGAACCGCTGGAGTCAAGCAGTCGTGGAAAACTGAACTGGTAGCGCTGCGCGCGGCTACCGCAGTTGCTCTTCTAGCGCGGCCAGGTGACCCGCCAATGCTTCCGAGCGGTCGAGATCACTCCAACTGCGGAGGAGCCCGCGAGCAATCGACGTCCGGAGCCGAGACCCCTCATATTGGACGGGATTCAAGACTGGTGGCTTCACGGGCAGCAACATCGGTGCTGACAAACAAGGCTGGAGGTCGCATGTCCGTCCACCGGCGTCGAGAGGGCATGTCCCCGCTGTCACCATGAACGCTCTGATCTGCGCGGCCTGCAGGTCTCGCACCCGCGGCGAAACATAGAAGTGGTCCGCCATCACCTGGCTCGCATGTCCTAGCTGAGCTGCCAGCATCCTTTGGGCTTCGCGCCTGTCTATATCCATTTCGCCCCCCTCCGTCCGAAGTCGAACTTGGGTTCATACTGCCGCAGACAACCTGCCTGGTGGCTTCGACAGTTAGCCTAGGCTGCGCGCACCAAATATGCAAACTTGCGTCGGAGTATGAGCGGATCACCATGCTGCTGTCCGGCGCACAAATGCGTCGTCGCGCTCCTTTCATGCAAGTGCCGCCTCCGAACCCCTTCTTCGAGCGGGATCTCGTCTTCGAGAAAGAATGGTTCGTAAGGCTCGGATTCACACGCAAACCGGATAGCTCCGACCGGCTTCAAGCGCTCGTACACATCGTGACACAACGCGACATCAAACCCAGTCTTGCTGCCGATTCGATCGCACAGATTGAGCGTTTTCTGGATGTATCTATGGCTACCTAGATAGATCCCGTTCGCTACACCGCGTCACCTCCGGCAGGCGTATTCGACGCGGCGAGAATCTCGAAGATTTTGTCCATCCGTCCGCTGCGTTTCAATTGGACCCACCGCCTATATGCTGTCTGCGATGGCCCGAACTCAGCTGGCAGCCGACGCCACTTCTCATCATTGGCAATGGCCCAAATGATCGCATTGAAGACAATGCGTGGGTCGCACGACGGACGTCCACCACGACCCACTCTTTTTCTCTCAACCAGATGCCGGATCGCGTGCCACTGGTCGTTGGTAATAGGACACTGAACCAAAGATCAATCTCCGGATAACAAGCCGTCGCGACCGTGGTCGGTTCGCTTACTCAAGCCCTTGGCGGCAAGGCATTCCTCGCACCTGTCGTTATCTTGAAAAACGAACAAAGTTTCGCCTTGCGCGCGCAACGCGATCGCTGTGCGGGCCCAGTCCAGTACGCAGGCCAGAATCTTTTCGGTCAAGTGTTGGGCATCGGCGGGACGGTCCATCGAAGCATCTCCCTTGAGGAAGCTCCCAGCTCAGAGGACAATCGCTCCCCTTGAAATCTGTACCGATATATGGTACACATGCACTATATTGTGGTCGAAGAAATGGTAGTGGGTCACGACAATGACGCACATCAGGTCGAACCCCAACGGACGTGAGTGACCGATTTGGCTGTGTATGGATTTGATAAGGGTTGCGCCACGCCGCAGCCCCTCTGGCAAACTGCCGACAACTACTTAATCAAAGGATCAAAGTGAGCACGTCTCCTTCAGACGAACTGCGACAAAACGGGACCGACGTTCCGTCTAATGACCGCTCGGGCGTTCAGGTGATCGCACGTGCAGCATCGGTGCTCCGGGCGTTGAAAGAGCACCCCGATGGATTGTCCCTTGGCGAACTTGCGAAGCTGCTTTCACTGCCGCGGTCGACTGTCCAGCGTATCGTTGATGCACTGCATGCAGAGAACCTCGTCATCGCAGCATCGCTCTCACGAGGCGTTCGTCTAGGACCAGCGCTATTGCCGTTGGCTGCTGCTGCCCGTTTCGTCATCGTCGACCTGGCGCGTCCCACGCTTCAGCAAATTGCGAGGGAATGCGGAGAGACCGTTGATCTATCGCTACTCGACGGCGATAAGGTTGTCTTTGTCGACCAGGTGCGCGGTGTTCATCGACTAAGAGCTGAGTCCGAGATAGGCATTTCTTTTCCCCTGCACTCGAATGCTCCGGGGAAGGCCATGCTCGCCTGTATGAGCGAAGACGACCTAGCCCGACTGAAGCCGACTTTGCACTTGACAAGACTTACGTCCAAAACCATCACTGAGTGGCCTCAACTCGAGGATGCGCTCGCCGAGATCCGGGTCACAGGACTGAGCAGCGACCTGGAAGAAAACGGTGATGGCGTATGCGCATTGGCTGTTCCACTGCGATTGCCCAACAATGAGCTGGCTGCAATTTCCGTCCCGGTCCCGACGCAGCGTTTTGCCGCTCTCCGGCCTCAACTGGAGACACTACTGCTCGAACAGTGCGAGAGGCTCCAGCAAAGGCTCGGGGGCGCGCGATCAGCGTAGGTCCTAGTCAATGGCGGGCGCATCGTCGCAGGGTCGGCTGTGCAACATGGCCGAGGCGCATGTCCCTGCTGCCGGTCGCACCGCCCCTCCGACTACAACACCTCGAGCAGAGCCGCGGCACCTTGACCGCCGCCGATGCACATCGTCGCGACCACCCACCGTGCGCCGCGTCGTCGCCCCTCGAGCAGCAGATGCCCAACGACCCGTCCGCCCGTGGCGCCATATGGATGACCAAGCGCGATCGCACCGCCGTTGACATTCAGCCTCTCATCGGCGATGCGGAGACGGTCACGACACAGAAGAACCTGTACGGCGAAGGCTTCGTTCAGCTCCCACAAATCAATGTCTTCGACATTGAGCCCATGGCGCTGCAACAGCTTCGGCACGGCGTAGATTGGTCCCAGACCCATCTCGTCGGGCTCGCAACCAGCCACCGCGAAGCCGTGGAAGCGACCCAACGGTGTCGCTCCGCAACGACTTGCCAGGCTTTCCTCCATTAGCACGCACGCCGAGGCGCCATCGGAAATCTGGCTGGCATTACCGCCCGTGACGGAGCCGCCCTGCATGGCGGTGCGTATCGTGGCGAGGCCTTCGAGCGACGTGTCAGCGCGGATGCCCTCATCGGCACCGACGAGGACAGCCTCAGTTCGCAGATCGCCATTGCGATCGGCGCGCGCGGTTAGCACCTCAATGGGTTCGATCTCGTCGTCAAAGCGTCCTGCCTCCTGTGCTGCAGCCGCACGCTGCTGGCTGGACAGTCCCAGAATATCCTGCTGCTCTCGCGTCACGCCGTAGCGCGAAGCCAGTACTTCTGCGGTCCTAAGCATCGGCCAGTACAACGTCGGCCGCTCGCGAGCGAGCCACGTCTCCTGCGCCATGTGCTGGTTCATCTCGTTCTGCACGCACGAGATCGATTCCGAGCCGCCAGCCACCAGCACTTCGCACTCACCGGTCTGAATGCGTTGCGCCGCGAGCGCAATGGCCTGCAGGCCGCTGGAGCAAAATCGATTGACGGTTACTCCCGACACCGTTACCGGCAGCCCGGCCCGTAGAGCGCTCTGACGCGCGATATTGCCGCCGTTGGCGCCTTCCGGATTGGCGCAGCCGAGCATCACGTCCTCGATGCGATCGGGCTCGACGCCGGCCCGGGCCACTGCGGCGCGGATGACGTGTCCGCCCATCGTGGCTCCGTGAGTCATATTGAAGGCGCCCCGCCAGGACTTGGCGAATGGCGTGCGAGCGGTCGAGACAATGAGGGCATTCTTCATAGTGGGTGGTCGTTCAGCATTGAGTTCTACGGCACGCAAAAGACTGATTAGGCATGCCAACGTCCGTCATCCTGCGCGCACTGTTGAAGCAGGGGCGCAGGCAGGAAGCGGTCGTCGCCAGTCTCGCTGGCTAGCGCTTCGAGTTGCTGGCACGCGCGGCCCAGCCCCAGTTCGGTGGCGGCAAACATGGGACCGCCGAGCAGGCGCGAAAACCCATAGCCAAGGAGAAAGGCCACGTCGATGTCCGAGGCCCTCTGCGCCACCCCCTCCTTCAGCACCCGCGCACCCTCATTGACCATCGCAAAAAGGCAGCGCTGCGCGATGGCTGAAGCAGACGGCTTCTTCGCGATCTCTGACGGCAACAACGTATCGATGGCAGGATCGGGCATCGCGCGGCGCCCGTCCGCCGAGTAGCGATACCAACCTTTGCCGGTCTTCTGGCCCAGACGTCCTTCGATCACGAGGCGATCCTGGATCGCCTCGCCCGCCGTGGGGGGGCGGTGGGCGCGGGCCCTCGTGAGCACATCGTGACCAATCAGGTCCATCGTGCGGAAAGGGCCCATCCGCCACCCCTCTGCCTCGAGAGCGGCATCGACGTCGGCTGGCCGCACGCCCTCGGCTGCTAGCGCAAGGGCCTGTGTCACCAGCACGTCGAAGATGCGGTTGCCGATGAAGCCCGGGGACACACGCGACACGATAGCGACCTTACGCATCCGCCGGGCCAGCTCCAGTGCGGTAGCAAGCACCTGAGGCGAAGTACGTGCGCCACGTACGATCTCGAGCAGGCGCATCACGGGTGCCGGGCCAAAGAAGTGCAGGCCCAGCACATCGGCGGGCCGTTCGGTTGCCGCAGCGATCGCATCCACATCCAATGTGGACGTGTTGGTCGCAAGAATGGCGCCGGCCTTCACCGTCCGATCAAGGCGGGCGAAGAGCTCGGATTTGGCGTCCAGTTGTTCGACGATGGCTTCGATCACCAGATCGGCGCTGGCAAGGTCCTCCAGGCGCTCGACAGCTTCGACGTTGCCACCGGTCTCAGCCTGCGCCGACAACGCGGCGGCCGCGCGCGCCGCGGCGTCGGGCTTTTCATCGAACAGCTTGACGGGAATGCCTGCGCGCGCCAGACAGTGCGCAATGCCGGTACCCATGAATCCGGCGCCGACGACGGCAGCGGATAGTACGGCACGGGGCGAGGTACCCGCCGGCAGATCTTCGATGCGCGGCGCGCGCCGCTCGGCGAAGAACGCATGACGGATTGCGCGCGCGGCGGGGCTGCCTACCAGTGGACGAAACATCTCGAATTCGCGCGCCATGCCTTCGATGGCAGAGCAAGCCAGGCTCATCTCGATCGCATCGATTGCCAGCAGCATCGACGGCACGAAGTCGCGCCTCACCCGGGCTTGCGAGCGGGCGAACTGGAGAAAAGCATCAGGCTGCGGATGCGAGACCACCCGTTCGCTTAAGTGGAGCCGGGTCACGGCGCCCGAGGCCAGGCTGCTGGCTAGGCTATGTGCCGCCGAGATGAGTTCGCTGGCTGGCACCAAACCATCGAGCAAAGCGGTGCCATCGAAAGTTGCTGCACGCTCCAGGCGCCCGGAGACGATCAGGGACGTTGCTCGCTCAAGACCGATGGCACGAGGCAGCAGTTGCGTGCCGCCAGCTCCCGGCATCAGTCCCAGAGTCGTTTCGGGTAGGCCCAGAAGGCAGTCGGCTGCAGCCACACGGGCGTGACACCACAATGCCAACTCAAAGCCTCCGCCGATTGCGCGGCCCTCGAGCGCCGCGACTACCGGCTTGCGCATCGCTGCGATGTAGGGCAGCACATCACCATGAAACGACGGCGTATCGAATGCCCGCCCTTCGGTGAACTCCTGCAGATCGGCGCCGGCGCTAAAGAGGCCTCCCGCACCGTGAATGACGACGCCGCGAATGGCGTCATCGGTCTCTGCACGTTGCAGTCCACGCCAAAGCGCTGCGCGCAGCGGAGTCGCAATTGCATTAACCGGTGGGTGGGACAGTGTGAGGACAAGAATGCCCCCGTCGAGGTGTTCAGATACGCTCATAGCGGATTGGGCTGCGGATCGCCGACGCGATTGACAACCTTGGTTGACAAGATGAGCGGATACTGGACCCTTCAGATTATTTTGTCAACCTAGGTTGACCATAAGCCGGTCCTGAATAACCCTGATAGTCATCGGCGTTAGCCCGCGCGCTGCTCTGCCTCGGACCAGGGCATCGACAGAATGCGCTTCAAGGCCTCGAGGTTGTCCGCGCCGATCTGCAAGGCCAGCTCAAGCTCGATGCGCTCGAAATCCTGAGCAGCCTGCTCCGACATGGCCCACCCCTTCTGCGAAAACCGCAGGAGTTTCACTCGGCCATCGACTTCGCTGTCCACAAACTCGACCAGACCGAGTCTCTCCGCTTCCAAGGCTAGTTTATGTACCGCCTGTCGACTGATCGACATACGTCGGGCAAGATCGGACAAACCAAGAGGACGCCCACCAAGATGTGCGAAGAGACGGTTCAGCGCGATGGTGACGTGGCCGTAACCATTGCGTTCGGCGCGCTCCATGACGCGCGCCTCCATCCAGTCGGAACGTGCCAGGAGCCAGTGCCGAAGCAGCGATTTGTGAGTAGGAGTCATCGCGCGATTGTAATCCAACCACGATTGACGTTCACCTATCCAGCGGCAGACCAAAACCGAGGCTTTATTTCCTGAGCAATTCCATTTCGTTAACTCGGTTGACATTACGATTCATTGACGCCATCATCGGATATCTCTTGCGGGTCCGCCTTGTGTCCAGCCCCGAACCGATTCAGCCGCCGGCCGGAATCCCTGCGACGTTGGGCGCTGTGACGGGCAACGGTAAATGGTCCACCGACACACGACGCCCGGAATGACGCACATAGCTCCCGCTTCCGGCAGCCATCACAGATCGAAAGACCATGGACACGAAAGCAGCACTGAACACCGATGTCGCCGCAATACATGCGGCAATGCGCGAGGAGGCATCAGGCGCTTCTCTGCACGGCAACCCAATGGCCGTAACGCTAGGCGCGAAGATCGTGGAAGCGCGAGCCGATTTCGTGGCGCTGGAGTTTGAGCCGTCGCACCACCTGCTGCAGGGCGCCGGCGTATTGCAAGGGGGCGCGGTCACCGCAATGCTCGACTTTGCGATGGCGTTCGCAACATTGACAGGCATGCCGACCGATGGCACCTGCGGGACGGTAAGCCTTAACGTATCGTTTCTACGGCCTGCCGAAGCCGGCCACTACCGGGCCGAGGGGCGTGTGGATCGTCGCAGCAAAACCATGGCCTTCACGAATGCCCGACTGTGGGTCGAGGGGTCGGAGGCACTCGTCGCGACGGCCACGTCTGTTCTCGCTGTGCGAGCGCGTTGATCCAGCATGATTCAACAAGGGAACATCATGGAAAAGAAAAAGGTCTTTGCCTATGTCGGAACATGGCCAGCGCTCCTACGCGGTTCGATTCCAGGATTTCGGGCGACTCAGCAAACCGATGCGGTAGAAAAAACAGGGATTTTCGGATTTCACGTCGACCTCGAAACAGGCGATTGGACGCCAGCAAGCACCTTCTTCACGTCTTCGATGACAAGTGAAATATGCTTCAGCCACGACGGCAGATTTCTCTATGCCAATGATGAAGATAGAAACAGGAATGGCGTCTTGCACGCAGGCGGCGGCATACTTGCTTTTTCCATCAATCGCGAGAATGGTGAGCTCGAGCTCCTGAACGAGCAGTCGAGTATGGGAACCTCGCCAACCTACGTTGACACAGACACAACCGGTCGCTTCGCGTTTCTTGCAAACTTGGGAAATCCGCATGATAAGTTCGTCAAGGTCATCCGGACTCGAGATGGTAGCTTTGCGATGATCACCGAGGAAGAAGAGGGCTCCCTTGCGATGTTCAGCATTCGGCAGGACGGAACGCTGACGTCGGCTATCGAACTTGCGGGTGCTGGAAGTATCAATCCCGAATCACCCCGGGCAGGGTTCTCACACTATCACTGCGTCAAGGTGGACCCTTCGAACCGGTTTGTACTCGCCTGCGACACGAACGACAAAATTCACGTTTTCAAAATCGATCACAAAAACGGGAAGCTGGTTCCGTCGGAGTGCCCATTTTTTGAAACGCGCGCCAGAAGCGGCCCGAGGACTCTGCTTTTTCACCCGTCCAGACCGTGGTTTTTTGTGAATAACCAGAACAACTCAACCGTCTATTCGTTCTCATTCGACAGCGGGAATGGCGCAATCGAGGAGTTGGACTGGGCGTCTGCGGTCGTCAACAACGAGGATGCCGCAAAGAGCTGGACTTCCGACATGGCGATCTCGCCAGACGGCAATCACTTATACGTTTCCAACAGGTCGCTACGAAAGCTCATGCCGCATGCCGGCTGTCCGCCTGATACTATCGCGATCTTCAAGATAGATCAGCAGACAGGCAAGCTGACACTCAAGGCCGTGACTCCCGTCGAGGCAAATCATCCAAGAGGCGTTGCATTCGCTCCTGGCGGCAAGTTTCTTTATGTGGCGGGTATGGATGCTAATGCGGTCTATCGCTACACCGTGGACCCTGATAGCGGTACGCTGAGTGACGCTGCAGTCGTCGCCAACATGCCTGTTCCGTCAAGCGTTAGATTCCTGACCGTAGACTAATGACCGACCTCGGGTGGGGCACCGTGCATGTGACGTTGCCCTGACCACCAACGAGATCGTGAGAATTGCAGGGCACGGACGTGCTGACGCACGAACCCTCGCTTCGCCAGGCGTCAGCGCTCTAGTCGTTCATGTAGGGGAAGAAAGCAAGCTAGGGCTTGCTGGCGAGCGGCGCGGCCGCAACTAGTCGCACTCTCGAGCATTCCCGAGTCTCGTCAGGAACCTCTACCGCGGTCAGCCCGGCATGGCGCACAGCCACGACTGCTGGTGCAAATGCCTCATCCCTGTTCGGACGACTCACCGCCGTCGGTGGTCAAAACAGCAAGCTCAGCACGACGCCTCGCCAGACTCAGCACGAGCAGGAGTCCAGTGAACATGATGATACCGCCCGAAACCAGGCTCGCAGCGATAGCCACGCGATAAGCCTCCACTACCTCTGCACGCACTGTTGCCGGGAGTTGCGAGATCGCCGCCAGACCGTGGCCGAGAATATCGTCGCCACTTACTGCGGTTGTCAATTCGCTCAATTGGCGGTTGAGCGAAAAATTCATGATTGCTCCGGACACCGCAACACCCAGGGCGGCGCCAAGCGATCGAACGAACGCCATCGATGCGGTTGCCGCGCCAAGCACCTGCTCCGGCACGGCGTTTTGCACGATCACTGTTGCGTTAGGCATGCCGATGCCCATTCCCGCTCCCAACACGGCGACCGCGACCAGAAATCCTGTCGCTCCTGCGCCCATATGCGCCAGCGCCGCGAGCAGCGCGAGCCCCATCGTTTCCAGTGACAGTGCCACACACAGGATTATCACGGTACGTCGTGCACCTACCGAAAATCGGCCGCCCAACACCGACGTAAGGAGCATGGCGATGACCTGCGGCAATATCATCGTGCCCGACTGCGCCGGGGTTTGCCCAAGCACGAGTTGGTAGTAAAGCGGCATGAACACAAGCGAGCCCATCATCGCGAATGCCATGATGCCCGACGCGGCAACGCACGTCGCGTAGGGAACGATCCGGAACAGACGCAGATCGATGACAGGTTCGGCAGCCCGAAGCTCGACGACATAGAGCAGAGCAAAGCTTGCGATCGTCACGACGGCCATCAGGACAGGAATCAGCAAATGAGACGACAGACCCACGGCTTTCGCGTTGGTCAGCAACAGCAGTACGGTCGAGCCAAAGCAGATCAACGCCGTACCCGCGTAGTCAATTGAATGAGAACTCCTCTTAGACGCGTTCGGTAAGTACCGCATCACGAGCCAAAGCGAACACGCGCCGACCGGCAGATTGATATAGAAATTCCAGCGCCACGACGCATGCTCCGTGATCAAGCCACCGAGCACCGGGCCCACTGCACTGCAGACTGCAAACGTTCCCGTGAACAGGCCCTGGTAGCGTCCTCTGTCGCGCGGTGAAACGATGCTACCGATCACCGTCTGCGACAAGGTAATCAGTCCCCCCGCTCCGAGCCCCTGCAGAGCGCGACAGACGATCAGGGCACCCATCGAGCCAGCCATGCCGCACAGCGCGGATGCCAGCAGAAAGATCCCAATGCTCAGCACGAACAACGGCTTTCGTCCGTACATATCGGAGAACTTTCCGTACAGGGGCGCACTCACGGTCGACGTCAGCATGAACGCCGTAACGACCCAAGTCAGATGGCTCAGTCCGTCAAGATCCGCAGCAATCACTGGCAGTGCGGTCGCAACGATACTCTGGTCGAGCGCAGCGAGGATCATGGCCAGTATGAGGCCGATGAACACGCGTTGTCGCTGCGGTGCAGGAAGCTCTAGCGCGCTGGACGGTATTGTCATCACAGGCTCCAAAGCTCAGGAGCACAGAGCCAGAATGTCCGCCGGGATCGGAATCGTGCGCAATCGACCCGGGATATCGGCACGCCTCACGCAGAAGGCACGAAGTTCCATTCCTTCACAAATGATGTCGCTGCCCCGCTTGACCACGTGACATTGCCGGAACGTGCGCTCGTTCCACTCGTCAAGTTCGGTGTGAATCTCCAGCTCCTCTCCATACGTGGCGGGCAGCAGGAACCGCGTTTGAATCTCCAGCAGCGGTGTCCCGACGATGCCTCGCTCCGCCTCGAGCTCACGCCAGGGTGGTACGCCGCACGCGCGAAAAAACGCAAGCGAGGCCTGGTCCATCCAGCGCGAGAAATTGGGAAAGAACACTATTCCCGCCGGATCGCAGTCACCAAAGGTGACCTCGACACGATGAATCGTAACCCTGCTCATTTTTCTGCCCCTGTATCCTTCATCACAAATGCAGCACCTTGGCCCAAATACATGACGCGGTGACCGCTCGGCTGCAGTCACCGCGTCAACGGCTCGAATTACCGATTTAGCTGGCCTTCACGAGAGCTACCCGTACATCCAGGGTAGCTCTCTCGCATCGAGATCCGCGTCTCAGATCTTCTCCAGTGCTTCGGTCCGGAAACCGAGAGGCACTCGCGTGTCGATTCCAGTTACGTCTTCATCCAGCTGGACGAGCACGTAGCCCTCCGGTGAATCGACGACCTGATAGATGGTGCCTGTACGGTTCGCGAGCTTGTAGCCCCCGGGCATCGGCCAACCCGGGCGATCCATGATCCTGATCCTGTCGCCCGCCAGCAACTGGGCCTCAACGTTTTGACCGTGAGAACCGGAATCGTACTCATACGGGCCAGTCAACGCCGCCGCCTTGAACTTCGGCGGCTCGTTCTTCGAGAAGATCTTTTCCCTGGAAAAAAGGCTGACCGTTGCAGGCCCGACATTGCTGATGAAGCCGCGATTGGATTCCATCCACACATCGACATCGACGAGGTATTCGCCGTTCTCAACATACTTCCGCGTGACGCGACCACGGCCAAAAATCGTGTCTCCCATCGGAGTGTTGGCCAGCTTGGTCCAGGTCAGCCTTCTCACGAAGCCGTCGTCACCGGCCCAGTTGGTGACCAGGCGCGAGAAGAAATGGAGGATCGGCGGCCCCAGCAAGGTGGTGGAATAGGAACTGACGAGTTGCGCCATGTTGTCCAGCAGATGGAGCTCGATATCCTGGTGCGGAATGTTGGTGCGAGGATCCACAAGGACAGTATCAGCGCCAATGGTGCGCAAATCGTTCATCGTGACGGAGCCCGCACCGAAGCCCTGCATCGCGACAACCGTGTCCCATGCTGTGAGCGGACCCATGACGATGGAAGGAAGCTCCTCACCGACCTGCACATCCTCCCAATAGCGGATTTCGCCGCCTCGACGCTGCTCATGTGCGTAAAGGCGATCGATCGTCTCGATCTCCTCTTTCGTATAGCTTAGCTCCTTCGTGTAGGACATCGGCTTGTCGTCGCCCTTCTCGCCCTCATTCTTCTCCATCACGAAGTGCATGTAGGCGCCCGCCTCCTTTTTCGGCGGATACAGCGTATAGAAGTGAGTGTCTGTATTCGAGCAAACGACCTCATCGCGCTGATTAATGTAGCTGACCACACGGACGAGTTTGAACTGGCGCAATGAATTCTCGCCCGACTTCGTGACGTCAATGATCTTCGTGGGGCCGAGCCAGATCTTGAACGAGTCACCAGGGCGGATGGGCTGATAGAAATCGCCTTGCTGGATCATCAGCACGCGCTCACTGCGGACAATTCCGTCTTCCGGGGGCATTGTCAGGAAGCAGATTCGCCCACCGTGCAAAATGGCGTGATAGTAAAACGGCGGAGCGATGATACCGCCCCAGCGGGTATTTCTCGCATATTGCTCGTCGCGATAGAGCGGGTTCTTGAAATCCGCCGCGGTCGCCATGTGGTGGATCAATTCCTTTGATGCCACACGATGTCCTGGGAAGGCGAACTCTGCCGAAGGCATTTCTCCCACCCAACCCGTCAACTCAGCGGATTTCTTTTCGAACTCCGCGATCATTCTCTCTTCGGCTTTTGAATAGACACCTTTCACTGCCACAGTATTTCTCCTCAGATTTTCTCGACCAGATCCATCTTGAAGCCAAGCGGCACGCGAGTGTCGATTCCGGTTACCTCATCGTCGAGTTGAGCCACCACATAGCCCTCAGGGTCGACGAAGTAGTCGTAGACCGTGGCCGTCTTGCCCGCCAGCTTGTACTCGCCAGGCATCGGCCAATCCGGCCGGTCCTTGATGCGGATTCTGTCACCCGCCTTGAACTTCGACGCCGGTGCGCGCGGATAGGAGTCGGCCTCAGTGCCGTACATCTTTCCGTCCGCCATGCTGGCGGGCACAAAAACCGGAGGCTCGTTCCGAGTGAATATTTTGTCCCGGGAAAGCAGGCTGACCGTCACCAGGCCTACTGTGGACACGTAGCCCCGGATCGTCTCGATGCGAACGTAGATGTCGACCAGGTACTCGCCGTTTTCGACATAGGTCCGCGCGACCTCGCCCCGGCCAAAAATGGTGTCGCCCATGCAGACATTGCAGAATCGCTGCCAGCGAATCTTTCTGAGGAAGCCGTCGTCGCCCATCCAGTTCGTTACCAGGCGGCCTAGGAAGTTTTCCACGCTGATTGGCTGCAACGACGTCGAGTAATGGGCAAGGTCGAAGGGCTGAAGCTCCGCGATTTGCCGCACCATGTGAGATTCGGCGCTTTTGTGGGGGATGTTGGTCACGGGGTCGACCACCATTCGCCCCGGCGTTTGCTTGCGGCATTCCCTGACAGGAAGGTTCGCCACACCCATCGCTTGGATGTCGATCACCGCATCCCACGGGGTCAGTGGACCCTTGACAATCGGATTCAGTTCATCGCCGGCCGAGACGTCTTCCCAATACCGGATCCTCGCGCCGCGGATCTCCTCGGCATCTTCGACCGCGTAAACTGCCGCCAGATCTTCCTTCGAGTAGGCCAATTCCTCGGTAAACCTGAGCCTCTCATCAAGAAAGTGTTTCGAACCCGGGGGTAGAATGTGCGTAAACCCGCTGCGGTAGAACGTACTCGTCAACTCGCCTCGCTGGTTCTCGAACAGCAGTGTGTCGGAGACCTTGAATACGCGTTCGGACTCGCCGTCCTCTCTCGTCACGTCCTCGAGTTTCGGGGCACCAATGAATACCTTGAAGGAGTCGTTCAAGCGAATCGGCTGGAAGAACTCCCGGTAGGTCATGACATATAGGTGAGTGAGGACTCCCACGTCCGGCGCCACTTTCAGAAAGTACGCCCGAGGTCCGGAGTGCGAGATGCATTCGTAATAGAACGGGGGTGCGATGACTCCACCCCAACGCGTATTGATCGCGTATTTCTCATCGCGCCACAACGGGTTCCAGTAGTCTGCTGCACAGGCAAAGTGCTCGATGAGATCTTTGGTGGCGACACGATGAAAGATCGGATAGGGAATTTCCCGCGACCGGGTCTCGCCCATCCACCCTACCAGGCTTCGCCAGTCCTCCTCCCACGCTTTCATCATCCGCTCTTCTGCCGCTGTATAAACGCCGCGTACTGCCATAGTTGAAAATTCCTCAGTAGAGTTGGTCAATCCGTTTGCGCTTCGCCTGTCGGCGATAAATTCAAGCACCTTAAATGGACCCGTTCTGCGGATGCACGCCATGCTTCAGACTTTGTCCCGGAACTGCCTGCTTCAGGAATAGCGAGGCAACCGCTAATACCCCGAAGCCGATTACGCTCATCCAGTACGGTGTTCGCATCGAAGTGGATCCGATCAGGCTCATGACCCCGGCAAAAATCAACGGAGAAGCAAATGTTCCAGCATTCATTCCTGTCAATGTGATCGACATGGCCAAGGCAGATTTTTCACGACCGACCGACTTTCCGGCGGCCATACAGAGCCCCGCGAAAGCGAGCCCCAAGGATCCGAATCCCAACAGCAATTCACCAATAGCAAACTCGTAGAAGGTGCTGCCGGTTGCGAACAGCCATTGAGACGCGCAGGCCGCGGCGAATCCTACGGTGATGGTGCGCAACCCGAAGTTCTTGAACAATTTGCCGAAGATCAGGCCTGCGACCGTTGCGCCTCCCGTCAGCAGCATGAGGGCGGTACCTGCGAGCGCAGGGCTCAGTCCTAACTGGTGAAAAACGATTGAGATGTTTCCCATGGAAGGGAAAATCAGCACCGCATAGGCGAACGTCAGAATGCCGTAGACCCAGAATACCGGCGGCAAACCCTCCAGCAGCTTCGGCTTGACCACCAGTGCAGCGCCCGAAGGCACTGCTCCCCTTGCCGGCTCTGGCAAAAAGATCAACACAATGACCAACGTCACGAGCGTAACCGCATTGAGCAGGAATGGATAAGTCCAGCTCATTCCCGCCAGCACACCGGCTGCCAATGAGAAAACCATTCCCGCAATGCCGGAAACAACATTCTGCATGCCCATCATGGTCGCCTGATTTTCGGGCGCCACCAGGCCGAATATCAATGCCAATACCAGTGGCATGATGATTCCCTGCCCAATGCCGAACATACCTCTGGCGACGAGAATCATCGTCCAGTCCCGTAACCAGAACGGCGCCATGCCGCCTATGGCCATCAATAGCAGGCCGGCCGATATAACCGTCCTGTACCTGACGAAGGTGCCGGTAATCGGACCCACCAGTAGGGCTATCGGCATCGAAATCAGGACCGGTATCGTCAGCAATAGCATTAAGGAGGTATAGGGAACATTCAATGCACTTCCGATCGAATGAAGCCCGGGCGACACAGTTTCCAGAAGCTTGCTTACGAAGGTAATCGATAGCACCGCCAGGATGATCTGTGCCTGTTGTCGTTTGCTCATGTTAGTGTCTCCGCCATTCATGTTTAGGTAAGCAGGACACCAACAGCGCCCCGTACTTAGCCTTTCTCCACCGCAGGTTATTGCCTCAAGCCTTGCTCTACACCTCCGGTACGACGATGCCGGCTCGGGTGATCGCCTCGCGCAGCGCTCCTTTATGACGGGGGCTCGCTTTGCGAACGGGGTAGTGGATACACCACTCGAAGTACCTGAAATTACTCATGATCCCCCAGCGGCATGCGGCATCCATTTCGTTGTACATCTTCGCCATGTCGACGTTCGGTACATTGAGGATGTGCAGCGACTTGTCGGGGCCCGCCGGGCCCACGCCCCAATCGATTCCCATCGTCCCGAGCCCACCCTCCGCATGCCGGTTGAAGACATGCATCACATGAAAGATGGACATTTGCCCTTGTTTGTCCATGTCCTTCATCGCGAGTTCGAGGTCGAAATCTCCGAAACAGGCGACTAACGTTCGCGGCGTTGTCTCATGGACCTTGAACTCGATCACCTGCTCCGGCATGGGCGGCATGGCGCTCTTGTAGATCGGCGAATGAATGTGCCATTCGAAATACCAGGGATCGTGAAAGACGCCTTCCTGATAGAACGGGTCGGCCTCCATCAGTTTTCTGGCCTCGTCCAGGCTTTGTGCTCGGTAGATATAGAGCACCTCGGAAAAATCCGCCGAAGGGCCGGCTTCGTAAAACTGCTCGCCTAGCCCGACACAGTAGGACAAGTGCTTGTCGAACTGGACCTTCAGTTCGTCGGACAGCTCCGCCCCAGTTTCGAACTTGTTCTTCAACTCCCGGGCTACGTCACTGCAAACTTTGGCGGAGCAGACAAAAAGGGCGGGAGGGACCGGCTCGGTGAGCACGAGCCGCAACGTCCTCAGTTCCCCCGGAAACGGAGGCAATGCGGGTGATTGACTAGACATTTACGCGTCTCCACGGATTGTTGCTTCATAAAGGTTCGAGGCATGCGCTAGCGATGCCGCCCCAGGCATAACTCTCAAACCTTCGCGATGGAATCCACCTTGAGACCGAGGGGCACTTTGGTGTCGATTCCCGTCACTTCTTCGTCCAGCACAACCAGAAGGTACCCGTCCAGACTATCGACGGTATCGACAACCCGACCCGCTTGATTGGCGAGCTTGTAGCCACCAGGCATTGGCCAATCCGGGCGATCCTTGATCTTCACGCGATCGCCCTTCTTGAAGCCGGCCTGCGACCGCTCGGCCGCTGTGACCGACTCTCCCCGCGCCGCCCCAGCGCCGGGGAATGCAGGAGCCGGCCTGAAGAGCGGCGGATCGTTGCGGTTAAAGACCTGCTCGCGTGACAGGAGGCTGACGGTCGCCGGCCCCACATTGGTGATGAAGCCACGAACAGATTCCATGCTGGTGTCGAGGTCGACCAGATATTCGCCATTCTCCACATACTTCCTGACGACCTTGCCGCGCCCGAAGATCGTGTCGCCGAATGGCGTATTGGCAAGCTTGTGCCAGCTAAACCTCCGCAGGAAGCCGTCGTCTCCCGCCCAGTTGGTGATCACCTTCGACAGGAAATGAAAGATCGGGGGACCGACCAAGGTGGTCGAGTAAGAGTTCACGAGTTTGGCGACGCGATCGGACAGATGCAACTCGATGTCTTGATAGGGAATATTTGTCGAAGGATCGACGATCACCGTATCCGCGTTCACCTTACGTAAGTCGTTCATGGTGTGGGCGGCCACACCGAAGCCCTGCATCGAAACGACAGAGTCCCACGTTGTCAACGGACCCATCACGATCGGTGGCAGTTCGTCGCCAACGTTCACGTCTTCCCAGTACCGGATTTCCGCTCCGCGCCGCACTTCGGCGTCATACAGGCGGTCGATGGTCTGGATGTCCTCCTTGCTATAGACGTACTCCTCGGTCCAGCTGAGCGCCCGCTTTGAAGTGTGGTCTTCCGAAGTTTCCATTACGAAGCTCTTCTGAATTCCCACATCGGACGAAGGCGGCAAGATCGTGTAGATATGCTTGTCGGTGTTGGTGCAGACGACCTCGTCACGCTGGTTGATGTAGCTGATGACCCGCGTAAGCCTGAACTGGCGCATCGAATCCTTGCCGGGCCGAGTGATGTCGTCGATCAGGGTCGGGCCGTACCAGATCCTGAATGTGTCGTTCACGCGGATCGGCTGGTAGAAATCTGACTTGTGCTCCATGAGCACGCTTTCGTTGACGACGATGCCATGCTCGGGTGGTAGCTGCAGAAAGACAATTCCGCCACCGTGCAGGATGCAGTGATAGAAGAAAGGCGGGGCGATAATGCCCCCCCACCGGGTGTTACGAGCGTAACTCTCATCGCGATAGAGCGGATTCTTGAAGTCCGCCGCAGTTGCCATGTGTTCGATGAGCTCCCTGCTGGCCACGCGGTGCGCGGGGAAGGAGAACTCTTTTTGCAGGCCTTCCTTGATCCATCCTGTCAGTTCGGCAGACCTCCTCTTGAAATCTGCGAGCATCTTCGCTTCAGCCGCGCTATAAACACCACGCTCTGCCATGATAGTTTTCCTTAGATTTTTTCAATCGAATCGGATCGGAAGCCAAGCGGCACCCGGACGTCTATGCCGGTCGCCTTCTCATCGAGCCTGGCCAGCACGTAACCCCGCGAATAGTCGACAACGTCGTGGACTGTGGCAGTCTGATTTGCCAGCCGGTAACCGCCGGGCATCGGCCAATCAGGACGATCCTTGATCCTGATCCGGTCGCCGATCTGAATGCCGGAAGAACATGCTTCAGCCTGGATTCCCGCCGCACGCGCGTCTGATTCGACCAGCGAAGCGGCCCTGAACGCCGGCGACTTGTTGCAGGCGATGGTCTCTTCCCTGGCAAGCAGGCTGACGATCGACGGGCCAACGTTGCTGACGTAGCCCCGGATCGATTCCATCCAGACGTCGAGTTCGACCATGTGTTCGCCGTCCTCGACAAACTTGCGAGTCACCTTGGCCCGGCCGAAGACCGTGTCGCCGAATGCAGTGTTGGCGAAGTTGCGCCAGGTCAGGCGTCGCAGGTAACCATCGTCGCCAGCCCAGTTGGTGATCAGCCGCGCGAAGAAATGCAGGATCGGCGGACCGATCGGCGTCGTGGAATAGGAGTGGAACCGCTTGGCGCCCTGATCGGTCAGGTGGAACTCGATGTCCATCACTGGAACATGGGTCTTGCGATCGATGATGACCGTATCTGCGTTCATCTGGCGCAGGTCGTTCATGGTGACGCAGGCGGCGCCGAATCCCTGTAGGGCCACCACCGAATCCCAGGTGGTCAGCGGGCCCATTACGACAGGAGGGAGCTCGTCGCCGACGTTCACGTCTTCCCAGAACAGCGTCTTGCCGCCGCGCCGCATCTCGGCGTTGTACAGCCGGTCAATGACCGCAATGTCCTCTTTGGTGTATCGGTATTCCTCGGTGTATTCGAGGTCCATCGTCATGCCGGGCATGGGAGGCAGGCTTTCCATGATGGAAAACTTCTCCGGCCCGCGGTTCTCCGCCGGAGGCAAGATCGTGTAGTAGTGGTAATCCGTGTCCGAGCAGACGACCTCGTCGTTCTGATTGATATAGCTGATCACTCGGGTGGACATGAACTGGCGCAGTGAATCCTTGCCCGGCCTGGTAATGTCAACGAGCTGCGAAGGTCCGTACCAGATCCTGAAGTAGTCGCCCAGACGTATGTGCTTATAGAAGTCGGTCTTGTGCGCCATGAGCGAAAGCTCCATGCGCACGATGCCTTCCTCCGGCGGTATGAATAGCGGGCAGATGCCTCCACCATGAAGGATCGCGTGGTAGTAGAACGGCGGCGCAACGATGCCGCCCCATCGCGTATTCCTCGCGTACGCCTCATCGCGGTACAACGGGTTTCGGAAATCGGCTGCCGACGCCATGTGCTCGATGAGCTCCCTGGTCGCGATCCGATGTGCCGGATACGGAAATCCTTCGGCAGGGGTTTCTCCGATCCAGCCTGTCAGTTGCGCGGATCTCTCTTTGAAATCCGCCAGCATCTTCTGCTCTGCTGCCGTGTAGACACCACGCTCTGCCATGATCAGAAATCCTGTTGCGCTCTTTTTGAGTTGGATTCACCTTGAATCCGGCGCGGATTCAAGGTGTGCTCGCATCACGTTCGTTTAGTCGGGTACCGGTTGAAACTGGTTAAATTCGTGAGGGTGGTAGGGTTTGAATCTGGCTTCCGGGCGATCCGGTTTTGCCCAAGGCGGTACCAGGAACCGGCGCGCATCCGGCTGCTTGATCCAACCTTGTTCGAACGGAGTGCGGAAATACAATTCCAGGTGGTACGTACGGATCCGCCACTGCCCGTCTTCCTTGGCGAACTCGATCACGTACTTCACCATGATCCAGAAGGCGGTCAGCTTTTCCTCATCTCCGGGATACGGCGTGCAGGGGAAGCTATTCGGTCCGAATCCGTGCCACAAACCCTTTGCGGTCTTCCCGTCCTTGCTAACTTCGATGTAGGGAGTCGAGTTTGCGACGGTTCCCATTACGCCATTGGCCGACATGACGGCACTCGCCATTCCGTCCCACAAACGTCGAACTGACTCGATACCCTCGTAGATGCCAGCCAGGTCCGTTTTTACGTTCGGGTCCTTCTGCGCAATAATGTCATTCGCAATCTTGCGCACACCGCCTGTGTCCAGGTTGTGGTTGTACTCACCCTGCAAATTCATTAACTCGAAGTAGTCCACCATTCCGTCGATCTGGGCGGCAAGCTCAGCGACGCGATGTTCCAGGTCCTTCGTCGACACAATTAATCTCCCGTCTTTTCTTGCAACTAGTAGACCAACCCTCGCGGCTCGTGGGCGCTAGGCAATATCGAATTTTGAGTAGCAGGATCGTAGGGGAAATGCCCCGACCCAGGCTTATCGGGACTGCACTCCGAGACTGGCGGAGCGAACCGATATACGTCCGGCGCTTCCACCCAGCTCTGGTCGTAGGGACATTGCATATACTTCAATGCATGCAGTGATTTGATCCTCCACTCCCCGTCTTCCTTGACGTATTCATTCTGGTATTTGCCCATGTACCAGGTCGCGGTCAGCTTGGCTCGTTCCCCCGATGCCTGTTTGACTTTGTGCTGATTCACGGGAACGCTGTTGGGGCCAAAGGCATGCCATATACCTCTTGCATGGGTCCCATCCTTACTGATCTGAACGTGAGGCGTCTCGAGCATCACCGTGCCGAGATATCCGCGGATCGACTGAATGTTGTGCCGAGCGTTCCAGAACCGTCGAATGGATTCGATACCCACGTAAATCCCGGTGTCTGCAATTTCACACCGTACCTCCGGATCACGCTGCGCGAAGAGTTCGTTCACGATCCGGTCAGTGTTGTTCAGCTCCAGGCAATAGTTGAACTTCGCCTGCAAATTGATAACCGCGATGATGTCATCCAATAGCTCGGCCTTACGTTCCAGTGCGGCTACCATAGCGGCAAACTTTTGTGTCTCCATGCACAGCTCCTTCAATTCGATATTTCAAGGTGTATTGCGCTCAGGTACCAGATCAGTCCGGCTCCGGAATCTGCCTCAGGAAGTCATTGTCGCCGTGAGGGTGATACATGTAGCTGAGCGCACTGGGCTCGTTCGGCCGGCACACGGACGGCGGGGGCGCGATACGGTATGCGTCTGACTGCTTGATCCAGCCCTCTTCATAGGGCGAGTAGAAGTAGTGAATCAAACGCAGGGATCGGATCTTCCAGCGACCGTCTTCCTTGACATACTCATTGGAATACTTCCCCATGAACCAGATGGCAGTGAGCTTTTCCTGGTCGCAGGGATACGGAGTCGCGAAAAGGCTGTTTGCGCCAAACGCATGCCACATTCCCTTGGCCGTATTTCCGTCCTGATTTACGCGAACGTGCGGTGTTCGCAGCATGATGGTTCCAAAGTAGCCGCGTTCAGCCTGGATTTCATGCCGCGCTGACCAGAATGCCCGGATCTGATCAATGCCTTCATAGACGCCGCTGTCGGAGATCTCGCAACGTACTAACGGGTCCTTCTGGGCAAACAGCTCATCCACTATCCTGTCGGTTTGATTTGCCTCGAGATAGTAGTTGAACCTCGCCTGCAGATTCATGATTTCAATGAAAGCCGATGACTGCCTGATTCTGGCCTCAAGCTGGTCGATCCTGACTTCAAGCTCACTGTTTCCCATCGTCATTTCCTATCTAATTGCAAGGTGTCCACTTGTGATCATTCGCGATGCGTGCGGCAGCCGACTACCGACCCAGAACGTGAATACAGCACGCCCCGGCTTCCAGGCCAGCTGCAAAACCGCCAATCATTTGCGCGAGGCCCAGCCTGGCGCCGGGCACCTGACGCGCGCCGGCTTCTCCGCGTAGCTGTAGCGCGATTTCGCAGATGTTTCGCACGCCGGAAGCACTGGGGGGGTGTCCGAGCGAAAGCAGGCCACCGCTCGGATTGACCGGGATTCGGCCACCCAAAGCCGTATCCCCGGAACGCAAGAGCCGCACACTATCGCCAGGGGCGCAAAGGCCCAAGTCCTCGTAGTGGACCAGTTCTTCGGGAGCAAAGGCATCATGGACCTCTACGACGTCAAGATCCTCAGGTCCGATGCCGGCCATCTCGTATGCGGCAGCAGCCACCTTCCTGCCCACGTCGAAGGAGATCAGATCCGTCTGGTCGAATGAATAGCTCCCGGAACGCAGAACCGAGGCAAGTATCTTGACGCCGTGATTGACGAAGCGCGGTGCCAACTCCGCGGCACATAACACAACTGCTGCGGCTCCGTCTGTGTTCGGGCAGCATTCGAGCAACCGTATCGGGTCGGCAATCATCCGCGACTGGAGCACCTCTTCGACGGTAAGCTCTTTCTGATACTGTGCCATCGGGTTGAGGGCCCCGGCGTGATGCGCCTTGACAGACACTTGCGCGAAATCTTCTTCTGTCGCGCCACGCATGTGCATAAGCCGACGTGCGATCAAAGCGAAGTCGACGGGAATAGCGCCGCCAAGTTGTCCGGCCAGATCTTCTTCGCGAGGCGTAATGAGCTTTCCCGCAAAAGGGCTTCGAGTCACGGACTCCAGGCCAACTGCCAGCCCGATATCGCACAGCCCAGAGGCAATGTCTTTCCACAAGCTGCGCACTGCCGTTGCCCCACCCGCGCAGGCGTTCTCGACGTTGACCATTTCGATGCCGGTGATGCCGACATCTGAAAGAAGCACTTCTGACGTGATCTGATCCACGTACAGACGGGCCGTAAAAGCTTCCTGGATTTGCCGCGGGCCAACATTGGCATCCTTCAACGCTGCCCGCACGGCCTCGCGTCCCAGGTCAATAGCATCTGTCTGGGGAAACTTGCCGAAGCGGCTTTGTCCCACTCCGATAATGGCGACATCTCGCATGAACTCAGGTCTCCAGTCTCAATGTTCTCAAACGTCCAACGCTGCGCTATGCCGGTATGAATTCAAAGCCATCGACTTCGCCGCTTTCTTCGGCCCACAAGACTCTCGGGCGTGCGCGCATTGGCATGCCGACAGCGAATTTCTGATCCCCGGTCTCCGAGATGGGCGAAAAGACTCTGAGGCCATCGGCGAACTCGATCAGGCCGACGGAGTATGGAGGCTTGAAGTGCACCGTCGGCATATGCACGGTTGAGAATGAAAAGAGACGGCCATCCGGTCCTGCTTCCGCATCGCGTGTGGCGCCGCCGCATTTCAGGCAGCTTTGCCGGCGGGGAAAGAAGGACTGTCCGCATGATGCGCAGCAACTTGTAAGCAATGCCACGCCCTTTTCACGAGGTTCAAACAATCCGGTTCTGAAGGGTTGCGCCATGGTTACATGCCCTCGCTGCCGCCACTTACATGCAATATCTGGCGCGTGATGTATCGAGCTTCGTCAGATGCGAAAAATACGACAGCAGCCGCCACATCCTCCGGCTCCCCCATGCTTCGCATCGGGATACGCTTAAGGATCCGGTCTCGCATCTCAGCCTCGAAGCTTTCCGTCTTGGGCGTCTTGATCAGGCCCGGTGCAATACAGTTCACCGTAATTCCATTGGTGGCCAGCTCCAGCCCCAATGCCTGAGTCATCCCCACCACACCAGCCTTGGCCGCACAGTAATTGACCTGTCCGATGTTTCCTCGATAAGACATCGAAGAGATGTTGATGATGCGGCCGTACCCGTGTTCGATCATTCGGGAAACTACGGCACGCGTACAGTTGAACGTCCCGGTCATGTTCAACTTCAGCGCGGCTTCCCAGGCCTCGTCGCTGAGGTTCTGTATCAGTCCATCACCGATCCCACCGGCATTGTTGACAAGAATGTCCACACCTCCGAGCTGGTCCGCGGCCTCCGAGATCATGCTATTGACTTGCCGTGAGTCCGTGATATCCGCGAAGTTCGCCATTGCCTTTGCGCCCACATGACGCACCAGTTCAACGGTTTGCGCAGCCAGCTGCGCATCAATGTCATTGACCAGAACGTTAGCTCCGGCCTTTGCCAATGCGATGGCAATGCCACGGCCCAGCGGTCCACCGGCCCCGGTAACCAGAGCCACTTTATTCTCAAGACTAAAAGACATTCTTCTCTCCTCGCGAGTCACCTGTTCAATGTTCCGGGCGCAACGGCTCACAACTTCCGCTCGCGCGATGCCCAGTGCACCGCTCGCAACTGGATCTTCGCGATCTTTCCCGAAGAGTTCTTCGGCAACTCATTGTGAAACTCGAAGACGCGAGGTCGCTTGTAACGGGCCATGTTCGCGACGCAGAACTGTTCAAGCTCGACTTCGGTAACTGTCGCCCCGTTGCGCAAAGACATGGCCGCACAAACTTTCTCGCCGTAGACATCGTCCGGAATGCCAAACACTGCCACTTCATGGATGGCCGGATGCTGCGAAAGCACCGACTCCACTTCGCGCGGATAAATGCATTCTGAACCGCTGATGATCAGCTCCTTGCGTCTGCCCACGATCGTCAGCAGCGAGTCCTCTTCTACCCGTGCGAGGTCTCCGGTATAAATCCAACCGTCCCGGATCAGATCGGAGGTTGCCTTTGGGTTGTTCCAGTACCCCAGCATGCCGTTATCGCTTGCACGGACGATGACTTCACCTACCTCACCCAAAGCGACGTCCCGCATGTTTTCATCGACGATGCGGCTTTCAGCGTTGAAGGCTTCACGCCCCGTTGTCTGCGAGTAGCGGGAATGGTCTTCCGGCAGGAGCACCGTGACCGTCCCGCATTCAGTAGCCCCGTAGACCTGATAGAAGCTGGCGGAGAATTTCGCTTCTGCGCGACGCAGAAGGCTCACCTCGATTGGCATTCCGCCGTAGTAAATCTTTTTCAAACTTGATACGTCGAACCGATCGAACCCATCGTAATTGCAAAGCATGGCGAGCATCGTCGGCACCGTGTGGGCAGCAGTAATCCGATGCCGCTGGATCTGCCCCAGGATCGTCTCGGGGTCGAAGGATCCCCGGTGAACCACGCCGCTGGCACCGATCATCATCATTGAATTCAGCGCGCCGTTCAGCCCCGCGTTGTGAAACAGCGGCATCGCCAGATGCAGAACGTCTTCCCTCTTGATATCAAGTTCGACGATGTTGGAGATGAACAGCCGGAAATACCCGGCATGCGAGTACATGACACCCTTGGGAACTCCCGTCGTTCCGCTGGTATACATGATCGTCGACACACTGTTGGGATCGACCTCGATTTCCAGGGCCTCGGCGGATTGATTGCCCAGCAGATCGTAATGGTTTGGCGATCTCGAGCGAGACGAATCGCTCTCATCGCCGAGGAGTATCAGCTCGGGCTGTGACGCGAGGCCGGTCAATGCATCGGAGACAGTCGCCGAATATTCATCTTCGAAGAACAGCACCTTGGTTCCGCAGTTCTCCAGCACGAACCTGATTTCAGCCGCAACAAGGCGGAAATTGATGGGCACGAGAACCGCACCGCATTTGGCCACTGCCTGGGTGATTACGCCGTAGTCGAGACGGTTCTGCGCAAGAAGCCCGACCCTGTCACCCGGCTGCACGCCTTTGAGGATCAACGCGCGTGCGAGCTGATTCGAAAGGCCATCCAGTTCCGCGTATGTAAGATGCCTGTCGCCCATTGTCAGGGCCACTTTAGATGGGTATCGCCGTGCCGCTAGACGCGACAAATCGCCTATCACTCGCACTTTATTTCCTTAGCGTTGTTGCCACGACGAATCAAGAATCGTTGGCAGATCATAAAAATTGTTCCGGGGCACTGACCGCGTGATCGCTTCAAAGTCCTTGTTGCGCCACTGGTCTTTACAAGCCGGGATGTCGATCTGCATCGCTCAACGCATCTCCTGCAATCAGCACTCTGGCCACCATCAGCATCAGATGCTCGACCAGCGCGCCACGGGGTAGTAGCGACAACTCAATCAGGCGATGCGCCAATACGCTCACGACTGTTCTCCGGTTGGCCCCACGGTTCTGGCCGAGAGGCTTGACTGCTCTGGTCACACCACTACCGATCGGCCGCGGCCTTCACATCTTGCGGCCCATCCCAGCGACCACCCTTCCACACGAAAGGCGCCGCTTCCACGGTGGCCTTTGACCGCCTCGTTCTTCAGCTGAAACCTACGGCCGCTGCTGCGCGAGTTGGTGTAGCCACTATAGTCTACGGTACAACTGTATCGTATAGGGGTACACCATAATACCCGACTCCGCCCGTAATGCAATACAGTTGATCCGCAATGTAGTACAAGACGGGCTGAAACACCAGCTGGGAGAGCGGCCTGCTTTCCCTTTTCGAGACACCAATACGGATGCGAGGCTAAAGGTGACGATCACGATTCGCGGCGTCGAATTTCAGGAAAATCTCAACAACGACATGGGGCTTGAGTTCTATGACCTCAGTCACCCGTGGGGCTTGGGTCAGCCGTGCTGGCCGTACTTCGAGGACGTAAAAATCGAACGCCTGCATTCGATGGCCAAGTCAGGCGTCCTCACACAACGCATCACGACGGTGATGCACTCGGGCACGCACATCGATGCGCCGGCACATGTCGTCGAAGGCACGCCCTTCATGGACGAGGTGCCGCTGCCGCACTTCTTCGGCACAGGCGTGGTGGTCTCGATCCCGAAGCAGAAGTGGGAAGTGATCACGGCCGAGGACTTGGAGAAGGCCACGCCGCAGATCCGCGAGGGTGACATCGTCATCGTCAACACCGGTTGGCACCACCACTACGGCGACAACCGCATGTACTACGCGTATTCGCCGGGCTTTTACAAGGACGCTGGCGAGTGGTTCGCGAAGAAGAAGGTGAAGATGATCGGCACGGACACGCAGGCGCTCGACCACCCGTTGGGCACGGCGATCGGCCCGCACGGCCCGGGCTGGCCGAATGGACTGCTGCCCGATGTGAACCGGGAGTACGAACGCGTCACCGGTCGCAAGGTGATCGAAGACTTCCCCGAATGGGAACCGTGCCATCAGGCGATCCTCAAGCACGGCATCTGCGGCATCGAGAACATCGGCGGCGAACTGGACAAGGTCACCGGCAAGCGCGTGACCTTTGCCGCCTTCCCGTGGCGCTGGACCAAGGGCGACGGCTGCATCGTTCGTCTGGTGGCGATCGTCGACCCCAAGGGCACATATCGTTTCGAGAACGGCCAAGGCTGAGGGGGTACGAAATGAAAGTCGTCCGCTTCGACGAAGCGCCTCCCTACGAAGCCCCGAACCACTTTGACATGCGTTCCCTGCGGCTTCAGGGATTTGCGTCCGGCGGTCCGGAAAAGTTCTGGGTCGGCCTGTCGCATTTCCTGCCTGGCGGCGGCGCCGGGCCCGACAGTTCTCCGCTGGAGAAGGTCTACGTGCTGCTGGCCGGAGAGCTCACGGTCGAGGCTGGCGGCGAATCGGTAGTGCTTTCGCCGATGGACAGCTGTTGCATCCCCGGCAATGAAATGCGCAGCGTGAAAAATCACGGCAACGAGATAGCGACGATGCTGGTCGTGATGCCCTACCTGGAGAACAAGCCATGACGTCACACGCGGACTGGTTGCGCAACCCCGGCTCGCTGTTCGACATTCGCGGCAAGGTAGCCGTTGTCACCGGCGCTTCCGGCTCATTCGGATCACTGGCCGCTGCGGTACTGGCAGGCGCAGGCGCGCGGCTCGTGTTGACAGCGGGCAACGGGAAAGCACTGCAAGAGACGGCGGCACAGTGCGCCGACCTCGGCGCCGAGGTCGAGACCGTGCAGCGCCGTCCCGGCACGGAATCTGATTGCGACGCCATCATGGACGCGGCAATTGCGCGCTTCGGTGCTCTCGACATTCTTGTCGTCGGTTCCGGCCTCAACGATCCAGCACCGATCGTCGAGCAGTCGCTAGAACGCTTTGAAAAAGTGATGGATGGCAACGTCACCAGCGCCTGGCTCCTGTGCCGCGCCTTCGGGCAGCGCGTGATATCGCGAGGCACGCTGGCCAAGGTGGTACTGGTGTCGTCGGCTCGAGGCAAGTTGGGCCACCCGGCTGGCTACTCGGCCTACTGTGCCTCGAAAGCCGCCACCGATGGTCTGACGCGTGCACTCGGCTGCGAATGGGGCAAGCACGGCATCACCGTCAACGCAATCGCCCCCACCGTGTTTCGCAGCCCGCTCACGGCCTGGATGTTCGAAGACAACGAGAAGGCCAACGCAGTGCGAGCCGGGTTCCTGTCGCGTGTGCCGCTAGGCCGCCTGGGTGAACCGGAAGACCTTGCCGGGCCCCTGCTGTTCCTGTGCTCGAAGGCCTCGGACTTCCACACGGGCCACACTGTGTATGCCGACGGCGGCTACACCGCGGGTTGACGACGATGGCAAATCACGAATGCATTGCCGTAGTCGGCGCGGGTCTGATGGGCCATGGAATCGCGCAGGTGTTCGCGCTCGCCGGACACGAAGTTCGCGTGTTCGACGTCAACCATGAGGCGCTCAGAAGTCTTCGCGAACGTATCGGCCGCAATCTGGCCGACCTTGGCCAGGATATCTGGGCAACCTCGCGCGTGCATAGCTTCGACGACCTCGGCGAGGCCGTGGCCAACGCAGACATCGTGTTCGAGGCCGGTCCGGAAGACCTCGAGTGGAAGCGCAGGCTCTTCGGGCAACTGGAGGAACTCGCGCCCGCGCATGCCACGCTAGCCAGCAACACTTCGGTAATTCCGATCACCGAGATCATGCGCGGCCTGCGCACCGGTCAGCGCGCACTCGGCACGCATTGGTGGAATCCCCCGTACCTGGTGCCGCTCGTCGAGGTGATCAAGACACCGCAGACTGAGGCAGCTGTGGCGCATCGCATGGCCGACCTGTTGGCCGCGGTTGGCAAGACGCCTGCGATGGTCGAGAAGGACGTGCCGGGTTTCATTGGCAATCGCCTGCAGCATGCGCTATGGCGCGAGGCTATCGCGCTGGTCGCTGAAGGCGTGTGCGACGCGCGGACGGTGGACACAGTCGTCAAGGCCAGCTTCGGCCGCAGGTTGCCGGTGCTGGGGCCGCTCGAAAACGCCGACCTTGTCGGCACCGACCTCACGCTGGCGATCCACCGCACCGTACTGCCGGCAATCGACGCCACGCCCGGTCCGGCGCCCTACCTCGAGAAACTCGTAGAGGCCGGGCGCCTGGGCTTCAAGTCCGGCGAAGGCTTCATGCGGTGGACCATCGAAGAACAGCAGGTACTTCGCGCGAGGGTGCTTGCGCACCTGAAGGCAATGAACGCGGCTGAGGGCCGCTGAAAGGAACCATGATGGCAAGAAAGCCGCACAAGGTGATCATCACCTGCGCCGTGACGGGGGCGATCCACACACCGTCGATGAGCCCATACCTCCCGCTGACGCCGGCCGACATTGCCCGTCACGCGATCGACGCCGCGAGGGCCGGTGCCGCGATTCTGCACATGCATGCACGCGACCCGCGCGACGGCCGGCCGAGCGCCGACCCCTCGGTGTTCGGCGAGTTCCTTCCGGTCATCAAGGCGGAGACCGACGCGGTGATCAACATCACCTCCGGCGGCTCGACCAAGATGACGCTCGACGAGCGCCTCGCACCACCGCTGCGCTTCGAGCCCGAGATGGCATCGCTGAATATGGGCTCGATGAATTTCTCGATTCACCCGGTAGCTTCAAAAATCAACGAGTGGAAGTATGACTGGGAAAAGGCCTACGTCGAAGGTACCGAGGACATCATCTTCCGCAACACCTTCCGAGATATCGGACGCATTCTGGCCCACCTCGGCGAAGGCTGCGGCACGCGCTTCGAGTTCGAGTGCTATGACATCGGCCATCTCTACAACCTCGCGCACTTCGTCGACGCAGGGCTCATCAAGCCGCCGTTTTTCGTGCAGTCCATCTTCGGCATCCTAGGCGGTATCGGCCCCGATCTGGACAACGTTGCCTACATGCGTCAAACCGCCGACCGTCTGTTCGGCGACGACTATCACTGGTCGGTGCTCGGCGCCGGACGCCATCAGATGCCCGTGTTGACCTACGCCGCGCTGATGGGCGGCAACGTGCGCGTCGGGCTCGAAGATTGCCTCACGTTGGGCCGCGGCCAGCTCGCGCCCGACAGTGCGTCGCAGGTGCTCAAGATCCGCCGCATTCTTGAAGAGCTGGGCTTTGAGATCGCCACTCCCGCCGAAGCGCGCGCAATGCTCGCTCTCAAGGGCGGCGACCGGGTCCGGTTTTAACGAACGATGGCTCGGCCCATGCGGTGTGTCGCGAAACGTACGTCCACGACGCTGAACGCAGCCTCGGCAGCCGTCAGGCGCCGACGTCGGACTCGCGACCTCCGGGAAGCCGCATCTTCAAAACAAGCCCTGTGGTCGTCGTCACAGTGCTTTGCAGCGAACCACCTTCGCATGGCGAGGTGGCAGGAATGACAGACGTACGGTAACAAAGCCAGAAGTATGCGGTAGTCGCCATGACGAAGTTAGGTGCATCAAAGACGAGCTTTCTGCTGAGTGCTCATGCGCTTTGACGGAAAGCCTCAACTTATAAAATACTGGAGACGAAAGATGAGGATGGTTCGCCGTAATCTCGCCCGGAAGGTCATTCCGACGTTAATACTGCTCTGTTTTGCTCGCGCCGGATCCGCTCAGGAGAACAATACGGCGCAAATCGACGTGCCAACTGCGCCCGGCATGGCTACGCCGGGGACGACCCCTCCCGCGGGAATGACGCCTCCGCCCGGAATGGCGCCGCCGTCGGGAATGACGCCTCCGCCGGGAATGACACCCCCGCCGGGGATGGCGTCGGGGTCAGAGGGATGCTCCAGGTTTGATGCGCTTGCCACTACGGTCAATGCTTACCGGATGGCCCCCCCACCGTGCCTCACCTTCGAACCGAACGCCTGGGGGTTAAGACCGGCACTGGCGGAAAGGGGCATCGGCTTTAGTATTCAGAGTTCGGTGACGTTTACATACGATCTGCTGGGACATAATGCAAAGCCACAAACCTACGGCGGTCAGAATCCGACGTGGCAGGCCCAGTTTATTCAGCTTGACACAACGTACGATCTGAATCGAATAGGATTCACACCGGGCTCGCAGTTCCAGTTTTCGGCAAATTGGGGCTGGTCGACGTATCAGGCCGCCTTCCCGAACTTGACAAGTGTCTCCGCGATTGCAGTTCGCCAGCCGCTCGCTGATGGGTTGGTAGAGCTGCGATACGGCCTCCTTCCGCTCATCTTCAATTTTTATGGGTTGTCGCTGGCGGCGATTGGCTTCGGCGCGGCCCAGGGGCCGCTTAGCACCATCCCCTACGAAGTTGGCCTGAGTTTGCAGGAGCCTTCGCTTTCGGGGGAAGTTACGGTCCGCTACCCGGGAAACCGATTGTTCTATAACAGCTTCGCCGTAAGCCAGAGTACGACGCCAATGGCTGAACACCAGAATAATCCCTACGGGATCCGGCTCACGCCAGGTGGGACTCGCCCGCTCGTAATCGATGAGTTTGGATACGGGTCACCAACGGGGTCGACGTGGGTGCGCGCCGGTGCGATCTTCAACTGGACGCGCTATACCCATTTCGCAACCCAGGCAGACGTAAGCGGGAACTACGCGTTCTATGTGGGCCTGACACAGCAGCTGACCCAACTGGGGAACCCGATGCGGGGCCTCTTCATGGATCTGAAGTTGGATTATTCGCCTCAGGACCGCAATGTGTTTGCGCGGGACGTGCTACTGAGCCTTTACTACAAGGGCCCATTTGCCAACAGGCCGTTCGATATGGCTTCCCTAGGATTCGGATACGCTGCCTTCAGTAAAGATCTGCACAATGTATTGTCGATGATGACGTCCGGCCTCCCCACGAACACGAAGTCCGTCACAGCGTCGTACGCAGCACTTGTCAGAAGAGGGATATTCGCGATTACGACCCTCTCCTACACGACGGCTCCTGCAGGGCCTTTTTATGCACATCCGAAGAGTGCACTACTCTTCAGCGAGAATCTCTCGTTCGCGTTCTAAGGTCGGTCGGAATCAGCAGATAGCCCGCGATTCCAACTCTGAAAAAGTCTTTTATGGATGACCGCGAACTGGCACCGAACGGCCAGTTTGCGCGTCAGTGGCCTGTGTCGAAGCCCGAGCACGGGGCACTTCCCGAGAACAGCGTACTCCGTGCTGAAGAGCACCTCACGTCGACTCGTACTGCGCGGTGCGAATCGCATCGTCAAAGCTTCGACTGGTTGCGACATGTTTATGGTCGACCGTGACCAGCCAGGAGTCGTCGGCGTGTAGCCATCGGATCCGCCTGTCCTCCATCAATTCCGAAAACCAGCGCCATAGTGCCGCGTCCTCAGCATTCGCCGCGGCGCTCGCTACGCGTCGCTGGCTCTTCATATTTTCAGGACGTTCGAGCATTTGCAAAGAACAATCACGCTCGTGCGTAGGCGTCCAAGTTTGCGGGAATGTGGCTCTCTTGTTCACGAATAATCTCCAATCCATTGATCGCCCTCTTGTGAAACAGCGCGACCTCGTCTACTCGTTGGCCGGATCAGCTCGTTGGGGTGAGTTGACGAGCTGATGAACAGCGTGCTGCACAGTTGAGCATTCTTGTTTTGCGCGCTACACCAACTTCTACCAGCAGTTTACTTTCCACCGGATACCGGACAGGCAGCCGATGGATCACTTGCCCTTGCAATGTAGAGGCTGCACTGATGAAGTCCCCAGTGCGAGCGTCTCCCTCTTATGCTTCGCGGTAGCTGGGCTGTCATCGGCTAGCAGTTTCCAGCGTGAATTCATTGATAGAGTTCTTAAGTCTGCCCGCCTGTTCCTCCATCGACCGGGCCGCAGCAGCAGTCTGTTCAACCAGCGCAGCCTTCTGTTGGGTCACCTCATCCATCTGAGTCACGGCCTGTCCAACCTGCATGATGCTTCTGTTCTGCTCGTCCGATGCCGATGCGATCTCCGCCATGATGTCCGTCACGCTCGTGACTGCGCCAATGATATCGGTCATTGCGGTGCCAGTCCGATTAGCCAATTCATGCCCTTGGGCTGACACGGATACTGCAGCATCGATCAGCTCCTTGATTTCTTTCGCCGCCATTGCGGCACGCTGAGCAAGTGCACGTACCTCGGTCGCCACCACTGCAAACCCGCGACCCTGCTGGCCGGCCCGCGCCGCCTCGACGGCTGCATTCAGTGCAAGGATATTCGTCTGGAAGGCAACGCTTTCAATCATCCCCGTAATCTCGGCAATTTTTGCCGAGCCTTCGCTGACTTGCCGCATCACACCGACGACCTGCGCAACAACCGCGTTGCCGCGGCCCGCAGTCTCTGAAGCGTCAACGGCCAGTCCCGCTGCACGTTTGGCATTCTCCGTGTTTCGCCGGGCAATACCTGTCAGTTCCTGTATGCTCGCCGCCGTTTCTTCCAGAGATGCTGCCTGCGTTTCTGTGCGTGCGGATAAATCCGCATTGCCTGACGCAATTTCCATCGACGCGATAGTGACGGATTCCGCCGAGTTGCGCACAGCGCACAGCACCGCCGACACCCGCGCCATCAACTGGTTGAACGCATTGGCCGTCTGGCCAAGTTCGTCCAGGCGTTCGACTGGCGCGCGGTGCGTCAGATCGAGTGTCTGGTACGCCTTATGGAGCGTCGTTTGTATTCCGCTGACGCTGCGGCGAATCGTTCGAAGTTGCATCCACGCGTACCCGCCTACCACCAGCCCGCCCGTAACCAGCAGCGCGATCATCAGGGTCAGGATGTGTCGATAGGCGACCACATCGCGATCGTGAACGGCTCTCGCTTCAACATCCAGTACGCCGCCGAGTCTTACCACGTCCTGGAACAGCGCCACACCGGCGGGGCGAGCCTCGTCCGCTTCCGTTGCGATTGCATCCTGAGCTTTTCCTGCGCGGATCAAGCGCTCTACTTTCGAGAGGGCGGTGACAAACCGCTGGCGTTCCATCACGAGATTTTCCGCGATCGACTTGATAGCGTCCGCCTTTTCGCCGCGCTGGAACCGGTCGAACTGTTCATCGCTACCCTTTCGCAATTCCTGAATGATTTGAAGGCGCTGCTGCCTGGCCGCTTCATCCGTCGAACCCAGCACTTCCATCAACTGAACGCTTTGGCCCAGCGTCATGATGAACGAGTTTTCGATGTATTGTCCCGGGCGCGTGATGAGCTCGTAACTACGTTGCGCCCGCATGTTTGCATCTGCAAGGCCCCTGATTCCAAGAATCGCAACGAAAATTGAGAGCAGCCCGAGAGAGCACCACGCAGTTATGAGGCGTTGCTTCAGACTGAAAGTGGATCCGTTCATGCAACAGCCCTCCATTCCTGATTATTCATTTCAACGCTGCCACGCTGGCTGCACCGTCGAAGGTCAGATGGAACCAGTAAAGCCGGTTTGTGGAGGAGAACCTGAAAAAGCCTGCTTCAGCGTCCGGCGCCTGCGTGAATCCGACTTAGGACGTAGCCAAAGTGCTACCAATCGGCGCGGCACAGGCGACAACGCCCGCCGGCGGGCGGGCTGATTCGCGCATCTTCGGGCGGGTAGATTGCTCTAGAACGTGGTGCGTATGCCCACGCGAGCGATAAATTGCGTCGGCGTGGTAGATGCTCCCATCGGGTCCAGGATCCCGTTGATATTGGCGTTAGCGCCGGAGTTCGCGCGTTGATAGACGCCCGCGACGTAAACCCCCGTGCGCTTGGAAAGGTCGTAGCTGAGGGACGAACCGATCTGGTTAGCGTGATCATTGCCAAGCGCTGCGTTGCCCTTCATGTACATATAACTGACACCAACGGCCATCTCTGGCGACATGTGCAAGGATGCACCGATTTGCGCAGCATAGGCCGCAGTGCCGTTCAGGCTGTTTCGCACGGTAACGAGGTCGGCTGCCGTGAACAGCGGACCGAATGCGTAGTGCGCGCCAACACCCCAGTTCGTGATCGTCGTGAACGGTTCACCTCCAGTGAGGCTCGGATATTTCTTGTCGGTATAGGCCGCACCTAGCCCGAACGGGCCCGCTGTGTAGTTGAGGCCGAAACTGACTGCAGAGTTTCCCGAGAAATTTCCAGGCATGCCACCCGGTGCGTAAAGTGCGCCAACCTGCAGACCTGCAATGACAGGGGACTGATAGCGGATCGAGTTCGAGAGTGGAAGACCCGTGGTTCGGCTCCAGTCAAAGTAGCCCGTCGGATTCTGAGGAATTGCGAGTTTCTGGAAGGGACCTGACGCAAAGTTATAGAGACCACCTGAAAGCACCCCTGGAGCGTTTCCGGCTTGGGTCAACGAGGTAAACATGAATTCGTAGACGTTACCGAGCATCAAGGTTCCGAGCTTGACGCTCTCTAGTCCCACGTATGCCTGCCGACCGAACAGACCCGGCTGAAGAATCGATCCGGTACCTAGCTGAAACTGGTTCTCGAGCTTGAAAACTGCCTTAAGGCCACCGCCAAGATCTTCTTTTCCTTCCAGACCAAAAATGTTCGGTGTGTAAACGCCGTCGTCGAACTTCAGGACGGAATGTCCACCCTGGTTCGATACATAAGAAATGCCGGAATCAATCATTCCGTACATCGTGACGCTGCTTTGTGCTGTGGCGTCGACGCTGATGAGTGTTCCCAAAGCTATTGCGAGAGAGGTCTTACGCATTCATGTCTCCAATCGTTGTTCTGGTAATTTTGTGCCAAGAGCCAGTTCACCTCGCCGTGTCTATCCGACGAGGTGACAACATCGTTTCGGCGTCAATCAGGTTTTTTTGTTGTACACGCTACACCAACCTCTGCCAGCAACCTGCTTCGCACCGAAAACCGGACAGGGGGCCCATGCGTCAGTTGCCTTGCCGCCGTAGAGTCTGCAATTTCTGCAGTCCTGCCCGGCGACATAATTCGGGTTCCTGCTCTTGTCGACCGTGGTGGCATCCGCCACATAGTGCATCGTTTGAGCAGTGGGATCGGTTTCCGCAAGCCTGGCCGCTGCGCCTGACGAAAACGCCGGGCGCGAAATCAGAAGTGCCGATGCTGCACCAAGGCTCGTGAAGATAAAGGTTCGACGGGATGATTCCATGAAGATTGATCGTTTTGTAGGTGATGCTTTCTTGCAAATAGGTCTGTGCAGGCCCGAGTTCTATCGGGTCTGCTGAAGCTTGGCTGCACTGTCATTCAGATAAGCTGCGAGCGCTTCGATGTCGGAATCGCTGAGTTCCGTCTTGCGGAAGGAAGGCATCATTGATACGCCGCGGCGGACGAAGACCCGCAAAAGATCTGGCGTAAGGTTGCCCCGCTGTTCGAGCAACGGGGACACCGTATCGTTGTATTTGAAATGCAGCGCCATGGTCCCCGGCATATTCGGTCCTGCCCCGTGGCATGAGGCACACGAATGTGCGAATACCGCGTGGCCTCGCGCGATGGCCGCAGCCGGTTCTACCGCGGCGGCCGTGTGCGCATTTCCAGCGACTACAATACCAACCAACCACGCCGCCGGTAGTGCGGCTTTCCTACGAGTGTGAGCTGTCATCATGCGCTCCTTGCGTTGCGTAATTGCTTCGGCCAGATCCCATATCGGCCTGCCGCGAGAATTCCGTTCGGATCCACCGCATCTTTGAGCGCTTCGCAAAACCGCCGCAGCGAGTGATCATTGAAGCTATAGCTATCCATGATGTAGTCCTGCAGCACGGGGTGGGCGCGATATTCGCCCCAACCATTGGCCGCGCCGACGTCGACGAGATGCCTCAAGAGCTCTAGCCCCTTCTTGTTCGCGGCCTTATCGGATTTGAACAGGTAAACCGGGAAGATCATGAAGAACAGATGCGGGGCATAGGCGAGTGGCATCGGCGCGTTGAAGCCGATGTAGACGCCCATGTCCGAAATCGCTTTGCAGAACACGTTTTGCGCGCGCATTACCCCTTCTCCGGAGCGCGGAATCACTGGCGAAAACCAGAGATGGCCGTCCGCTGGCTGCGGAAACGCGGGTGAACGGGCCCCCACAGCGAAAATCTCCAGGTTGGGGATGCCGAAGTTGACCTTGCGCTCGTGGTCGAGCTCAGTCACCGCAAGTGCATCCTCCTGGTCCCGCGTCAGCGGAACTTGGTGCATCGTCTCGCCGAAGAATCGGCAATCGGGGATGGCCTTCCGGAATTCGCTCTTGGCGTATTCCCACTTGCCCTTCGCAATGTCCACCGGGCCATACGCACGAACGCGTAGGTTCCAATACGGCTTGCCCTTGGCGATGCGCTCCAGATCGGCTGGTCGGGCCCCTCCGGGAGTACCCAGAACTCTTGTGATTTCCGGATCGGGCGGCGCCATCAGGCCACCCAGTGCAGGGCTCGCCAACTGAGGCATGCCATCGCATAGGCCGGACGCTTCCAGACGGTTGAGTACGGCGATCAGGGGCACGATATCTTCGTATCGGGTGACTTCCACATAGCCCGCAACCATCGTTTCCGGCGCCGGCATCATGTGGATGCCCATTTTCGTCACGATGCCGAAGTTGCCCTGAGAAAAAAGTCCGTCGACGTAGGGCCCAAAACCATAGCGGTAGTCCTGCCATGTCGTGGCACCAGGCAGCGCGCCCATGCCCGTGCGCATCAGTTCGCCATTGGGGAGCACGACTTCCATGCCGCAGTGCGCACCGAAATGGTCCCGATAGTTCTGGCTCGTGTAACCGACGCCACGATCCAGCGCATTGCCCATTACGCTGCCCCAGCCTGGCTCCGGGCAATCGATCCAGAGCGGCAGTTTATGCTCCTGGATATGGTGATACAGATCGAAATACGACACCCCCGGCTCGACGAGGGCCGAGCAGCGTGTCGCATCGACCTCCAGGATGCGGTTCATGCGCTTGAGATCGACGACCACGCTGCCTGAGAGGTTGGGAGCCGATCCCCCGTAGCCGAGGTTCTTGCCGGTAGAGATCGGATATAGCGCGACGCGCAACTCGTTGGCGATCCGCACGATCTTCTGAACTTCTTCGACTGTAGCCGGGGCCACGGCGGCCGCGGCCCGACGCTCCTGCGGGTCGTCCCAGAGCGGTGAATACGAATCGCGATAGGTTTCGAGATCTTCTGCGCTGGTGAGTACCCATTCGCTCCCAACGGCCTCGCGAAATCGCTTGAGCGCTTTGTCAAACTTTTCAGCTGTAGTTCCTGGCGGAATCATTTGTATTTCCAAGATAGTTTCAAGTGGCCGAACGCGGCACGAGAGTCCAGGCGTAGGTTCGGCTCGACCAGCCGGCGACGCTGGGCGTTGGCTCCTCGTTGTAGCCTCCGATCTCGTGGCAGCCTTCGACTTTCCAGCCCATGTCGGCGGCCAACGTGCGCAGGCAAAACATCGCGTCTCCACGTGTGACTCCGACAAGCCGCGCGTCGCCGTTCGCGATGCGCGGGCGCAGTACGTCGAACCACGCGCGGGTTACGTCGCCATCGATGGGACACAGAGCGCCACCCTGCTTCACCTGCTCTCTCAGGGCCTGCGCGGCCGCGTCCCCGCAGCGTTTGTCGTAAACGAATATGGCGGCGGGTCGCGACGGTACCGCGGTCAACCTGGGGCTGGCGTGCGCGAACCCGAGCGCCGCCAGCGCGACGCCAGGTGTAGATCGCACTCCTAAAGAGAGAAAACTTCGACGATTCATTGTTGTTCCCGGTAGAGCGTTGCACCAGTGAGCGTGGGGCCCGTTCCGCGCGTGGGTAAGATCAGAAGGGATAAGCCGGCGGCGTGTCCTTGATCGTGAGCCACTGCCACTGGGTGTACTCTTCCCAATCGGCAGGCCCACCCACGCTGGTACCGTTGCCGGCGATACCGGGTCCGCCGAACGGGTTTACGCACTCGTCGTTCACGGTCTGGTCATTGATGTGAACCATTCCGGCGCGTAGGCGCTCGCCGATGGCCATGGCGCGGCCCACAGATTTCGAAATGACGCCTGCAGCCAGCCCGCCTTGCGAATTGTTCGCCAAAGCCACCGCTTCGTCGTCATCTTTGAAAGTGATCAGATTCAGCACAGGGCCGAAGGTCTCGTCGTCGAATACGGGCATGCCCGGCCGCACGCCTGATAGCACGGTCGGCTGATAGAAGAGGCCCTTGTAGGTTCCACCGGCCTCCAGCTTCGCCCCTGCCTTGACGCTGTCCTGCACGATGGCGTGTACCCGCTGCAACTGCTTCTCGTCGATGATTGGACCAAGAGCTACCTGGCCGCTCGCGCCGTCGCCTACCGGCAGGTTGCGCGCCTTGGCGACCAGCCGCTCGGTAATCGCCGCGGCAATGCGCTCATGCACCAGAATGCGGTTGGACGCCATGCAGATCTGACCTTGATGCAGGTAACCGCCCCAGGCGGCGTTGCTGGCGGCGAGATCGGGGTCCGCGTCGTCAAGGATGATCAGAGAGTTGGCACCACCCAGTTCGAGGGAAACCTTCTTCAGGTGCTTGCCGGCCAACTCGCCAATGCGCCGCCCCACCCCGGGCGAGCCGGTGAAACAGATCATCGGTACTCGTTGATCGACTATCAGCGCTTCGCCGGCGTCAGCACCGCCTGGCAGCACATGAAGCAGGCCGGAAGGCAATCCGGCTTCCTCGAACACGCGGGCGATCAGGATGCCGCCACTCACGGGCGTACGCACATCGGGCTTGACCACGACCGCGTTGCCCACGGCCAATGCGGGCGCAATGTTGCGCAGGCTGAGCACCAGCGGAAAGTTGAATGGCGAGATCACACCAATCACGCCGTGCGGAACACGTCGCGCGATGCTCACACGACCGGGTACGCTCGGCAGCACTTGGCCCTGCGCCTGAAGCGGCATGTTGGCGGCCAGATGACAGAGCGTGATGGCCTCGCGCACTTCGTGTTGCCCCTTGGGCAGGATGCCGCCGGTTTCCCGGGTGACGCACAGCGCCAGTTCATCAAAATGCTGCTGAAAAAGGGCCGCGGCGCGCAGAAACACTGCGGCACGTTCGCGCGGTGGCACGGCGGCCCAAGCTCGTTGTGCAAGTGCCGCCGCAGCGGTAGCTGCGCGCACGTCGGACTCCACGGCGAGACCAACCCGCGACAGGCGCTCGCCGGTAGCCGGCTCTGTCACCTCGACGGTTCCTCCCGCGGCCGCCACCCAGCTTCCGTTGAATACTTTGTCCGCCCAGCGTTGGTCGCCCAGCAACGTCGCGTTGGTGATTTCTGACATGTTCGTTTCCTTTCGGGTTTAGAAGCCGGGAATTTCGTGCGCAGGCACCCAGGTGCCGTGCAACGCGCCGCGAAGACGAATCGGCAAGTTGACGCGTGCGATGGGGCCGCTTTGCAGATCGTCGGCTTTGAAGACCATGACCGAAGCCAGCACGCCGTTCGCATGGTGCTCGGCCACGACCACGAGATAGCCCGGCCCACCATCGGCCGAAGGAATAAACTGCGGCTCCTGGAACACGGTGAACTGATCGGGCGCGAACACCTGCATCGCACCGTTTCGGACGTCCAGCCGCACCAGCTGGTTGGGGCCGATCGGAGCGGGGCCGGACGGGATGGCGGACAGTTCCGGATTGATCGCGACGTAGAAAATCGCTTCCGTGGGCTGAAAGGCTTTGCGGTCATCAATGCGCGGCAGCTCGCCCGGCAGCGGACTCAGCGGGACCACTTCGACCTCATCGTTGTCCGAAGAGAGGTCGTAGGAGAAGCGCGTGACCACGGGTACCAGTTCCATGGGGTCGAACGGCGCGCCATTGCTGTCGGGGATGTAGGTAAAGCCCACGCGCCGGGAAACGCACAGATCGACATGGACCTTCGGACCTTCATTGAATGCATTGGCAACATGGAAGGCGAAGCATGCCGGCTGGCGGAACCAGCGCAAATCCTTGACGCTACCCTTGCGCGGCATGATTCCGACCCACGTATCGAGCGAGCGGTCCCACGCCCAATGCGTGCCACCGGCCTTCATCCGCTCCAGATCCGCAGCACATGGGAACACCGGGAAGATGACGTAGTCGCGCGTGACCGCAAAGTCGTGCAGCATGCTGGTGTACGGAACGTCGAACCACTCTTCGCGGGTCAAGCGACCCTTGGCATCCGCGGTGCAGAACGCCACTTTCGTGCTCGCGAGGCCATCAGCCTCGTAGCCGAAAAATAGCCACTCACCGGTCTCAGGATCCACCTTGGGATGGGCTGTCACCGTGAGACTGCGCAGCTCGCCGCCGAAGTCCCACCGGCCTTTGGTGTCCAGGGTTTGTGCGTCCAGCTCGTAAGGCAGTCCGTCTTCCTTTAGCGCGAACAGCCTGCCACCGTGCCAGAACGCGGAGGTGTTGGCCGATGTACGGTCCTTGCCCGCTGCCTCGGGGTCGTCAGTGAAGGGATTGCGATACAGGCCGAACAGTGAACGGCGCGCGGCGCGCTCGGCGACAAGCCGCTCGGTGCGCACATAACGCGTCTTGTAATCAATGTGCCCGTTCTCGAAGCGGAATGCACTCATCATCCCGTCGCCATTGATGTAAATGTCGTCGCCAGTCTTTGGCGGGTATTGCGGATCCGGCCCGCAGCGAAACCAGGTGCCGCGTATCTCGGGGGGCAGCGTACCGACGACCTCGAGGTCGTAGAGATCGCCTTCCATGCGGAAGGGGGCGTTAGCACCGCTGAAGTCCGGCGTCGCCGGAAATGGGATAGTCATGGGGCGTCTCCTGCATGAGATTCGACGGGGCTGCTTCGCCCCGCTTTTTGTCGCAAACTCGACAACGAATCTTCGCCAGGAGCATTCGGTCCGCCACCTTTCGAAAGGAGGGGGGAGAAGGTAGGGCTAGTGCTGATAGCGCTTTCCCGCGCGATTTCGCGGGTGCTATGCGCTGGTGGTGCCGCCGCGGGAGATGCAGTCAGACGCCCGCAGCGGCGTCAGATCAGAGCGAGCTTGCGCGCAACGGAGATAGCTTCGGTACGGTTACCGACGCCGAGCTTGCCGAAGACATTGCGCAGATGCCACTTCACGGTGGTTTCGGAAATCTGCAACGTGGCGGCCAGGGCCTGGTTAGTCAGGCCACGCTCAAGGCATGCAATGATTTGCAGTTCGCGTTCGGTCAAGCGATCGGGCGACGCCTTGGCGCCGGACACTGCATCGGCAACCGGTGCGCGGCGCAATGGCTCTCGCGCGGGCGCAACGTGGCCCTTGCCGTGCACACTGCGAGCGACGCCCAGAAGGTACTCGTAGCGGGACTGCAGCGCATGCGATTCGTGCGGCGCCAGCCCCGCAATGAAACTGGGGCCCGCGTCTTCGATCAACGCGGCAGCATCCGGCCCTTCGTCGATGAAGGCACGGACAGCGCCGCCCTTTAAACCGACACGCAGGGCGGCACACATCTCGCCAATCGCCGCGCCGCCGCTTCCGTTCATCTGCAGCGCGATCGCATGCAGGATCGTGAGCTTGAGCCATCGCGGCCGGGAGCCGCCCGGCCTGAGCCGCGCCTTTAGATGAGCCAGCGCGTTGGTTACGCCTTCAGGCCGGCCTTGCCATAAAGCCATGCGCAAAGGGGCGATGTCGCGCACCAACTCATCCACCGGCGTCAGCAGCCCGCCAGTATCGGTGTCCGGAGGAATCTGGGCGGCCAAACGGGCTACTTCATCGTGGTCACCCTGGCTGCAGGCCAGGCGCACCATTTCCCATCTCACTGCGTTCACGATCCGCCGCAACCTGCGGCGAAGGCCGATTGTTTCGGCATCGAGCAGATAGGCCCACGCAGCCGCGACGTCACCCTCGTGCAAAACGATTCGCGCCATTGTGACGTGTGCCACGTAGATGGCGTCTGGCAAACCGCTTTCGCAGATCAAAGGCAAGTGGCCCTTCAGGACTTGTCGAGCGCCGGCCAGATCGTTCGTTTCATATAGCGTTTCTCCGAGAAATCCGGCGATGACCGCGCTGGCGTGCGAATAGGTTGGCCCGTCCTGGCGCGCCATCTCCATGCCGCGCCGAAGATGAGCCAATGCCGCATGAAGGCGCAACTCGGAGCCGAGCGCGACTCCCTCCAGCATTTCGAAGAAGACATTCCCGAATAGCTGCCCTCTTTCCATCACCACGGCACGAGCGTCGAACAACACGTTACGGGCGCGACCGAAGTCCCCCTGCGCCAGATGGCCATGGGCCACCGCCAACGCCAGCGCGCTGTGGTGGAAGGCGTCGCGCCGGGCCATATAGGAAAGAGCTTGCGGCCCTTCACGGCAGACTTTTTCCATATCATCGCTGCGTCCGGCCACGATCAGTTCAACGACGATCGCCGAATGCTCGAGCATACTGATGAAGGCTTCGCCGGACGCGCATTGGCGCAAGGTCTCTAGCATCTCGAGCGCCCGTCGCGGCTGCTCCGAGAAAGCCAGCGCCCACAGGTACGCGATTGACAGGTGCGGGTAGCTTTGCCAATCCCCCGGCGATATCGCCTCCGCCCAAGACACGACGACATTGAATTGCCCCCGCTGCATGGCCGCCATGGCAATGCTCTCGAGCAGTTCGATGCTGCGCTCACGTTGCCCACCGAGCCGCGCGTAGTTGGCCGCTTCAAAAGGCATCCCATTCGCGGCATACCACTCGCACGTGGCACGATACAGCTGTTGGGCCCGCTCGGGCTCCTTCGAGAGCCATTGATGCCGAAGGAAATCCGCGAACAGTGTGTGATACCTGTACCAACGTCGGCCGTCCTGTCCATCCACCCGCTTGATGAACAGGCGGCGCTCATGGAAATCGGCCAACAAGGCCTCGCTGTCCCGGCGCCCGGTGATGGCGTAACACAAGTCCCCATTGACATCTTTCAGTGCCGCAGTCAGAAAGAGGAACTCCCGCTCTGAGTCGTCGAGCCCAGCGATGACCTCGTGAGCGAGGTAATCCGCGATATGCCCCTGGCTGGCGTCAAACGTGCGCAGGTACCGGTCACCGTCGTCCTGCTCGAGCGCCGCGAGGCAGGCCAGTTGCAACCCGGCGACCCATCCGTCCGTGCGTTCGCACAGGAGCCTTGCATCGTCGTTGCCAATCGGGTTGCCCAGGTACGACTCCATCAGTGCGCGGGTCTCTTGAAGGTCGAAGCGCAGATCGTCCCCGTCCACTTCGAGCAGCGCGTTTTGCAACCGATGTCGAGCCTGGCCGAGGGCTGGCGTGCTCCTGCAGGTCACAAAAGTTCTGAAGTTCGACGAAGCCGTTCCAATGAGCGCGCGGATAGCAGCTAATGCGTCGTCCTGCACCAGCGCGTCACATTCGTCCAGGAACAGGACCACGCGTCGGCCCTGCTCCAATTGATGCTGCAGGTTCGCGATGACAGCGACCGATGAAGAAACGGGTGCGGACGAGGATGGCGCAGGTGAATTCTCCCAAACGCCCGCAGCGCTGAATGCGGCCTGCAACCCCTGTGACAGACGCTGCACATCGTTGTCCGCATCGTCGAGCGTGAGCCAGGCGCACTGCCACCCCCTGCGCTCGAGGTACCGATGGCATTGCTGCATGAGCGTGGACTTTCCTGAGCCCGCGGCAGCGCACAGCACCGTCAACTTCAAGGATTGCGCGCACAACTTTTCCACGAGGCGTCGTCGCGTCACATCTACAACGTCCTCTCGGGGGACTGTGATTTTGGTGACCAGTAGTGGCTCGACATTGACGGTACGCCCCTCGATGGGTGCGACGGGATCGGTCGGATGATTCATGCAAGTGATCTGGATTTGAATTTGCCCGCTAGTTCGAGAATTCCGACCGTACTTCTGGGGCCGGATGACGCCTGCGCCTTGCAATCAACTGCACTGCGAACGCACGCAGCTGTTCCGGACTTAGGGAGTCAAGATCGGTGGGTAAGATTAGGCAGGACAGTTTGCCAGAAGCCCCCACAGCGGTGAAGCGGGAACCATCCCATTAACACAGTCGTATGCCTACCCGCTATTTTAAGTGGGAGACTGTGTCCGGAGTTTGAGGGGGCCGCTCCAGCTCCGATCTCTTGCATTCCCCCTTGAAGGTTGCGAAGTATCAGTTGGCCAAACCATTTTCAGAGATCGATAACGATTTCTGGTGTGCGAGCCCGCGAAACGCAAATCATCAGCGCCTTACCCTCGCGCTGTTCATCCATGCTCAGCACATAGTCCCGATGGTCCACCTCGCCCGATATCAATGGCACTTCACAGCTCCGGCAGAGCCCCTCCCGGCATGCGAAAGGCGGAGTTATCCCATTCCGCTCAAGGCATTCAAGCACCGACTCGTCCGCCTCTACGAGACAGCGCTTACCCGTGCGAGCGAGTACAACGGTGAAGCTTTTGGCTTCTGCTGCAAGCTTCCGGTCAGCTGGTGCTTCGAATCTTTCGAAGTGGATGCGGCACGGATCCAGCGCCGCCGCTTGTGCATGAGCCTCTACTGCGGCCATAAGGCCGCTCGGGCCGCAGCAATAGACGTGCTCTCCTGGTCGTATCCGTTTCAGGACTGCGCAAATGTCTGCGCCCTCCGGCGCCTCATCATCAACATGAAGGTCGATTTCGCCGTCCAGCGACGCGATTTCATCAAGGTACGCCGCACGCGATCGCGATCGCACACAGTAGGTCAGCTTCCACGGGAATCCCTTCTCGACGCACGCTCGCACCATGCTCAATATCGGCGTGATACCAATCCCACCAGCAATAAAATTGTGGTACGTCGCCTCTCGTGACATGGCGAAGAGCGAGCGAGGTTCGCCGATTACGAGCTTGTCTCCGGCTCGGAGCGAATCGTGAATGTACGAGGATCCGCCCCGAGACGTCGCACTTCTCCCCACGCCGAGAAAATATCGCGTCGGGTCCGTTGCAGTGTTGCACAGCGAGTACTGCCGTATGAGACCGCCAGGAAGATGCACATCAATGTGCGCGCCCGGCTCGAACTCTGGAAGCGCCTCCCCATTGCATTTCTGCAGTTCAAGCCCGACGATGCCTTCGGCGAGTTGGGTGACACTGGTGACAACTACGTCGATCATGCCTGCACCCCAGTCTCCTCGCGAGCTTTTCGCTCCTGGTCGAGGCGCTGCGTGACCGCCCAGCGGAACTGGGAAAGAGCCCCGTCGATACCGAACGCCATCATCTTGAAGGATGGGTCGAGAACGAGGTTCTTATGTTGTGCAGTAATGATGTCGCGGTCTTCCTCGAAAGCATCCACCACCGATTGATGGATCGATTGCGTGATTTCGGGCTGGTCTATCGCGAAGTTGTGCGGATGAGAAAAGAAGTAGTGGGTGGAATTTTCCGTCTCAGGCGTCAACGCCTGACAGCCCCGAAATTCGATAGCCCCTTCTCGAGTGCCTGCTGACGCGCCGGTACCGGTTGGTGCCATCCCCGAATCCATGCGCAAGATAGCCGGTATCGTGAACTCGTAGATGTTCCAGCGATCGACATTTCCAGACCACTCTCTCACCGCCATCGCGAAGGGGGGCGGCTCCGTATCGATCGTCCAGCGCGTAATCAGGACGCCGTCCTTAAGGCGTTCAACTTTCGGCTGAATCTTCGCATAGTCTTCCCCACCGCCAAGTGTTGTCGGATGCACGTAAGGCAGGTGAGAGAAGTCGAGCAGGTTGTCGCAGATGAGGAGGTAGTTGACGTGGTAGTGGATATATCCCGGAAGGCCTCGCCAGTCAGGGTCATCGAGCCAATGCGTATCCGGAATTGTCGAGGGATCCGCCAACGCGGGATCGCCCATCCAGATCCAGATCCAACGATGGCGCTCCACGACGGGGAAAGTCTGTACTTTTGCTTGCGGCGGAATCCGTTCTTGCGCAGGCGCCTCCACGCATGCGCCGCGGCTGTCGAACTTCAACCCGTGATACATGCACCGCACGCAGTCCCCTTCCCTCCGGCCCATTGACAACGGCGCGCCGCGATGGCAGCAGCGATCGTGCAAAGCGACGACTTCTCCGCCGTCCTTTCGGTAGAGCATGATCGGCTGGCTGATGATGGTTCGCGACAGAATGTTGGAGCCTTCAACTTCGTGCGACCACGCCGCAACATACCAGGTGTTTTTGATGAACATATGACGTCTCCTATCGGCCAGAAATGACGCTTCAACGCCTTGTTGGTCGAAGCTATGGCTTTAGCCGTTACCCCGGTCCTATCTGGTCCCATTCAAGATGGGGTGATGTTTGGTTGTCCGCACGTATCTCGCGCTTGACGACACCTTAGGTCTGCGACGATCATGCGTCAATCCGATGACATTAATAGTTGGGATGCATGCTGTGCATATCCGTGATCTCGATCTCAATCTTCTCGTCGTCTTCGATGCACTGCAGCGCGAGCGCAGCGTCACGCGTGCTGCCGCAGAGGTAGGACTCTCGCAAGGAGCGATGAGTCATGCGCTCAACAGACTGCGGGCCTTTTTCGAAGACCCGCTCTTTGTGAAGACTTCGTCCGGCATGGCCCCAACCGCGAAGGCGGAGCTGATCGGCGGGACGATTGGGCAGATCATGACCGCATTGCAGCAGAACGTCGTCTCACAGGCGCGGTTCGACCCCTCGACGGCACGACGTTCTTTCGTCCTATGCATGACCGACATGGGCGAACTCGTATTTCTGCCACCGCTCATCAAGCGGCTACGCAAGGCTGCACCGCATTGCACGTTGCGATCGATGCAAATCCCCCTTGAGGAGATCGAAGCAACACTGGCTGCGGGTGAAGCGGATCTGGCACTCGGGTCTATGCACGTCGCGCCGGAAAGCCTTTTCCAGCAACAGTTGTTTCTCCATACGTTTGTCACTATGGTCAGCGTGCGCAACAAGGCCGTTGGCAAGACGATCAAGAAGGCGCAGTTCGAGAGCATGCCCCATATTGTGGTCTCGCTTACTGGGCGCGCAAGCGAAGCCTATGACCGAGCGTTCGACGACTACGGCATCAAACGCAACATTTATCTGACAACGCCGCATTTCCTTGCTGTGCCGCATCTGATCGATGCGCACCCAGAACTAATCGCCAATGTCCCGTTGGAATTGGGTAATGTCTTCGCAAAGCTCGGCACCGTGCGGATTGTTCCCCCGCCGATCCCTTTGCCCCCATTCGCACTCCGACAGCATTGGCACCCGCGGTTCCATGACGATCCGGCAAACATTTGGCTGCGACAAATCATCAAGGAGACGTTTGACCGCTATCCCAACTTGCCCGACGCTACGGACTAGCGTATGTATCTAACGAATCTTCCCGGCAACGCTGTTGACGGTTGGAGCGGTCCTACGAATGCGGAAATCACCAACTTGGAATTCGACATGGTGGACGCCAGCTACACACCCAAACTACAGATCCCATACGCCGAATTTGCGTCGCATATCCTGGACGGCCTTCAACCGCTACTTCGTCGAGACCATGAAGAACAGTTGCCACCGATAATTTAAATCCACCACTTTACGACGACGAAGGGACTTCAACTTATTCTCGAAGCTAAAAGACGCGCTTTGCGCGGAAAGCTCCTTCGTCGGCCGCATACCTCGTTGGTCAAGCACATGCACCGGCTACCTCGGTCCATTAAGTTCGGAAACCGCCCGACCAATCCATAGGGCTCAAGACGCGACAGTAGCCTTATCATGATGTGCTCCGATCCCGGAGTCAGCCCGCTGGGGCCGGCGCATGGTTGACGACATGCGCATGCGCAAGTTCGCACCCAAGACCCAGACCGGCTATCTGCGCGCCCTACGGGAGTTCGCCACCTTTCTCGGGCGTTCACCCGATACCGTCACCGTCGAGGACCTGCGGGACAACCAACTGCATCTGGTCGATCACGGTACCTCGCCGGTTTCGCTCAACGCTGCGATCAGCGGGCCAAAGTTCTTCTTCGGAGTCACGCTTAGCCAGCCTGAGCTGACGACGCGGATTCAGCCGGTACGAGTGCCCCGCACCCTCCCGGTGGTACTCAGCCCCGAAGGATGCGGCGGCTGATCGCAGCAGCCCGCAACGTGAAGCGCCAGACCGCGCTGTCAGTCGGCTATCGCGCTGGATTGCGCGCGAGCGAGCGATGAACGAATTGACTTCATCTGACTACGCCGTCGTATTGCGTACCAGTGCGGTAGACGGCAGCGTCGATATCTTCTGCGGTTACTTGAATCGGACCTCCTGAGCCGCAGTCGTTCACAGGTGGCAAGCGCTGGCTTTGCCACGTTTCCGACGCGGTATCGCAAGTTCGGGAATGAAGAGGACGAAATCGCTCCATCCGGGCTGCTTGCGATTCAGTGGACAGCAAGTTGAGCTTTCGGGCCGGCTCGAAGTCAACGGGGCAGACGTATCTCAGCGTTGAATGTCGGCGGCTCGGATGTTAGAAGCGTTGCAGAGCTGTCCACCGTCGCCCCGCTTTTCAAGAGTCTCTGCTCAAGAATCTCGACTCCGGCTTCCACCCAGCGGCAGTACCATGCGCTCTTTGCATCCGCGGCCAATCGCAACTCGCCCTCTAAATACGTCAATACGCGCAGATTGTTAATCGGATGGACTCTATAAGCCGCCTGCCGGGCAAGAGATCCCTCTTACACGCACCCATCAGGGGGCTGGCGGCAGTGCGGGCTCGGGCGTGCTTCTTCCGGATGTTCGATGATCGCAAGCGACTAGCTGGACGCCTCGGTCGCGTCAACCAATGCTGGAACCAGCGCATCGGGATTGACGTCACGAAAGGCCGCGGTCAATTGCTAGCCACCGTTTCGCACGAGGCGAATCGGAAGATAATCGTCTGGCAGGCCCTTCAGGTTCAGTGCATGCAGCTCAGCACGAAACCGCACTGCGACAGCAGCCATACAACTTCAAGAGACCGTTTCCCGCAAAATGGAAGCATCGTCCGTGACACTGAAGCCCGTGAGCAATTACTCGTCGAGCGGTAAAGAGATTCCGTTTGCTATTCATCCGTGAGATTGATCGCGACTGACACGTACCGGTTCCGACAGGTGTGCCAGATGGGCAGCGACAAGCGCCAGTGCCCCGCAGGTCCCGCCCGCTACGCCCAGGCCAATCCAGCCATATCGCCCCGCCACCGTGGCCCCTGCGATTGAGCCAATTGCCCCGCCGACGTAATATGAAATCATGAACACTGTGTTGAGGCGACCGCGCACCTCAGGCTGCAGCCCATACAGCCGTGTCTGATTTGCGATAAGGTTGGCGCGACTGCCCAAGTCAAGACCAATCACGCCGAGAACCAACAAGGCCAAGCAGTACCCCGACGCCGCAATCAGGGAAAAGGCGAGTATGACGAGAGTCGCGGCGATCGAAACAACATTGCGCGCACCCCAATGGTCAGAGAGACGACCAATCTTCGTAGAAGCCAGCATTCCCGCGAGGCCGACGAACCCAAACAAGCCCGTCAGGTCACTACCCCAACCATAGGGTGGCCGCTGCAACATCAAGGCCAACGATCCCCAAAGCACGTTGAGCGCCCCGAACAGCAAAAAGCCAGCAAGACAAGCCTCGCGTAATAAAGGCTGCCTGACGAACAACAGACCAAGCGACACCATCAACTCTGAATACGACATGTCGCTACTCGGCCTGATAGCCGGAAGACACAACCAGACTACGACGAACAGGAGGACGTCAATGACGGCTGCCAAGGCAAACATCGTTCGCCACCCCGCGTGCTCACCAACATAACCGCTAAGGGTACGGGCGAACAGCGTCCCGGCAAACAAGCCACTCATCAGACACCCTACGGTATGGCCACGTTTGGCGGGAGCCACCAGGCCTGATACCGCCGGGATAATGATCTGCGCAGCGACTCCCGTAACCCCGACGAGCATGCTCGCCGCGAGCAACCATGCTAACGAGCTTGCCGTCGCGCTTAGCATCAAGCCAGCAATATTCGCTGGAATCAGGCAAGCAACAAGCCTCCGCTGGTCAAGTCGATCGCTCAACGGACCGAATAGGAGCAGTCCGAGCGCATAGCCGATCTGGGTAAGCATGGTAATTGCCCCCTGGGCGGAGGCACCCGAGCCCACAGCGGCCGCCATCGCGGGTAGTAGCGGTTGACTATAGTAGAGCGTCGCGACGGCGAGCCCGCAGGCAACAGCCAACGCCGCGACGCGAGGACCGGATACTGGCAGAGAGTTCGAGTCTGATGTCACGTTTCAGATGGTATGCATTGGGGCCATCAGCTAGCAAACCCAGCTATCAGGCAAATCCACCGACCTTACCGCCGAGTGGCCTGTAATGAAAAAAACATTTGGACCGTTACACGACCGCGTTTACTTCCAGCTCCGCGCTGGTCTTGCCCTTGATCCCCACTACCGCCACACCCGGTGGCGAGTTCGGCAATCTTCAAACCTTTTCGGTGCCCTCGACTAAGCCGATGTCAGTGATGACCAGGTCCACCACGCACGTGAGCGGCAACGTACACTCCTTGAGTGGCTTGGGCTGGTCGCCTTTTGCGACATGTTCCATGAGCACGACCACCCGAATAACGCCAGCAACGAGGTCCATCGCCCGCCCATGCCCTTGATCATCTTGCCAGGGAAGAGCCAGCGCGCAAGATCGCCCTCTTTGCTCACCTGCAGTACTCCGAGGATCGCAAGGTTGATGTAGCCGCTGCGGATCATCGCGAACGAATCCGCCGACGAAAAAAGGACAAGCCCGGTAGCGTCCTCACCATCTGCTTGCAGGCATGATCATGAAGGCGTACACCTGCTCTTCTATCGGGACCTCGTTGATACCTGGCAGGCCGTTTTCCTGTTGCAGCCATACTTCCATCCCGTCGGGGACGGGATTGGCGACCAGCGTGGGCGTTCCGATGCCGAGACTCACGTAGAAGCCATCCGGCAGCTCCCTGGCTGCGCACGGTCGTTGTTCGACGCGGTTCTCCGGGTCCGCGTTGAGCACGATATGATCCCTCAGCGCCGGACTGCATCATCCAGTCCATTGCAGAGTAGTCGCTTTAGCATTTGAACCAATCTTGATTTTTCTTCTTCTGTGAAGATCGCGAAGAGATGAGCATCAAGTTGCCCAAATGTCGCCGAAAGCTCCTTCGCCAGCCGCATACCTTGTTGAGTCAGGCAGATACACCGGCTCCGTCGGTCCTTCAAGTTGGGAAACCTCTCGACCAATCCGGAGCGGTCAAGACGCGACAGTAGCCTGGACAGCGCCCCTTCATCGTAGTGCAAGTTCCTTGCTAGCTGCATCTGTGTCGTAGCCTGATAGCGCGTCAGATACATAATGAGCTTGGCCTGTGGCCACGATATACCAAAGTCATCGAGCGAAATCCTCTCCTTGATACGGCCAATAGACTTCTCGACATCGCTCAGAAGAAACAGGGAGCTGTAGTACAACGCTGGTCGATTGCTTTCAGCAATGTTCATCATTCGGCTTTCGTTCGCACCCAGCGTACGGCATTGTCTCCATCTGCTCGCCGAAAGTATGAAAATCATCTTCCGTTTTAGAGAAAACAATATTCAAAGACAATTTGTGCATGTCCGCCCGTGGCTCCCCCCCGCCAGTGCATTGACAATGTCGGGATATACCTTGTTCATGGTTCTTCCCCTCGCTTGCTTCGATACTTGTTACCGCACTTCCACCCATCACCAGCAAAGATGGCGGATCCGTTGATGAAATCCGATTCGTCCGCTGCCGCCGGAGTAGGGGCAGCAGACCATCCACGTGGATGCCATGATGGCTCCGTTCCATTGACATCCAGCACCGATGCATGCAGCAAAACCATACACTGTGCGTTCTCAAACCAGCCTTCCGCGATCCATTCCCCAGCCTGCGCCAACATCGAGCGCTTTGTATCGTCATCGACTGGCATGAGCACCTTCATACAAACGGATTTCCGATTTAATGGTTTGTTCAGTCATGGCATTACCGTTGGCGCCCAGTCAGCCTGATATGCCGTGGTCGCACCGCCTTCCGCGGTGCCGACGGCTGGCCGGGAGCATGAACTCTCATGCTCGATCTCGTGGACCGCACTCGCCGGCAACAGACTCTGTAGACCCGCAACCTTGAACACGGCGACAAGTTCGGCAAGCTGTTCCGATTGCTCCTGCAGACTGCTTGCCGCTTGTGCAGTCTCATTGACCAGCGTCGCGTTCTGACGCGTGACGCCCTCTATTTCGGCAGCGGTCTGGTTGATCAGGTCGATGCCGTTGCTTTGGTCCGTGGTCGCCCTGCTGATCTCACGCATGAGATCGGTCACGCGTTGCACGCTTTGCATGATTTGCTGCATGGTCTGTCCGGCTTTGCCGACCAGTTCGCTCCCTGCCTGCACGTGTTCGGCAGAATCCGCAATCAAGTCCTTGATTTCCCTCGCCGCATTTGCGGAGCGTTGCGAGAGATTCCGCACCTCGGTCGCAACCACGGCGAAACCCTTTCCCAGTTCACCGGCACGCGCGGCCTCCACCGCCGCGTTCAATGCCAGAATATTGGTCTGGAACGCAATGCCGTCGATGACCGCAATGATGTCGACGATACGCTCACCCGACGCGCTGATGGATTGCATCTTCCGCTCGACCTCGCTCACGACTTCGTGTCCCTGCTTCGCCACGGCAGACGCGGAAATGGCGAGCGTATCGGCAAGGCTCGCATTCTCGGCCGTCTGGCGTACGGTAGCCGCGAGATCGCCGATCGAGTCGGCAATGGCCTTCAGCGAGGCGGCTTGCTGTTCGGTCCGGATGGCAAGTTCGCGGTTGGCGTTGGCGATGCCGGAGGACGAACCCGCAATGGTTTCGGTGTTCAGGCGCACTTTTCCCACGATGCGTGCGAGGTTGTCCCGCATCGTGGCGACGGCGTGCAGCAAGCTGGAGCGATCGCCGTCCCGCAACGGGACTTCACCAGCGAGGTCGCCGTTGGCAATCTGCCCGGCCACGTCGGCGGTATGGACGGGTTCGCCGCCCAACTGCGCGAGCAGACTGCGCGTAATCAGCATGGAAACCGCAATGCCCGCAATGGTGGCGACGAAACCCATGACGATCATGCCGTTGCGGGCAAATTGCGATGCCTCCCTCGCTTCCTCGGTCGCCTGCTCGTTGTTCTTGTCCTCCAACGCAACCAGCTTGGAGAGCGCTTCCATCCACCTGAGCTGGACCGGCTTCAACTCGATCGCCAGAATGGTGTAAACCTGGTCCATCCCGCCGGCGCGCGCGAGAGCAATGGCCTTGCCGATCAACGGGCGCGCCTCGCTTTCATGCTGCCTGATCTCGGTGAGAATGGCGCGCTCGGTGCCCGAGCGCTCTTGATCGCTGGAAAGCAACGCAAGTAATCGCAGCTCCGTCTCGCCATACCCCCGCGCCTTTGCATCGATGAGGGCAACCTCTTCATCCACTTCCGACGCCGAACCCACCAGCGCAACATCCCGCAATGCGACCATGCGTTCGAACACCGTGTCGCGCATCGCCATCGCCGCACGCGACTTCATGTTGTTGACACCGGTGATCTCGTCCATGCGCGCCTGGTTAGCTGCCATGCGCGCGATCGCGACGACCGTGATTGCAGCCATCAACGCGAGCATCATGGCAAACCCGGTACGCAGCCGCGCGCCTATGGTAAGTTGAAGAAAGGCATTACCGATCTTCATGTCCTCTTCTCCTTTTCCCCTGTTACCGACTGACAGGAGCGTCGCACTTATTCCTGCCGTTGTGGCGTGAGTGCGTCGGTCGTTAAAAGTGGCCCGATAGGTATTACAGGTATTGCTTTAGCACTTTGAGCCTGAAGCGCTCGTCATGCTTCACCAGGCCCCCAAGCTTGGACTTCATCTGTTCAACCTTCGGGTTCAGTTTCATGACGAGGCCGCTGTCGGCGTTGTCTTATTTTTGCTTCATGCGCGCCAGCTTGTCGGCCAAGGTCATTAGCGTCCGATTCCCGGTGGCCCACACGATGGCCTCCTGGGCGAGGCTGGATCGTTTGGCGCGTGGGTCCTCGCGACCCATCTCCGGATTCTTGTGACAGGCGACCGGTAGGTTGAGAATCAGCCGGCGCAGGCAGGAATTCGCATGGTCGCACCACACGACGTCCCGCTCGCGACCCTCGATAACTTTCACGGCGTAGTCAGGGTCAGCCAGCATCTGGCGCGCGAGCATGCTCGCGTCGGCGTGCCCAGCATCGATGGCCTCGGCGGCCTGCTTCGGATCGGGCGTGCTGGAGAGAAACAGCCGGACATCGCGACCGACCGCCTCGCGGAAAGCCTGCGGCTCGCCGTGCGCGAGCATGTTGCCGGAAAGGCTCGTGGCATTCTCGCCCATGGACTCGTAGTTGCCCTCGCTGAGCGAAATGAAATCGACGCCGGCCTTGACGATGTGCGCGGCCACTTCCGCGAAGCCCTCCGGTCCCTGGCCGCCCGGCATGTGGTCATTGACGCTCATGCGGATGCCGACCGGATAGCCGGGGCCGACCTCGGCGCGCACCGCAGCGACCACGTCGCGCAGCGCCCGTGCGCGGTTTTTGGCTGGGCCGCCGTATTCATCTGTACGCTGGTTCGACAGAGGCGAAAAAAACGATGAGTAGAAATAGCACATGTGCGCGCCAATCTCGACGCCGTCGAAGCCGGCCGCCTTCGCGCGGCGCGCTGCAGAAACGACAGTGGCCTCAAGCTCCTTGATCTCGGCAATTGAGGCCTCTTTTGGCAGGGGCGTGACGCGGCCGCCCGGAATATAGAGGTTATCCGGCAGGCTGCCCGCGCCAATGTCCACCGACTTCGGACTGGCCGACGAAATCCAGTTGCCGTTGCGGGGTACACCCATCCGGCCGAAGCTCGGGAACAACTGCGCGAAGACCGGCGTGCCGGACGCATGCACGGCGTCCGTCAACCGCCTGAGATCGGGAACGAACTCGTCCTTGTCGAAACGCACGTTCGGAGAGAACGGTGATTCGTTCCACGCGCGCTCGCTCGCCACGGAACCGCCCACGATGATCAGTCCTACCCCACCCCTTGCTCGCCGAGTCAAGAACGCGATGGTCTGCTCGCTCGGCCGGCCGTCTTCGGTCGGACGCAGCACGGCCATCGGCCCGAGGATGATGCGGTTCCTGATTTCCAGGTTGTTGATCTTGAAGGGGCTCGCAAGGACATTGGTCGTTGTCATGACTCAGCTCCTTCCCATCATCGCGCCGACCTTGCTGGTAGCACCGCCGTCGATCGGAAGATTGACCCCGGTAATGAAGGTCGATTCGTCGGAAGCCAGGAACAAGCCCGCGTAGGCGATGTCCAGCGGATAGCCGTGCCTGTCGAGCGACGGCGTGCTGTCGAACAGCTTGCGGAAATACGGGCTTTCGTCATAGGGACGCTGCAATGCGGGGCCCATGATGGGGCCGGGCGAAATGCAGTTCACACGGACCCAGTGTGGCGCGCCTTCTAGCGACAACTGCCGGGTCAGTGCGATGACGCCGCCCTTGCCCGCCGCGTGCGCGGTGGTGCCCAGGCCCTCTGCGGCCAGCATGCCGGCGCAGGAAGCAATGTTGATGATCGAGCCACTCTTCTGGTTGGTCATGATCGGCCAGACGGCCTTGGTCGGCAGGTAGATGACGTCCAGTTCGAGCCGGATGGTTTCCTTCCACTGTTCGAAAGACATCTGGTCGAACGGCGCCATGTGCACTCCCGCGCCGTTGTTGTAAAGCACGTCGATGCGGCCGTGCCTTTGCATCACGCCGTCGATCCAGCTGTTCGCCTGCTCCGGCGAGGACGCGTCCACCGTGGCGATGTCGATCTTTAAGCCGCGCTGCTCCGCGAGGGCGCGTGTCTGTTCCAGTGTGGCCGGGTTGATGTCGCTCGCGCATACCTTGGCGCCCGCCTCGGCGAACAGCAGCGACACGACCTGGCCCTGGCCGCCGCCTGCTCCCGTCACCAACGCCACCTTGTCTTGCAGGCGGCCCCCGCATGGACCCCTGCTGATTTTGTCTGCGTAGTTCGTCATGATTTCGTTACTTTTTCTGATGGCTGAGATAATCGGCCAGTGCGGCCAGATCGGCGTCGCTGACTTCGGTCTTGCGGAAAGCCGGCATGATCAGCACGCCATTGCGCACGAAATAGCGGATGAAGTCCGGATTCAGGTCCGTGCGTTCTTCCAGCGCCGCGGGGATGCTGCCGCGGTACTTGGCCGCCAGCGACGCGGTGCCGGGCATGCGGTCGCCCACGCCGTGGCAGGAAACGCACCACTGGTCGAAAACATGCCTGCCTCGGTCCAAGGTCGCACCGTCGTCGGCCATGGCGGAACTAGCCCAAGTCACCATCGCCGCCAGCAATATCGTGTCGAGCTTCTTCATCATTTCGCGCTCTTCCGCAGGTTTTTCGGCCAGATGCCATAACGGCCCGGAGACAGGATGCCGTTCGGGTCGATGGCGTCCTTGATTATTTCGTGCAGGCGCAGCAGGCTGTTGTTGTTGAACGAATACAGACCCATGGCCTGATCCTGGAACTCCGGATGGCAGCGGTATTCGCCCCAGCCATGCTGAGCGCCGATGTCGAGCAGCGTGCGGTAGGCCTTGACGATGGACTTGTTCAATTCCTTGTCGTCGGTAATCGGGAAGCCGACGATGAACAGGAAATTGCGTTCGTAGAACGGCGCGGGCAACGCGAACGGCCTGAGGTTCCAGATCGGCACTTTCTGCAACGCGGGAATGGTGCGGGCGGCTTCGTCGAACACGCGGTTGGCTTCGAGGATGCCGTCCGCGGATTGCGGAATGACAGGCGAGAACCACATGTGGCCGCGCATCGGATTCGGGTTGCCGCCCGCGCGCGTGCCCATGCCGAAGAAATCCATGTTCGGCACGCCCACGTCCTGCGGGTAAACCGTCCACTCATCGGCGGCCTTGCGCGGATCGGTCTGGATCGGACCATCCCGGAAGGCGGCATTCTTGATGGACTTGCTCGCCAGCTCCTTCACGGCTTCCCACTGCGCCGCCACCACCTTCGACGGGCCGTAGAACTTCAGGCTCAAGCCCCAGTACGGAATCTTGTTGTCCGCCCCGTACCTCGCCAATTCATCGGAATAACCGACCCTGGATTGGGCGACGAGATCGGCCTGCAGCTTCGGCAACTGCGGCGGCCCCTTGTAGAAAGCTTCGACAAGGTTTTTGGTCTTGTTGCTGATGCCAAGCAAGGGGCTGAGCAACTCCGGCGTACCGGGAGCCAGGCCGGTGTTCTCGGCATACTTGAGCAATTCGACCAGCGGATGCAAATCCTCATAACGCGGGGCGAAAATCATGCCCTCCATGAAGGCTTCCGGCGCGGGCATCAGCCACATGCCGATCTTGGTGACAACACCGAAATTGGATTGCGAAAAAATGCCGTCCACCACCGGCCCCATGCCGTGCCGGTACTGCGCCCAGGTCGTGGACCCGGGCAGCGCTCCCATGCCGGTGCGCACCAACTCGCCATTGGCCAGCACCACTTCCATGCCGCAATGTGCGTCGAAGTGATTGCGAAAGCGCGACAGGGTGTGCCCGACTCCGTGGTCCAGCGCGTTGCCCATCACGCTGCCCCAGCCCGGGTCTGCCACATCCAGCCATAGCTTCAGGCCTTTTTCACGAATGTGGTTGTACAAATCGAAATAGCTCACGCCGGGTTCGACGATGGCGTAGGCATTGCTCTCGTTGACCTCGATGATGCGATTCATGCGCTTGAGGTCGAGCACCACGCTGCCGGAGTGGTTCGGCGCCGAACCGCCGTAGCCGAGGTTCTTGCCGGTGGAGATGGCGTACAGCGGAATCCTGTACCTGTTGGCGATGCGCACCACAGCCTGCACTTCCTCGACCGAGGCTGGGGCGACGGCGGCCGAAGCGCTGCGGTCTTCCGGTATGTCGCGCAACGGCGAATAGGCGTCCTTGTACGGGAACAGGTCCTCGTCGCTGGTGAGCACCCAATCTTTGCCGACGACCTGGGTGAATTCCTGCAGCGCGGTGACGAAGACTTGGGGAGATACGTTCGGTGGGGTTCTCATGGCGTCACGCGATGATCCAGGAAACAAGGTTGTCGGGGTGACCGTCGTTGTCGGCCAACGGAGTCAGTGCATGGGTGCGCAGCGCGTGACTGCGTGCTTGCTCGGCGAGGCACTGCCACACCGCGCGCGTGGTCAGCCCGGCGACGGCGCCTTCGCCCTGTTGCCATAGCGGTTGCAAGTGCTCCTGCCAAAGGCGGGTCAGGCCGTCGGTGACGTCGAGCGTCTTGCCGCTCTGCCCTGCCAACGCCCTCGCGTGCGCGAGAGTTTGCGGATAACGACTGTCCGTGACGATGTAGCGGATGTCGAAAAGACTGGGCCCTTGCGCCGACGCGGACGTTGCAGCGGGAACGGAAAACAGCGAAGGATGCGTAACTGCAGCCAGCGCCGCGGCACTGCCGGTGGCGATGAGCAGTGAGCGGCGGGTGATCCGGATATCCTCAATACCCATGCTCATCTCCGAAAAACTCGCGATAGGCTGAAAGACCCGGAATGTGGATCGACACGCCGCCATCGGCAACAAGCGTTTGCCCGGTGATGTTGCGTGCTGCATCCGAGGCCAGGAAGGCCACAGCTTCGGCGATGTCTTCCGGTGCGCCGATGCGGTCACGCGGGGTTTCATCCAACACCAGCTTGAGCATCGCCGCAGGAAAATCCTTGGCCACGGTTTCGGTCACCACCAGGCCCGGCGCGACCGCGTTGCAGCGCACGCCTTTGCGCCCGTACGCCGTGGCCACGGCACGCGTCATCTGCATCATCGCGGCCTTGGTCGCGCTGTAGGCATGAAAGCGGATGTTGCCCTGCAAAGCCATGCCTGACACGGTGTTGACGATGGCGCCATTACCGCTCTTGATGAGGTGCGGCAGCGCTTCGCGGGTCACGATCATGGTGCCGCGGCAATTGGTTTTGAAGAAGGTGTCCCAGGTTTCGGTCTCCATTTCGCCGATGCCGTTATCGGCCGCGACCAGTTGCTGGCCGACGGCTGTCGCATTGTTGTGCAGGATGTCGAGGCGGCCGAAATGTCCGACCGCGCGCGCGACCACAGCCTTGATCGAGGCCTCGTCGGTTAGATCCATACCGAATGCAATCGCGGCATTGCCGTACTTGACGGCAACCGCTTGCGCACGGTCCAGTGCGATGTCCGCGATGACGACGCGCGCGCCACGGCCGATCATCAGTTCGATGGTCGCCTGGCCAATACCGCCCGCCCCGCCAGTGACAATGGCGACCTTGCCCTCAAGGCGTAGAGCCTCGTACATGTGTTGTCTCCTTGTTTTTGTTGTTATTGTTATTCATATATAAACGAGTCGTATCGTATATTAAATCCCGCCAAGTGCGACGTACTTGATCTCCAGATAATCGTCGACGCCGTACTTGGAGCCCTCACGCCCCAGACCTGAAGTCTTGACGCCGCCGAACGGAGCTACCTCGGTCGAGATCATGCCCTCGTTGACGCCGACCATGCCGAACTCAAGCTCTTCTACGACGCGGAAAATCCGGCCAACGTCGCGCGCATAGATATAAGAGGCCAGGCCAAATGGGGTGTCGTTAGCCAGCGAGATCGCTTCCGCCTCGGTCTCGAAGCGGAACAGCGGCGCGACCGGGCCGAACGTTTCCTCGGAGAAGATCAGAGCGTCGCGCGGCACGTCGGCCAACACGGTGGGCTCGAAGAAGAAACCGCCCAGTTTGTGCCGCTTGCCGCCGGCGACGACGCGGGCACCTTTGGCGACGGCGTCGCTGATGTGTTCCTCGACCTTGAGCACCGCGTCCTCGTTTATCAGCGGCCCTTGCACTACGCCCTCTTCCATACCGTTGCCGACCTTCAGCGCAGCCGTGGCCTCAGCCAGCTTCTTTGCGAAAGTCTCGTAGATGCCGGACTGCACCAGCAAGCGGTTGGCCGCAACGCATGCCTGCCCGGCGTTGCGGTATTTGGCGGCCAGCGCGCCTTTCACGGCGGCGTCCACGTCGGCGTCGTCGAACACGATGAAAGGCGCGTTACCGCCCAGCTCCATGCTTGTCTTCTTGATGGTCGGCGCGCATTGAGCCAGCAACTGCGCCCCCACCTCGGTGGAGCCGGTGAACGACAATTTCCGCACGACAGGATTGGCGGTCAGTTCGCCGCCGATGGCGCGGGCCGAACCGGTGACTACGTTACATACGCCCGGCGGCAAGCCAGCGCGCTCCGCTAGCACGGCCAGCGCCAAGGCTGAAAGCGGTGTCTGGCTGGCGGGCTTGATGACACCGGTGCAGCCTACGGCCCAGCCTGGGCCAGCCTTGCGCGTGATCATCGCAGAAGGGAAATTCCACGGTGTGATCGCCGCAAACACGCCGATCGGCGTCTTCTGCGCCAGGATGCGGCGGCCATCGACGTTTTGCGGAATGATGTCGCCGTAGACGCGGCGCGCTTCTTCCGAGAACCACTCGATGAATCCAGCGGCGTAGAGAATTTCACCGCGCGATTCGACCAGCGGCTTGCCCTGTTCCGCGGTCATGATGACGGCCAGGTCCTCGATATGCTCATGCATCAGTTCGTAGAGCTTGCGCAGTACCTTCGCGCGCTCCTTTGGCAAGGTCTTGCGCCAACCACGCATCGCGCGCTCGGCCGCGTCGATGGCACGCCTGGTTTCGGCTGCGCCACCGTTAGGCACGCGCGCCACCAGGTCGCCGGTGGCAGGGTTGACGATATCGATGGTCTGGCCGCTGTCGGACTGCACCCACTTACCGTCGATCAGCATGGCCTGGCGCAGCAGGTCCGGATCCTTCAGGGGCAGTTTTTTTACGTCACTCATGAGCTACACCTCAGACTGGGTTGCGACCGATGAAGAATTCCTCGTCCGGCGAACTGGTCGGGTTCAGGCCGGCCGCTTGCGTGGCGTTTCGCAGGAGTGCCATATCCTTGCCATGCACGCGCGCAGTCGGATGACGAATCGGGCCACCGTTGTAGCCCTGCAGCCAGCTCTGGTATTTCCACAGCAGACGGTTCGATAAGCCTTGACCGCCGAAGCCGAGCGTAGACACGGCGCGACGCATTGGCTCAAGCTTGTAGTACAGCTCAGTGGCCTCGTCGAACTTGCCTTCGCGAATCAGCTTGTGCGCGCGCGGAATCCACGGACCGAAGAAAGCGCTGTAATTCGTCCCGCAAAACGGGATATCGAGGACCTGCGCCAGCGGGATGTATTCGTATTCCAGCGGCGAGGAGATCACCACTTCCTTGTGGAAATGGCGATGCACTTCAATAGCCGACATGAAGTACGGCATGCCACCTTCGGCTTTGATTGCCACCACGTTAGGGCAGTTGTCGACGAGCTTGCGGAGCACCGCCACCGGAATGTCTGCTGGATGAAGGCGACCGAAGCCCCAGGTCGGCACCGGGAAGATGATCACGCCGAGGTTGGTCGCGTCGCAGACAGCCTTGCTGTATTCGTACACTTCATCCAGCGATTTCGGGTAGAAGTGCGGCGGGTAGCCAAGTAGCACCAGATCGGCACCATTGGCTTCGGCGCGTTTGACCGCTGCAATGTTGTCTTCAAGGGTGTTGAAGACCGCGTGGTGCACGACCAGGAATTTGCCCTTGGCCTCGTCGACCATGATTTGCTGGAACTGGTCATGCTCTTCTAGCGATAGCGGCACTTCGGATACTGCCAATGAGCCGATGAACCCGTGCTCGATGGACAGGCGCACGTCGTGACGGATCGCCTTCTCATTGATGCGCGTGAAGTCATTGGTCATCGTCGGAATCGTGACGTTTGCGACGCCGACAAGGGTTTGTCGTGCCCACTCGCGGGCTTCCTTCCTGGTGTAACTGGCCATGATGCGTGTTCTCCTTGGTAGCGGTCAGATGCTCTTGTTTTCGAATTCGATGGGCAGGCTCATTGCCAAACCCTTTTCCAGCGCGCGGGTCAGGATGAGTTCGGCGACCACAATGTCCTGCAGGCCGCCGCCGACCGACTTGAACATGCGCCTTCGTGCGCCCCGCAGTTGATCTTCGAGCTTGCCGCTCATTAGGTCGACGATGCTGAAAGACTTGTCGTGGAAGGCGATGCCAGCATCCCTGGCGGCGAGCATGTCGCCGGTTTCCTCCAGAACTTCTTCCAGCATGTCGCACACGATGATGTCGCTGCAGTTCACGACCGACGCATCGATCTCACGTTGCGATGGCACGGTGGAACCGATGGAAACAATGGTTGCATCGGGCTTGAGCCAGTCGCCATATAGGATGGGGAGCTCGCCGCGGGAACGGGCCGCGCACAACACGAGGCCGGCACCATCCACGGCCTCCTGGCCTGAGGCAACGCCGCGTGCCGGCACGCCGAGGTCGCGTGTCACCGCGTCAGCGAACGCGGCGCGCTTCTCGGGCGTGGGACTGAACACCACTACTTCAGTCAGCTCGCGTACGCTGGCGATGGCGCGCACGTGCATCGAGGCCTCGAGCCCGCTGCCCAGCACGGCAAGGCGTGCTGGGCCTTGGGGTGCCAGTCGATCGAGCGCCGCGGCCGAAGTGGCCGCGGTGCGAAACCCCGTCACCAGCGCGCCATCGACGAAGCCCGCAATCCGGCTTGTCTCGCGGTCGAAAAGGATGATCACGTATTCCACAGCGGGCTTGGCGCTGCCCATCGCCGCGCCCATAACTTTGGCGCCGTAGTAACGCCCCTCTACCGGTACGGCCGACAACGTGCGCAACCAGGTCTTGCCGACGGCGGCCACGCTGCGAGCCGGCGTGGATTGGGGCGGAATGGGTTGGGAATAGGCGGCCTGCAGGGCGCGGATGGCGTCCATCCAAACAAATACGGACCGTGCCGTATCGTTTGAGACAAAAAAAGGGGAATGAGTTGTGCTCATGATGATGATGAAACTCGTGGAGGTCAGGCCAGATTAACTGGCACATTTGAGTACGTCAATTGTTTTATTGATTTGCATCATTTGCTACGGTTAGCTCCGTCGCAATTTTCAACTGCACACCATCCGACAGTGCCATGGGAAAGGCGCCCATACCGTACGCGCTACGACTGATGGTGGCAGCCGCCTCAAATCCGACCACGGGCATCTGAGTCCAAGGATTGACTGCGCGCCCCGTCAACGTGGCATCGAACGTCACCGGCAGCGTTACCCCACGAAGAGACAATTCCCCCTCTATCACATAGCGATCATTCCCGTCTCGCCGCACAATGCGTGACACAAACACGGCCGTGGGATGCGTGTGCACGTCGAACCAGTCGGCTCCGCGCAGGTGCTCGTCGCGCATTTCCAGAGCCGTATCTATCGAAGCCGTCTCGACCTCGAACGTCACACTGGAATCCTCAATATTCTGATCGGCGAACCACAATTGCACTACAAAGCGCTTGAACACGCCTGGCGTGCGAGTCAGCCCTAAGTGCCGCACCGAGAAGCCAATGTGGGTGTGCGCGGGGTCGACTGCCCACGCGGTAGGATTGGTCATTGGATCGTTCCTTTGATGAGAAAAATATGAATCAAGTCGGCGTGAATTATGTATCATTTACCGACATAGAACGCATCAATATTTCATCATGAACCTGATTGACGACGACGTTTCCCGGTTGCGCGCCTATATCGAGACCCGCGCCAGCAATGAAGACGATTTACGACTGCCGCCGGAGCCCAGACTGTGCGAAGCCTTGGGAATATCGCGGGGGCGGCTCCGCACGGTGCTCAAGCGACTGGAAAGCGAAGGCCTGATCTGGCGCCACGTCGGCAAAGGCACCTTCATCGGCCCGCGCCAGATCCGGGCGGACGACGCTAGCCTGTCGGCCGCAATCAGCATCGACGACCTCCTGGACGCTCGCCTGGTGCTGGAACCTCAACTGGCCGCGCAGGCAGCCATCCACGCCACCCCAGCTGACATCGCGGCGCTCGAACAGTGCCTTGCAGAGATGCAAACTGCGAAGCCTTTCATACACTGGAAGCGCCTGGATGAGCGCCTGCACAACACCATCGCCGAAGCCACGCACAATGCCCTGCTACTGATGCTGTACGGCACTATGCGCACCCAGATGCGCGTCAACCTGGACTCCCGCATCGAGGCGGTTTACTCCCCCATGACCGAGCCGCGCCAAGACACTGACGACGAGCATCGCAAGTTGATAGATGCCATTCGCGCGCATAACCCCGACCACGCGGAGCAGGCCATGCGTGAACATTTGCGCTCCGTCCGTGTCCGGCTGTTCGGCCAACGCTGACACCTATTCCTGCCCTCCCCTGAAAATATCAGCGTGAAATCCAATTGACCTGCTTGGCTGTTTATGAAACGATACGGCTCGGAAACTATTAGCAAGAACCGGAGACAACGATGAAGAAGGTCATCATCACCTGCGCCATCACGGGTGGCGCCCACACCCCGTCGATGTCGCCGCATCTGCCGGTGACGCCCGACGAAATCGCCCAGCACTCCATCGAAGCCGTCGAAGCCGGCGCGGCCATCGTTCACCTGCACGCGCGCGACCCCATTACCGGAAAACCCAGCGGCAGCCCCGATCTCTTCCGCCAATTCGTTGGCAAGATCAAGGACTCCACCGACGCGGTCATCAATATCTCCACTGGTGGTGGCGGCCCCAGCATGCCCATCGCCGAACGCGCCGAGGCCGGCCGCGCGCTCAAACCAGAGATGTGCTCGCTCAATATGGGCTCGATCAACCTGGTCCTCTCCGAAATGGCGCAAAGAGATCGACCCTGGAAGCACGACTGGGAAAAGCCCTTTCTGGAATCCACGCGCGGAATGATATTTCGCAACACTTATGAGGACATCGAATGGATCCTCGCCAACATCGGCGAGACGGGTGGCACCCGATTCGAGTTCGAATGCTATGACGTCGGCCACCTGTACACGCTGGCGTACTTCTTGGAACGCGGCCTAATAAAGCCGCCGCTGTTCGTTCAGAGCGTGTTCGGCCTGCGTGGCGCGCAAGGCGCCCACCCCGAAGACCTGATGCACCAGAAACGCACGGCCGACCGCTTGTTCGGCAACGACTACCACTGGTCCATTCTCGCCGCGGGCAAGAGCCAGATGCCGCTAGCAACCATGTCGGCGATTCTCGGCGGCAACGTGCGTGTCGGCCTGGAGGACAGCCTCTACATCGGCCGGGGCGAACTGGCGCAGTCCAACGCCGAGCAGGTCCGCAAGATCCGCAACATCCTGACCGAGCTAGGCCTGGAGATCGCCAAGCCCGACGAAGTGCGGCAGTTACTGCAGCTTAAAGGCAAGAACGAAGTCGCCTTCTAAGCCATCTTCCAATCAAAAAACTACTGGAGACAGGAATCATGTCAGACGTGAAAAGCGTCCTGATCGTGGGCGCCGGCATCGGCGGCGCCATGACCGCCTATACCCTGGCTCGCGCCGGGATCAAGACGCACTGCGTGGATATCGCGCCAAAAAGCTCGGTCGCCGGCACAGGCATCTGCCTGTTGCACAACACTATGCGTGCGATGAGCCAAGTCGAGCTGGCGGAGTCCTGCCTAGCATACGGGCAGCAAATCGATCATTTCCGTCAGTTCGATGCCACCGGCAACCAGATCAGCGAGAACCCAACGCCCCCCGGTATCGGCATCAAGCGTCCTGACCTGGCGTATGTGCTCGAGAGCGCCGCCGTCGAAGCCGGCGCGAAGATCGAATATGGCACCACCGTGACCGAGCTAGAAGACCTGGGCGACCGCGTCAAGGTCACCTTGAGCAACGGTGCGCTCGGTGAATACGACGTCGTGGTGGGGGCCGACGGCGCCTATTCCAGGATCCGCCATAAGGTGTTCGGTGCCCAGTACGACGCCGAGTTTGTCGGCCAGAGCTGCTGGCGCTTCTCGGCGCCCCGCCTACCTGAGCACGACGGTTTCTGGCTGTTCCGCCACAAGGGCGCTGGTGTCGGCGCAATCCCGACGTCCACAGACGGTTGCTATCTGTTCATCCTGGAAAACAGCGACAAGCCGCTGCACATGCCGGAGGACAAGCTGGACGTGCTGCTGAAGGACCGTCTGGCCGACTACACCGCGCCACTCATTCGCCAGGCGGTCGAGCAACTGACCCAACCCAAGCAGGTCCTGTTCCGCCCCTTTGACGCCCGCTTGATGCCCGGCCCATGGTGGCATAAGGGCCGCGTGGTGCTGTTGGGCGACGCCGCACACTCGCCGACGCCCCAACTGACCTCGGGCGGCGGCATGGCTATCGAAGACGCCGTGGTGCTTGCTGAGTGCCTAGGCGCCCCGGGCACGGCCGCGCAGGCACTTGAGGCCTACAGCAACCGCCGCATCCCGCGCGTCAAACGCGTCTGGGAGGCGTCGTTCCAGATTTCCCGTTGGGAACGCGAAGACCCGGTCGGCAACGCGCAGAGAACCGCATCGTTGCTGTTGGACACTTACAAATTTCTCGGCGAGCCAATTTAGGACACCAAAACACACAACACAACGCGGGAGAGGAGACAAACGGTGGAACACTGCAAGAAACCCAATCATCGCATGAGCATGCTGGCATTGGCGGCGGCGGTCTGCGCCACTCCCCAGGCGCATGCTTTCGATATCAACACTGGCAATGACGATCTTTCCGTCCGCTGGGACAACACGCTGAAATACAGCAATGCCTTCCGCGTGGAAGGTCAGAGCAACTCGCTGCTCACTGGCAACGCATTCTCCGCCAATACGGATGATGGCAATCGCAACTTCAACCCGGGTCTGATCTCCAACCGCGTGGACTGGCTGAGCGAACTCGATGTGGTCTATGCCCAGCGTTATGGCTTCCGCGTCAGCGGCGCGGCCTGGTACGACAGCGTCTACAACACGTATAACGACAACAACTCTCCGGGTACCGCCAACCGCTTCTCTGGCGCCTATAACACCTTCAACCCCACGACCCGCACCCTGGAAGGCCGCGACGTTGAGTTGCTGGACGCCTTCGTATTCGGCGGATTCGACATTGGCAGCACGCGCCTGAACGTGCGCGCCGGCCAGCACTCGGTACTGTGGGGCGAAAGTCTGTTCTTCGGCAGCAACGCCATCGCCGGTACCATGGCCCCCGTCGACGTCATCAAGCTGGCCTCCGTGCCCAGCACACAGTTTAAGGAAGCCATACTGCCCGTGCCGCAACTATCGGCGCAGTGGCAACTAACCCCCGCCGTTTCGGTGGGGGCCTTCTACCAGTTCACCTGGGAAGCCAACCGCCTGCCCCCAGCCGGTAGCTATTTCTCTGGCCTGGATTTCATGCCCGCGGGTGGCGAAGGCATGTACATTCCCGGCGCTCCCAACCCGTTGCTTCGGGGCCAGGACCAGGACGCGAAGAACAGCGGCCAGGGCGGCCTGGAACTGCGCTTCTCGGCGCTTGAAACCGACTTCGGCCTGTACTTCGTACGCTTCAACGACAAGAGCCCGCAGGTAGTCAATGACATCGGGCTCGGCGGCGTGCCAACCAACTACCACCTGGTCTACCAGCAGGGCATCACCGCGTTGGGCGCCAGTGCCTCGCACACCTTCGGCGACATCCAGTTGGCAATCGAGGCATCGATCCGCAATAACCAGGATCTGGCCTCCTCCGGCGCCAATGACGTGTCGGCGCTGACCGGCACGGCGGCCAACAACAACAGCGGCAACCCCGCCTATGCCGTGGGGCGCACCGCGCACATGAACGCCAGTACGCTCTGGACCCTGCCTTCATCGCCTCTCGCCCGTGAAGCCTCGCTGACCGCCGAAGTCATGTGGAACCGCGTGCTGTCGGTGACGAAGAATCCCCAGGCGCTCGATCCCAACTCCACGCGCGACGCCTGGGCATTCCGCATGGTGCTGGAGCCAACCTACCGACAGGTGCTGCCGGGCCTGGACATCAGCGTGCCCCTTGGCCTCGGCTGGAGCCCCCGCGGCTCACGTTCGCAAGCCTTGGGCCCCTCGCTGCCCGCAACAAACGGCGGCGACATGACCATCGGCGTGAACGGCACCTACCTCGACCAGTGGCACTTCAGCCTGGCCTACACGCACTTCTACGGGCCAGCCGCCAATGAGATGACCGGCTTCCCCCCGACCTTCACCTACGGACAGTTCATGAAGGATCGTGACTTCGTCTCGTTGTCCGTTAGCACTACTTTCTGATCCAAAAAAGGCAAGAGAGGAGCAATTCATGAAATTCCAGAAACTCGCCCGCGCCGCCACGGTGCTTTCAGCCCTGGCCGTAATCGCCCCCACCCAAGCCAGCGTTACTGCCGACGAAGCCGCCCACCTGAAAAGCAACCTTACCCCATTCGGCGCCGAAAAGGCCGGCAACAAGGAAGGAACGATCCCCGCGTGGACCGGCGGCCTGACCACGCCCACGCCCGGCTTCAAGAACGGTGACCGCCGCCCTGACCCCTTCGCCAATGAAAAGCCCATCCTGCAGATCACGGCGAAGAACATGAACGAATATGCCGACAAACTAACAGAGGGCGTGAAAGCGCTGCTGCAGAAATACCCCGACACTTTCCGCCTCGACGTTTACCCAACGCACCGCTCCGCCGCCGCGCCGCAGTACGTCTACGACAATACCTTCCAGAACGCCACGCGAGTGACGCTTACTGACTCCAGCGCAGGGCCGGTTCCCAACGGCGCGTATGGCGGTATTCCGTTCCCTATCCCCAAGAACGGTGCGGAAGTCATGCTCAATCACAAACTGCGCTGGCGCAGCGAGTCGTGGGTCAAGAACGCACACAACTGGCAGGTCACGTCCGACGGCAAGGCTGTGTTGCTTTCCGACATCACTCAGCAGAACAACACGCCCTATTACTTCAAAGACGGACCGTCTGACAAACTCGGCGACGACTACTGGATGGTGCGCCTGGACACGCACGGCCCGGCCATCCGCGCAGGCGAAGCCATCGTCGGCCATCAGACCATAGACGAATCCAACACCAACACCTGGGTCTACCTGGTGGGGCAGCGACGCGTGCGCAAGCTGCCGAACGCCTGCTGTGACACTCCAACCCCGGCCGCCGCTGGTGTCTTGTCATTCGACGAGATCGAAACCTTCAACGGCCGCATGGACCGCTTCGACTGGAAACTGATCGGCAAAAAGGAGATGTACATCCCCTACAACTCCAACCGCGTGCTGACGGCCCCAAAGGACAGCGATATTCTCGGCCCGCATCATCTCAATCCCGATTACATCCGCTGGGAGCTGCACCGTGTCTGGGTGGTGGAAGCGACGCTGAAGCCGGGCCAGCGCCATACCTCGAAGAAGTCGCTCTACTACGTCGACGAGGACACCTGGCTGGCTGTGCTGGCCGACCGCTACGACGCCAACGACAAGCTGTGGCGAATGGCTTACTCGACCCCGGTCGCCATGCCCGACGTACCCGGCGAGATCGCCTTCGGCTTCGGCGCCTACGACCTGTCGGCCGGCAGCTATGTCGCCATGGAGCTCGGTGCCGAGCAGAAGATGCAATACAAGATCAACACGACCCGCTATCCGGAATCCTTTTTCGCGCCAGAGAACATGGCTGGCGAGAGCGTGCGCTAACCCACACAACAACATGAGTATCACCATGGAAACAACGGAAAAGAAAGAAGGCCTGCGCCAGCTCGAATATCGCCCGGTGCGCCGCATCGTAACCGGCACCAACGCTCAGGGCCAGTCATATATACAGTCCGACGGCGACGCGCCCAACGTGTTCTGGGAACCCGGCCGCCCCGCCGCTCATGTGCTCTGGGCCACAGGCGAAGCGCGGGCGACTGGCGACGAGCCGGCGCCTCAGGGGCATAAGTTCCCGTTCCACTCGCCCCGCGGCTCCATCCTGCGGGTAGCCGACTTCGCTCCGGACTCGTTCTACAACCAGGAAGAGCTGCTGAAGTTCCTCGACGAGTCGGGTGTGCGCGACAACAACAAGCCGCGCCACTTCTGGTTTCACAAGACCGAGTCCCTAGACTACGCCATCGTGCTGGAAGGCGAGGTCTACGCCATGATGGACGAAGGCGAGGTGCTGATGCGCCAGGGCGACATCCTCATCCAGCGCGCTACCAACCATAGCTGGTCCAACCGCTCCGACAAGCCCTGCCGCATGGCTTTTGTGCTGCTGGACCTGGTGCCCGGCGAGCCGCTGTGAATCACCACACAAAGGACACGAAATGAATATCATCGGACCCGACTACCTGGTTTTTGCGGTTGACGACCTCGCGGCCGGCTCGCAGTTCCTGACAGACTATGGCCTGGAAGATCGGGGCAACGGCCTGTTCACGGCGCTCGATGGCACCGGCGTCATCATTCGTCACACCGACGACCCTGGCCTGCCCAAGTGGACCCAATCGACCTCTAACCAGCTGCGCAAAACGATCTACGGAGTGACCGACAACGCCACACTCGACACCATCGCTAGGGAACTAGCCAGGGACCGCGAAGTGAAGACCCTGACGGACGGCTCGATAGAGTCCGTCGACGACATGGGCTTCACTCTAGGTTTCCAAGTCACGGTGCGGCGCAAACTGGACCTGCCGGGCGAACAGGTCAACGCGCCCGGCACCCCGCAACGCGGCTTCAATGTCAACGGGGTCAACAGCAGCCTCAATGCGCCGCCGCCGAAGCCTCGGACCCTGTCACACGTCGTCTATTTTGTGCCCGACACTGACAAGGCCGAATCCTTTTACATCAAGCGCCTGGGGTTCCGCCTGTCCGACCGCTTCGTCGGCATGGGCCCGTTCCTGCGCCCGGCCGGCTGCGTCGACCACCACACGATGTTCCTCATCCAGACGCCGCCCCACATGCTGGGCTGCGAGCACTTCACCTTCCACATGGGCGGCCCCACCGAGGTGCTGCTGGCTGGCCAGAACATGCAACGCAAGGGATATGAATCATACTGGGGACCGGGCCGTCACGTCATGGGCAGCAACTGGTTCTGGTACTTCAATTCCCCATTTGGCTGCCACATCGAGTATGACGCTGACATGGATCTGCATGACGACAGCTGGGTGCCGCGCGTGGAGGATGCCAAAGCCGATCGTTCGCAGATCTTCCTCTTTAACTGGCGCGAAACATGGGCGCCAAATGGCCCCGACGGTCAACCCTGAGTGCTGAATGCAAGCGGTCACCTCCGACGCCCCGCCTGGACCCGGCTCTGCCAATTGAACGAGCTGCCCCAGCCAGGGGCGCGAGGTTTTGATCTCCAGTGTCGTGGCACCGACGACCTTTTCATCGTCCGCTGCGGCGACCTGCTGCGCGCCTACCGCAATTCCTGCCCGCATTGGCCGGGAGCGTCGATGCCCTGGCGCAAACATGCATACCTGGATAGCAAGGCCGAGCACATCATTTGCCACGGCCACGGCGCGCGCTTCACGCTCGAAGATGGTTTATGCGTACTGGGGCCCTGTCAGGGTCAAGCGCTGAAGGTTGTGCCTCTGCGCATAGAAGAAGGACGCTATGTCAGCGTCCTTTTTTGATACCAGCAATCAATCCATGATGCTTCCGTGCCTATCGTACCGATAGGCACGCTTGTCCAGCATCCACCTCGCACATCGCCGCGCCACCGAGAGCAAGCCAACTTCAGGAAGGTCGGCGGTATGGACCGGTACCGCCTTATCCCGAACACGCGCCAATCGTGGCACGCTAATGGCGAAGATCAGTCCAGGCAATGACTCGGTGATTGCAGCGGCGCCCAAGCCAACCGCGGCGGCAACGACACAAAGCAAGAGGTGATTTCTCCGTTCGCGCCGCTGATCAGAACTACGACTGACGAGCACGCGGGCCAGCGCCGCCAGCGCTGCCGGAACGAACGCGAACCAACCGATGGGGGAAAAGTCGCTCACGCCAATGCTGAGAATCAAGGCCAGAAGCCAGAAACGGATAGCGTAGCAGGTTGCCGCCCGCGCGAAATAGATAAAGTTCAGCGGATAGACCTGTGCGTCTTAGAATGTGCTGCTCTTCGGCGACGCGTTGATGTTGAGGTGACGCTCACGCTCTTCAGCCGCGATGTACTCTTCAATCAGAACGAGCTCTTCCTCAGAACGCCGTTTCCCGTGCGACGGGCGATCATCAAGGCAAAAGAAGCACAGCACACCCAGTCCGCAGGTCGGCAGTCCCAGCAACAAGAATAGGCGTTGTCATCCCTGTAGGCGTGGTCCTTCGCTCAACCATTCCATGATCGCGCCACACACTGGCGTCAACCACGGCGACTGAGAAGCCGTGAGGAAGAAACCCCACGTAGCGCCTCGGTTGGTGCGAGGAAGCCAGTAAGTGAGGTTCAACATTACGCCCGGGAAGAAGCCCGCCTCGAACGCGCCCAGCAAGAAACGCGGTCTGCACAACTGCCAGGACCGAGTGACGAACGCAGTGCTGTCAAGCACAGGCTTACAATCATGATGCGCGGGAAGGTCTCGCGCGCGCCAACGCAGCGAAACGACACGGTGCTGGGCACTTCAAAGATCTCATATCCAATGAAAGGTCCCAGCGGCTAGACAGTACTGAGCGTCCGTGATGCCCAGCGACTGCTTCATCTGCAGTTGCGCGAAAACGATGTTGACCCGATCAATGGATGCGAACAAATAGCACAAAAACAGCTGCGGCATAAATCGCAAGCGCATCCGGCTGTACATCGCATCGGTCGATGTAGCGCCGGGACTTGCGACTGCCACAATTTGGCAACTATGCGACCCTTGGCTGGCCGCTGGTTCCGCGCGATTCACCACGCACTGTTGCCAGGAAGAAGCCCACGCTGACCACTGCGAGCGCGACCACTATCCAGCCCAGACTCTCGTAGCCGAAGCGCTGCGCCACCGCACCGCCCAGGAACGGGCCGATGGCAGAGCCGGTCATCAGCATCACTGGAGTGGCGCCAACCGCACGGCCAGAAGGGTCCAAGCGCGCCAGGTACGCGAAAATGAAGGTGTGCGTGAAGGTCATCACCACGGGGAACAGGCATGCTCCCACTGTATAGACGCCATAGACCGTCGTTTGTGTCAGCATCAGGCACAGCACGGCGTGTAGCGCCGGGCCGAACACGATGACGACCTTAGGAGAGATCTTTTTCTCGAAATAGGTGGCGAGAATGCCAGGGGAAAGATTAACCAGACCAATCGCCAGCATAGTGTTCATAAGCTGCGCGCGGCTGAACCCGTGGGAATCGCCGACACGCTCGACGAAACCAAACATCATCGAATGATTCAGCAGCGCGAAGCTGGTACCGATCATGGCGAGCCACACCACTCGCGGCAGCTTGCCATGGTGAACCGACGCATTCGGGTGCGAGATGCCGGGCCGACGAGACGGGAAGCCGATGAGCGCGAACAATGCGGTCATCAGCATCATGCTGCCCAAGGCCAGAAACAGCGCAGGGCCGCCGTACACCACCACCAGCTTGGACACACCTCCCAAGAACCCCAATGACACCAGGGTCAAGACCAGGAAAGCGACGGCGATCAGGCGGTGCGGGCTGGAACTGGCTCCCATGGCGGCGTGCGCCATCGAAAGCCCTACGCCGACACCCAAGCCACCGACGAGATGCAGTGTGACCATCGTGTTGTAGTCGCGAGTCGTGGCCAAACCGATGAACGCCGCGGCGGCCACGCCGTAGCCCAGTGGCACCGCTAGCGCGCCCCGTATGCGGTTGACGCGCGGAGAAACTATCGCACTACTGATTACCGCTGCGCCGAGGAAGCACGAAACCAGGGCACCCGCACGTTGCGGGCTCAACCCATACATGCCGATCAGGACAATGCCGATCCACACCGGCATGGCAACGAGGTCGATCAACCCCGAGCAGTGGCACAACACAAGGGAGATCCAGCTTTTTGAGCTGTCCACAGGTCTGTTCATGATTGTCTCCATATTTATGGCCCTGAATTTTGATACTTCAATTTGCGATACTATACGACTCGTTTCAAATTTACATCGGGAAAAACCACATACGCGCGATCGGCCGAAAGTAGGCCCACCACTTCGGAATGCGCGTCATCGCCGAACACAAAAGGAAATGCGTCGGGGCGCGTAATTTTACGCGGGAATATCCAGCGGAATGACCGAACAACCGCCTGCCCCTGTAAAATAGCGCGGCATCTTCGTCAATCATCGAGGGGACCCGTGACGCAAGCAGCACAACGCTCTCCAGGGCGCACACGAAGCACCGCCTCACGCCTGGCGATTCTGAACGCCACGCTGAAACTGCTGGAAACGCAGCCGCTGCAGCAAGTCTCGATTGAGGCCATCGCACGCGAGGCTGGTGTCGGAAAGGCCACCATCTATCGCTGGTGGCCTACCAAGGCGGCGGTGGTAATCGAAGCCTTCTTGATTAACCATGTCAGCCGCGTCGCGGCGCCCAAGGGTATGAAACCCCGCGAGGCCCTGGCCCAAGTCATGCAGCTGCTGATCAAGGAATATGCGGGCCCGGAAGGCCGCATCGTGTCCCAGATCATCGCCGAAGGACAGAGCGATCCTGACGTGCTGCGCGAATTCCGTGAACGCTTTTGGTATGGGAGGCGCGCCATGGCCTTGGAACTCGTCCTCGAAGCACGCCGGCTCGGCGAGTTCCGCGACGACGTTCCGGCCGAGTTCCAACTGGAGCAGCTCTTTGCGCCCATCTATTTCCAGCTGCTCACGGCGCATTCGCCACTGACTCAAGAGTTCGCCCACGCCCATTGCGACAACGTCATGCGGCTGATGGCGCCGGACGCTCGTCAAACACAGACAAGGCCGAAGTCGCGCTAGCCAGCAGGTGTTCGCCGCTGGCGTCGAACAACGAAGCGCGGGCAAAACCCACAGTGCGCCCGAGGCGCTCAACACTGGCTGTGGCCACCAGCGGCCCGACCTTGGCCGCCGCCATCATGTTGACGGACAGATTGATCGTGGCGCAAACGCGGCCCGGCGGCAGCACCGACAGCAGGGCCATGGCCATGGCCAAGTCCAGCATGCTGGCCAGCGTGCCGCCACTGACCACGCCGTTGCCCTGCGTGCTCTCTCGTGGCGCGACAAAGCCCAAGCGCAGTTCACCCGGCTTGCCTTCGCGCAGCACCGCACCCAAGCTCGCCGAGGCGGGGTTAGTATCGAGCAGAACGTCGCGACGGCCAGCGATCACCGCCGCCGCGACATGGGCCCGTGTCGGATTGTCTATCAGTTCGCTCACGTGGGCCCCACGAATTACATGAAGGGCTTGCGGCGCTCGGGCCACCACAATCCGTCGATCGGCTGGCCCATGGTGGTGCGCAGCACGCCGACGCCACCAGCTTCCAGTTCGACAACATCGCCCGGCTTCAGCTCGCGACCCAATTCCAGCGCCGAACCACGGCCCATCGTGCCCGAACCGATCACGTCGCCCGGCAAGATCTTCTCGCCCAGCGAGACATATGCGACCAATTCGGCCACCGTCCACAGCTTGCCGCCGCTATTGCCCTTGCTCCAAGTTTCACCATTGACGCGCACTTCCATCGAAATGGCGTCCAGATCCTTGAATTCGTCCAAGGTGGTGATCCACGGACCGATCGCATGCGCGAAGTCCTTGCTTTTGGTGCTGCCCATACCGATCGGCAGTTCGTCGTGCTGCAGCTCGCGACCGCTGAAGTCGTTGTACAGGGTGATGCCGAAGACGTACTTCATCGCATCCTCGGGACGCACGCTGCCGCCCTCGCGACCGATTACGTAGCCCAGTTCGAGTTCGTAGTCCATCTTGTTCTTGATGTAGCCAGGCCATGGCACGACCGAGTTGTGTCCGATGACGGTGCTGGACGAGTTCTTTGTGAAGCCGGGGATGCGCAACATGCTATCTGGCACCTCCCGATTCATGCGCTCGTGCCAGCCCTTAATGTGACCGACGAAAGTCAGGCCATCGCGCAGCACCGGAGGATCGGAAGCCGCCAGCCAGGTGACGTCCTTGATATCGAGTGAGGCATCTTCGCCATAGCTTCCCTGAATCACTTCGGTGGCAGTCTCGACCAGGATGTCGCTCGCACCCAGCGCCTGGGCCATGCTACCTGGGAATTGGGCCCGGGCTAGGCGCGTCGCGGCGGCCTGCGTCGCGTGGCGCTTGCCCATCGCGTGCAACACGCCGGCACGAGCCAGATCAATCACGCGCCCTTTCTCGGGTTCAACGACGACCAAACGGGCGATCGCGCCGTCAGGACTCTCTCGGGAAATTCGTCCGAACTTCATTCACGTCTCCTTGTTAGAAGGTTTAGCGAGGCGGCGGGTTGTTACATGACTTTGAAATTCGCGCGCGCCCAGGATTTCACGTAGACTTCTCTATTAACGAACCTATACGTCTCGTTTCGCAAAAAGACTACGCAGAGAAGAGACCACTGTCAATTCATTTAATGCAAGATGCGCTCTCTACCGGCCGAAGGCTGGCTTGACCGGTGCAAGAAACTTCCTCGCTCGACGGAGCAAGGCATTACATGGGGCGACGACTTACGAGCCGAGCTTGAGCGCGCCTTTCATCATGGCCGAATGGCCGGGGAAGGAGCAGAAAAAAGTGTAGCCCTGACCCGCCGCCAACCTAGTCACATCGAAGGAAACGGTGGCGGACTCACCTCCTCCGATCACCTTGGTATGAGCAACTACGGCAGCATCGTCCGGCACGTAATCCCTGGCTGCGCCAGTAGACATGCCGGCCGTCACCACACGCTGGAAATCCGCCTCCCTGGTCAGCACCCAATTGTGGCCCATGGCGGTCCGAGGCAGTTTTCCCGTATGCTCGAGGGTGACGGTGAACCGCTTGCAGGCCTTGTCGACCGTGATCTCCTTCACGTCGAATTGCATGGCATCGTTAGCCTTGACGACCTGGTTGCAGCCTGCCCAGCTCGGCCCCGCGGCGACCGCCAGTGCGGCGACGATCAAATGCTTGCGCATGAAAAGCTCTCCTCCTTATAGATGTATTGGAAAAATCAGCAATGTGACTGCGCAGGTGGGCACAAAACGACCATTGCGCTTTCGGCTAGTTCATCAGCGAACTCCCGACTCAGCGGGAGGTGCCCCATGACGAGCCGGAAATAAACGGGCGAGTACACAATGTCCATGAGGAACTCTGAGTCCATATCAGTACGGAATTCGCCGTTGCGACGCCCTTCTTCGATGACTTCGCGAACCATGGCGCGACGGCCGTAGAAGAATCGCTCGCGGAATTCACGAAGAACCTCCGGATCCGACTGCCCTTCGGCCAGTATCTGAGCGACTAGCCGGCCGCCCCGCCCGCCATACTGTTCCACCATGCGATGGAGATGCACGGTGATAGCCTCTCGGCAACTGCCCCCTCTCGGCATGTGCGTCTGCACGATGTGGTTCTGCACGAAGGCCTCGATCACTACGGCCGCCTTGGAGGGCCACCAGCGATAGATGGTCGCCTTTCCAACGCCTGCTTCCTTGGCGATTGCCTCGATAGTGATCTGCTGCAACGAATGCGTTTCGAGCAAGCTCAAGGTGGCGTTCAGGATAGCGACGCGCGCGGCTTCACTGCGCGTACGTCCCGGCGATCGCGTGTTCCGAGCGGAGCTCGTCTTAGCGACGGTGATGCTCGAGGTCAATAGCTTTCTCCATAGCGGCGGGATGGTACTCGTCAAAACGCCTCGTTATTCATGTCCGGGCATACCCGAAGAACCGTCCCATAGGTTTGACGCGTACATGGTTCGCCTATATTCTAATACGACTCGTATCGATTTGATATCACCAAGATCTAACAAGCAGGAGACAATGTCATGTTTTATAACCCCACCCGGTGGCACGCGCGAGCTCTGCTTGCCGCCTGCTTCGGCGCATTCGGCGTTAGCGCGGCCTGGTCCGCCACGCCGATCGGCCCGGCGCTTGATCGCCCCGCTGTCATCTCGCAGCGGGCAGCGCAGTCGGTACTACTCGGCATCGCGCAGGCGGGCAACCGTCTGGTCGCGGTGGGCGAGCGCGGCATCGTGGTGGTGTCTGACAACGATGCCGCAACATGGCGCCAGGTGTCGGTGCCCGTCAGCGTAACGCTAACTGCGGTTCACTTCGCCGATAATAAACATGGCTATGCGGTCGGTCACAGTGGCACTGTGCTCGCCACCGCCGACGGTGGCGAGACTTGGACACGCGTGCTCGACGGCCGTCAGGCCGCGCAGATTTCCCTCGCCGCTGCCCAGACAAATGGCAACGCTGCAGCCCTGCGAGACGCCGAGCGCCTGGAGGCCGACGGCCCCGACAAGCCCCTGCTCGACCTGCTAGTGCTGGACGCACGGCGCGTAATCGTCATCGGCGCCTACGGCATGGCCTACTCCACCACGGATGGCGGGCAGAATTGGACGTCTTGGGCGGACCGCCTGGACAACTCTCGTGGCCTGCACCTGTATGCGATTCGCCGCCACGGCGAACGCATTCTCGTGTGCGGCGAACAGGGATTGGTGCGACTGTCAAAAGACGGTGGCCAGACTTTCGCGGCAATCAAGCCCCCTTATAGTGGCAGCTTCTTCACTGCCGAGCTTCCCTCCGACCACGAAATCGTGGTGGCCGGACTGCGCGGCAATATGCTGCGCTCCCTGGATGCCGGCGCGAGCTGGAAGCAAATCACGGCGCCAGACGCCGCGTCCATCACGGGCTCGGCCCTGCGTCCCGACGGATCGCTGGTGCTGGTGGACCAGGCAGGGATGGTGCTCAGTGAAAGCGAAGGCGCTCTCGTTGCACTGAACAGAACCCCGTTGCCATCTCTGACCGGCGTTTTCCGTGAGCGCGACGGTTCGCTGCTAACGCTCAGCGTTCGGGGAATCGTCCATGCCCCCAATGGAGGCCAGAAATGAAGTCTGGTCCCCCCATCGCCATGGACAAAGTCGGCACCTTCGATCCGCGCTCGGGCTCGCTCATAGAACGAGCACTGTTCAACCACCGTCTGGTCGTGGTGATACTGTGCGCCATCGTCACCGTGCTACTGGGCTGGCAGGCCGCCAAGCTGCATCTGAACGCCAGCTTCGAAAAGACCATCCCGTCCCACCACCCCTATATCCAGAACTACCTGAGCTACCAGAACGAACTCACGGGGCTCGGCAATGCAGTGCGCATCGCCGTGGAGAACCCCAATGGCACCATCTACGACGCCAACTATCTGCGAGCGCTGCGCGGTCTTTCGGACGAGATCTTCCTGCTGCCCGGCGTCGACCGGATGAAGATGAAATCGCTGTGGACGCCTTCGACCCGCTGGGTCGGCGTGACCGAGGACGGCCTCGAAGGTGGCCCCGTCATACCCGACGGCTACAGCGGGACGGCGAAAAACCTAGTGGCGCTCGAGGCAAACATCGCCCGCTCTGGCGAGATTGGCCAGATCGTTTCCCTCGATTCGCGGTCCACCGTCATCTTCGTGCCACTACTGGCCCGCACGCCCGACGGCCAGCCGCTGAGCTACGCCGCCTTCTCCGAAAAACTCGACACCCTACGCGCGAAATATGAGCAGCAGGGCCTGAAGGTGCACATCACCGGCTTTGCCAAGCTGGTGGGCGATCTCATCGACGGCGTGCACGCGGTGCTGATGTTCTTCGCATTAGCGGTAGCGATCGCGGCAATCATGGTCTTCTGGTACACGCGCTGCATCCGCTCTACTCTGCTGGTCGTTGCGGCTTCGCTGGTCGCCGTGGTGTGGCAGCTCGGCTTGCTGCCAACGCTCGGCTACACGCTCGACCCCTATTCCATCCTCGTACCCTTCCTCGTGTTCGCCATCGGCATGAGCCACGGTGCGCAAAAGATGAACGGCATCATGCAGGACGTCGGGCGCGGCATGGACAAACTGGTGGCGGCGCGCTTTACCTTCCGCCGCCTGTTCCTTGCGGGCCTGACTGCGCTGCTGGCCGACGCGGTGGGCTTCGCCGTGCTGCTGGTCATCGACATCCAGGTCATCCGCGAACTGGCCATCGCCGCTTCGCTCGGCGTGGCCGCGCTGATTTTCACCAACCTGATCCTGCTACCGGTCATGCTGTCCTACACCGGCGTCAGCGCCAAGGCCGCCGCGCGCAGCCTGCGTGCCGAAACCGCCGACGCCGCCGGCGAGGACAAGCATGCGGTATGGGCCTTCCTGGACCGGTTCACCCAGCGCAAGTGGGCTTCCATCGCAGTCGCCACGGCAGTGGTCATGAGCATCACGGGCCTGGCCGTTGGTGCCCATCTCAAGATCGGCGACCTCGATCCTGGAGCGCCCGAGCTGCGCGCAGACAGTCGCTACAACCGCGATGTGAGCTTCATGAACCGGAGCTACGGTGCCTCCAGCGACGTGCTGGCGGTCATGGTCAAGACGCCGGAAGGCGCGTGCGCCAAATACGATACGCTCAACAAGATCGACGCGCTGGAATGGCAACTGCGCCAGCTTAACGGCGTAGAAGACACCAATTCGCTTGCACTTCTGAACCGCCGCATGCTGGTCGGCCTGACCGAAGGCAATCCAAAGTGGTACGAGTTCCTGCCCAACCAGGACATGCTCAACACCGTCACGGCCGGCGCGCCGCGCGGCCTCTACAACGATAGCTGCGGCCTCCTCACCCTGTACGTCTACCTTCACGACCACAAGGCCGACACGCTGAACCGCGTGGTTGAGCACGTTGAGACCTTCGCCCACGAGAACAACACCAAGGATGTGCAGTTCCTGCTGGCCGCCGGCACCGCAGGCATTGAGGCGGCGACCAACATCGCGGTCAAGGATGCCTGGCGCAAGATGCTGTACCTCGTGTACGGCGCGGTAGTGGTGCTGTCCTTCATCACTTTCCGTTCGTGGCGCGCGGTGGTGGTGGCGGTGCTGCCATTGATGCTGACTTCCGTGCTTGCCGAGGCGCTGATGGTGGCTCTCGGCATGGGTGTGAAGGTCGCCACGTTACCTGTGATCGCTCTGGGTGTGGGCATCGGTATCGACTACGCACTCTACATCCTGTCGGTGACGCTGGCCCAGCTGCGCGAGGGCAAGAGCCTGTCAGAAGCCTACTACCGCGCCCTGCTCTTCACCGGCAAAGTCGTGATGCTCACCGGCGTCACACTGGCCATCGGCGTAGTCACCTGGGTCGCCAGCCCGATCAAGTTCCAGGCCGACATGGGTCTGCTGCTGGCCTTCATGTTCCTGTGGAACATGCTCGGCGCGCTGATCCTGCTGCCGGCACTGGCGCACTTCCTGCTAAAGCCGGCGCGCGGCGCGTCGTACCAAGAAGGAAACAGCACATGTCGAATCGCATCAACGTAATGTGGTTCGTGCCACTGCCTCTGGCTGTGATGGCAGGGCAAGCTCCACGGGCAACCGTCATCCAGGCCAGCCGCAATCCTTCTTCCGACGCCCAGTTCCAGGCATTGGTCGCGGGCGAAGTCGATGCTGTCGTGACGGCGATGGACAACGTCATCGGCTGGAATCGACGCCAGGGATCTAAGGATTTTCGCGTGGTGGCGCAAGTCGAGCGGACCACGCCCCTGGCGCTGGTCGGCGCTCCAGACCGCAAGAGCATGGCTAACCTGCGCGGTGCCAACCTGCTTGTCGACGCAGTGGACAATGGTTTTGTCATCGCGCTACGAGCCATGTTGCGCGAAGCTGGCATCGATGAAAACGGCTGCCGTTTTACCCCCGCTGGCGGAGTAACGGAACGATATAGGGCCCTACTGGACGGCCGCGGCGATGCCACGCTGCTGGGGCAGCCCTTCGCGACGCAAGCCGCCGAGGTCGGGTTGATGCAGATCGCCAGTGTGCAGCAAGCTTACCCGGCCTTTCCGGGGCAAGGCATCGTCATGTCCGTGGCCAGTCCGGCGCGTGAGCGCATCGGTGGATGGCTGTGCGAGCTGGAGCAGGCGCGGCAGCAGATTCAAGACCCGGATTCGCTGCGACCGACCCACGAGGGCGTCGCCCTGCTGATTGAGCACCGTCGCCTCCTAGGCCTGCCGGGCGGCGAGGACACCTATTCAGACGTCGTCGATACATCACTGCTTGACACCTTCCTGAGGAAAGCACAATGAAACCGTATGCATTGGGTACGTTCTCGCATGAGCACGATGGCCACAAGTTCGTGGGTCTCGTCATGGATGACCGCGTGGCAGATCTGGCAACACTGGCAAAGCTGCATGACGCACCGGCGCTGGCCGACGTTGGCTCGGTGCTGGCCTTGCTGGACACCTGGAACACCCACTGCGCCGCGCTCAACCGGTTGGCTCTCGCCATCGACGGCAAGACCGAACAGTGGCACGCACTAGGGGCGCTGCGCGTGCACCCTGCCATCGATCTGCCCCGGCAGATTTTCTGCACCGGCGCCAACTACCGCAAGCATGTGGTGGACATGACGGTTGACGCCAAAATCGGGCCGCCGGGGCTGGACGAAGCCGGTCTGCGCCGCTGGGCCGAGAACATGATGGACGAACGCGCTGCCACGGGTGAACCCTATGCGTTCACCAAGCCGGTTTCCACAGTGTCCGGTGCGTATGACCCGCTGGTACTGCCAAACACGACCACCCAACCCGACTGGGAGCTGGAGCTGGGTGTCGTCATCGGCCGGAGCGGCTATCAGATTCCGCGCGAACTCGCGATGAACTTCGTGGCAGGCTACTGCATTGTCAACGATGTCTCAGCGCGGGACCTGATACCACGCACCGACTACAAGATGCTCGGCACAGATTGGCTGCGCTCGAAGGGACAGCCCGGTTTCCTGCCGCTGGGCCCCTACTTCGTACCGAAAGCCTTTGTGGCCGACCCGCATCGCCTGAAAATGCGCCTGTCCGTTTCCGGCCAAGTCATGCAGGACGAGTCCACGGCCGATATGCTGTTCGGCATCGAACGCCAGATCGAATACATCTCGCGCTATTCGCGCCTGCTGCCAGGCGACATCATCTGCACCGGCTCACCCGCCGGCAATGGCACGCACTACAACCGCTACCTGAGGGCGGGGGACGTGATTGAAGCCGAGATCGAAGGTCTCGGTCGACAGCGACAGACTTGCATTTGATGCCGGCGAAACGATAAACCTTCGTCGAATGCAAGCTCCTCGATCCCGGTGCGTGTCTGGCGGCGCACCCTACTTCTACCGCCATCGCGGCCGAGCAGATAGCGAGCCCCGAGCACAGGCCATGTGCCGTCGGAAATGCACCTCAAGCGCAAATCGACACCCTCGATGTCCTGCGCGAAGTCGACGAGCTTACGGCCCAGAAACTCGCTGATATTCATGCCATAGCGCGGCTGACCGTTGCGCAACTTGGTTCGACTTCAGGCTGCAGGAATATGAACTTCGGCTCCCATGTCAGCGGCCGTACCGATGCAATGGGGTAGGAACGCTTGATGACTTGCCCCTGCAGGACAATATGGTCAGTTTCAGGGTGGGGAACGGTATCGGCAGCGATTTCCTCCGCCACGCTGCACTCCAGGAGAAGATGCGCATCACCTCGCGATCTGCAGTTATTGCACGCGGCCTCTCGGGAAAATGCCTATCTCTTTGTCGATGACGGTCGCGCGGTACCCCCGGGCGCGCGAGCAAATGGGCCATCGTGGCGCCGGCCGGCCATAGCCAGCAACGACAAAATCAAAGTTCTCCATAGTAATCCTATTCATTTAAGACACCGCAAAAAGCCCCTGTGTGCCCAACGCTCTCCGCTGTGTCCGGATGCAGGAAGATGTGTACGCGACCTCGTCCTGTCAGTTTTCGGTCACTGAAGCACGTTCACTCCCATGCGCGCAAGCTGCGTGCTGAGGTGCATTTTTGGCGTGCGATCCTCGTCAAACACGAATTCGAGCCGGTGGCCATTCGGGTCGAAGAAATAGATCGACTTGAAAAGCGTGTGATAGGTCGGTACCACGACGTCGATGCCTTCGTGTTGCAACCGCTCCTTGCTATAAGCGACCAGCGCCGAACAGCACGGCCAACTCCGTCCTCGCTCGAGTGCGCGGAACGAGCAATCAATCTGCTTCGTCTCCGCGCATTTATGTTTGTCCCAGGCCGATCTCTGGCCTGGTCATCACACAGCCGCTGCCCGCTCTTCAGGATGAGGTGCAAACGTGAGCGCCCTGCCGAGCGATACGATCATGTCCTTCAACTCGCCCTGATGCCGCGCCGTGCCATAGGCAAAACCATCGGGACGAACCACTGCCGCCACGGCTCTCGTCTCGGTCAGCCAGCGCACCACAAGATCCAACTCCTCGGTGACAGCAATCAGTTCTGTCTCGAGATTCGTGCTGCCCTGCCCCTCGTCCACCACGCAAACGACCTTGACATCGCTCAAGGATGCAGCCACGCCGAGCGAATCGCGCGCGGCCGCCGCAAGCGCCCGATCCCGGGTGACGACATAGAAATTGCCACGCACCAGATCGTCGAGGCGCATCCGACCGACGCCTTCGCTGCTCACCCATGGTTGCGGAAACAACTTACCCGCACCGGTGCTCAGCGTACCGATCACATCCCGATACAGCAGACCGGTTTCCAGGCCCGGGATGAACGACTGGCGAATCGTCTGTGCCGTACCGGCCGCCAACTCCGCGCCAAGACGACGATCCCGCTCGCGGGCGGCCTGCTCGTCGAGTTCGCCGATGATCAAGCCGAAGGATTTGGCGGTTTCGACGACCGTCTGCACGTGCGGGCGGCGCTCCTGCCCATAGGTATCGAGCAATGCATCCCCGGCCTTGCCACATAACACCGCGTCGAGCTTCCAGGCAAGGTTGTAGGCATCCCGTACCCCTGCACACAAACCCTGTCCCATGAAAGGCGGCATCTGATGAGCCGCATCGCCGAGCAGAAACACGCGGCCTTCACGCCATTTTTCGGCAACGACGGCGTGGAAGCGGTAGATCGCAACGCGCTTGACTTTGACACCGCTCGTGTCCACAAAGGTCGAGAGGACACGCTCTAGGTGCTCCGGGTCGTTGAAGGACTCTGGCGCCTCTCCCGGCAGTACCTTGATCTCCCAACGGCGCAGACGATCGGGCCCGACGATGTAAGTGCCCGGGCGCGCGGGACGGCAATATTGCACGCATCGTTCGGGCAGTACGACGTCGTCATGCAAGTCAGCATCGACCACCACCCACGATTCATCGAATGCAAGATCGTAAATGGTGGACTCAATCTGGCTACGCACCGCACTGCGTGCGCCGTCACACGCAAGCAGATACTTGCCCCGCAGCGTCTTGCTCAACTCACCCGGACCAGTGACGTCGACCTCCACCCCTTCAGCATCCTGGCGCAGAGAAATGAGCGTGTGTTCGACTAGTACATCGACCGATTCGAAGCGTTTGACCCCGTCTCTCAGCACACGCTCGAGGGTGGGCTGGTAGAACATAAAGGTCGGCTCCCAGCCGAGTGGACCGGGCGCCGGCAGCGGATAGAAACGTTTGATGACCTGCCCGTCGACACCGATGAAGTCGGTGCCGGGATGAGGACAGGTATCTTCCGTGATTTTCTCGGCCAGGCCGGCCGCTTGGAAAGCGCGCAGCGTCTCGTGGTCGGCGGTGATCGCGCGCGGCTTGTCGTAGATGTCCTTGTCGCGCTCGACTATTGCCACGCGCATGCCCATCGTGGCAAGCAGGTTGGCCACCGTTGCGCCGGTCGGGCCGTAACCCGAGATGATTGCGTCGTATGTATCCATGACTCTTTTACCCACCGCAAAAGTTCAATTGATTCTGTCGGTGACCGCGGCGACTCAAACCTTGGGCACTGCAAAACCGTCCCAGACCGTGTCGTAGGCCAGCTGGCGATTGACTGCCTCGAGTGAGCGGCGCGTGAGTTTGAATACGTGGCAGCTCTCGAACATGAAAGCCAGCGCGTTGTCGACCTTGTGCGGCTTGAGTTCCGCGCTGCTGGCCTTGTCGAAGGTCGTTGCATCCGGACCATGCGGCATCATGCAGTTGTGCAGGCTCACGCCACCCGGCACAAACCCCTCGGCCTTGGCATCGTAGACGCCATACACGAGACCCATCAGTTCACTCATCACATTGCGGTGGAACCAAGGCGGGCGGAACGTGTCCTCGGCAACCAGCCAGCGTGGTGGGAAGATCACGAAATCGCAATTTGCAGTTCCGGGCACCGTGGAAGGCGAAGTCAGCACCGTATAAATCGAGGGACCCGGATGATCGAACGAGATCGTTCCGATCGCCATGAACCGGGCCAGATCGTATTTGTAGGGCGCGAGATTGCCATGCCACGCAACGACGTTGAGTGGCGAATGGTTTTGCATGCCTTCCCAGAATTTGCCGAGGAACTTGCGCACGATCTTGACATCGCGCGGACCGTCCTCATAAGCGGCGACCGGCGTCAGGAAGTCCCGATGATTCGCCAGGCCGTTCGAGCCGATCGGGCCCAGCTCCGGAAGCCGGAACGGCGCACCGCAATTTTCGGCTATATAGCCGCTCGCCTCGCCGTCGTCCAGATCGACCGCAAAATGCAGGCCGCGCGGCACCACGGCGATTTCGCCCGGCGCAAGGCCGAGCACGCCCAGCTCGGTACGAATCGTCAGCCGGCCGAGTTGCGGCACGATCAGCATTTCCCCGTCGGCATTCAGCAGATAGCGGTTCGTCATCGAGGCGTTGGCACGGTAGACGTGCGCGCTTATGCCCGACTGTGCTTCGGGGCTGCCGTTGCCCGCGATCGTCACGATACCGTCGAGAAAATCGGTCGGTGCCGTCGGAGCCGGCCACGGATCCCAGCGGAAGCGGTTCGCCGGTGTATCCACTTCGCCAAAAGGTCCCGACTCCCAGGCGGGCTGCTCGATTTTCCGATAGGCGTCGTGCATGGCCGAAGGCAGTACATGGTACATCCACGTGCGCCGATTCTCCACGCGCGGCGCGGTAAACGCCGCGCCGGACAGCAATTCGGCAAACAGGCCATGCGGGGCACGCTGCGGCGAATTGCGCCCTTCCGGCAAGGCGCCCGGAATAGCTTCAGTAGAAAACTGGTTACCGAGGCCGCTCATGTAGATAAGGCCGTGCGGCGATGTCTGGGTACTCATCTGCTTGCTCGCGACTCTCTGTTCACGTTGCGGGGCGGCATCTCACGCGCCCCGAACTCGCATGCCCCTTTGTCTGCGGACATACGGTCTCTTTGTCGATCCCGGGTCGATCAACCCTGATATTTCTGGATCTCGTTGTCGATCGTGCCGAAGATCGAGGCGCCCTGCGCATCGAACATCTCCACACGCACGTGATCTCCGAAATGGAAGAACGGCGTGACCGGCTTGCCGTGCTCGACAGTCTCCAGCGCACGCTTCTCCGAAATGCAGCAAAAACCGTTGCTGCGATCGTGATTCGATATCGTGCCCGAACCCAGTACGGTGCCAGCACCCAGCGTGCGGGTCTTCGCGGCGTGCGCGATCAGCTGCGGGAAATTGAAGTACATGTCGACACCCGCGAGCGGCGCACCGAGCTTCTCGTTGTTGATATGCACCGTAAGCGGCAGGCTGATCTTCGAACCATCCCATGCCGCACCAAGTTCGTCCGGCGTCACAGCGACCGGCGAAAACGCCGTCACGCCCTTGCCGTTCACGAAACCAAAGCCCTTGTTCAGCTCTGCCGGAATCACGTGGCGCAGCGAGATGTCGTTGAGCAGCATCAGCAGCTTGATATGCGATTTGGCCTGCTCCGGCGTGGCCAACATCGGTACGTCGTCGGTGATCACCGCGATCTCGGCCTCGAGGTCCGCGCCCCATTCCTCAGTCGCGATATAGACCGGATCCTGCGGCCCCGTGAAATAGTCCGAGCAGCCCTGATACATCAGCGGGTCCTGAAGAAACGACGGCGGCATCTCGACACCCCGCGCCTTGCGCACGAGCTCGACGTGGCTCAGATACGAACTGCCATCCAGCCATTGGTAGGCGCGCGGCAGCGGCGACTCAGCCTTCGACTGGACAAAGGCAAATGCGCCGCTTGCCGTACCGGCATTGAGTGCTTCGTAGAGTGCCTTGAGGCGCGGTTCGACATCGTTCCAGTTTTCGATCGCTTCCTGCAACGTCGGGGCAATATCCGCCGCAGTCACGGCGCGCATGAGATCGCGCGACACCACGATCAAAGCACCGTCACGGGTGCCGTTTTTCAGCGATGCAAGTTTCATAGTCTAGATTCCACCGATTGGAAGGATTGACGACACTTCAGACACCTGCCAATCTACGCCGCGACCGTACACCACACGCCATCATTTCCACTCAATGAACATGCGATCCAGGACCGCAGTGAAACAGAGCGCAGACCCCGGTTCCATCGAACGCACATTCGAGCTGCTGAGACTTCTCGCAACCGCCGGCCGCTATGGGCTAGCGCTCACCCAGATCTCCGAATCGGCCAACTTACCCCATTCCACCGTACATCGGCTCCTACGTCGGTTGATCAAGGAGCGCATGGTCGTCCAGCGTGAATCGAACAAGCGCTACACACTCGGCGCACTCGCGTTCGAACTCGGGCTCGCAGCCTCCCAAATCTATGATCTGCGGCAACCGTGCCGTCCAATCCTGACGCAGCTTGCAGAAGAGATTGGCGACACCGTCTACCTCACGGTCCGCAGCGGCAATGAATCTGTCTGCGAAGACCGTTACGAAGGTCCGTCGGCGATTCGCGTCATGACGCTGGAGGTCGGGAGTCGTCGCCCGCTCGGACTCGGCGCGGGCGGCCTCGCCATCCTCTCGGCGATACCCGAGGACGAACGCGAGGAAACCATCGACTATCTCACCCACCGTTATGGCACGTACAAGGCACTTCATGAAAAGACCCTGCGCAACGCGATCGATGCCTGTAAGAGGCAGGGCTTTTCGCTGATTCACAGCCAGGTCACGCTGGGGACAACCGCGGTCGGCGTCGCGATCCTCGACACGCTGGACAATCCGGTTGCGGCGGTCAGCGTGGCTGCCGTGGACAACCGCATGTCGGATAGCCGAGTAATCACCCTTTCCCGTCAACTGCAATCCGCTGCCGCAAGCATCAAGAAAGCAATCCACAGCTTCCCGATCCGTTCTTGACGCTGACACGTCCCAATACAAAAAGATTTCCATCAAGCAAACAATCAGGGCCAAGCTCGCCGTTCACGGACGAGGATAGGGGTGTTGCCGTCAGCACACTGCCTTTCCAATATGAGAACAGCGATGATTATCGAACACCGTAGGTTGCCCAGACTGGCTGGAAACATTGGCACAGGGAAACTGCAGTGATTCCCACGTCGCTTGCTCTTATAGCGCCCAAGATTGATGCGAGAGTGCTGAATGACGCGCAGGAAGCGCTGGCACGCAAATTCCGCCTCACGGGCCGATATCGCTCAAAAGGCAGCGATGTGGCAAAGGAAGTAGTGTTGAATCCGCTTGGGCTTGTTGTCCGAGGACCCGTGCAGTATCTGATCGTCACCATGTTTGACTACACCGACGTTCAGCAAATCGCACTTCACCGACTTACAAACACGACAGTTCTCTCCGAGCCGCGCAAATCTCCGCCAGGGTTCGACTTTCAGCAATACGTTCAAGGTGCTGGCCAATATCACTCGCAGGGACCTATACGATTGGTCGCGTGGTTTGACCCGGTAGCGGTGGAACATTTACGAGAGACACCGCTTTCGTTCGATCAAACTATCAAGCCCGTAGGCGACAGTACGCTTTTTGAAGTTTCGGCAACAGTGGAAAATGATGAACCCTTGAGGTGGTGGCTGCTCGGCTTTGGCAGTCGTGTCGAAGTGCGGGAACCACATGATCTTCGAGCAGAGTTTTCGGTACACGCAAAACAACTGGCTGCTCGCTACATCGTCTAGCGGTGTTTCAATTTGGTATTTAACTGCGTCACCAGAGGACCGCTATGGCTGCAATTTATTCATCGGAAGTACGTTATCACCCGTGGGTCGGTAACCAATACAAGGACCAAAAGATCCGTTGGCTCATTCTCGGTGAATCTGGATACGGACTACGCCAAAACGAACCGCGTGAAACCGAATGGATGATTCGAGCGCATAACGGCGATCGGCAGGACGGCTGGGATCCAATGCGATATGACATTTGCACCGCCGCTGAAAGATTGATGACCGGTTCACCTCAGCTTGGCTACGATGCAAGGTTACGATTTTGGAACACTGTGGCGTTCTATAACTTTGTCCGTGAGAGCATGCCAAACGCACAAGTTCGTCCAACGACGAGGCAATTCACCGAGTCCCGTGGCGCATTCAGTGAAGTTATCCGGACGCACAATCCTCATGCCGTGTTGGTTATGGGTCTCAACCTTTGGGGCTATTTGCCCGGTACAAGAGATGGGTGGGAAGAGGGGCAAGAACGGGCCGACGTTGCAATGCCACGCCCGTACAAGCGCAGATTGCTCAACGTCTGGACAGGCTATTCCGATGGAGAGGCTAAAGAAAACCCGTTTGCCTGTTTCCAAGTCGCACATCATGCCAGTAGAGGCTTTGATGCAAACAACTGGACGACATGGATGGCAGCTGGAAAAGCAGAAATCTTGAAGCGGTTTGTTTGACAGTGGCGACTGCAACACGAAGGTGGTCGACCGTTACACGATACGAAATCAGCAACGCAACCCAAGCGAGATGGTTATGCTGGTCGCCCTCGCTTCAGCACGTATCGTCAGCCATTCGCGACGGCATTCTGGCCAGAGGCGGCGGCGGTTCGGACGTTCGTCTGAGATTCCTATCTCTGCAGCATTCCGAGATTCGACCCGGTGCGCGTGTCTGGCGTATTCCGCAGACGGAGTGGGTAGCCGATATCAAATGGGTCAAATGACCGAAACGCGCCGAATTTCAGTCATATGTCAACGTCTCGCGAGTGTCGCTTCGTGGCCAGAAGTACGCGTTCTCACGAACCGCCTGAAAGCTGCCATTGAGAATTCCAACATCCTCACGGCGGCACCTTCATCGAACTGGTGCTATCGGCCAGGAGCCGTCACTCACCGTCTGTTCGCTGGCCCTGCAGCCGGAACGCCCGGTGCGCCAGTGCCCGCCTCGCTTTGTGGCCGAGGGCGCCGCAAAGCGCAAGCGACTCTTCTCTCGAGCATCCAGAAAAGAGACAGCCCTGTACGTCCGGTCGGCTATCATGCCTATCCTCTCCGAAGTAGCTCCTTATGATTTCCGTCCGTAATCTCACGCTGCGCCGCGGCGTCAATGTCGTACTCGACCGCGCCTCCGTCACCTTCACCCCCGGCGAAAAGATTGGCCTTGTCGGCCGCAATGGCGCCGGCAAGTCATCCTTCTTCGGCCTTCTCAACGGCACGCTGCACGAAGACGGCGGCGAGTTCTCGATTCCCGCAGCATGGAAGATGGGCCAGGTCGCGCAGGAGATGCCGGAGACCGAGCAGAGTGCGACCGACTTCGTAATCGAGGGTGACACCGTACTGCTGGCTGCGCAGACCGAAGTAGCCGCCGCTGAGGCCAGCGACGATGGCATGCGCATGGCGCACGCCTACATGGCCCTGCACGACGCCGGTGCACATGATGCCCCCGCACGTGCCCAGGCGCTGATCCAGGGCCTTGGCTTCAGTGCTGCGCAGCTCAGCCAGCCGGTCAACAGTTTCTCCGGCGGCTGGCGCATGCGACTGCAACTGGCGCGCGCGCTCATGTGCCCGTCCGACTTGCTGTTGCTCGACGAGCCGACCAATCACCTCGACCTCGACGCGCTGGTCTGGCTGGAAGCGTGGCTTAAGCGCTATCAAGGAACCTTGGTAGTGATCAGCCACGATCGCGAATTCCTCGACGCGGTGACGCAGGTGACGGTGCACGTCGACAACGCCAAGCTCGTGCGTTATGGCGGCAACTACAGCAAGTTCGAAGACATGCGCGCTGAGCAACTGGTGTTGCAGCAGGCCGCGATGGCCAGGCAGGCGGACAAGATCGCCCACCTGCAGAAATTCATCGACCGTTTCAAGGCCAAGGCCTCGAAGGCGAAGCAGGCGCAGAGCCGGGTCAAGGCACTCGAACGCATGGAGAAGATCGCACCAGTGCTTGCCGACGCAGAGTTCAACTTCGAGTTCAAGGAGCCGCTCAACGTCCCGAACCCGCTGTTGTCGATGCTGGACGCGAGCTTCGGCTACGCAGCGCCGACCGGCGCACCGCCGGGCACGCCGCCGACGGTCGTCGTGCGGGGCATCAACCGATCCGTGCTGGCCGGGCAGCGCATCGGCATTCTCGGCGCCAACGGCCAAGGCAAGTCCACTCTGGTGAAGACGGTGGCGCACGAGCTGGCGCCGATTGCCGGCGAAATCAGCGAAGGCAAAGGCCTGAACATCGGCTACTTCGCACAGCAGGAACTCGACGTGCTGCGTCCGCTCGACACGCCGATGGAACACATGATCCGCCTTGCCAAGGACACGCCGCCGCACATGCGCGCGCCCGGCCAGAGTGGTACCGAACAATCGCTTCGCACCTTCCTCGGCACCTTCAACTTCAGTGGCGACATGGTCCATCAGGCGGTCAACACGATGAGCGGCGGCGAAAAGGCGCGGCTCGTGTTGTGCATGATCGTGTGGCAGCGCCCCAATCTGCTGCTGCTCGACGAGCCGACCAACCACCTCGACCTGGCCACACGCGAAGCGCTAGCCATGGCGCTCAACGAATTCGAAGGCACGGTGATGCTGGTCAGTCACGACCGGGCCCTGTTGCGCGCCGTATGTGATGAGTTCTGGCTCGTCACCAAGGGTGGCGTCGAGCCCTTCGACGGCGATCTGGACGATTACCAGCAGTTCCTGCGCGACGAAGCCCGTCGCATGCGCGAGCAGGCCGCCGGGGAGCAGAAGGTCATCGCCTGAGCTAAACCCCCTGGCAGTTCCAGTTTGGAAGCTGCCATAGCGCTCGCATCGAGTCGAAGGGCCGCTTAAGATCGGGGGTGTGAGCTCACTGATGCAGGATGCTGCCACCGGGTTGCTCGATGCCGCCATCGTCGGCAATCAGCCGCCACATTGCTGGGTAGAACCCAGCCCATCCCAATGACGGCTCCGGCCGAATTCTGCGCGTAGGCCGTCCGTCGGATTACGGAGTTGAGCCGTCGCTTGCCACAGGCACCCACTCGTGCGCAAGGAAATTGATACCTGCAAAAGCTAGTCGTCACCGCGCCCGTGTGGAGTCGACCGATTTCAGTCCATCAGGCGCATCTGGCCACGGGCCTCTAACTGCTGCTGCTCGGAACCTTTGACCTTGCGTCGCCTACGGGGCCCGTGGCGAAGGCACTCAACGAGGATCAGCCGGGCCTCGTCATCAGTACACGCGAGACCGTCTGGCCGCGTCACCGTGATCGTATATTCGTCGTTGAGTTCTGGCTGGTCCTGCCGCGCCTTTCCAGGCAGTTCAAGGAATATCTTGCGCATAGATGTGACCGGCACATGTTGTACGGATATGCGCACCTTCCTCCCGTCTGCTGATCCAGCTTACTCGCGCAGTTGCGCTGTCCGTATTGGACGATTGCCAAACAGTCCGCCGCGCCACAGAAGATGCACATCAATGCGTGCAATGTCGATCCGCAGTCTGGGCTAGTCGATGCGGTAGCCCACACTTAGCAAAAGTGGCTGACCGGCTGACGGGCCGCCGGGCCACCCGCGCGGTTGCGCCCCGCCCTGCATCGCGCTGGCCGTGATAAGGGCGTTTATCGCGGCATGGCCATCTTTAGTCACGACAAATCGGGTTGTCTTGCGTCAGGCTTGTGCGTAATCTAATGTGGAAATCCCGCCCTGCGCTGCATGCAGCGGGTTTTTGCCCGTCGCCCGGCGCGCCGCAGTGCCTTGCCGGAGTCCGCCATGGCCCGCCCCGCCGCTGTCACCCCCGATGCGATCCGTACCACCGTCCTCGCGATGCTCGCCGAGGCCGGCGAGACCGCGCCCGCCTCCGACGCGCGCTTCCGCAAAATTGTTTCCGTGCGCAAGCTGCGCGCGCGTCTGGGCGCCGGCGACCCCGCGACGCTCTCGCGGCATCTCAATGCGATCGAGGCGGAGATCGTGCAGGCGGGCCTGACCGGCTTCGCGGTGCCCGACGTGCCGCCCGCAATCGCCGCGCAGATGCGCGCGCTGTGGGAGGCCGCGGTCGCGACGCAGCTCGACGGCATCGTGCGGCTGCGTCACGAAACGGAAGCCAGGGTGGAAGCCTCGGTCGAGGCGCAGCGCAACGCCGGGCTGAAGGTCGAACTGCTGCGCGTCGAACTCGCCGACGTGCGCGCGCAGCTGAGCGCGCGCGACGCGGCGCTGGCGGTCGCCCGCGCCGGGTTTGAGGCGGCCGGGAAACGGTGCGCCGCCGCCGAGGACGGGGCGGCCGCGCTGCGTGCGCAGCTCGCGCACACCGAAGCCGCGGCGGCCGAGGCCGGACGCCAGCACGCCGGCGAACTGGCCACCGAACGTGCCCGCTACGACGGCCTGTCCCGGCAACTGCTGCGGGAAACGGCGCACCAGCGCGAGACGTTCCAGACCGAGCGGCAACGCCTCGAGAGCGAGATCGCCCGCGCGGCCGAACGTGTGGGCGCGCTCGAGTCGCTGCGCGAGCGGCTCCTGACGGAACTGGCGGAGCAGCGCCAGGCACACCAGCAGGCGGCGGCCGAAGCGGCCGCGCTCACGACGGTGGTGGAGCAGCAACGCCAGACGCTCGCGCTGCTGGGCAAACCCGCCACGAAAGAGGCCGCCACCGCCGTCCGCCGGCCGGGCCGCCGCCCCACCGCGCACGCCGGCCACGCCAGCCCGAAGCCGGCGTCACCCAGGAGAGCGCGATGAACCCGTCCGACTGGCTCGACACCGGCTGCCGCCCCCCACAGCGTCTGCCTGACTCCGTGGATGCCGCACTGGAATACCTGACCCACGCGCTCGGGCACCCGCTGTATACCCGCTGGACCCTTACGGCGCTCAAGCGCGGCTGCCCGTCGCTCGCCGACGCGAAGCGCGAGCACCCCGCCGTGTTCGCACTGCTGCTCGAGCACGATGCCGCCATCGAATACTGGGAGCGCGGGCGGTTGCGGGTCGCGCCGGAAGCCTCGGCCCCCTCCGACGTCACCGTGCTCGAGCGCACCCTGCGGCAGCACCGTCGGCGCTTCCGTCCCGCGACGCCAGATGAAGCACAGAACAGCACACCCGTCACGCGCGCCGGGGCCGTCAGCCAGGATCTCGCGCCGCTACCCGCCGGGGTAGAGCCGGCGTGGCTCGCGCGCGCCGGACGCTTCGCGAATCCGGTGCCGCTCACCAACACCCTGGGGGTGGCCGACGATGGGCAGGCCGTCAAACTCTTCCTGCGCGAACGCGCGTCGCACTCCCCGCACACCCGGCGCGCGTACGTGACGGAGCTGCGCCGCCTCGCCGCCTGGTGCCGGCACGAGCGCCTGGGCCCCTTCTCGGATCTCACCCGGCAGGAGCTGATTGCGTACCGGGACGCGCTGCAGGCGCCCCGGCCGGATCCGGCCGGCAACGTCACGCGGTCGGCGCCGGCGACTGTTTCCCGGGCGCTCGCCGCCGTCTCGAGCCTGTTCGCGTGGTGGCACCGCACCGGCTATCTGACGGTCAATCCGGCCGAGGGACTCGCCGCCGGGCGTCGCGCGCGCATGACCTGGACACCGGTACGGTTCCTCCCGGACGCCGCGCTCACCCACTGCGATGCCGTCGCCGCCGGGGACGCGCCACCCGATATACCGCCGGTTCTCTGGCTAAGGCGCTGCGCGATCTGGGCGCTCTACCGCTTCGCCGGCGTGCGGCTCGCCGAACTGGTCTGGGATGAGGAACGGGCGCTGCCGCACGTGGAAGTCGATGAGGCCGGACAGTGGACCCTGCACGTGCTGGGCAAAGGCCAGCGGCTGCGTGCGATCCCCCTGCCCACCGCCTGTCTGCCTGCGCTGCGGACGTACCGGCGCGCGGTGGGACTGCCGCCCGATCCGCCCGCGGATGAACGCCTGCCGCTGATCCACAGTGAGCGCGGCCGGGCGCTGGGACCGAGCGGCCTCTACGACGAGGTCCGGGCGTTATTTGCCTTGTCCGCGACCCGTGTGCCGGTGGAGGACCCTGCGATGCGCGCGGGCCTGGAGGCCGCCTCCACCCACTGGCTGCGGCACGGCTATGCACGCACGCTCGTGGTTGATCACGGCGTGCCGTTACCGGTCGCGCAGGCGCTGCTGGGACACGCGTCAGTGCAGACGACGGCGGCGTATGCGCGCACCGGACAGGCCGAGGCGCGGGCGTTTGTCGAGGGGAGTTTTCCGACACGAAGTTAGCCGGCGTTGAATCGAGACAAATACATCAGTAGACCGGAAGAGATGTCAGACATGACGCTTGTGACCGATTGACTCCAAGCGTTCCGTCTTGGATGCTCGTCGACCTTTGCAGACTTTCGGTGGGGGACGGTGGGACGACCGTTCGACGAACCACACCAGCCCTTCCTAGAGAAACCATGTCGACCAACAGCCATCACACAAGTACAGCCACATAGCTCGAAGAGTCAAGCGCCCAAACGGTCCAGTCCTTAGGCACTTACCTACCGCTACTGTCGACAGATATGCGCAACTGTCGAAGAAGTTCTGACTTCGTATCCCGTTCTTTCAAATTCGTGTGAATTAACATTGATTGAAAAATCGGGGACAAGCTCCTCGGAATGGACCCTGCGATCCTAACAGACTAACATCCCTTCATCGAGAATCCGTGAAGTAATGTTTTTCGAACCCTCATCTCACGGAGAAGCAAATGGTCCAACTGCCATACATGGAATTGGAGTTCGCCGATTTTGGCAATGACACTCGGATTTGGTTTATCACCACATACGCCGGTAAGTATGTAGGCGTTCCCTCTGCCAGCTGGTTATTCGTGTTCGAAATTCCACGCCCCTCCTGTTTATGCCTCAGGATATTCGACAATCCCGGATCTGCCTGGGAGCACAAAGCAATCTGTGAGTTGGCAGACAAGGACTCTCCACCGGACATACTCGTGACGGATAACGTCCGTTTGCAGCACGCTCTGGTCAGCGCAGGCAGCACTTTCTCAAAGCCGGCCAAAGCTTACATCGATAAAATGTTGACTAGATTCCCCGAAATAACAAGTTGCCTTCGGTCTCTCGAAGCGGTGCTCAACGATCGAGGATTCCAGAGTCAAACTCTTGAGGGAAAAAACGCGATGTTCGAGTTGTGGCGTACGACATTCAACGAAAACCTTGCGTCCGAATGAGATACTTGGAAGGTTCTTGCCACCACGTAGAACGCGCGCGTTTCGGCCAAAGTTGCCGCTGGCACAACTTTCCGCCTACGGTGGCTATGGTCAGCTTTCCTGAAATCGGACCCAGAGCGGTATGAGCGGCAGCTTCGCTTCCACTGGAGGACAGCACGACTCCGTTAGAGATACTTGTCCCTTCTATCTATATTTCTGATTCTGAGAGAAAAACTTTCTCCGGTGATCATGGAGAGGCAATGAGCGCCTCATACATATCGGTACCAGCAGGAGTCCAGCATCCTTGGCGGCAGGATCGGGAGCGCAAACATCCTAACCGCGATCAGGAAAGAATATCCTAGTGTCGTGAGTTAGAAGTTCATTGCATTAGTTGTTCGAGCGGTCCGGGATAACGAAATGTTGCCTGAATAGCCGCTCGGACTCACATAACCCTTCCTCGGTAAAGACCACCGACTTCGTCTTGTTGACCGGGTCGCAGATGAAGCCCTTTTCGTAAAGGCGATTCAGCACGTCCCAGTCGAAGCCCTTCCACGCGCGATACTGATCGTGCAGGGTCAGGTAGAGAAGTGCCAGGGCGGCTTCGTCGATCGCGTCGGTATTGATATTCATGACATTCATCCCGCGGCCTTCTGAACGCGCACACAAAACCGTTCGAGACTAGCCAGGATCTCGTCGGCCGACTTGCTCCAGATGAACGGCTGGGGGTGGGCGTTGTAGACGTCAAGGTAGTGCCGGATTGCATCTTCGAGCTGGCGCGTCGAACGATGCGTGCCGCGACGAAGGTACCTTTCGGTAAGCGTGGCGAACCAGCGTTCGACCTGATTGAGCCACGACGCCGAGGTGGGTGTGAAGTGAATCTGGAAGCGGGGATGACGAGCGAACCACGCCTTGATCGAGGGAGTCTTGTGTGTGCCGTAATTGTCCATCACCAGATGCACATCCAGGTGGGGCGGCACATTGGCTTCGATGGTGCGCAGGAAACGCAGGAATTCGCTGCTGCGATGGCGCCGGTGCACCTCGCCGATCACTTCGCCAGTGACAATGTCCAGCGCAGCAAATAGCGTGGTCGTGCCGTGACGCATGTAGTCGTGAGTCCGTCGCGCGGGAATGCCTGGGGCCAACGGCAATATGGGCTGCGTGCGGTCCAATGCCTGTATCTGGCTCTTCTCGTCAACGCACAGCACCATCGCCTTGAGCGGCGGATCCAGGTACAGGCCGACAATATCGCGCACCTTGTCGACGAACAACGGATCGCTAGAGAGCTTGAACGTCTCCTGCCGATGCGGCTGCAGTCCGAAGGCACGCCAGATCCGCGACACCGCCGTCTGCGAGAGCTTCATCTCCCGGGCCATCGTGCGCGTGCTCCAGTGCGTCGCCCCGGCAGGCACGGACTCGAGCGTCTTCGCGATGACCGCATCGACATGCGTGTCATCGATTGTCCTGGGTGCACCGGGGCGTGGCGCGTCAAGCAGTCCGTCTACACGGTCTGCGACAAATCGCGTGCGCCATTTAGAGACAGTTTGCTGCGTAAGCTGCAGTTTCGCCGCGACCGTCTTGTTGTCCATCCCTTCGGCACAAGCCAGCACGATGCGCGCCCGCAACGCCAACGCCTGTGCTGTCTTGCGCCGCATCGTCAGCGCCTTCAGTTGCTCGAATTCCGATTCGCTCAGCACGAGTTCCCGTTTGGGCCGTCCGCTCATCGCCACCTCCTCGTATCCGTGCCACACATAGCACTCTAGGACGCGGCGAAAATAATACAATGAATTTGTAACTCACCACACTAGAGTTGACACTAATTAGTCGAGCCTGAACAATTCGGCGAGCCCCGTGCAGCGGAGCTTTGAGGCCGAAATGGTGTTGTTATATTTGCAGGAACCTGGCACATTAACGTGAGAATCCTGCAAATTCTGATGAGGTGCGGATGGGTCCCAAGACGCCTGTGACTGAAGGAGATTTCTTCCGGCAACCGCTGCGCGAACAGATCAATCTGAAACATCCGCTGGTACGGCTGGCTGACCTGATCAACTGGGATAGGCTGGGCGTCGCGATGAGCGAAAGCTTCGTGTCGCGCAAGGGGCGACCGGCGACATCGCCCAGGCTGATCGCCGGTCTGCTGTATCTGCAGCACGCATTTGATCTGTCCGACGAAGAGGTCGTCTGGCAATGGGTGGAAAATCCGTACTGGCAGGTGTTCACCGGCGAGACGTACCTGCAGACCGAACCGCCAATCGATCCGTCGAGCCTGACGCGCTGGCGCAAGTGGCTGGGAAAAGCTGGTGTTGAAGAGCTGCTCGCTGAGACGATTGAGGCAGCAAAACGTGGCGGCGTGATCAAGGCTGCGAGCGTGAAGCGCGTGATCGTCGACACCACTGTCATGCAAAAGGCGGTCGCGCGCCCGACGGATTCACGCCTGCTCGAGCGGTGTCGCGAACATCTGGTGAAGGCTGCAGCGCGCCACGGCCTGAAACTGAGACAGAACTACAACCGCGAGGCGCCGCGCCTGGAGCGTCAGATTGGCCGCTACGCTCATGCAAAGCAATACAAACGCATGAAGAAGGTGCTGTGTACGCTGCGCTCGCGTGTGGGTCGAGTGATGCGTGACGTGGAGCGGCAGATTGATTCGGTATCCGAAGGAAGCCGTGTGTCCTTGGAGGAACTGGTCGGGCGCACGAAGCGGATCCTGTTGCAGAGGCCGAAGGACAAAAACAAGCTCTACGCGCTTCACGCACCGGAAGTTGAATGTCTGGCGAAGGGCAAAGCCCGAACCCCATACGAGTTCGGTGTGAAGGTGTCGATCACGACGACGCACAAGGAAGGCCTTGTTGTTGGCATGCGCTCGATGCCGGGCAACCCGTACGATGGACACACGCTTGCAGAAGCGCTGGAGCAGGCGGCGATTCTAAGCGACATCACGCCGGAAATCGCCGTCGTCGACCGTGGCTACAAGGGTGTGGACATCGAAGGGGTGAAGATCTACCACCCAGGGCTGCGGCGAGGCATTACGCGGGGATTACGGGCGATGATCAGACGGCGCAGTGCGATCGAGCCGGCCATCGGCCACATGAAGACGGACGGAAAGCTCGACCGGAACTGGCTGAAAGGTACGCTCGGTGACGCGATGCACGCGGTGCTGTGCGGCGCTGGCCACAACCTGCGAATGATCCTCAGGACGCTGCGGTTTTTTTGCGCCCTCGTTCTTGTCGCGTTGTTTGCTTCTGTCGATCAGACAACGCCCGTCGTCTGATGCCGACGACGGACAAAAAGCTTTATTCAGGGCGGACTAATTACAGCAGAGATCAATGAAAAATAATTGTCGACAATTTTTCGAATTTCGGAGTTATTTTTATTTATATTTTTTCACCATTTCATCTGCGTCCGTTTGTACTCAAAATCCAAATCATCCCCAAAATGATGATCTACACGACGGAATAGCGCCAAAGTCGCCACCGAATCGAGATCTTCATCCGTATACCGGCGCGCGTAGACGTGACTACCGCGTGCGCGGATGATCGTTTCTAGTGGTTCGTAAACAATCGTCCTCACCATTGAGGGAAGATCTGTATTTCGATACAAACGAGATATTTTGTTCGCATACGCAGTCATGCGTTGTTCCAGCATATATATCTCCTGCAGATGCGGAACTTTATGTAATCATCGTTTTTTACCTTATTGGATCGAGGCGAACGAACTGAGACCAATGTTGCGACCAGATCAAGTGCGTCGATTGTCGAAGTCATTTCTGTGTAACCAGAGAAAATATCGCGAAACGCGTTATCAGTTGCACGTTCAAATTCTTCGCGCGCATTTTTTGCCTTGACGATTGGGTCGAGGTATTCAGCAGCAAAATTTGCCATCATCGCCTGAAATTGTTGGAAATCCATTTTTCTCCTAGGCTGGCTTATATAGTGGCTATACGAATCTCGAGGTGATGTGAATGATGCATCACTGCAGGGAAATTCCGCAAACGAAACACCGCAGCGCAAGGTCGTTCGCATTGACGCGTCGCGGATGTTCAAGAGACGCCGCGTCCCGAGCGAGCTCCAGACGCGAACTTCGACAGAACGAAGATCCCTTGGCGGGACTTACTAGTCTCACTAGCATCGGCTCAGTTAGACGCTGTTGCCTTGCGGCACCAAGGTTCCAACTTGAGCGAACAAAGTTCCAAGTTGACTGTTGACGTTCATTCGCGCCGGAGGTACGCGGATCGAGGGACGTCCGGTTGTCTTTTATTGAGCAAACCTGCGCGACCAGTTCGGACAGGAGTACACGGGACCAGGAGTCAACAAGAATATCAAAAAGAAATTTCTAGCCGCGATGCGTGAGGCACTCGCCGTCTACCCGCAGGCCAACGTCAAGCAGGTAAAGGGCGAACTGATGCTGATAGCGTCGTCGTCGCCGATCCCGTTCAATGAAATCGAATGCAGTGAGGAAATTTTTTTGAGTTTAAGGTTCCGAAGGTTCCGTGTCACCCTGAGAATTCGGAGCTGACAATCTCTGTATTTGCTCCCCTACCCAGGCATTTGCGAGAAAGTTCGCTAATGCGGTTTCCAGGCTCGCTAGGTTATGAATATTGTCATCAACTTCTGAATACCGTATGTTGCAAGGATACCCAGAATCCGACTGCGTCCAACGTGCCAACTTCACCCGCTTGGCATCGGTTCCGTTAGTATTCCTTGCTATTATCCATTCTTCTGACGGAATTGGCTCAGCGTCGCGGATAAGCTTGGACGTGGCTAACGTTAGTGCTAGGAAAGCACTACCGTAGGCTCCTCCTTTGGGGAACGTCTGAAACTTCATCTCAATCGCACCGTTGGTGACATCGGCAATGTCTTTGAACAAGCGAGCGAAAGTCTGCAAGATTTCCTTCCTTGCGATCTTCGCGCGGTCAACCGCCTCTTGACCTTGTATAAATGCCTGTCTGAAGTCCGTCATGTTTTTTTGCTCCGCAGAGAAATGCAACTGAGAACGGGAAAATGGTCAAACCGTTCACGCTTAATCCGCAACTTTAGTTCGTCTGACGCCATCACGTCGGTGTATCGTTCCTCTAGTGTCATCTGTCCATTTCCCAAAAATGCGGAGGAAAAGATGACTTGATCGAAGGTATGCCATTGGGAGTAGTCCCCGCCACTGTAGAAGCAGGTTCCGCACACACTGTTATCCCCGGTCGAGTCTTCATGGTGTATCGATTCGCCAAGCTTCCGCCAGAAAGGGTTGTAGGGTGTGCGATCGCGCTTCGTCGCCAAAGTCCGATCTCGTGTAGCTCGTAGATAGTATGCTAGTGACGGAGAGGAAGGGTCGTCGTTGTAGTCGCCCATCAAGATATAGTAACCGTCTGCCGTCATGGTGCTATCAATCGCACCCCTGAGTGCGATCCCCAACTGTGCCCGTTTGGGATTCGATTCTTCCATCGTAAGTCGGCTCGGCCAGTGCGAGTAAAACACGTCTATCTTGCCGCCCAGAAACGTTTTGAACCTTGCACGTTTCGCAACTTTTAACCGTTTTCCATCGATGTTGGTTATATGTGTTCTTTGTGATTCCAAGGTCAGGCGGCTTGTGTCGTAGAGCAATGCCGTGTCATGTTTTAGCCTTTTGGTCCGATCCGTGCTGTCTACAAGCTCAATGCTTTTATCGTCCAATTTAGCCATAATTAACGACAGGTCATTTGAGCAGACTTCACCGAGCCCGAAAATACCAATCGGTGTCTGGCTATGCATCGTTTTGATTTCCTCTGCGACAAATTCGCGATCGGCGTCCGTACTATCAAGTTTCGGGATGGGCGGCGAAAGACCTGTGTTCCACCACATGACCGGAAGAAGCGATACCTGAGTCCAAAACATTAAAAAGTCGTAATCGAAATTGGTTGAAGGCGCTCACGGGTATTGGCACGCGTGGCCGTGCGTCACGGTCGGAATGATGCCATGCACTTACCGGATGCGCGAGGAAAGCTAGGTGCCGGATGCCGCGCGGCGCTCACCAAGGCGCTGCACTGCAGGCGATTCCGGTTCCACAACTCACGCCATTCTTCAGGCAGCGCGGGCGAAATCGGAATCAGACGTTGCGGCTCGATGATACTGCACAAAAACACAGAAATACCCCGTCATTGCGGGATCACACGCGTGTTTTCCGGCACGCCGAATCGGACACCCCTGGTCTCATCGAATCGCCCCCAAATAACCGTCACTGCGGAAAGCACAAAGACTATTTAAATCTCAATTTCAATAGTTTTTACAATACAAAATATTGCGCCGCACCACGATTTTTCCCGTTGCCGCAGACTTTGTTGCACCCGAACGACGAGTCTAACGATCCCGCAGACTTTGTTGTGCCCCGATATAAGCCCGATCGAAATTCCTCGCGTCACCTTGACATGCAAGCAATCTCTTGCCTATAGTAAATGCAACAGATTACTTGCCTATAGCCATTCATGGCCGAGCGCCCCGACGACACAGACCTGCTATTCAAAGCCCTCGCCGATCCAAGCCGTCGCAAGCTGCTGGACGTGCTGCACGCGCACGACGGCCAGACCCTGAACGATCTGTGCGAGCACCTCGATATGACGCGGCAAGGCGTAACGCAGCATCTGGACCTGCTGGAGGCGGCGAACCTCGTCGTTACGGTACGAAGCGGGCGCGAGAAGTTGCACTTCCTCAATCCGGTGCCGCTACAGCAGATCTACGAGCGCTGGATCGCCAAGTTCGAAAAGCCGCGCCTGAAGGCGCTCTCAACCCTGAAACGACGCCTGGAGAAAGGCAATGACTAGATCGACGTTCGTCTACGTGACCTATATCCGCACCACGCCGGAACAGCTATGGTCGGCATTGACCGACTCGGAGTTCATCAAGCAGTACTGGTTCGGCATGCACTGCGAAAGCGAATGGACGGCGGGTTCGGCGTGGAAACTCGTGTCCAGCGCGGGGGAGATTTTCGACGCAGGCGAGATCGTCGAGGCGGAGCCGCCACGGCGCCTCGTGATCCGCTGGCAACACCAGATTCGTCCCGAGTTGCAGGCCGAGGGCGATTCGCGCTGCACGATCGAACTCGAACCGAGTGGAACGGCGGTCAAGCTGACGCTCACGCATACGATCGAGCGCGATCCGTCGAAATTCATCGAGGCGGTGTCGGGCGGCTGGCCGAAGATCATGTCCAACCTCAAATCGTTGCTCGAGACGGGCTCGATTGCCCTGCAGGAGGCTTATCCGGCCAATGGCGGGAATCATGCCACGAAGGCATGAAGCGTGGCTTTCCGCCATATCACGCTGATAGAATCACCCGGCACCCCTCGACCATCTTGGGAAATCAGCATGGAAATACAGCCCTATCTGTACTTCAATGGCCGCTGCGAGGAAGCCATTGCGTTCTATCGTTCGGCGCTCGGCGCGCAGGAGTTGCTGAAGCTACGCGCGAAAGACGCGCCACCCGATCCCGCCCGCCCAGTGCCACCCGAACACGCCGACAAGATCCTCCACGCAACGCTCGTCATCGGTAACACGCACGTGCTGATGTCGGACGGCGATTACCGCGGCGGCAACACCGTGCATGCGGGCTTCAGCCTGTCGGTCACCGCCGACGACCAGGCATCTGGCGAGAAATATTTCAACGCCCTGTCGGAGGGAGGACAAGTCACGATGCCGTTCCAGCAGACTTTCTGGACCAGCGGCTTCGGCACCTTGATCGACCGGTTCGGCGTGCCGTGGATGGTCAACGTCCGGCACCAGGAGCCCGCGGCGTAGCCATGAGCTATGTCTGCCAGGAGTGCGGCGCCTGCTGCGCGCAGTTCCGCGTCTCGTTCTATTGGGGCGAAACCGATTCGACGACACCTGGCGGCGTCCCCGAGTCGCTGACGACACCCATCTCGCCTCATCGCGTAGCGATGCGCGGAACCGAGGCAAAGCCAGTGCGTTGCATTGCCCTCGTCGGCGAATCCGGCAAGTCAGTGGCATGCTCGATCTATGCGCAGCGTTCGAGTACCTGCCGGGAATTCGAGGCCGGTTCCGAGCGCTGTATCGAGGCGCGCAAGACTTTGGGATTCGGGCCGCTTCCCCCGGACTTTCAAGCCTCGTCGTCCTCGCCGATGACGCCAAACTCGGCCGTCGTCTTCACATAGAACAGATGCAGTCCCTCCGCGCGCAGCCGATCGAACAACCGATCGGCTTCGTCGCTCGTCACCGCCATCACGACGGACAATGGCTGATCGGCAAGCTCGAAGAAGTGCGCGGAGTGAATACGATGATGATGGCCGATGCCTTCGCAAGCCGGAATCACGGTCGCGCCGCGCAGGCCGAGCTCGCTCGCGAGACGCACAAGCCAGTCGGCAAGCGGCCTGCCGTGGTGGCTGCGCCCCTGCTGGGTGAAGAACGTAACCTGATAGCCGTGCATGTCGGTGCCTCCTGAATGCAGATCGCGCAAGCCCGAGGCCGCACTGAGCCGCCCTGTCCTGCCCGTTTACTTTTGTAAGCGGAAACATGCAGCGCCGCATCGCGCTTCAGGACGGTCACGAGACAAGTTTAGATGTCAGGCCGCGCGAGTGCCAGGTTGAAGCCGGCCACTCGCCGCGTAGTCCCGGCTCACTGACCGTACACGTCGAAATCGAAATACTTTTTCGCAATGCGGTCGTAAGTGCCATCGGCACGCATATCGGCAATGGCTTTGTCGATTTTTTCCTGCAGATCGGTATCTTCTTTACGCAAACCAATTGCCGTGCCGCTGCCGAGCGTTTTCGCGTCGTAAAGCGGATTGCCGGCAAATGCAAAGTCCTTACCGCGCGGTGTGCGCAAAAAGCCGATGTCCGCTTGCACCGCGTTTTGCAACGACGCGTCGATACGGCCGGCAAGCAAATCCGAGTACACGAGATCTTGATCCTGATACGGCACGACTACCGCGCCGGCCGGCTCCCAATACGTCTTCGCATAGGTTTCCTGAATCGAGCCCTGCTCGACACCGATGCGCTTGCCCTTCAGCGCTTCGGGTGTCGGCTCGATCGGCGAGCCTTTCTTCGCGACGAGACGCGTCGGAATACGAAACACCTTCGACGAAAACGCGATCTGCGCCTGACGCGCGGGCGTCATCGACATCGTCGACAGCACGCCGTCGAATTTGCGGCCTTTCAGCGCGGGAATCATGCCGTCGAACGAATTCTCGATCCACACGCATTTCGCGTCGAGCCGCCGGCAAATCTCATTGCCGAGATCGATGTCGAAGCCGACGAGCTTGCCGTCGGCGGCTTTCGATTCGAACGGCGGATAGCTCGCGTCGACACCGAACCGCACGGTCGACCAGTCCCTGGCGATCGCGCTCGCGGACGATACGGCGAGCAGCGCAATCGTCAGGGTTGCCAGCATGGCTTTCATTTCTGCTCCTTATTGGTTTTTTAAATGAATACAAACAGGCACGCGCGAAAGCGACCACTGGCGGACAACCGCGCTCCGGTTGATTTGCCATACATTGTCACTTAGAATTTTCCGCAGGGTCTCCTTCAGGAACCGATGCCGTGGCTTCGAACAACGGAAAACCGCTGTCATCGTATGCTCCTCGGGGACTGTTCGGCCTCTGGATCATCCTGTTCGTCATCTGGATGATCGCCAATGCGTCGCTCGCCATCGAACCCGCTCTCGTCGGTCTCGTCATTACCCTCGTCATCGCGCATGTCTTCGTATCATCGAGCGAAGCATGGCAGCGCCTTCGTCTGACGCCGCGCGCACTTTATCACTTCGCCGCGTATACCACGACCTTCGTCGTCGAACTCGTGCGCGCCAATCTGCACGTGATGGCGTTGGTCTACTCGCCACGTATCGACATCAAACCCGGCATCGTCAACGTTCGCACTCGCCTCGAAACACCGCTCGGCCGTCTCGCGCTTGCCAATTCGATCGCGCTCACACCGGGCTCGCTCGTGATGGATATTCGGGACGACATACTATTCGTTCACTGGCTCGACGTGAAGACGACCGATATCGACGAAGCAACCCAGGCACTCGTCGCGCCGTTCGAAAAGCATCTGGAGAAAGTCTTTGGCTGAGATCATGCTCCGGATCGCCGCGGTGCTGATCTTCTTCGCGATCCTGTTCGGCGTGATTCGTCTCGTGATCGGCAAAACCCTCGTCGACCGCATCGTCGCGATCGACATGCTGACGGTCATCTCGGTATCGCTGATCGCGCTGTACGCGCAGGTCTCGGGCCGTTTCGTCTATATCGACGTCGCACTTGTCTATGCACTGCTAAGCTTTCTGTCCGTGCTCGCGATTGCGCGCTTTCTCGAAAGGGGGCTGTGAGCCATGCTCGAAGTGCTCCTGCTGCTGATGTGCGCGAGCATCCTCGCGAGCGGCGTACTGGCCGTATGCCTGAAGAGTCTGCTGGCCGCGATGGTGAGCTCGGGGCTTGCGAGCCTGTTCGCGGCGGTGGCCTTCCTGCTGCTCGCCGCGCCCGACGTCGCGATGGCCGAAGCCGCGATCGGTTCGGGACTCGCGACTTTTATCTTCCTGTACGCAATCCGCAAAACCGGTTACCAGAAGGGCTAGCGCATGTTCGAACTGATCGGCAGCGTGTTCATTCTCGTGGGCGCGGTCTTTCTGTTCTCTGCCGGCCTCGGGATTTTACGCATGCCCGACGCCTATACGCGCATCCAGGCCGGCACCAAGGCGTCGACGCTCGGCAACATGCTGGTGCTGATCGGCCTCGCGTTCTATCACCCAAACTGGACCTTCCGTCTGATCCTGCTGATCTACTTCGTGCTCGTGACCAATCCGGTCTCCTCGCATGCGCTATCGCGCGCCGCCTGGCTGATCCGTACACCGATGACGCCGTCCGCGGTCGTCGACGCGCTCGCGGAAGAAGACGGGCGCACCGCGGGGGAGGCGGAACCATGATGCGTCGCGTGATCGCACTGCTGACGGTGCTGCTGTTCGCTGTCGTGTTCTGGCGGATCGTCGGCGGCTATACGGAGTTGCAGGCACTGCGCCCGCTCGCCTGGTATTACGTCGTGAGAGGGCCGATCGAACTCGGCGCGCCGAACATCGTGACCGGCATTCTGATCACCTTTCGCGGCTTCGACACGCTCGGCGAAGTCGCAGTGCTGTTCATGGTTGCGGCGAGCGTCGGCATGCTGCTGAAAGAGGAAAGCAACGCGGCGTCCGCCACCGCGGCAGACGAGACCACGCACGCGCGACGCCCCGCCGGCGAGATCGTGCATACCGGCAAGCAGGTGCTGCTGCCGATGATCTTCACCTTCGGCTGCTACGTGATCCTCAACGGCCACCTGTCGGCGGGCGGTGGTTTCCAGGGCGGCGCGATCGTCGCGTCGGCCGTGATGCTGATGATGCTCGCGCGACCCCGCTCGCCGCTGAACGTCGCGCTGCTGGGCGTCGTCGAGTCGCTGGCGGGTGTGATCTACGTTTGCATCGGCATTCTGGGCCTCGTGCTCGCGGGCGGCTTTCTCGACGCGCGCTTTCTACCGCGCGGCGAGTTCGGCGCATTCTTCAGCGCCGGCGCGATCCCGCTGATTTCCGCGCTACTCGGCGTCAAGGTCGGCGCGGAGCTTAGCGTCATCATCGACCGGTTCAGAAGCTGAACCGCTTTGCATGGGATCGGAGCACACCGTATGACTACCGGCATCCCGGTTTCGACGATCCTGCTGATCACGGGCTTCTGCCTTGCGCTGATCGGTCTGTGGGGCATGCTGACCCACCGCAACATCCTGCGCATCATCATCGGCTTCGCAGTGTTCGACACGGGGCTGCACATCGTGATGGTCGCGACCGGCTACATCACGGGCGGCACCGCGCCGATCATCGACGCGGCGCTCAGCAAATCCGCCGCCGCGCACCGGGCGATCGATCCGGTTCCATCGGCCCTCGTCGTCACGGCGATCGTGATCGGGCTATCGGTCACCGCCGTCATGCTTTCGTTCGCGATCCGTCTTTACGCCGCCAAAAAAACGCTTTCCATCGACGCCTTCACCGAGTCGAAATGGTAGCCACGCTCTTTCATCCGCTGCATATCTTCATTCTCGGGCTCGGCGGTGGCTTCGTCATTCCGCTGCTGTATCGGCTCGGCAAGCCGTGGCTCACGCTCGGCTTCTTCATCGCGCTGTGCGGCATCGTGCTCGTGTCCGGCGTATCGTTCTACGGCCTGCTCGACGGCGGCGAGACGATCGAGGTGCTGACCGCGGGCGCGCTGCCGCCGGTCTCGATCAATCTGCGCTTCGGCTTGTGGGAAGGCTTCTTCACGTTCAGCGTCAACCTGGTCGCGCTGCTCGGCGCATTGCATCTGTGGGACCGTCTGCGCGGCAACTATGCGGCGTTGCTGCTGTACCTGATTCTGGTGATGGGCATCGACGGCATGGTGATGACCCGCGACCTGTTCAACCTGTTCGTGTTTCTCGAGATCGTGTCGATCTCGACGTACGGGTTGTTCGGGCTCGACCGCACGCCTGCCGCGCTCGCCGCCGCGTTCAAGTACATCATCGCGACCGTGATCGCGTCGACGTTGTTCCTGCTCGGCGCGGTACTGCTCTACTACGCGAGCGGCACGTTGAACATCGACGAACTGCTGTCGTTGCGCGACCGGCTCGGCGGCCCGATCGGCACGACCGCGATCCTGCTCGTATTCGCGAGCCTCGTGATCGAGCTGAAGCCGTTTCCAGCGAACGGCTGGGGGCTCGACGTCTACGAAACCGCGCCGAGCGGCGTCGCCGCGATGGTGTCGGTCGGCGTGTCGGCGGGCGTGTTCTTCGCGCTCTTCAAATTGCTGCCGCTCTTCGACGGCCAACTCACGCTGCTCGCCGTGTCGGGCGGCGTCACGTTCCTGTTTTCAAACCTGCTCGCGATCAAGCAGACGAAGCCGCAACGCGTGCTCGGCTATTCGTCGATTGGGCAAATGGCGCTCCTGATGCTGTCGCTCGCACTGCTGCGCCAGGTCGGCGCGGACGCATCGATTCCGCTCGTCATCGCCGGCCTCTTCATCAACCATCTGTTCGCGAAGGCCGGACTCTTCTGGTTGATCGGCGTGCTGCGGCGGCACGGCGACGATGCCCGCGCGATCCTGTCGCGCAGCCCGCTCCTGATCGGCCTGCTCGGGCTCTTCCTCGTCGCGATCGCGGGGCTGCCGCCGTTCCCCGGCTTCTGGGCGAAATGGGAACTTGTCTTGCGCCTGACCGCCGCCGGCAAGCCCTACTGGATCGTGCTGATCCTGACCGGCTCGCTGCTCGAAGCGGGCTACATGTTCCACTGGTTCGTGCGCGCGCTCGCTCCATCCGAGAACGAAGCCAAAGCCCGTCCCAGCGTCGTCGCACTGCTGCCGCTCTTCGGCGTCGCGGTGCTGCTGATCGCGGCGGCCTATATGGCGGCCGTGTTCTCCGGCGTCGCGTCGGCCTGGATCTTCTCGCCGCTTGCGGCGGGCGCGCTGTTCTATGCGGCCGATCGTCTGCCGGGACGCGTGAAGGGCGTGCTCGCGCTGATCGCGATTGCGCTGATCGGCAGTCTGCTTTGCGAAGGCACGGACGGCATCGGCGGACTGTTCGCGTGGTTGCTGCTCGCGGGCAGCCTCGTGATCGCCGCGGCGAGCCTCTATCGCGACGACGTGCGCGCCGGCTTCTATCCGATGCTCGTCGTGCTGACGCTGTCGATTCCGGCGCTGCTGCGCTCATCGACGACACTCGAGTTCTTTTATAGCTGGGAAATCATCACGCTGTCGTCGTGCTTCCTGATCGCGAAGTGCCGCCGCGCGGGACCGCACGTGCTGACCTTCCTGCTGTTTTCACTGCTGGCGGCGTTCTTCCTGCTGGCGGGCTTCGCCAACGTCGCGGCGATCGACGACACGATCGCGCTATCCGCGCTGATTCACTCGGGACCGGAAGCGAACCGCGCGTTCGTGCTGCTTGCGGCCGGCTTCCTGATCAAGGCCGGCGCGATCGGCGTGCACGTATGGCTGCCGGGCGCCTACACCGAGGCGGAAGACGACGTGACCGCGATGCTGTCGGCGGTGGTCAGCAAGGTCCCGATGTTCGGCCTGCTGATCGGCACCTATCTGACGATACGCTCGGAGGTCGGCCTCGAACTCGCGCACGTCATGACATGGATAGGCATGCTCACTACCCTGTTCGGCGCACTGATGGCGTATCGGCAGAACGACTTCAAACGCATGCTGGCGCTCTCGAGCATGAGCCAGATCGGCTATATCGTGAGCGCGATCGGCTTGATGAGTCATCTCGGCTGGGTCACGGCGCTGTACCTGGTCGCCAATCATATGTTCGTGAAGGGCATTCTGTTCCTTGCGCTCGCAGGTGTGATCGTGCGCACCGGGACGCGCAATTTCGCCGATGTGGGCGGCCTCGCGCGCGAGATGCCGCTCACGTTCGCGATGGTCGTGATCGCGCTCGTATCGATGTCCGGCCTGCCGCCGCTGATGGGTTTCGGCGGCAAGTGGCTGCTGCTGAGCGCAATGACCGACAAGGGCTGGTACGGGCTCGTCGTCTGCGGGCTGATCGCGACCTGCGTCGGCTTTCTGTACATGCTGCGCCTGCTGAACGGCATCTTCCTCGGACCGCGCCCGCCGCAGCGGCCGAAAGTGCGCGAAGCACCGGTGATGCTGCTCGTGCCGCAGTTCCTGTTCGTGGTCGGCATCGTGATCCTGTCGTTCTTCCCGAAGCTGCTGATCGAGCCGGTGTCGGCCGCGATCGATCCGCAGTTCGCGGCGACACTGGTGTGGGGCGGTATGTCGCTCGAAAGCATCTACGGGTTCTGGAATCCGACACCTGTCGTAATCGTCGTGCTGATCGTCGCGACGATCGTGTTCGGGCTCGGCGTGCTCTACTATCGCAGCCGGCGCGGCAACGCGCGCAACGCCCCCGACTTTTACCACTTCTACCGGCCGATATTGAGCCGCACGGTGCCGCCGGTCGCGCAGCTATTCTGGCGTGGCATCTCGCACTACGCGCTGGTGGCGGCGGCCCGGATACGGCGCGTCTATACCGGCAATGGGCAGACCTATGCGCTGTATGTGCTGCTGTATTTTCTCGTGATCTATTTTGCAAGTACGGGGCTGAGCGGGGCGGGGATGCAATCAGGACAATGACGCGGCGCTGCGTGCGCCCCTACTCACTCGCTCGTCGACTCGACCGGCAATTCCGAGCCGCGATCTCGCGCGGGACGTTGCACGGCTCGAACGAGCCCGCTGCCGCCGCCTCCGCAGAAGAACAGATCCGCGCCATCCGACTCGAGTCCGGAGACGCCCGTGCCGGCCGGCATCTCGACGCGCTCGAGCACTTCGCCGGTGCGCGGATCGATATGTCTGAGCTCGCTCTCGTCACCTTCCCACGTGCCATGCCATAGTTCGCCGTCCACCCACGTGATGCCGGTCACGTAGCGATTCGATTCGATCGTGCGCAGCACCGCGCCAGTGTCCGGATCAACCTGATAGATTTTTCGTTCGGGGTACTGACCCACCCACAGCGAACCCTCGGCCCATGTCAGCCCCGACTGGCCGCCGTCGCCAGGCGCGGCGATCGTCGATAGCACGCGGCCGCTTTGCGGATCGATCTTCTGGATGCGGCCGTTCGCGATCTGGAACAGGTGCTCGCCGTCGAAGGCCGTGCCTGCGTCGGCGGCCACCGCGATCGAGCGCAGTGTCTCGCCGCTCGCGGGATCGATCGCGTCGAGCCGTTCGCCGGTCGCGATCCACACCTGCCGGCCGTCGTAGGTGACCCCATGCACTTTATCGACGCCCTTGAAGGGACCATATTCGCGGACGATCCTTGCGGCTGAGCGGTTCATGGAGGTCATCCTATTCATGAAGGGAACGGGGAAGGGAGTAACAAAGCTGTCGCGAATCCGGCGATGGGCGGCGTCATCCAGCGGCGCGCACGCCCGTCGCCCACCGGCTGTACCCTGCCGGCCGCGGCGAGCGCATCGAGCGCGCGCTGCACGGTGCGTTGACTCGCGCCGAGCACCAGAGCAAGCGCCGAACTCGACCACGATTCACCGTCCGATAGAAACGCAAGCAACGCCGCATGCTCGCCTTCGACCGGCGGCGCCAGCACGACGACCTCGCGCGCGTGACGCGGCGCGAACTCGAAGCCGCGCGTCGTTGCGCTGACGCTCGCGAGCGTGCCGAGCGCCGCGCGCAGCCGGCCGATTTCGACGCGCAAGCGCGCGCGATGCGATTCGTCGGCGCGTTTGGCGCGGAATGCGCGCGCGACGAGCGTGTCGCGCGGCACGTCATCAGGCCATGCCTCGCCGAGCATGCGTGCGAGCGCAAACAGGACCGGTCGGCTGCCGAGCGCAACCGTCGCGTTGGCATCGCGGATCGCGTAGCGGCAAGCGTCTACGATCAGCGGGCCGCCCGCCTGGTTGGAGGTCAGGAGCTTCTCGACCTGATCGAGCAGGATCGGTTCTTCTTTGCCATGAGCGATCATACGCGCCGCCGGTTTGCGCAGCGCCAACGAAGCGCTTTCGACTTCCCCGATCAACGCCGGAATGCCGGCCTCGCGAGCCGCGCGTTCGGCCCGCGCCAGCGCGGCTCGGGCAACGCCGCTGCGCAATCGTCGCAGCGCAACGCCCGCGACGACCAGCTCATGCGCGGCACGCAACGCGGGCGGAAAGAAGCGAGGATCGAGGGCGGCGAGCTTGCGCTCCGCTTCGTCGAGACGGCCGATCAGCAGCAGACGCCGCGCCGCCAGATACCGCGCATGCGCGGCATTGACGCGGTCCCCGTGTGCGTCGAGCGTCGCTGTGGCGGCGTCGAGTGTTCTGGCGGGCCACGCAAGATCGCGCGACGCGAGCGCGATCTCCGCTTCGGCGACCACACATCTCGCACGCGCCACCGCTTGCCGCGCGCCGAACGCGCGCGCGGCGCTGCGCACCAGCGCCCTGGCGCGCACGAAATCACCGAGCTGCGCCATCGCGATGCCGCGCAACGCGAGTGCCGGCGCGTCGTCGCGCAACGCGACGCGGTCGAGCGCCCCGAGCGGATCGCCGGCCGCGAGCGCGCGCGCCGCCGCCGAGATCAGCGCGTCCACGGCGTGTGAATCCGCGCGTAGCACATCAATGCATCAAGCAAATCCCGCCACACTTGTCACTCCCACCCGGTCGATGCCCGCCACTAATCTAGCATGACCATCAACCCTCACCGACGCCGTCGCGGCAAGGGCTCGCGCGGCGCGGCACGACCCACGGAGGAACCCGCCATGACCACGCATCCGACCGGAACACGCGAACAGTGGCTCGCCGCGCGACGCGCGCTGCTCGACGCGGAAAAGGTCCACACACGACGCGGCGACGAGCTCGCGCAGCAACGCCAGGCACTGCCGTGGGTGAGGGTCGACAAGGCCTATCGCTTCGATACCGACGAAGGCAGCGCGTCGCTCGCCGATCTGTTCGGAGGACGTTCGCAGTTGCTCGTCTACCACTTCATGTTCGGCCCCGACTACACGGCGGGCTGCCCGTCTTGCTCGTCGATCGCGGACGGCTTCGACGGCTTCGTCGTGCATCTCGCGCATCACGACGTGACGCTGATGGCGGTCTCGCGCGCGCCGCTCGCGAAGCTGCAGACTTACAAACAGCGCATGGGTTGGACTTTTCCGTGGGCGTCGTCGGCAAACGGCGATTTCAATTTCGACTTCAACGTCTCATTCACCGAGACGCAGCAGCGCGAAGGCGATATCGAGTACAACTACGCCCGCAACAGTCACGCGATGCACGTGACGCCCACCCCCAAACCCGTCTCGCAGTTCGCAGCGAGCTGCGGCACCGATGCGGCCACCTATGCGCGCGACCGGCCCGGCATGAGCGCGTTCGTGCTCGAAGACGGCGTCGTCTACCACACGTACTCGGCCTATGCGCGTGGCGTCGATGGGCTGTGGGGCATGAACCAGTGGCTCGATCGCGCACCGAAGGGACGCAATCAGACGGGCGTCTGGTGGCGCCGTCACGACGAGTACGAGCGGTCATGAGCCCGCTCGTGCGCGCTGCCCGCGCAAGCGGGCAGCGCCTCGCCACGCGGCGCGGGGCCGTCTCATCGGAGCCAGTGTTCCTTGGCCTCTGTGCGTTGCTGTTCGTCGTGAGCGTCGCGGCGACACTGGCTCACAACGCGTCGATGCCGGCGATGGGCGCGTTGCCGATGCCCGGCGGCTCGTCGATGTCGACGCTATGGATGCCGACCTGCGGGCGCACGTGGGCTCGCGCCGCCGCATCATTTGTCGGCATGTGGATCGTGATGATGGCGGCGATGATGCTGCCGTCGCTGATGCTGATGCTGCTGCGTTATCGCGACGCGATCGGCGCGCGGGCAACTGCGGGGCAACGCGCCCTGCTGACGAACCTAGTGAGCGGCGGATACGCCCTCGTATGGATAGCGCTCGGGGTCGCCGTGTTTGCGCTGGGCGCGTCGCTCCCGGCGCTCGAACTGCGGTGGCCAGCGCTCGCGCGGTTAGTGCCGCTAGTGGCCAGCGGGGTCGTATTGCTCGCGGGTGCGTTGCAGTTCAGCACATGGAAAGCGCACCGCCTCGCCTGCTGTCGCGCGACACCGAGCCTCGCTGCCGATGCGGCAAGCGCGTGGCGTTACGGTCTGCGCATGGGTATCGATTGCGCCGGCTGCTGCGCGGGGCTGACGGCAATACTGCTCGTCGTCGGCATGACGGATTGGCGCCTGATGGCCGTCGTGACGGCCGCGATCACCGCCGAGCGTGTCGCATCAGACGGCGCGCGCGTCGCGCGGGCGATCGGCGTCGTAGCCGTCGGCGGCGGAGGTTTGCTGCTCGTCAAAGCCGTCTCAGGCGGTTGACGCTCACGCCGCAACTGCCGCCGATCGCTTCGGAAATCGTTACGCGACGGCCTGGCCATCTCGACATTGTTTTAATTTTAGAAACAGTGATTTCGGAAATTAGGTATTTACCCTAGTTTCCGCTCCCCCTAGACTGTCATCACTGCTGCAGACAAATGCGTTTCGCAGCCTAACAAGACAAACTTGGAGGTAGTAAAAAATGAAATCGCTCGTTCAAGCTATCGTTATCGCCGCTACCCTCGCTGCTCCGGTCGCTGTTTTCGCTCAATCGAACCAGCCGCTGACCCGCGCGCAAGTCCGCGAAGAGCTGGCTCAGATCGAAAAGGCCGGCTACAACCCGGCACGTTCGAACCCGAACGAGTACCCGGCGAACATTCAGGCTGCTGAAGCCCGCGTGGCTGCGCAAAACAGCGCGGTCGGCGGCGTGACCAACGGTTCGTCGGAGCAAGGCCGCGCAGCGCAGTAACCTGCATCCCGGCTGGAAAGTTGCTGTAGCAGTACCTGCCGGAGCGCTCCGCCATAGCGCTCCCGCGGCTTCCCCTACTGGCCCGCCATCGCGATTGAATGCAATGGCGGGCCAGTTCCGTTTTGGGTGCCGCCAAGGGCTTCGTGTTAAACGGCGCCCGCGTTGATATAAGCGGTCTTCACCGTCGTATAAAACTCGCGCGCGTAGCTGCCTTGCTCGCGAGGACCGTAGCTCGACCCCTTCCTGCCGCCGAACGGTACGTGATAATCGACGCCCGCCGTCGCGGTGTTGACCATCACCATGCCGGCCTGCATATGGCGGCGAAAATGGCTCGCGTACTTCAGCGACGTCGTACAGATGCCGGCCGACAAGCCGAACTCGGTGTCATTGGCGACCGCGAGTGCCTCCTCGTAGTCCTTGACCTTGATGACCGACGCCACCGGCCCGAACACCTCTTCGCGGTTGATGCGCATTGCCGAGGTCGTCTCGGTGACCAGCGCCGGCGCAAGGAAGTAACCGCGCGTCGAGCCTTCGACGCGCTCACCGCCGAACACCGTGCCGCCCTCTTCGCGCGCGATCGCCAGATAGCGCTCGTCCTGTGCCAACTGCTTGTCGTCGACGACCGGACCGATGTGCGTGCCGTCCGCGAGTGCATCGCCGACCTTGAGCGCCTGCATGCGGGTCTTCATGCCGTCGATAAAGCGGTCATAGATTCCCGCGGTCACGATCAGCCGGCTCGATGCCGTGCAACGCTGGCCAGTCGAGTAGAACGCGCCGTTGATACAGGCTTCGATCGCGACATTGAGATCGGCGTCGTCGAGCACGACCATCGGGTTCTTGCCGCCCATTTCCAGCTGGAACTTCTTGCCCGACTCGAAGCACTTCGCGCCGATCGCGCGGCCGGTCGAAACCGATCCGGTAAAGCTCACCGCATCCACATCCGGCGAGCTCACGAGCGCCTCGCCGACCACCGAGCCGCGTCCCATCACGAGGTTGATCACGCCTGCCGGTGCGCCCGCGTCGGCGATGATCTTGACCAGCTCCCACGTGCTGGCCGGCACCAGATCGGCCGGCTTGATCACGACCGTGTTGCCGTACGCAAGCGCCGGCGCAATCTTCCACGCCGGAATCGCGATCGGGAAATTCCACGGCGTAATCAGGCCGACCACGCCGATCGGCTCGCGGGTCATTTCGACCGTCATGCCCGGGCGCACCGACGGCACCGTTTCGCCGCCAACGCGCAGCGCTTCACCCGCAAAGAACTTGAAGATCTGCCCGGCGCGGCCCACTTCGCCGATCGCCTCGGGCAGCGTCTTGCCCTCTTCGCGCGCGAGCAGCTTGCCGAGCTCCGCCTTGCGCGCGAGGATCGCGCTGCCCGCCTGGTCGAGCAGATCGAAGCGCTGCTGCGGTGTGGACAGCGACCACTGCGCGAAGGCCTTGCGCGCGGCGCTGATCGCGCGGTGCGTCTGCTCGGCGTCCGCCTGTGCGAATTCGCCGATCACGTCGTCGAGATTCGACGGATTGACGTTGCGAGAGACGCTGGCGCCGTCGACCCACTGTCCGTCGATGTAGTTTGCAAATTGGCTCATGTCCTGATTCTCCTTTCGAAAACTGCAGCGGCAATCCTGTTAAGCAGCAACCAGCAAGCCACGGGCCGCAAGATTGCGATACAGCGCGCGCACGCCGAACGTCCACGGTTCGATTTCCGTGGACAGGCGCACCGTGTTGGTCAGCGCGCCGAGCTGCGGCGTTGAAATCGTCACGCGGTCGCCAAGGTGGTGCGTGAAGCCGCCGCCGGGCGCGTCGCGATCCTTGATCGGCGAAAACATCGTGCCGAGGAACAGCATGAAGCCGTCCGGGTACTGGTGGTGACGGCCGCAGGTCTGCGCGACGAGGTCGGCCGGGTCGCGGCTGATCTCGGTCATGTGGCTCACGCCGTCGAGCACGAAGTCGTCATCGGCGCCTTCGACGCGCAGCGACACGCTCGCGGTGCGCACCGAGTCGAGCGAAAACGTGCCGTCGAACAGCCGCACGAACGGGCCGATCGCGCACGAGCCGTTGTTGTCCTTGCACTTGCCGAGCAGCAGCGCCGAGCGGCCTTCGATGTCGCGCAGGTTCACGTCGTTGCCAAGCGTCGCGCCGACGATGCCGCCGCGGCTATTCACCGCCAGCACGATTTCCGGCTCCGGGTTGTTCCACACCGACGCCGCGAGCAGGCCGACATCCGCGCCGAAGCCGACCGCCGACATCGGCTGCGACTTCGAAAATACTTCGGCATCCGGACCAATGCCGACTTCCATGTATTGGGACCACGCATCACGCCGCTCGAGTTCGGCCTTCAGCTTCATCGCGGCTTCCGAGCCCGGCTTGATTTTCGACAGGTCAGTGCCGATCGTCGACGCGATCGTCTCGCGCACTTCCTTCGCCTTCGCCGGATCGCCGCCCGCCTGCTCCTCGATCACGCGCTCGATCAGGCTCACCGCGAACGTGACGCCGCAGGCCTTGATCGCCTGCACGTCGCACGGCGCGAGCAGGCGCACGGAGGGCGCGTCGGCGCCAGGCAGGTTCGCCTCGATCAGTTGCGCGACCGGCCCGAGCGATACGCCCTGCGCGCTACGTGCCAGTTGCGCGGCATCGTCGCGCTCGAACAGATCGGCGGTGGTCGGCACGGTCGCGGTGATGTCGAACACCTCGCCGCCGCGCACGACGACCACGCACGGTCCTTCGTGCTGCTCGGTCTTGCGCCACACACGGCCGATGAGCAGTGCGTCGTTCAGATCGCCGGGAAGAAAGCTGGAGGGGGAAGTTGCGGACATGGGATTAACTCTTTCGGATAAGTTGGAAGACGGGCAACGGGGGCAACGCCGGGCGTCGCGTTGCGTGCGAAGCCCGGCCTTGTCACCTGCATGTCAATGCGAATGCCGCGGATTGCCGCGCTCGGCAATCACCTTCAGATATAGCGTCGCCGGTTCGAGACAGCCGCCGGTCGAAAGCTGGCCGACCGTCTTGCGATACAGCTCCTGCCACGGCGTTTGCGCGGGCGGAATCTCGAAGTGGACGGTTTCGCGGCGCCGCGCGAGTTCTGCTTCGTCGACCAGCACGTTGACGCTGCGCGAATTCAGATCGACGCGGATGCGGTCGTTCGTGCGCAAGAGCGCGAGGCCGCCGCCCACCGCTGCTTCCGGCGACATGTTCAGAATCGACGGGCTTGCGGACGTGCCGCTCTGACGGCCGTCGCCGAGCGTCGGCAGCGACGTGATGCCCTGGCGCACGAGCGCCGCCGGCGGCGCCATGTTGACGACCTCGGCGCTGCCCGGATAACCGACCGTGCCCGTGCCGCGAATCACGAGGATGCAATGCTCGTCGATTTCGAGCGACGGGTCGTTGATGCGCGCGTGATAGTCCTCGGGACCGTCGAACACGATGGCGCGCGCTTCGAAGGTGTTTTCCGCGCCGGGCTCGCTCAAATAGGTCTGGCGGAACGCTTCACCGACTACTGACATCTTCATGATCGCGCTGTCGAAGAAGTTGCCCGACAGCACCATGAAGCCTGCGCCGTGTTTCAGCGGGTCGTCGGTCGTCTTGATGACCTCGCGATCGGGCGTGGGCGCGGCGGCTGCGATTTCGCCCATCGTGCGGCCCGACACGGTCAGGCATTGCTCGTGCACCAGGCCGCCCTTCGCGAGCTCGCGCATCACGGCCGGCACACCGCCCGCGCGATGGAAGCTCTCGCCGAGATATTCGCCGGCGGGCATGCAGTTGACGATCAGCGGCACCGGCTCGCCGACCCGCTGCCAATCTTCGAGACTCAGTTCGACACCCATGTGACGCGCAATCGCGATCAGATGCGGCGGGCAGTTGGTCGACGCACCGAGCGCCGAGGCGACGACGATCGCGTTCTCGAACGCTTCTTTCGTCATGATCTTCGACGGCCGCACGTCCTCGCGCACCAGATCGACAATCCGCTTGCCGGTCGCGTAGGCCATCTGGCCGCGCTCGCGGTACGCGGCCGGAATGCTCGCGCAGCCGGGCAGCGACATGCCGAGCGCTTCGGCGAGGCTGTTCATCGACAGCGCGGTGCCCATCGTGTTGCAGTGACCGATCGACGGCGACGACGCAGTGGTCAGCTCCATGAAGCCTTCGTAGTCGATCTCGCCGGCTGCCAGCAGATTGCGCGCATGCCAGATCACGGTGCCCGACCCGACGCGCTTGCCGTCGTGCCAGCCGTCGAGCATCGGGCCGCCGGAGAGCACAATCGCCGGCATGTCGACGGTGGCCGCCGCCATCAGGCAGGCGGGCGTGGTCTTGTCGCAGCCGGTGGTCAGCACGACACCGTCGAGCGGAAAGCCGTGCAGGATTTCGACGAGCCCCAGATACGCGAGATTACGGTCGAGCGCGGCGGTCGGCCGGCGGCTCTGCTCGGCGAGCGGATGCACCGGAAACTCCATCGGAATGCCGCCCGCGTCGCGGATGCCGGCCTTCGTGCGTGCCGCGAGTTCAATATGATGCCGGTTGCACGGCGCGAGATCGCTGCCCGTCTGCGCGATGCCGATGATCGGCCGGCCCGACTGCAACTCTTCGCGCGTCAGACCGTAGTTCATGAAACGCTCGACGTACAGCGCCGTCATATCCGCGTGCGAAGGATCGTCGAACCATTCCTGGCTGCGCAGCCGGCGCGGGGTGGATGCTGACATGATGCTCATCTCTCTGTCATGGTGAATTTTGCTTCAGCGTGCCCAGCGTGTTTCTGTGCGCGCGCTGTCTCGCGGCCGGGTCCGCCGTCTTCTCCGGTAAATCGGCATCAAGCCGAGGATGCCAGCGGTGGCGATCGTCAGAAAGGTGATCGCGCACATCACATGATGCGCCAAAGCTGCGCTCATGATCCGAGTCCGCCAATCGCGTTACCGGTAACATTTCTGGTTGTGGATGTTACGCCCGGCCTACCATCCGGACAACCAAGGGATATCCCTGAGCCGTTTAATTAAGGGGAGTTCGGGTGCGCCATTTACGCGCTATCGCGCGCAATCACCGTGAAATCGATCTTCACCGCTTTCCTGCGCCGCACCTCGCCCGCGTCGCGATCCGCGAGCGCGGCGAGCAGCGTTTCGCCGGCGCGCAGGCCGATGCCGTACGCGTCGACCGACACCGTCGTGATGCTCGGCTGACAGCACCACGACACCTCGAAGTTGCCGAAGCCGGCAATCGCGATGTCGCCCGGCACCGACAGCCCGCGCCGATGACACTCCATGATCGCGCCGAACGCCGACATGTCGCTCACGCACATCACGGCCTCGGTATCGGGCCACGTGTCGAGCAATGCGCCGACCGCGGGCGCGCCGTGGCTCATGGTGATCGGCGAATCACCGAGCCGGATCACGCGCGGCTCGCCAAGGCCCAGCGCCTTTATTTCGGCGACGTAGCCGCGCATCCGGTCGTGCCCGCGCCGATCGCGCTCGCTCGCGCCAGCGATGAAGCCGATCCGCCGATAACCGCGCTCGTGCAGATGCCGGACCATCGCGCGCGCCGCCGCCGAATTCGAAAAGCCGACGACTGTATCGATCGGATCCTTGGGCAGATCCCACATCTCGACGACCGGAATGCCGGCGCGCTGCAACAGCATGCGCGTCGCCTCGGTGTGCCGTCCGCCCGTCAACGCGACGCAGCGCGGCTGATGACGCAGCATCGAGCGCACCAGCAGTTCTTCCTGTTCGAGGCGGTAGTCCGTATCGCCGAGCAGCAGTTGCAGACCATGCGGACTCAGCGCGGCATTCAGGCCGCGCACCGTGTCGGAGAAGTTGGAGCTGGACAGCGACGGCACCAGCACGGCGACGAACTCCGAGCGCCCCGACGACAACGCGCCCGCCGCCGCATCGGCGACGTAGCCGAGTTCGTCGATGACTTTCTGCACGCGTTCACGGGTCGCTTGCGACACGTTGCGGCCCGCGAGCACGCGCGACACGGTCATCTTCGAGACGCCCGCGCGTTCGGCAACATCGGACATGCGGGGCGGGACAGGTGGCCTGGACGTCATGATAGGAATTGGGGCGAATGCGCGAGGGTCACGGAACGCACATGATAGCGGGCCGCTCATTACGAAGCGACCAGGGCAACGTCAGGGTTGCGTTTTGCGGCGCGGGTCCTCGCGGTGGATTGGCTCTAGCGCTCGAAGCCCACCGTGCAGCGTGCCTGGATCTGCCCCGCCACCGGCGCGCGGAACGAAAACAGCCCGCCCGCCAGCGGCTGATGCTGCCGCTCGAGCGCCGTCAGTCCCTTCCATGCGGTCGACACATAGACCGTTTGCAGATCGTCGCCGCCGAACGCGAGCTTCGTCACGTTCGCGCACGGCAACGGCACCTGATCGACCAGCTCGCCCGCGGGCGAGTACCGTTCGATACGCCAGCCGCCGAACAGCGCGATCCACACGAAACCCTCGGCGTCGACCGCCATGCCGTCGGGATGGCCGTCGCCCGAGATCGCGGCGAAGATGCGCTTGCCCGACAGCGTGCCGTCCGCGGCGACGTCGAATGCGTAGACCACCCGGCGCATCGTGTCGTTGTGATACAGCGTGCGGCCGTCCGGGCTCATCGCGGGGCCGTTCGTGATCACGTAATCGTCGTCCTGCGCAAGCGCCGCGCCGTCTTCGTTCACGCGATACAGCGTGCCGCTCGGCGCCTCTTCCGCGTCATCCATCGAGCCGAACCACAGGCGTCCCCGTGCATCGACGAACCCATCGTTGAGCCGGTTGCCCGGCAGATGCGGTTCGACGTCGATGAGCTTGCTGAACTGCCCGCTCGCCGGATCGAAGCGATGCAAGCCGCCCGGCAGCCCGCACACCAACGTGCCGTCCGTCAGCGGCGCCAGAAAGCCGGGTTGGTCGGGCGCCTGCCACGTCCGCTGTTCGCCGGTCGCGACGGACAGCCGATGAATCCGGCGCCCCTTGATATCGACGAAATACACGGCGTTTTCGGCGGCCTGCCACAGCGGCCCTTCGGCGAGTTCCGCGCCGACTGCCCATACGCACACAGGGACCGGCATGCTCATTCTCCGTACCACCCTGCGTCGACGAAGTAATCGCGGCCGGAGCAACGGGATGCGTCATCCGACGCGAGGAACAGCGCCATGCGCGCGACGTGCTCCGGCTCGATGCGCAGTTGCAGACACTGACTCGCGACGACCTTCGCTTCGCTCTCCGCCGATTGCCACAGCTGCATCTGCCGCGGCGTCTTCACCGCACCGGGGATGATGCAGTTCACGCGAATGCCTGCGCCACCGAGGTCGCGCGCCAGACCGCGCGTGAGCCCTTCGATGCCGGCCTTCGCGGTCATATAGATCGCGAGGTTCGGCAGCGCGAGATGCCACGACACCGAGCCCAGATTCAGGATCACGCCGCGCCCCGCGCGACGCATGCCGTTCGCGGCGGCTTGCGCGCAGAAGAACTGGTGCCGCAGATTCACCGCGATCCGGTCGTCCCAGTAGCTCGCGGTGAGCTCACCGAGTTCGTGCCGGTCGTCGTTGCCGGCGTTGTTGACGAGCACGTCGATCGGGCCGGCCGCCTCGACGATCGCGGCAAACGTGCCTTCGATCGCGTCGACGCTGCGCAGGTCGCAGCGTCGGAACGTCGGCGGATGCTTCGCGTGGCGAAGCGTTTCCTGCAGCGCGAGCGAATCGTGCTCGGCGACGTCGAGAAAGAACACGCGCGCGCCCTGTTGCGCGAAGGCTTCGACCATTGCAGCGCCGATCCCGCTGCCGCCGCCGGTCACGACGATCGTTTTGTCCGACAGGCTCGGATAGATTGCGTAAGACATCAGATATTCCACTTGTTACGAGTAGGTCCACACACAGGGCGGCACATGCCGCCCTGCCCCGCCGCTTACGCCACGATCTCGACTTCGCTCAGCATGCGCCAGTTGCGTTCGAGCGTTCTCGTCGCAGAGCCCGCGACCGAGACCGTGCTCCTCAGATGAAGGTCGCGGCTCGAACTGCCGACCAGCAGATCGAAGTCGCCCGGCTCGACGATGCGCTCGCCGCGCGCGTCGGTGAAGTTCAGCATGTCGACCGGCAGCTTCACGCGCACACGGCTCGATGCACCCGCCGCGAGCGGCACGCGCGCGAACGCCTTAAGCTCGCATACCGGCCGCGTGACCGACGCGTGCCGGTCGCGCACGTAGATCTGCACGATCTCGGTGCCATCGCGCGCGCCGATGTTCCCGACGGTGAAGCTCAGTTCGATCGTGCCATTTTCGATCGGCACTTCGCTGTGCGCAACCGCGAGGTCACCGTAACGGAACTGCGTGTAGCCGAGGCCGAAACCGAACGGGTAGCGGCAACCGAAGTGGTACGCAATCGGCGTTCCCGCGCTCTTCAGACGATGGTTATACACATACGGCACAGCGCCGGCGCTCTTCGGCACCGATAGCGGCAAACGGCCGCTGAAATTGGCGCGGCCCACCAGCAAATCGGCCAGCGCTTCGGCGCCACGCTCGCCCGGCGCGAATGCCATGATCTGCGCGGCGATGCGGTCTTCGAGGCCGCCAAGGTTGTACGGGCGGCCGCCTGTCATCACGACGACCGTCGGCGTGCCGCTATCGACCACCGCCTGCAGCAACGCCTGCTGCACGCCCGGCAGATCGAGGCTGTCGGTATCGGACCCTTCGCCGACCGTGCCGGACTGGAACAGGCCCGCCAGATCACCGACGAACACCAGCGCGACACCCGCTTGCCGCGCGGCATCGACCGCGGCGGCGATGCCGTCGGTCTCCTTGCTGATCAGCTCGTCGCAATGCGCGTCGCCGGTCAGATCGAGCGACACGTCGCCCGGGAAAACCGGCGCGCCCGCGCGACGTTCCTTGATGATGTCGCAACCGTGCGCGTGAATCACGCGCTCGTCGCCGAGCAGCGCGCGTAACGCGCGCAGCGGCGTCGCGATCGAAGCAGTGGACTGCTCGCCACTGTTGATCAGGTGCACCGGGAAGCTGTAGCCCGCCAGCAGCGCGAGCGGATCGTCGGCGGTCGGGCCGATCACCGCGATCTTTTTCGCGCCGTTCGTGTCGAGCGGCAGCACGTCGCCTGCGTTGCGCAGCAGCACCGCCGATTCGACCGCGACCTGATACGCGGTATCGCCCGCAGCCACGCTTTTCACGTCGACGCGTTCGGGATCGACGTACGGATTCTCGAACAGGCCGATCTGGAATTTCACCCGCAGCACGCGCGAGACAGCGGTATCGATCGTTGCTTCGGTAATCTCGTTGCGTTCGAGCGCTTCTTTCAGATGCACCGCGCACTCGTGTCCGGGCAGCTCGACGTCGAGACCGGAGTTGAACGCGAGCGCCGCGGCCGACGCGCTGTCACGCGCCACCGCGTGGTGGCTGTACAGCAGGTCCACGCCCGCGTAATCCGCAACGACGAGACCGTCGAAGCCCCACTTCTCGCGCAGGGTGTCATGCAACAACGCACGGTCGCCATGACAGGGCACGCCATCGACGTCGTGATAGGCCGGCATCACCGAACCCGCGTTCGCGAGCTTCACGGCCATTTCGAACGGCAGCATGAACACGTCGTTCAGTTCGCGCGCGCCGACATGCACCGGCGCATGATTGCGGCCACCTTCGCTCGCCGAATGGCCGACGAAATGCTTGAGTGTCGCGAGCAGATCACGCTGTTCGCCTTGCAGGCCCTTCACGTAATGGCACGCGAGCACGCCGACCAGATACGGGTCTTCGCCGAGCGTCTCCTCGGTGCGGCCCCAGCGCGGATCGCGCGACACGTCGAGCACCGGCGCGAGCCCCTGGTGGCAACCGATCGAACGCGCCTGCTCGCCGATGATCGTGCCGACTTCGCCGACCAGTCGCAGATTCCACGTCGCCGCATAGTTCAACGGCGACGGGAACAGCGTCGCGTCCTTGATCATCAGCCCGACGAGACACTCCTCATGCGCCATCACCGGAATGCCGAGGCGCGTGTCCTCGACCATCTTGCGCTGCAGTTCGTTGAGCGCGCGCACGCCTTCCTTCGGGTCGACCGTGTGCGTGCCGAGCGGCCGCGTAATCTGGCCAAGGCCATGCTGCAGGATCTCGTCGACCGTGATCTGGTTGGCGCTCTGCGCGAAATCGATGCCACGCGCCTGGTGCTTGCCATCGGACGACAGCTTCAGCCACGCAGCGTGAAGCTGCGCAATCTTTTCGTCCAGTGTCATGCGCGCGAGCAGATCGGCCACGCGCTCCTCCACGGCTGCAGCGGGATTGCGGTAGAGCGGAACCTCACCTTGGCGAAGCAACATCGAGAACTCCTTTTTTATCCTTGTGTACGAAGCGCATGAAGCGCCGACAAATCCGTTTTTCTGACAGGCGTGCGGCAGGGCGTTGCTTCAGCCCAGATGCCACCCCTTTGCTTTCAGATACCTTCCCGTATTTCGCAGTCCTGCTGATTGACCGAATGCGATCGGGACTCGAAATCCGTGATCGCAAACGGATCAGTGCAGACGCGGCAGCGCGAAATCCTTGTCGTCGAACACGTGGCACGCGTGCGGTGCAAACGCCAACTCGATGCGCTCGTCGTGCGTCACGCCGCCATCGCCGGGCAGCTTGGCGATCATCGCGTTGCCGTCGCGCACGCCGCCGTCCAGATGCACGTAGCTGTGCTCGCCCATCCGTTCGACCAGACGCACCGCGCAGCGCATCGTCTGCACGCCCGGCTGCGTCGACGGCAGCGCGAGATGCTCCGGACGGATGCCGAGCGTGACCTGCGAACCGATACGCTGCTTGCGGCCGTCGACTTCAGCGCGCACGTGCTCGCCCGTCGTCAGTTCGACCTGAATACCCTTGTCGTCGACCGCGCGGACCGTGGCCGGCAGAAAGTTCATCTTCGGCGAACCGATGAACCCCGCGACGAAGCGGCTCTTCGGCCGGTGATACAGATCGAGCGGCGCGCCGATCTGCGCGACGCTGCCGTGCTTCTCCATGTCCGCGCCGGCGTGCAGCAGCACGATCTTGTCGGCGAGCGCCATCGCTTCGATCTGGTCGTGCGTGACGTACACCGCGCTCGCGCGGCTGAACTCGCGATGCAAACGCGCGATTTCGGTCCGCGTCTGCACGCGCAGCGCGGCGTCGAGGTTCGACAGCGGCTCGTCGAACAGGAACACGCCGGGCTCGCGCACGATCGCCCGGCCGATCGCCACACGCTGGCGCTGGCCGCCGGACAGCGCTGCGGGGCGGCGTTCCAGGTAGGCGTCGAGTTGCAGTGCGGCAGCCGCGCTGCGCACCTTCTTGTCGATGATGGCCTTATCGATTTTCGCCTGACGCAAACCGAACGCCATGTTCTCGTACACGCTCATGTGCGGATAGAGCGCGTAGTTCTGAAACACCATCGCGACCTGGCGCTTCGCGGGTTCGACGTTGTTCATCAGCTGACCGTCGATGCGCAGTTCGCCGTCGGTGATCGATTCGAGACCGGCGATCATGCGCAGCAACGTGGACTTGCCGCAGCCCGACGGCCCGAGGAACACGCAAAATTCGTTCATGCCGACTTCGAGGTTGGCGTCGCGGATCACCGCGTGACCGCTCGTATAGGACTTCTGTACGTTACTGAGGGAAATGCTTGCCATATCGTTTTATGCGAAGTTCGGTGCGCGGGCCTCTGCAGCCCGCACGATTCGAGGTGGTTTGCGATGCGGATCAGCCCTTGAGCGAGCCAGCCATCATCCCCTTGATCACGCGCTCCTGACCGAACGCGTAGGCAACGATCAACGGCAACGACGTGAGCACGAGGACAGCCAGCATCGACGGTATGTTCGACGCGTATTGCCCCATGAAGTCCCAGATCGCGAGCGGCAGCGTACGGTGCTCGGCCGTCGATGTGAGCATGTACGCGAAGATGAACTCGTTCCACAGACCAATGCCGTTGAAGATCGCCACAGTGGCGAGCCCTGGTGCCGAAAGCGGGAAGAAAATCCGCCAGAAGATGCGGAACGGACTGCAGCCGTCGAGCTGCGCCGCTTCTTCAAGCTCGCGCGGAATCTGGCGCATGAACTCGGTCAGGATGAAAATCGATACCGGCAGACTGAGCGCCACATAAGGGCCGAGCAGTGCAAACGCCGTATCGTAAAGACCGAGATTACGCGTGAGTAGATAGATCGGTACGAGCGTCGCATGCAGCGGTACGATCATGCCGGCGACCACGAGACCGAAGAGCATCTTGTTCAGCGCGAAGCGCATGCGCGCGAACACGTAGGCCGCCATCGCACTGATGATGACGATCAGCAGCACCGACACGCCGACCGTGAACACGCTGTTACGGAAATACGTGAAGAACGGCCCCTTCAGCACAGCCGCGTAATTGCCCCAATACAGCTGGCTCGGCGGCGCCCACACGGACGTCGCGAAGGTCTCTTCCTGGCTTTTGAAGCTTGACGCGACCATGAAGAGGAATGGGATCGTGGTAACGCCCAGCCAGATCAGCGCCAGCAGAGGAATGCCCACGCGGGGGAAGCGTAGTTTCTTGTTCATGGTTCAGACCTCGGTTGCATAACGACGGGTGAAGCGCATCGACACCGCCGCCACCGTGATGACGATAAGGAACATCGCCGAGCCGATGGTGCTGCCGTAGCCGAGTTGGAACGAGCTGAACACCGTGCGATACATGTAGGTGGCCATCAACTCCGACGAGCCTTCGGGGCCGCCACCGGTCATCACGAAGACCAGATCGAAGTAACGCAGCGAGCCGAGCACGGACAGGAGCACAGCCGTGCGCACCGTGCCTTGCAGGTGCGGCAGCTTGATGCGCCAGAAAATGGTCCACTCGGAAGCGCCGTCGAGGAGGGCAGCCTCGTTAACCTCGGCCGGCATCGACGAGAGGCCGGCGAGGAACAGAATCATGTAGAAAGGCGCGTTCTGCCAGATGATCACGGCGATGGTCGCGCCCAGCGAAAGATGCGGGTCGCCCAGCCAGTCCTTCGCGAGGCCATCAAGCCCGAATGCCTGCAGCGCGACGTTGAGCGGACCAAAATTCGGATCGTAGATCTGCTTGAACAGCACACCGATCGCCACGCTCGACATGAGCAGCGGCAGAAAATAGAGAACCTTCAGCACGCGCGAGCCACGGCCCGCCTTTTCCAGCAACACGGCAAGCGCGAGCGCGATCGGAAGCTGGATGATGATCGACGCGACAGCAAGGATCACGTTGTTCTTTAGCGACTGCCAGAACACCATGTCGTGGGCGAGTCGCCCCCAGTTCGCGAGCCCGATATAACGGGCAGTGTTGCCGAGGCCGTTCCAGTCGAGCAGCGACAGCCGCAGGCTGGAGACGAGCGGATAAAGCAGGAATACGGCCAGCAGCAGCAGCGACGGCGCAAGAAACACGACCGTGACGAGCGTTTGCGACGAGAGTCTCAGCCGGCGTTCGGGTGTAGCGGAAAGTGCGATATTCACAAGTTTTATGCCGACCGGAACCTCACGGCGCCGGCCGGACTCTTCTTTAGGACTGGAGATTAACCGCCCTTCTTCGAAGCGGCTTCCATTTGCTGCGCAGCAGCCTCAGGCGTCAGCGACAGACCGAACAGTGCCTGCGTCGTGTCCTTGTGCATTTCACCGAGGGCCGGCGGCAGTGCCTGGTCGTACCAGAGCTGCACGCTCGGAGCCGCGGCAAGCAGTTGCTGCAGACGCTGCGTGAACGGATCGTCGATCTTGACGTTATTGACCGGCGGGAGCTTGTGGTCATCCGACGCGCGAGCCTGCATCGCCTTGTCGTCGGTCAGTGCCTGGATCAGCTTGAACGCTGCGTCCGGTGTCTTGCACTCGGTCGAGATGCTCAGGAAGCCATCGCCCACCGTGCCGATCAGGTCGCGCGGATCGCCCTTGCCACCCGTCACGCTCGGGAACGGGAAGAAGTCGAGATCCTTCGAGAACGCCGGATCTTCGTTCGCGATCGTCGAAGCTTCCCAGGCACCCATCAGCTCCATGGCGGCCTTGCCCGAGTACAGCAGACGGCGCGAAGCACCCGAGTCGTAATCCAGGCCGTTGATGCCCGGCGCGAACGCACCAGCCTTCACGAGTTCCTGGATGCGCTTGCCGGCTTCGACGAACGCCGGATCTTCGAAGCCCTTGCCCTTGCCTGCGAGCGCGTCCTTCACGACTTGCGGACCACCGATACGGTCGACGAGGTACATGTAGTACATCGAACCCGTCCACTTGTTCTTGTTCGCGAGCGAGAACGCTGCAACGTTGTGCGACTTCAGCACCTCGACGACGTGCATCAGTTCATCCCACGTCTTAGGCGGCGTGATGCCGTACTTCTTGAACACTTCCTTGTTGTAGAAGATCACCGCAGCCGCTGCGTTCTCAGCAGCAACGCCGTAGGTCTTGCCGTCGAACGTCGTGACATCCCACGACGATTGCATGAAGCGGCCGCGATACGCCGGGTCCTTGTTCAGGTACGGCGTGAGGTCGACGATCTGGCCGGACTTCACGTACTCGTGCAGGCCACCGCCACCCCAGTTCTCGAACACACACGGCGGCTGGTTCGCGCCGAAAGCGACCTTCAGCTTCGTCTTGTATGCCTCGTTCAGGACGTGCGAATTCTCGACCTTGTAGCCTGGAACCGCCTTTTCGAATCGATCCGACGCGTCGCGAATGATCTTGCTCGACGACGCATTGGTCTGCTGGTCCCACTCCGTGATCGTGCTGCCGGATTCGGCCGCGACGGCCGCGACACCTGCAGACATCGAAAATAGCAGCGCCGTTGCGCCGATGATAGACCGCGCTTTAAACAAAGCCGGGTACGCCATGTGTGTGTCCCCTCTTCTGGATTTTTAGGAAACTGCCGGAACGTTAACGTTAGCCTTAACGTTACCGAATGTTAGGCTGACGCTTGAACTATGGCTATGCGGGATTTTACCTGGTCTCGCGACGCTCCCGCGCAACAGTCATATAAGATTGACCCATTGGGCGAAAGCCGAAATATAAAGGGTTCTGCTAGAATAGCCACTACATAAACGGTATCGCTAACGTTATTAGCGAGTCGACCCAGACAATGACCTCTCGCACACCTTCGACCCGCATGGCAAGGCAAACCCCCACTCTTGAGCACGTCGCCAAGCTTGCCGGGGTGTCCCAGATGACCGCGTCGCGCGCACTGAACGGCCGTCCCGGCGTGTCGCGCGAAACCCGCGACGAAGTACTGAGAATCGCGTCGGACATCGGTTATGTCGTCAACCGCACCGCGCAGAAGCTGTCGGGCGGCCGCAACGGCATCATCGGCATCATCACGCCGACACTCGACACACAATTCTCCAGCGAGCTGGTTCTGGGCGCGGGCCGCGCAACGCGTGGCGCGGGCTGCGAGATGCTGGTCTATACGGTGTTCGACGAAGACCGCGATACGCATCACGACCTGCTCGGTCTGATCCAGCAATTTTCCGACGGTATCCTCGCCATTCTTCCGCGCGAGTCGCTTTGCCTCGAAGCGCTCGCCACCGCGAAGGTTCCGGTCGTCGTCGTCGATCAGCGCGGCACGCTGACGGGCTTTCCGTCAGTATCGGTCGACAACTATGGCGGCGCCTGTCTCGCGGTCGAGCACCTTGCGGAACTGGGTCACAAGCGGATCGCGTTTCTGGCCGGCGACGAAACGATCGAAGGCGTGCGCGACCGGCAACGCGGCTATCACGACACGCTGGCTCGACTCGGCCTGCCACGCGAAGACTCGCTGGTGGCCGCGGGCGACCTGTCGCAGATGATGGCGTTCGACGTCACCTTCGACCTGCTGAACCTCGCCGAACCGCCCACCGCCATCTTCACGGCCAACGACCAGAGCGCGTTCGGCGTGATCGCCGCGATCCGCGAAGCGGGTCTTCGCGTGCCGGACGACATCTCGGTGATCGGCTTCGACGACATCCCAATGTCCGAGCAATTTCACCCGGCGCTCACCACGATCCGTCAGCCGTTCCAGCAAATGGCGCGCTCGGCGGTCAACACGCTGCTCGCGCAGATCGCCGGTATCGACGCCGCGTCTCAGCGGATCACGCTGCCGGCGGAACTGGTGGTGCGCGATTCCACCGGCCCAGTCCGCACGAAACAGCGCCGCAGCCGTCACCAGATGGTTTCGACGTAAGTCGACGCGCGCACCTTCGCATCCGAAGTGACGAGCGCGCCGCCATGCGTGCGCGCGGTCGCGACGATCAACCGTTGATGCGAGGTTAGTGACGGCGGCAGCGTGGCTGCGCGAAATGCGATCTCGGTGTCGACCGGAATCATCCGCACACCGTCGAGCGACAGAAACGTCGACACCCAGCTGCGCGCATCCATCGACAACCCGAGGCTGCCGGTCTTCACGAATTCCGCGATTTCGAACGCGCTGATCGCCGAGATCAGGATCTCGCCGCCGGCGAGCTCCCGATCGATCGCATCGTGCGCGGCCTGGCTCAGCGCTTTCTGCCTGCCGAGCCAGCACACGAGCGCAAGCGTGTCGAGCGTGATCATCAGTCTTCCTGGTCGGCAGTGACCGGCTGCAACGCGTGCTTCAGGTTGAAATGCGTGATCGACGCGCGCAGCAGCTCGAGCGGGTTCTCCTGCTTGCTGCGATACGGCCGGATCTCGATGGTAGGTTGTCCGCGGTCGGTGACGACGACGGTTTCACCCAATGCCTCGACCTGGCGAAACAACTCGCAGGCCCGGGACTTGAAAATGGCCTTAGATACTCGCTTTTCCATGACGCTCTCCACCCATCAAAATTTCAACGGTTATTTTATGTATCGGGCCGATGCGCTCGCATGCGATGCGTGGCCTGACATTCGTTATCAACCTTGCTTTTGTCGTTGCTTCCCAACTTACTGCAAGGAGCTCCTTCGAACTCCAGTCCTACTCGCGGCCGCGATGTTTGCCCGTGCTGTAGGCCTACGAAAAGATGCAAACATTTTAAACGTTACCCTTAACGTTAGGCGATGTTAATTGCGCATAATCGCCGCCGCCATGCGTGGTTTACCTAAGCTCCAGACTACTATCCGGGCACCCCGAAAACCTCCGCAAACCAAGTCCGGGAAGGCGAAATCAGTCAGCGAGACATCAACAGTCATACAAAAGATTGCACACGATCCGGCTAACGTTGGCCCTCCTTGCGTCACTCCTCATCGTTCGATCCAGGCGGCCCCGATGAACGCTCCGCATCGAAATGTACGATCCATGCATGCAGCGATTCGCGCGGCTTCTTCGGCCTGGCGCGCCGCTGTGGCTCGCGTTCGATAGCCGATTGCCCAGGGTCCGCGGCGGCTACCGTTTCGTCGGGCATCCCGGCGTGCCGGTGCCCGGACCGTCCGCTCACGGCGTCCTCGCAATCGTCCTTCGCTACTTTCTTCGCCATCGCATTGTCCGCCAGCGGTGCCCCGTCGCTCATCGGCATAGGCCCGTCAAACGATCGCGCCGACGTCCTCGCCGACTTCAGGTCGCTCGAGGGTCACTGCCGCACCGCTCGCATCGAACACCGTGACCGCCGCCGACGCCACCTTGATCCCCACACGCGTACCGACCGCGTGCTGCGCGTCTTTCCTGTCGAGCTTCAGCGCAATCGCGTGCGCCATGCCGTCGAGTCGGGCATGCAGGATCGACACGTCGCCGAGATGCTCGACCAGCTCGACCCGCGCGGCGAGTCCTTCGTCGAGCGAGCCGATGCCCAGATGCTCGGCGCGCACACCGAGCGTCAGCTCGCCGCTGACCGGCTGCGCGAGCCGGCCGGGCAGCACGATACGCTCGCTCGCGCCGGCGAGCATCACGACGGCTTGCGCATCGCTTTGCGACACCAGCTTCGCGGCCAGCATGTTCATCTGCGGCGAGCCGATGAAGCCGCCGACGAAGCGGTTCGCAGGACGCTCATACAGATCGAGCGGCGCGCCGGTCTGCTCGATGCGGCCTTTGTTGAACACGACGATCTGCTGGCCGAGCGTCATCGCCTCGACCTGGTCGTGCGTGACGTAGATCATCGTCGTGCCGAGTTCACGATGGAGCTTCGCGAGCTCGATGCGCATCTGCACGCGCAGCGCTGCATCGAGATTCGACAGCGGTTCGTCGAACAGGAACACGCGCGGCTTGCGCACGATCGCCCGCCCGATCGCGACCCGCTGGCGCTGACCGCCCGACAGCGCCTTCGGTTTGCGCTCCAGCAGATGCGTGATCTGCAGGATCTCGGCGGCACGGCCCACGGCCTCACGCACCTCCGCTTTCGACTTGCCCGACAGCTTCAGCGAAAAGCCCATGTTTTCCGCGACCGTCATGTGCGGGTAGAGCGCGTAGCTCTGAAACACCATCGAAATGCCGCGGTCCACGGGCTGCAGATCGTTGACCCGTACGCCGTCGATCATGATGTCGCCGCCCGTCACCGACTCGAGCCCGGCGATCATGCGCAGCATCGTCGATTTGCCGCAGCCGGACGGACCGACAAACACCGTGAACTGACCGTCCGGAATGTGCAGATCGATGCCCTGGATGACCTGCGGTCCTTCGCCGTACGTCTTCGAGACGTTGCGCAATACGAGTTCGCCCATTGAAACCTCCTCCTGAATCCTTGTGCTTGCAGACCCCGCGTGACGCTATCCCACTGCCCCACTACTGTCGCGCCACGCGAGGTTCGGTGCGCCCGGCGCCGTGCGCGCGCCTCAGCGCGCGGCTGCGATGCCGGCGTGTTGTGCGATCACGTCGCGATACCACAGCGCGCTGTCCTTCAGCGTGCGCTCCTGGCTCGCGTAATCGACATAGACCATGCCGAAGCGCTTGTCGTAGCCCGACGCCCATTCGAAGTTGTCCATCAGGCTCCATGCGAAGTAACCGGCCACGTCGACGCCTCGTTGCACCGCGTCCGACAAAGCGGCGAGATGCAGGTCGTAAAAGCGCACGCGCTCTGCGTCGTGCACACGGCCCTTATCGAGCACGTCCTTCGCCGCGCAGCCGTTCTCGGTGATGTAGATCGGCGGCAGCTTGTAGTCGGCGTTCAGCTGGGTCAGCAATTCGGTGAGGCCTTGCGGATAGACCTCCCAATCCATGTCCGTGAAGCCGAGCACGCCCGGCGGACGTTTGTCGCCCGATGCGCTCGCAAAGATCCGCGTGTAGTAGTTGATGCCGAGAAAGTCCATCGGCGTGCCGATCACGTCGAAGTCGCCGCTCAGGATCACGTCTTGCGGACCGTTCTCGCCATACCATTGCAGCGCCTCGGCCGGATATTCGCCCTTGAAAAGCGGGTCCATGTACCAGCGCACGAACTTCGCGTATTCGAGCGACGCGGCGGCCTGGTCTTCGGGCGAATCCGTCGCGCCATGCGCCGGCGACTGGTTCAGCACGATGCCGAGCGGCGCCTTCACGCCATCGGCGCGCAGTGCCTGCAATGCAAGACCGTGCGACAGAAGCAGATGGTGCGCAACGTGGGCCGCTTTCTTCAGATCGGCATTGCCGGGCGCGAAATAGCCGGTTGCGTTTCCGAGCCACGCGGTGCACCACGGCTCGTTGTGCGTCGCGATCGACGCGACGCGATCGCCGAGCACGCTACCGATCTTGCGGGCGTAGTCCGCAAAGCGATAAGCGGTGTCGCGGCTTTCCCAGCCGTTCTGCATGTGCTGCAGCGACAGCGGCAGATCCCAGTGATAGAGCGTCGCAAACGGCTGGATGCCGCGCTCGAGCAAACCGTCGACGAGGCGCTCGTAGAACGCGAGGCCCTTCTCGTTGAACGCGCCGCTGCCAGTCGGCTGCACGCGCGGCCAGGCGATCGAGAAGCGATAAGCCTTGACGCCGAGTTCGGCCATCAGATCCAGATCTTCCTCGAGGAGGTGATAGTGATTGCATGCGACATCGCCGTTCTCGCCGTTCACGACCTTGCCCGGCACGTTGCAGAACGCGTCCCAGATCGACGGCCCGCGGCCGTCCTCATGCGCTGCGCCTTCGATCTGGTAGGAACTGGTGGCGACGCCCCAGACGAAGTCTTCGTTGAATCGATACGTCGACATAGATGATGTTGTCCCGATTGGTCATGCCCGCGAGGGCGTGAAGATAAACGAAAGAAGCTCAGGCCTTGACCGCGCCGGTCGTCAGACCGTCGATCAAACGCCGCGAGGTGAACGCGAATAGCACCAGCAGCGGCAGCACCGCGACCGCGGAGCCCGCCATCACCGCGCCCCAATCCGAATTGGTCGGACTTTGGAGAATGCGCAGCGCGAGCGGCAGCGTGTACATCGACGGCGAACGCAGCACGACGAGCGCCGACAAAAAGTTGTTCCACGCCTGAATGAAGCTGATCAGCCCAAGCGTGCCCAGCGCCGGTCCCAGCAGCGGCATCACGATGCTCCAGTAGATGCGGAATTCGCCGCAGCCGTCGATGCGCGCCGCCTCGATCAGATCCGACGGAATCGCCGCCGCGACGTACTGGCGCATCAGGAACACGCCGAGCGCAGCGGCCGCGCCCGGCACGTACAGCGCGCGCGGCTGATCGATCCAGCCCAGCATGTTCATCGTCATGAAGGTCGGAATCATGCTGAGGAACGGCGGCACCAGCATCGCGGTCAGCGCGACCGCGAACAGCGTCTTCTTGAAGCGGAACTCGTACATCGCAAACGCGTAGCCGGCCATCGACGTGACGAGCAGCGTCAGCACGGTCTGCATCGCCGCCGTATAGAAGCTCCAGCCGAGATTGCGCCAGAACGGAATGTGCCGCATCAGCGAGGCCATGTTGTCGAGAAACGCACTGCCGAACCACAGCGGCGGCGGCATCGAGAAGATCTCGGAACTCGTGTGCGTCGCGAACACGAACATGAAGTAGAACGGCGAGAACATCAGCAGCGCGCCCGCCAGCACGATCGCGTAGCCGATATAACGGCCCTTGTTGTTCGACGATTTCATCGCTGTGTCTCCTCGTTCATGCCGCTGCGGTGAAAGATGCGCGTGTTCAACCACATCAACGCGGCGATCGAAATGAACAGCAGCCATGCGATCGAACTCGCGGTGCCGAAGTCGCCGTCGTGGAATGCGGTGCGATACATATAGACGGCCGTTGTCAGACCGGACTGGCTCGTACCCATGCCTTCGTTCGGTAGCAGGATGAACGGCTCTTCGAACAGCTGCAGCCCGCCGATGATCGACAGCGTGACCGCGAAGAAAATCATCGGTTTGATCAGCGGAATCGTGATGCGCGTGAACTGCTGCCAGCCATTCGCGCCATCGATGCGCGCGGCCTCGTAGAGGTCTTTCGGAATCGTTTGCAGCGCCGACAGATACAGCACCGTGTTCCAGCCGACATAGCGCCAGAAGATCACGACCGATACCGCCGGCTTGACGTTCTTCGGGTTATAGAGCCACTCGATCGGATGCGCGGGCACGATCCAGTGCAAACCGGGCAGCTTGCCGAGTTCGCCGATCGCGAGATTGATCATGCCGAAGTCGGTCGAATACAGCGACGAGAAGATCAGCGCGATCGCGACGCTCGACGTGATGAACGGCAGGAAATACAGGCCCACCACGAAATTGCGCCAGCGGCGAAACGCGGTTTGCAGAAAGAATGCGAGCGGCAGCGCAACCAGATGTTGCGGCACGCCGGACGTGATCGCCATAAACGCGGTGTTGTACAGCGACTTCCAGTACCACGGGTCGGTCAGCGTGAACGTGAAGTTCGACAGACCCACCCACTTCATGCTCGCGAGTCCCGCCGTCGCGTCCCAGCTCTGGAACGACAGAAACAGCGAAAACAGCAGCGGAAACGCGAGGAACATCGCGAACAGCAGGAAAAACGGGGCGAGAAACAGGTACGGCGCGAGCTTCACCAGATTGAGCCGCGATGTTCTGCGCGGCGCGGTCAAGCTTAGCGCGTCGCTCGCTTGCGCATCGCGGGCGAGCTCTTCGGTCGTGGGCAGCGGAGTGTTCATCAATAGTTCCGTCCAGTCGGGCGTGGCCAAGGTGGGAGCCCGGCCACGCTGTTTGCAGCACACTGCGACACACTTCATGTCGCGGCACGCAGCGTGCCGCGACCTTCCATCAGCAACGCTTAACGGCGAACGCGATGCGCGATCTGGTCCTGTGCTTCCTGCAACGCGGTGTGCACGTCTGCGCCGTCGTCGACAACCTTGTCGAGCGCCGAGTGGACCGCTTCCTCAGCGACCTGGTCGTACTTGCTACGCTGGATCGCCGGGATGTGGGAGGCCGCATCACGCCAGATCAGACGCGCCTTCTCGTTGCCGAGAAACGCGACCGGCTCCGCGAAGAACGAATCGTTCTGCGCGGCGAGCAGCGCGGGGAACGCATCGATCGAACGGAATGAAGCAAGCTGCGTGTCCTGGCGCGTCGTCAGGAACTTGATGAATTCCCACGACATCGCCTTTTGCGTCGCCTTCGCCGGAATCGCGTAGAACGTGCCGCCGAACGATGCGTACGCGTTGTTCGGCAGATTGGTCGCGCGCCACAGACCCTTCGTGTCCGGTGCGATCCACGACGACAGGTGGCCACCGAGCCACGCGCCCATCATCTGCGTCGAGACGGTGCCGCGCTTGAAGCTCTCGGCCCATTCGTTCGTCCACGGCGAGATCTTCGCGTCGAGACCGAGGTCGCGTGCCTTCTTCGCGAGTTCGAACGCCTTGACGAAGCGCGGCGACGTGACGACCGGATTGCCGGCCTTGTCGAAGTAAACGCCGTCGCCTTCCTTCAGGTCAGCGCGAATGTAGATATCCTCGATATCGCGCGACGATGCCATCAGGTACGCGCCCGTCGCCTTCTTGATCTTCACGCCGGCCGCGAGATACGAGTCCCACGACTTCGTCAGATCCGCTTCGGTCACGCCCGCCTTGTCGAGAATGTCCTTGCGATAGAACAGCGTGCCCGGACCGATATCGGCCGGCATGCCGACGATCGTGCCATCCTGCGTGGTCGCCTGCGCGAACGTGTAGTTGATGAACTGGCTCTTGTACTGGCCCGCGCTGTACGGCGGCTTCGACAGATCTTCGAGACCGCCGCCCGCGGCGAAGCGGCCGATAAAGCCGACCTCGACCGCCATCACGTCCGGCAGATCGGAGCTCGTCGCGAGCGCGGTGGTCATCGCGTTGTGGTGATCGCCAATCGCGAGCGACGACACCTTGATATCGACGTCCGGATGCAGCTTCTTCCACGCCGGAATCGCGTCCTTGATTTCCTGGTCCAGCTTCGGAAAGACCGCGACCGTCAACGTGGTGTTGGCCTGCGCGCCGACCGCGGCGAGGCTGAGCAGAACGGCGGCGGCAGAGCCTGAAAAACGGAATTTCATTACTCGTCTCCTTGTGAATCCTGTTTGAATTGCATCCGATGACTACCTGGTTGCTGCGGACCTACTTCCCCTGTTGTCCTTGTTACTGCTTTGCTTGTTGCCTGCTGATGCCTGAAAGCGCTTTCACGCCAAGGCGAAAAAAACATCCACTACGTGCGCGTATCCCCCCGCTTCACGGGCGACGTGATTCGCCGCGTCGTTTCACGCGTCACGAGCGTGAGCGGAATCGGACTGAGCGCGATGGTCTGCTTGCGGATCATTTGTACGATGCCCTGCGCGGCGAGGCGGCCGATTTCATAGGTCGGCTGGCGCACCGTCGTCAAAGGCGGAGTCATGTAGGACGAAGTCGGCAGATCGTCGAAGCCGACCAACGACACGTCCTCCGGCACCCGCACGCCGCGGCGGAACATCGCGAGCCGCGCGCCGTACGCGGTCTGATCGTTCGCGCAGAACACCGCGCTGAACGATGGATGGCGCGCCATCAGCCGCTCCATCGCGGCGACGCCGCCTGTTTCGAGGTAATCGCCCTGCTCGACGAGATCGGCATCGAAGCCGATGCCCGCTTCTTCGAGCGCGATCCGGTAGCCGTCCAGGCGCTCGATCGCATCCTCGTGACTGGCCGGCCCGGCGATGAACGCGATCTCGCGATGGCCCTGGTCGATCAGATGACGGGTCGCGTCGCGCGCGCCCTGCATGTTGTCGATCGGCAGGCCGGCGAGCGTCGCGCTGTTTCGTACTGAGCGGCCTAGCACGAGCATCGGCGCGTGGCGCGCGTAGTCGGTCAGGGTCGGTTCATCGAGTTGTGCGTGTAGCAGGATGATGCCGTCGACGCGCCGCGCGATGAACTGCTCGAGTCGTGCCTTTTCGTCGTTGATATTCCAGCGGCTGCTCACGAAGATCGGCGTAAAACCAGGCTCGTAAAGCGCCTCTTCGATGCCGCGCAACCACTCCGCATAAAACGGGCTCGACACCGCCTGCGTCAGTACCCCGATCGTTTCGGTCCGGCCGCTCGCGAGACTGCGCGCGAGCACGTTCGGCCGATAGTTGAAGCGCGCGATCGCCTCTTCCACTGCCCGCTGCTTGGCGGGAAGCACGCGCGCAGAACCATTCAGGATCCGCGATACGGTGCTCGGAGAAACACCGGCCGCGCGCGCGATGGCTTCGAGCGTCACGTTGGGCGCAGCGGGTACGTTCGGTACCGTGGGCACGCCGGGTTTATCGTTTGAGCCGTCGTCGGTCATGAGTTCTGCCTGAATCCTGTCCTGAAAGCGCTTTCAGATATTGAAAAAAAAGCGCGATTATATATATCCGGTGATGAATTCGAAATAGAAAAAGCAGCCGATGCGACGAGGGTGGAGGAGGCGTCGCACCGGCCTCTCTATGAAAGAGATTTAAACAGTCCTTGAAACACAGAGATCACTTCGATTGCTGGTCAGGCAACCTCAACTCAGAACGAGGTCATAATCCCGGCGAAGACGCCGGTCTGGCTATGACCGTAATTCGGGTTGCTGTTCGACGATGTACCCGTCACCGGATCGAAGTTGTTGTTGCCGTACGAGCCGTTGCCGAGGTTCAGGTTCGACGTCGAGCTGTTGTGCACATAGCCGGCTTCCGTGTACAGGAACGTGCGCTTCGACAGCGCGTACGTCGCGGCGAGCGTGAACAGCGTCGCGTTGCCGTTGCCGTTGTTCGCGTTGGCGTGATAGACCGCAGCCGTCAATGCCGTCGGCGCTGTGACCTGCCATGCGGCGCCGAACCATTCGTGGTTCACGCTCGTCGGCGCGCTCACGCCGAGCGGCTGATTGGTCACGCCCGCGCCACCGTTCACGGTAGCGTTCGTCGCGTCAGGCGCGCTCAGGTGCTGGTAGCCCGCGTACAGCTTCACCGGTCCGATCACATAGGTGCCGCCGACAAGGGCCATGCGCGAAGCCGCGTAGACATCGTTGAACGAGCCGTTGGCGCCACGCACTTCGTCATAGATCACACGGAAATCGCCGTTGCCCCACGTGTAGATACCTTCGACTGCGTTCGTACGACCCTGGCCGGTCGGCACACCCTTGGAGTTGACAGGCGCCGAGTTCCAGCTTGTGTTGTTGGTCAGCGAATACTGGCCCTTCAGCACGAGACCGCCCAAGAGCACCGGCGAGTTGTACTCCGCACCGTTGCTTGTGCTGGTCCAGTTACGGCCGCGCACCAGTGTCGAGATCGCGTAGCGCTGCATCAACTGCGGGTCGGTGCCCCAGCTGTCCTGCGCCAGTTCGCCGGCACCGAGGTTACCGAGCTTGAACAGACCCCAGTGGTCGTTCGTCAAGCCCACCGTTGCGTGACGGCCGAACAGATTGCCCGCCGACGCGCCGGTCATCGTATTGAGCTGACCTTCGAGCTGGAAGACCGTCTTCGTGCCGCCGCCGATATCTTCGGCGCCCTGGAGGCCGAACCACGAGCAGCCCCAGTCGCCGCTTTGGGCCGCCCACGCGTGGCCGCCCGGGAGGCCGGTTTCAAACTGGATGCCGTTGTCGATGCGGCCGTACAGCGTGACGCTGCTCTGTGCATGGGCCACCGTCGTCGCAGCTGCCATCACAGACACAGCAATAAGCTTCTTTTTCATTAGTCTTCCTATATATATATTGTGGCGTCTCCAAGCCCATCAGGACGCATGCGTTGCCACGCGTTCCCCTCTCGTCGAAATGCTCGCTTCACATTTCGAGGCGATTATAGGGATGACCTTGCGCCGTGCCTCTAACTAACGGCTCAGGGAAAACGCTGTTATCGATAACAGTTGCGTTCCGCCCGATCCCGAAGTAGCACCCCGTTTCGTGACCATCCCGTGATGGTCATAAGCGTCGGAAATACGTTTGAATTCATGCACCATCGCAATACGCGAATGCCGTCGATCGAGTCGCTCAGCGCCTGCTTTGCTCGGAGATCGCGCTCGAATGCAAGCAAAAATCGCTATCGCCGTTGCAAAGAAGCAACGGCCCGGTTTGCCTGTCTTGCCGGTTTTGGCTTGACGACCGGTCTTAGTGCTGCCAGCAGTGGCAGGAATTAGCGACTATCATCAATGCATACGATGCCGGGCAACGAGCCGGGCTCAGCCGCGTAGCCGGCTGAGTGCGGGACTGTCAGCGCATCCGTCTGGCTTTCGCGCTCCACCACGAACGCTCCATCCAGCTCCCATCCCTCGGCTCCCGCTGTTCCCCCGCCACGCCGCGCGCGCGACGTCCCGCTCGAACACGCTGCCCTTGCAGACTTTTCCGCGGGCGACGGCGCACGACCGCCCATCGCCCCAGCCGACAAAACCTCGACGCGCAACCGCGATCAGCGCCACCCGTGAAATGGGAAGAGGATTTTGTCCGATGTACTTCCGCGGCCTCGCATCGAGTGCGACCGGAAGAGGATTTGCCGGCGGAGTTTGCCGGCGCACCGTGGTACGTGTAAGGAGGTATCGTGAAAACAGTCCTTGTATCTACACTCGCGTTTCTGGCTGCAGCCGCAATCGCGCCGGCAGCCCATGCCCAGGGCGATTCGCAAGCCACTGACCAACAACTCGCCCATGCCGTGCGCGTCGCGGAGGCTCATGCCGGCGTCGGGATGTCACATGTGTTTGTCTTTGCCCACTCGGGACAGGTCACGCTGATCGGATGGGTGCCAGCGTGGGATCATGTCGCGCTTGCCGAGCGGAGTGCGATGTCGGTGCCCGGCGTCACCTCGGTGGACAACCGGCTCACCCCCGACGGTGGCTCGCTGAACGCGCACTGAACGGCTTCGGTTTTCCTGTCTCGCCAGTCGGGATTGATTGACTGGCGCTCTGTTTCGCGCAGTTCGTGGCGCGGGCGCGTTGCGCAATCTCCGCGTGAAAGCGCTTTCAACCCGCCGGGTCGCATCGGGCGACTCGACGCTGATGCGCCTCGCATCGTTTCTTCCATATGTCAGGTAAATCCCTCATAGCAGGTCCGGGGGGCGCTGCCTAACATCGCGCTTGTTACCGATAACGTGGTCAGTACAGAGAGAAACATCGGAACGAACACCACATCACAAGGAAACGAGGAATGCGTCCTTTGAGGACTTCGATGCGCATGCTCTGTGCAGCCGTCGCCATTTGCACGCTTGCATGGACCGCGGGCTGCGCGCACAACCCGGCGGCGACCGCTCACGACGGCCCGCCGCTGGCCGCCGCCCCCATCGAAGCGCTGCCGCCGCTGCGCAGTGTGATGGCTGCGCACTTCAAGGTCGGCGCGGCAATCGAACCCGATTCGATCGACAGTCCCGCCGACGCCGCGCTCATCGCGGCGCAGTTTTCGAGTCTCACAGCCGAGAACAAGATGAAGCCGGGCACGATCGGCGTCGCGCAAGGCCAATACAACTTCGAGCCGGCCGACAGGATCGTGGCGTTCGCTCAGGCGCACGGCATCGCGGTGCGCGGCCACACCCTGGTGTGGCACTTCAAGGCCGGCGACTGGACCGAAGCGCCGGCCTGGTTCTTCGCCGGCGATCCGAAAGATCCGCACTATCACGACATCGTCGCGGAGCGGCTCGATCGATATGTAACCGACGTGGTCACACACTTTCGCGGCAAGGTCTATGCGTGGGATGTGGTCAACGAAGTGATCAGCGACGACCCGCATCAGGTGTACCGCGAAGACAGTCCGTGGTATCGCGCGCTCGGCAAGGACTACATCGCGATCGCCTTCCGCGCGGCGCGCGCGGCGGACCCGAACGTGAAGCTCTACATCAACGAGTACAGCACCGACGATCCTGGCAAGCGTGCGAAGCTGCTCTCGGTGATCCGCGATTTACGCGCGCAAGGCGTGCCGATCGACGGGGTCGGGCATCAGATGCATATCAGCGTGAACTGGCCGCCGCTGCCGAACATCAAGCAGGCGTTCGACGACGTCGCTGCACTCGGCCTCGAAAACCAGGTGACCGAGCTCGACGTGAGTCTCTATAGCGATCCGGGCGAATGCTGGAACAATTCGCACGCATGTCTGCCGGACCTCGGCCATCCGGTGCCGAACGACATCATGCGTGCGCAGGCAGAGCGTTATCGCGCGGTGTTCGCTCTGTTCGAGCAGGAGCCGAGCATCAAGGCGGTAACGTTCTGGGGCTACTCGGACAAGCACACGTGGCTGACGTCGACGCCGGTGCCGCGCAACAACCTGCCGTTGCCGTTCGATGCAGACCTGAAGCCGAAGGCCGCGCTGTGGACGATCGTCGACTCGTCTTATCAGCCATAACGTCGATCTTCAAGCAGAAATGCCTTCAGCTCGACTCAGGCAACCGGCATCTCAAGGTTCATCGGAGCCGACCTGCTCGAGCGCGCTCAGATCCGCCGCGAAATCGTCGGGCTGACCGTCCGCAGTTTCATGCGTGCGTGGCGGCGACTTGACGACCGGCGGCGGCATCTTGCCGATGCCTTCATCGACACGTTGCAGCAGATACGGAAAGAACGGGTTCGACGCGATGCGGAACATCGAATCGAGCGTCAGAATCAGCGTGCCGCGTTCGCCGCGCGGCGCGAGCGTGCCAAGGTTCTCATTGAAGTTCTCCGAGTCGTCCGGCGCGATGCCGTACAGCGCGTCGGTGATCGGGAACGGAATCGCGACGTGCGACAACGAGAAAATATCCTGCGGGTAGTCAATATCCAGCGGCTTCACGCGCGTTTGCACTTCGCCCGCATAAACGCTGCGCTCGACGGTATGCGCCGAGTCCGGCGACGCGTTGGCGATCACCGTGGTCCGATAGTTCTGCGGACCGATGCGCAACAACCGCGACAACGCCGTGTACGACGCGACGCGCAGGAACGTCCTGAAGCGCACGCTGCGGTTCAAGTCGAACAGCACGACTTCGCTGCCGTTCTCGGGCAGCTTGTCGTAGAGCGCCGACATCACCGCGGGCGTGCTGACCGTGAAATCCGTCACCGACTGGAACGTCAGGATAGGCGGCAACGTATCGAGCCGATTCTCGCGCTCGAGCCTCGCGATCTGCTCCTGAATCACGCTCGTCAGCAAATGAGACTGCCGCGCGCCATTCACTGGAAACGAGTTGTACTTGAACGGATTGAACTCCGGCACGATGCCGAGCCATGCGGCGGGCGCAAAGGCCGGTAATAGTGCGGGCAATGCGACGAGACCGGCAAAGCGCGCGTAACGGGTGACGCCGATCATCGGCGAGATCAACACGACGCGCGTCGGACGCGCCAGCGCGGGATTCTCGATCGCGTCGAACGCGTACTGCAGCGCGAGCGCGCCGCCGTTCGAAAAGCCGACCAGTTCGATCGGTTTCCCCGGCCCCACGCGACGGCGCGCTTCCCGCACCGCGAGCCGTGTGGCCGCGGTCCATTCCTGCCAGTGGACGTCGGTGAGCCCGGCCGGCACCGTGCCATGTCCCGGCAGGCGGATGCCAATCGCGACGAAACCGCGATCGCGATAACGACGCGCGATATGCCGCATACTGAACGGCGCATCCGTCATGCCGTGCAGCAGCACGACGGCGCCGACGGGTGCCCCCGAGGGCTCGAGAATGTACGAGTGATTCCAGTTTTGGGCGAAATGCCACGGAAAGATCGGTGAGCCCTCGTAATAGCGGTTCGCCGGAATGCGCTCGGACGGCCGCAACTTTTCGACGACATTGACACGCACGTCCTCGAAAATCCGGTTCTCGGCCTTGATATACGCATTCCAGTCGGCGGTGTCCATTTCCTCGACGGTCATTTCGCGCGGCACATAGGTGTGCCATACCGACAGCTCCGGCCCACGCTTCGAGTACCACGCGCGCAGCCCGAATGCGAGCACTGCCAGCAGCACCACGACCCATGCACTTATCTTTATTACCTTCAGTGACGTGCGCAGCATTCGTGTTCTCTTGATGAGATGAAGGTTGCACCGCGCGCAGGCTGCTCTCTGCGTTGTGTGCGCATGCCGTCATCGCGACGGCTTCCGGTGTGGATATGCTAAGTGCTTTCAATCACCGGTTCAAACTTTGTCCCGTGGGCGCGCGACGCGGAATCATTAACGCATTGCCGGGAATAGCGATATGCCCGATGCGGGCATGGCGGTTCAGCGATGCGTCCGGTTCATTGACGAAAAGCCGGGGCGCGGCCCACGCCGCGCCCCGGCCTTGCCTGCTCGCGGGCAATGACTAACGGCCGCGGATATTGCCGGCGACGCCACCCGCCGCCCCGCCTATGAGCGCGCCGGTCCACGCATCGCCGCCGGAGATCGCCGCGATGCCTGCACCGGCACCCGCGCCGAGTGCCGCGCCGCCAACTGTTCCTTGCGTCCGCGGGCTCATGTCCGTGCAACCGATCATCGCGACCAGTGCGCCAATACTGACGATCCATCCAAGTCGTTTCATGATCGTTCTCCCTATTGATTTTTCTTCAGGCCGGGCACGACCATCTGGAACCAGAGGGTCTCGATCACCGGGTGCTGGATCATCGCGGGATTGGCGGCGTAGTAGCTGTCGAGGCCTTGACGCACGCTGTCGAGCGTCTGGCCCTGCATGCCCTTGCCGAAGCGCTGCGCGATGTCGTCGCTGTTCGCCATGTTGCCCGCATAGGCACGCTCGACGTCGATCACATTCGCGATACCGATCAGATACGCTTTCTTCTGCTCATCAGTGGACGCCATCCATTGCTGGCCCGTGACTATTGGAATCTCCGCTCGCGCGACATTGCCTATCATTGCCAGCGACAGGAATGTCAGAGATAACAGCGCTCGCCATTGTGATTTGATTGCCATCGCATGCTCCAAGGAAGTTACGTTCTCCAGCGGCCCACCGCCGACCGCAACGGGCGGCCTCGATCGGTCTATTTGGAAGAATGGTCTGTGTGCCTCGTCGAATCTCCTGTCCGGTTCAGCGGTCGGCGTGGGACGTCGGTTCGGGTTCTATTGGCGTCGGGTCGTATCAGTGAATAGACACCTTGATGTCGGAAAGTCTCGTGAAGGATTGGAATGATTTGCATACGTGCTGTACGCGCGCAACGAGTGGGCTCGTGGTGTCCTTGCCGCGTCAGACACGCTTTAGAGTCTATAGCCTTTTTTGCAATTTCCAAGTCCAATTCCGCGCGATGCGTACCGATGTGACATTGTGTCAAATGCCATTCGACCAATGAAAGGAAGCGACGCAACGCGCGTAAGCACTCACCGGTTTTTCGTTCGGCTTCCTGATTAGACTGCCAATTGATAGCGATTGGCATTGATTTATTTCCGGTCGAGTCGTTTCTTCTTCCGGTAACAGTACGAACCAATAGTGAAACCGATGCGATTTTCTATTGATGCGCTTGTGCATCATCTTTGTCGCTGATCGAGCAGATTTCTCACACCCTGCTCGAACGTCGAACAGCTCCCGGTTGATCGCGCCTGGCCCGCGCCGGAATGGCTGCGCAGCAGCGAAGGGCTTGACGACGCGTGGCTGACGGTTAGTTGCATTATTGACGAGGGTTGCCGGGGGCCATTTCGAATGCGCCCGTCCTCATCATTAACAGCCTTTAGCTTGTATTTGCAAAATACAGAGTATAAACTGTATCGATCACTTACAGGCTTTGACCTGTTACGCCGTCGCAGCGGAACCGGAGACCGACCGTGGACTACGCCATCAAGACACTGAGCCAACTGAGACCGATCCTGCAGGGCTTCAGGAAGGCCGCCGGCCTCACGCAGGCCGCAATGGCCGCGCATCTCGGGGTCACGCAACAGACCTACGCACAGCTAGAGGCAAATCCGGCGGCCGTCAGCGTCGAACGGCTCTTCAAGGTGTTGCGAGTCTTGCAGGTCGATCTGAAACTCACGCAGAGCGGATCCGCGCCAAGCGTCGCCGTGGAAAACGCCGCGCCGCCGCCGAACCGCACCCTCTCCCGCCGCGCCACGCACGTGCCGCTCAAACAGGCAGCGCCGGTGCAAAAGCAGGCTAGCGCACAAGGCCCGGCGCAACGCGCGGCCCGCACATCGACCCGGGAGGCCAGAGACAGCACCACGGCCAAAGCAGCCAAATCCGCCAGCGCTGCCCCGAAGACCACCGCGGCCAACCCCAGCAAGAAACGGGAGGACTGGTAAGCATGGCGCGCAGCACACCAAACCGCCTGAACCTGTGGATGAACGGCCTGCCGGTCGGCTCGTGGGAAACGACACGCAGCGGCGAACGTCTGACCTATGGCGACGAATGGATCCACGATCCGCAAGGACGCCCGCTATCGCTGTCGCTGCCGTTCACCCCGGGCAATCAGCCGTATCGCGGCCAGATCGTCGCCGACTATTTCGACAACCTGCTGCCCGACAGCGAACCGATCCGGCGTCGCATCGCCGCGCGCTACCGGACCGGCAGCACCGCGCCGTTTGCGTTGCTCACCGCGCTCGGACGCGACTGCGTCGGCGCGCTGCAACTACTGCCGCCGGATGAAGAACCGACCGATCTGACCAGCATCCGCGGGCGCGAACTCAGCGACCGCGAAATCGCGGCGCTGCTGCGTGGCACGACGTCGACGGCGCCGCTCGGGCAGCACGATCCGCTCGAAGATCTGCGTCTGTCGATCGCCGGCGCGCAGGAAAAAACCGCGCTGCTCCTTCATCGCAACCGATGGCTGCTGCCCGAAGGCAGCACGCCGACCACGCACATTTTCAAGCTGCCGCTCGGGCTCGTCGGCAACATGCGCGCCGACATGCGCACGTCGGTGGAAAACGAATGGCTGTGCTCGCAGATCGTCGCTGCATATGGGCTACCCGTCGCGCGCTGCGAAATCGCGCGATTCGACGAGCAGAAGGTATTGATCGTCGAGCGCTTCGATCGCCGTGCGTCGAGTGACGCCACGTGGATCGTGCGGCTACCGCAGGAGGACATGTGCCAGGCCACCGGCACGTCGGCGCTGCACAAGTACGAGTCGGACGGCGGTCCGGGCATCGAGGCGATCATGGAGATACTCGCGGGGTCCGCGCGCGCGGCTGCGGACCGACGCAACTTCTTCGCGACGCAGCTCGTTTTCTGGCTGCTCGCCGCGACCGATGGCCACGCGAAGAACTTCAGCATCGCGCATCTGCCCGGCAATCGCTACGAATCCACACCGCTTTATGACGTGCTGTCCGCGCATCCGATCATCGGCAGCGGCGCGGGGCGCCTGGCGGTGCAAAAAGTGAAACTGGCGATGGCGGTTCGCGGCAAGAACGTCCACTACCTGCTCAATCAGATCCAGCGCCGGCATTGGGTCGCCGAAGGGCAGCGGGTCGGCTTTTCCGCCGCGGATGTCGATACGCTGATCGATCAGTTGACCGCGCAAACGCAGACCGTGATCGACGCCGTGTCGTCGCAATTGCCCGCCGACTTTCCGCCGGACGTGGCCGATGCGGTATTCGAAGGCATGCGCCGGTTGAACCGGAAGCTTGCCCAGTAAAGCTCCATCGGCCTTCGCCGACGCGCGCCCCTGCACGCTCAGCAGATGCCCGCGCATGCATTGCGCGGCCGTTTCTGTTCGGGGGCAGCGCCGATCATCATCGGCTTTATCGCCACGCAGTTCTCGATTGGTCTTGGCTTTCTCGTGGTCGGCGCGGTGTTCTTTCTGAGCGGCCTGACTGCATTGTTCGTTCCTGATCGGCTACACGATACGCAGCAGTAAACCCATAGCGACAATGACGTAATCATGTCGTGTCAAAGCATTGCCCAGGTTATCCGGCGCTAATGCCCAGCGCCGCATAACCTGGGCACCAAGATGAAGCATTACTGCGTTCCTGAGACTATGTTGGAAATGGTCCAGTTGTTCGTCGTGACGAGCACATAGTCGCCATTGACACCTAGCCATTTATGCCCACGCGGCGGCGCATCGAGGCCGTGTCCACGCCAGTCGTCCATGATGAAGTTGTAATGACGGTATTCGGCGGGCACACGCTGGCCTTTATGCCAGTCACGATGCGGAATCGACGGCATCACCTGCTGACGGGGCATTCCTCCGGCCATCTGGCCACCGCCCTCGTCCTGCGGCGGCGGTCCAGCCGCAATCGCGAGCGCGGACAAGCCGGTAAATGACAAGGCGACGAGTGGCGCAACAATGCGTTTATTCATGTTCGAACCTCCGTACGGTGGATGGAAGAAAGCTCCGGGCATTCACGTGATCGACGTGAAAGTGATCATCCAGGTACTCGCAGATCCATTAACTCGAACTTTATTGCGGCGATCGCTGGTCTAGCGAATGCAATCCTTCTAAATCGCGAGATATCAAATTCGATATTTCAGGCGCGACTCGAAGTCGTTAAAAAGTATAGTAAAAGGAAGTTCGACTTCAAGGCGGACCTGCCCACGGCTACCGCGTGTCTCGACGCGGCGATTAGCCGAGCCGCCGATGCTCATCGACGCGACGGCGCAGATCGCGCCCGCTCGCCACTTCAGCGAGCGGGCGACACATTGGCAGTCACCCGCCAGATCGATTCGCCTGACTGATTAATAGTCGACCGGATCGCGGATGATCGGGCAGGTCATGCAGTGACCGCCGCCACGTCCACGGCCCAACTCCGCACCGACGATCGTAATCACCTCGATGCCCTGCTTGCGCAGCAGCGTGTTCGTGTAGGTGTTGCGGTCGTACGCATAGACGACGCCCGGCGACGCACACACGAGGTTCGCGCCGCTATCCCATTGCGTGCGCTCGCGCTGATAATCGCTGCCGCCCGCCTCGACCACGCGCAGCTCCTTCAGCCCGAGCCCCTCGGCAACGACGTCGGTGAACGGTTTGTTTTCCGGGTGCAATTCGACGCCGCTCGGATGGCTGCTCGGCCGATACGAATAGGTGCGGGTTTTCGCCATGAAGTCCGGGGCGACCAGCACGCAATCGCGATCTGCGAACGTGAACACCGTGTCGAGATGCATCGCCGCACGAATCTTCGGCATTGCCGCGACGATCACGCGCTCGGCCGCGCCCTTCTTGAACAGCGTCGCCGCCAGTTGACTGATGGCCTGACGCGAGGTGCGCTCGCTCATGCCGATCAGCACGATACCCTTGCCGATCGGCATCACGTCGCCGCCTTCCAGTGTGGCGAGACCGTGGTCCTGGGTCGGGTCGCCCCACCACACGTTGACCTTGCCCGCGAAGTCGGGGTGGAACTTGTAGATCGCCGTGGTGAGGATCGTCTCCTCGTGGCGAGCCGGCCAGTACAGCGCATTCAGCGTGACACCGCCGTAGATCCAGCAGGTGGTGTCGCGCGTGTACAGCGTGTTCGGTAGTGGCGGCAGCAGATATTCGGTGCCGCCCGCCGCTTCCTTCGCGACCTCCAGCGCCTTGCCCCCATGCGCTTCCGGGAAATCGTGGGTGGATAGCCCGCCAATCAGCGTTTCGGCGAGCTTGCGATTGTCGAGCCCTTCCAGATAGCTTCTCAATTCATCGATAAAGCCGAGGCCGACCTGATTCGGCACCACCTGGTTGTCGAGAATCCACTTCTTGCCTTCGGCCACCGCGACCGTTTCCGCGAGCAGATTGTGCATCTCCACCACTTCGACGCCGCGATCGCGCATCTTCGTAACGAAGTCGAAGTGGTCGCGCTTCGCGTTCTCGACCCATAGCACGTCGTCGAACAGCAGCTCATCGCAATTGCTCGGGGTAAGACGCTGATGCGCAAGCCCCGGTGCGCAGACCATCACTTTGCGCAGTTGCCCGACTTCGGAGTAGACACCCAATTCACCCGCTTTCGCGTCTGTGTTTGCCATGACGATCTCCTGAATATCAGTGTTGACCCGCTCTGTTCAACCAGATCTAGAGCGCGATCCTTCCAGTCGCGAGGCCAAAGATGCCGATGATCGCGCCAATGACCGCAACGATAAAAATGATCCAGTCGGAAGCGATGAAGACGTTCTTGTTCTGCTCGCGCCGGGCCCAGATATAGAGCGCCGTTCCCGGCGCATACAGAACGGCGGAAAGCAGAATGAATTTCAGGCCGCCCGCCCAGATCATGAAGACCGTATAGATCGCCGCGATTGCGGCCATGATCAGATCGCGCCGGCGTTCTTCAGGGCGCACGTCGTAACCATCGCCACGATTCGCGTTCATGACGCCGAACGCCGCGACGAACAGGTAAGGAATCAACGACATCGCACTCGTCAGATTCAGCATCAGCGCGAACGCATCTCGAGAGAAGTACGTACTGAAGACGAGCAGCTGCACCACGATGTTGGTCAGCCACAACGCATTGGCAGGTACCTTGTTGGCGTTTTCCCTCGCGAACACGGCGGGCATGTCTTCGGTCTTTGCCGCCGTGAACATCACTTCGGCGCAGATCAGCGACCAGGCGAGATAAGCGCCCAGCACCGAAACCAGCAGACCTATGCTGACAAAAACTGCGCCCCAATGACCGACCACCGCTTCGAGCACCGCCGCCATCGACGGCTGCCGCATGTCCGCGATGTCTGCGCGCTGGAGCACCGCGTAAGGCAGCAACGTCACGAGCACCATCAGCGAGGTGACGACGACGAAGCCCAGAATCGTCGCCTGGCCGACATCCGAGCGCTTCTTTGAATAACGGGAATAAACGCTCGCCCCTTCGATACCGATGAACACGAACACAGTGACCAGCATCGTGGCCCGTACCTGCTCGAAGATATTGCCTTCAAGTCCTCCACCGTAGAGGTTGGCCTGGAACAGGTCCATCCGGAAGCCGAAGATCAGGATCACGATGAACACCAGAATCGGAATGACCTTGGCGACCGTGACGACACTGTTGATGAAGGCCGCCTGCTGCACGCCCTTCAGGATCATGAAATGAAATAGCCAGATGCCGATCGATGCGACAACGATCGCGACGACCGTGTTGCCGTCGCCGAACACAGGAAAAAACGCGCCGAGCGTCGACTTGATCAGCACCCAGTACGACACGTTGCCGATACAGCTACCGATCCAGTAGCCGAACGCGGAGAGAAAGCCCGGATAGTCGCCAAAGCCCGCTTTCGCATACGCAAACACACCAGCGTCCAGCTCGGGCTTTCGTTCCGCCAGCGCCTGAAACACGCGCGCCAGCATATACATACCGGTGCCCGCAACGAGCCAGGCAATCACGGCGCCCAACGGACCGGTGGCACCAGCAAAAGTCCGTGGCAAGGAAAATATCCCGGCTCCGACCATGCCGCCCACCACCATCCCGGTGAGCTGCATCTTTGACATTTTTTGTGGAGTGGACGCCATTCGGATTCCTTTTAGTTGCCTTCTTAACAAGGATCTGTAATCAGATTCGAACGGAAAGTCTCTCTCGTCCAGTCCTGTCTCTGATCAGCCGCGTTACTCTGCAACCACCACACGAAAAGAATGGTCTGTCCGTTGACGTTTGTCAATTGACCGCGAGACCCGATAATGGTCTGCGGCGTGCTATTCGATCGAATCGATGATCAATGCTGCAGCGCCGAATTTCATTGAATGCGTGGATTAACAATTCGCGGTACCGCGTGTGTCATATGACACGCGATGCATACTTCTGAATCGCTCACGTCGATAAGTCGCATTCGTTATGGATGATTTAACAATGAGGCGACGTGCCGCATCATCAATGCGGTTTCTCAAATGATGGGGAATCGCTGAGGCGGGCCGAACCGATGGCCGTTCAGGAATGTCGTCAACAGTACTAACCTGATGCCGTGTGCCGCAACGCGGGACGGCCATCTATGACTCGCGCAACTTCCTCAACGTGAGCCGCGCTTCCAGTCCGCCGCCGACGCGGTTGTGCAGCGTGAGCGTCGCGTCCATCGCGAGCGCGAGTTGCCGCGCGATCGCCAGCCCCAGCCCCGTTCCGCCCGTTTGACGGTTGCGCGACCCTTCAAGTCGAACGAACGGCTCGAACACCGTCTCCAGCGACTCGGCCGGAATGCCGGGACCGCGATCGAGCACCGACACGGTAGCTTCGCCATCGTGCAACGTGCCGATATCGATCTGCGCGGCGCCGCCGAACTTCAACGCGTTATCGACCAGATTGCCGACGATGCGCCGCAATGCCTGCGGACGTAGCGTCAGCGACTGGCCGAAGTGGCCCTGCAAGGACACGCTTTGCCCGGCGTCGACGTAATCGCACACGAGGCTGTCGAACAGCGCATCGGGATCGATGCGGCGCGGCACCTCAGTCGTGCCCTGCATCGTGCGTGCATAAGTCACCCCTTCCTTGACCAGCGCTTCCATTTCCTGCAGATCCTGGCGCAGCTTCGGGGCCTCGGTCTCGTTGTCCATCGTGTCGACGCGCAGGCGCATGCGCGTAATCGGCGTCTGCAGATCGTGCGAAATCGCCGCGAGAATCTGCATGCGCTCGGTCATATACGTGGCAATCCGGTCCTGCATCGCGTTGAACGCGCGCGCGGCGCGCGCCACTTCGGACGGACCGACTTCGGGCAACCGCTCGGCCTTCAGGTCAGGGCCAAGCGTGTCGGCTGCGACGGCGAGCTGATTGAGCGGGCGCGTCGCGAGCCGCACCGCGAGCCAGCAGCAGGCGGCGAGCACGAGCAACTGCAACGTCAGTACGAGCGGCAGCCAGCGCGACAACGGTGCGCCGGGCATCGGCCGCAGGTCGATGGTGAGCGGCGTGCCGTCGCTCAGTTTCAGGTGCACCTGCAGACGCTCGCGATCGCCGGGCACCGCGTTGACGGTCAACGGATAACGCGTGCCGATCCCGTCGCCGATCGATTGCGCGACGCGCGCCGACAGGCTCGCGTCGACCGGGGCGCCAGGCACACCGGGACCGAGCACAAACTCGTAGCTGCGGCGCGCGAGCCGCGGCAGCCACTGCGCGCGCTCGTCGGGCGGCAGATGATCGAGCAGCGCGACCGAGCTCGCCACCTCGCGCTCGATGTAGCCCATCATGATGTTGGTCATCGTCTGATCGCGCTCGGTCATCGTGAGCCAGACCGACAGCGACTGCGCGAGCGCGAGCCCGACGAACAGGATCACCGCAAGCCGCGCGAACAGCGTGCGCGGCCAATGCGGCCAGCGCAGCAAGGACGGTGATGACGGCGCATTCATTGCGGATCCCCGCTCGCGGTCACCGTCGCCGAAAACACATAACCCTCGCTGCGCAGCGTCTTGATGTAGCGCGGTTCGCGCGCGCCGTCCCGCAGGCGTTGACGCAGGCGGCTCACCATCAGATCGATCGAGCGATCGAACGGGTCGGCCTGACGGCCTTGCGTGAGATTCAACAGCTGATCGCGCGTGAGCACGCGCTGCGGGTGATCGAGGAACACGCGCAACAGACGATACTCGGCGCCGCTCAACGCGACCATCGTGCCGTCCGCGTCGAGCAGATGGCGCGCGGTCGTGTCGAGCCGCCAGTCGCCGAAGCACAGCATCGGCGCCGATTCGGTCACCTGCATCCCGGGCGGCAGCATGCGCGCGCGGCGCAATACCGAGCGAATACGCGCGAGCAGTTCGCGCGCCGCGAACGGTTTGGTCAGGTAGTCGTCGGCACCCATCTCGAGGCCGACGATCCGGTCCGCTTCCTCGTTGCGTGCCGTCAGCATCAGGATAGGCACCGTGCGGAACTTGCCAGCGCGCAACTCACGACACAGCACGAGACCGTCTTCGCCCGGCAGCATCAGGTCGAGCACGATCAGGTCGGGCGCGCCGTTCTCGAGCGCGGCGCGCATCTGGCGCCCATTGGCCGCGAGGGAGACGCGAACGCCATTTTTCTCAAGGTATCCGGCGAGCAGTTCGCGGATGCCGCGATCGTCGTCGACGATCAGTACGTGGTCGCTGGTTTCCATCGACGGATTATCTGTTGCGGCGCTTGAGTTGCACGCCGCTCGCCTGGATGAATGAACACTGCAACGGATGCGCGAGCTCGGTCGCGAAGCCGCCCGCGACGAACAATGCGATGGCAAAGAAGCGTTTCATGCGTCCTCCAGCACGGAAAGACTCGCGCCGTCGGCCACGCCGGCTTCGAGCGCATACGGATCGACCCCTTCCAGGCAGCCGATATTGACGCGCCATTGCTGCGGATCCTTGCGCGTCTGATGAAACGGATAAATGCCGCAATGCTTGCAGAAGTAGTGCTTCGCGACCTTCGTGTTGAACTGGTACAGCGTGAGCGAGTCCTCACCACTCAGAATCTTCAGCTGGCTGGCGGGAAAGAGCGGCGTCATTAGCGCGCCCTTGCGGCGGCACAGGCTGCAGTTGCAACGGCCGGCCGGAACGATTTCTGTACGTACTTCGAACTTGACGGCCCCGCAGTGACAGGATCCTTGCAGCGACTCGGCGCTCATGGTGCTCTCCGTGATTTGACGATGCCTGCTTTATAGCCTGGTTCATCAGTCGAATTGTGTCGTAATGTATCTGGACGCCGAGTCGATACATTACTTTGCAACAAGTCGCGTCGATTAGCGCAAGGCGAAACCGCGGCGATAAACGCGCGGATTAACTTTTGAGCGGCACGCGCAAACGAATAATGCATGTCGCTTCATTGCCGCCGCATTGCCGTACTCCCCTTGCAAAGATACTCCGCTTGTCGATGAACAGGTAAGCTGCGCGGCGCGCCGGATTCCCTGCACACTGTTTTTGACCTCGGCATGACCAACCGGCTGTCCATAATCCGCAGGATTGGCCAGCACTGCCAGACGGGTCAGCAAGTGGGCAATGACGGCCACTGATCTATTGCCCGGATGGTCTGTGAATCGCGTTGAATATCCTTGACTTTTAATCACTAGCCACCTCCAATACCCATGGTGCACTGCGATGTTTCGCTTTTGAAACGCACTGCATGTCACTCGGTAGTTCAAAGCATTGGCCAGCAGTTCATTCGTCCGCCGTGCATGCGGCGTCGGCTCGCGAAATGGAGCACTCCTCACTACAGGAGTCGTCTTGGCTGCAACGCAAAACCAACCTGCGCACCGCGAACCCGCCCGCATCGACCTCGCGTTGCAAGGCGGCGGCTCGCACGGTGCCTTTACATGGGGCGTCCTCGACCGTTTGCTCGAAGAGTCGTGGCTGCAGATCGAAGGCATATCGGGCACGTCGGCCGGCGCGATGAACGCGGCGGTGCTGGTGAGCGGCTATCAGGCCGATGGCGCGGCCGGCGCGCGAGCCGCGCTCGAAGCGTTCTGGCGACGCGTGTTCGAAGCGTCGGTGTTCAGCCCGTTTCGCCGCAGCCCGTTCGACGTGGTCATGGGCCGCTGGACGCTCGACTACTCGCCGCTGTTCATCGCGATGGACCTCGCGGCGCGCCTGTTTTCGCCCTACGACCTGAATCCGCGCGGCGTGCATCCGCTGGCGAAGATCCTGCAGGACTCGATCGACTTCGCGCATCTGCGCGATGCGCCGATCAAGCTGTTCATCACCGCGACGCGGGTGCGCACGGGCCGCGCGCGCGTGTTTCGCAATGGCGACCTGACGCCGGACGTGCTGCTCGCCTCCGGCTGCCTGCCCACGCTGTTCCAGGCCGTGCAGATCGACGGCGAAGACTACTGGGACGGCGGCTACGCCGGCAATCCGACGATGACGCCGCTGGTACGCGAATGCACGTCGAGCGACACGCTGCTGATCCAGGTCAATCCCGTCGAGCGCAATGAAACGCCGCGCACCGCGCGCGACATCATCAGCCGCTTGAACGAGGTCGCCTTCAACGCGCCGCTGCTCAAGGAGCTGCGCATGATGGCGCTGCTGCGCCGCGCGGCGGACGCCGGCAGCGACGAAGGCCGCCATTGGGCAGCGATGCGCATCCATCGGATCTCGAGCGAAGTGATGACCGAGCTCGGCTACTCGTCGAAGCTGAACGCCGAGTGGAGCTTTCTGACGATGCTGCGAGACGAAGGCCGGCGTGCCGCGGAAGCGTTCCTGACCGAGCACGGCGATTCGATCGGCGTGCGCTCCTCGCTGGATCTTGACGCGTTGCTCGACGGAGTCTGACCATGGACGTCATCACCCTGTCACCGCTCGCGATCGGTCTCGGCCTCTTTGGCATGCTCGTGAGTCTCGCGCTGCTGATCGGCCTCGCGTATCGCGGCTGGACCGTGCTGCTGCTCGCGCCATTAGCCGCCATGCTGGCCGCCGCGATTTCGGGCGAACCGATTCTCGCGCATTGGACCCAAACCTTCATGCTCAGCGCTGCGCGTTTTCTCGCGCAGTTCTTTCCGTTGTTCCTGCTCGGCGCGCTGTTCGGCAAGCTGATGGAAGACAGCGGCTCCGTGAAGGCAATCGCCAGTTACATGACGGAGAAGCTCGGCGCGCATCGGGCGATTCTCGCTGTCGTGATCGGTGGCGCGCTCGTCACCTACGGCGGCGTCAGCCTCTTCGTTGCGTTCTTCGTGCTGGCGCCGATGGCCATTGCCCTCTTCGAGGCCGCCAATATTCCGCGCCGTCTGATGCCGGCCGCGATTGCTCTCGGCACCTCGACGTTCACGATGTCCGCGCTACCGGGTACGCCGGCGATCCAGAACGCGATCCCGATGCCGTTTTTCGGCACGACGCCGTTTGCCGCGCCGGGGCTCGGCATCATCGCAAGTATCGTGATGGTCGCCTTTGGGCTCTGGTGGCTGTCCCTGCAGCAATCGCGCGCGAAGGCAAGCAATGAAGGGTTCGACGGCTTCAGCACGGCGGCGAAATCCACCAGGCCGCCGGCCAGCGACAACCTCGTGCGTGAACGCGCGAGCGTATCGCAGAGTTTCGATCCGGAGGAGGCGAAGCGCGGGCAGGTCAGCGAGGCTCTGCCGTCGTTTGGCATCGCGGTCGCGCCGCTCGTGCTCGTCGTGCTGACGAACTTCGTGATGAACGTCATCGTGCTGCCGCGCATCGACGCCGACTATCTGGCCGAGGTGCGTTGGGGCGAGACCTCGCTTGCGGCCGTCGGTGGTGTGTGGGGCGTGAGCGTGGCGCTCACCGTCGCGATCGTCGTGCTCGTGCTGCTCAATCGGCGCCGCCTGCGGGCGCTGCGCGAGACCATTGGTGCGGGCGCGAATGCATCGGTGCTGCCGGTGCTAAGCGTCGGCAGTCTGGTCGGCTATGGTGCGGTGATCGCCGCGCTGCCCGCGTTCGCGCTCGTCCGCGAATGGGTGCTCGCCATCGGCGGTGGTCCGCTCGTATCGCTCGCGGTCGCAACCAATCTGCTCGCGGCGTTGACCGGCTCGGCTTCCGGCGGTCTCACCATCGCGCTCGACGCGCTCGGCAGCACTTATCTGCAGCTGGCCGGCCAATACGGCATCGACCCGGCGTTGCTGCATCGGGTCGCCGTGATTTCCTCCGGCACACTCGACAGCTTGCCGCATAACGGCGCGGTCGTGACGCTTCTCGCCGTGTGCGGTTCGACGCACCGGGAAGCCTATCGCGACATCGTGATCGTTGGGATTCTTGGTGCGCTGCTCGCGCTGGTGGTGGTGATCGTGCTGGGCTCGCTGCTTGGGTCGTTCTGAGCGTTCTGAAGTATCAAGGGGTCTTGCGCTGACGTTGCTGTTCGTCAGTGCAAGACCCCTTTCTTTTTGCTGGCCGGCTGGGTTTGGGCTGATTTCCGCCTGACTTCACGCCGACGCGCGCGCCGCACTCATGCGGCCAAACACGAACTGCCCCAGATACCAGACCAGCTCGGTATTCGCGAAGATCGCATCTTCGGTGACTGTCGACGGTTCGAGCTTCATCCGACGCAGCATCAGCTTGCCTTCGCGCGACGTCGTCCACGCATGCATCAGTTCCTTGCGCGTCTTCGCATCGGCGGCGTTGAAATGGTCGCGGCCCTTGCGCGAATCGTCGTTCATACGCGCGCGCACTTCTTCTTCGCGCGTAGCGATGCTGTGCTCAACGGTCTTTCTCGTTTCGGTCTTGACCGCCTGTTCCTGCGCGTCGTCGGCGAGCAGCTTGGCCTGTACGTCGACCATCGTGCGTTCGGCGTCCGAGATCTTCCAGTTGTCGCGTAGCGCGCGCATCAGATAGCCCGCGGGGCTCTTCTTGACCTGTCCGCGCTTGATTCTGAAGCGCGTGTATTCGACGGCCTGCTGGATACGCTCGTCGGTCCAGAGATCACGGTTTTCCGATATCTCGCTGAACTGCTTGGTCGACAGACCGAACTCGTCGGTGAGAATCTTGTACAAATGGCTCGCATCCGCGAGGCTCGCGAGCACCGCGTCGGCTGTGTCCTTGCGTTTGAGCAGAAAACGGATGCGGTCGATTTTCTTCGACGTCGTCGATGCGGTGCGGGTCTCGTAGGACAGATCGATGTCCGATACATCGTTGATCTCGCGCACGGCCGGCTCGAGCCAATCGCGCTTGAAGTACTTGAAGATGGCCGCGTTCGCGCCCATTTTGCCGGGCCAGTTGCGCATTTCCTCGAGCTGGATCCAGTCGGTGCGTCCCGCTGGAACGCTGGGTAAAACCTTGTCGTAGACCGCGCGGGCAAGACTTCGCGTGAACGCGGTGGAAATGCGCAAGCTCAGCCAGTGAGATTTCTGCGGATCGCGGATGTGCGGCACAAGTCGCGGATGGACGTCGAACCGCATGCGTCCGCGATGAAAGCCGACCATGCCGATCAACTGAACCTGCACCCACAGATCGTCTTCGCTGGGATCGCGATCGGCCGGTGTGTTCGTCACGCGGACTTTCGCGTTCTGCGCTTCGTCGGCGATCGTGCGCAGGTGCTTCAGGTTGCGGCTGTCGTAACGCATCAACCACTTGAAATAGTTGAGCTCGACGTCGTACTGGTCGCGCTGCTCGGGCTCCTGCGCGACGATAAAGTAGGCGGCATCGAGAAAGCGCCGTGCCGGCAGCCCCATGTTGACGATTTCAGTGAAGAAGTCGTTGCGCTGATAACCGATCTCGCGATTGGCTTCGTTGATGCGCAACCCCTGATCGAACATGTCCTCGAACAGCGCGAGCGCCATCTGTCGTGACGTTGCTTTCGACTTGCCCTCTTCCGGATGGTCCGCGGCCATGTTCTTCGTCCACTTTTTTTCGCTCACGGGACTGTAAGCACGCGCTGGTGAGCTGTCAACACACAGAACCTCACCATCGGAACGGCCGCTGCGAAGGCGCCTGTTCGGCTTGCACTCCGCGTTTTCGCACACAGAACCTCACCATGTTCACAATGAACCTCACCTTCAAGGATGCGCGTCGTGCAACAAGGCCTTATGCGACGGCCCTTTCGCTCGTGTTACGTCGCTCACGCACAACCCACCTCACCTTTTGGGTTGGGGGCTTCAGTCAAGCACAGCGAACCACACCTTGGTGAGGAATTGATCTCACCTTGCTGCACAATCAACCGCACCTCTGCGCACACCGAACCTCACCCTTGACACAACGCACCTCACCTTTTGGACCTTAACTGATTGAATGGATTGAAAATCGAGTCTGTGTGTAGGTTTGTTGGTTTGCTCTCGTTTTAAAGAAACGTACCAACCTAGCGGGGCAAACAAATGCCGCTAGAAATGTCGCGGCGCAGCATGGTGAGGTTGATTGTGCAATCGTGAACTCGCGCGTGAGGCGTTTTTCGGCCTGTGGTGAGGTTGGTTGTGCCTCTAACGTGATCGGGGTCTCAAATGCTGGCGTCATGCTTGCGGCGAAACGATCTTTCCGGGCGCTTTGACGTTTTGGTAGGTGAGGTTGATTGTGCATTGCTGCTATGAGTCGGGCACATCCCGGGCTGGACACGGCGAAATTGCGATCAAGGTGAGGTTGGTTGTGCTGTGAACCGCTGCGTCGGACGCGTTGAAAATGAGAAAGTGCACAAATGACCTCACCACGCGCCTTGATTTTAAGCAAGCACGAAGGTCTCATTGAGGGGATCGCAGGGGAAGGTGAGGTCATTTGTGCCTTCACGCACTTCAAATTTTCGAGGCTAGTTCAGTTTTGAGTGCGATTCGGTGGGCGACACGATGCGAAAATGCAGAAATTTGAAAAAAATCTGCATAAAAACAGTAATTTAAAAAGCTATTTTCAAGTATTTCCTGTATTCTGAGGTTTCCGGAATTTTATGGAAAAACCTCAGAATGGTCAGAACGAGCCAACTTCCTGCCGTGGACCGAACCGTTCACTTTGAGCAGATCAGCCAGTTCGCAGAAAAAGTCACCATTTTCACTAATGAGCTGCGCGACACGATCCTGGCCCCGCGCCCTCGAAAAACGGCTCCCGTTTTCAAGACTGGCGAGATTGCCGAGATGTGCAACATCTCCCACTCGCAGGTTCAGTATCTCGCGACAAAAGGCGATGGAGAACTGCCGTCAGGTACTGCGGCCGGCACGGGCCGAACCCGGACCTTCACGCTGGAGGAAGCGCGGATCTGGGTGCAGAAGATTTCGGACATCTACCAGACTCCACTGGTCACACGCCTGAAGGAGCCGGACGGCAAGATCATTATCACGGCTCAGCTCAAAGGCGGATCTGCCAAGACAACGACGACGATGTGCCTTGCCCAAGGGTTGTCGCTGCGGGGACGCAAAGTATTGGTGGTCGATCTCGATCCGCAGGCGTCTCTTTCCGAACTGTGCGGCCTGTACGCGGAGAAAGACGTGACGCCCGAAGACACGGTGTTGCCGTACGTGTACGACCAGGACATCGAAGGTGGCCTGGAGGGACGGGTTCAGTCGACGTACTGGGATGGCATCGACGTGATCCCCGCGCACACGGAACTGATCGGCGCCGAGTTCCATCTGCCGGCCATGCAAAAGATGCGGCCGGGTTTCCGCTTTTGGACTGTGCTTCGTCAAGGGCTCGAGCCGCTGCGCAAGAAGTACGACTACATTTTGATGGATACGTCGCCGTCGCTGTCGTATCTCAATCTGAACGCGCTGATGGCCGCGGATTCGATGGTGATGCCGATGGTGCCGGAAAACCTGGACTTCATCAGCTCGTTATCTTTCTGGCGACTCTTTTCGGACGTGTCCAAAAGTTTCATTAAATTTGAGAAGGACAAGAAATACGACTTCGTGTCGCTCGTGCTGTCGCGGGTCGATTACGGGCGGAACTCGTCTGCGCCGATCGTGCGCGCGTGGGCGCAAAGCGCGTACGAAAACTGGCTGCATTCCATTGAGGTACCGGCGAGTTCGGTGATGAGCACCGGGGCGTTGGCGTTCTCGACCGTCTTCGACATTAGCAGCAACCACAGCGCGGCTAAGTCGCTGCAACGCGTGCGGCAGCCTCTCGTCGATTATTGTCGCTGGATCGATGAGATCTATTCGGAAAAATGGAGGAACGCGCAATGAGCAATATGCGAGAACAGTTGCTGGCCAAGACGTCCGGCATTCGCAAAACTTCGTCGATCAACGAGGACGAGGTGAAGCGCAGCAACCGAACGCAAACGGCGCCTGGCCTGGCCGGCGCGCTTGCCGTTGCGCAACTTCGCGTGCAGGAATTGGAATCGACCGGCGTCGCGTCGCAACTGTCGGTTGCCGGTATTTTGCCGAATCCCTGGCAGCCGCGCCGCGTGTTCAACGAGGCGAAGCTGGCAGAGCTCGCCGAGTCGATTCGCGAAGTTGGGCTGATGCAGCCGATCGTGGTTCGGCGCGTAGCGGACGACTATCAGATCGTTGCCGGCGAACGGCGCTGGCGTGCGCACAAGATGTTGGATCTCGACACGATCAAGGCGGTAGTCGCGGATTGCTCCGATTCGGACATGGCTGTTCTGGCGATGGTCGAAAACATCAGCCGCGACGACCTTGCCGACTATGAGATCGGTGTTGCGATCCGTCGATCGGAAACAGAATTCCCGAATCGCAAGCGGCTCGCGGAAGCGATGGGATTGTCGCGCGCTGGTCTGTACCAGTTCCTCTCGTTCGAAAATCTGCCGGACTTCATCAAGAACGATCTCGATATCCAGCCGCGACTACTGGGCGGAACTGCGGCGCAAGCAATTGCGGCTGCTATAAAGAAGCATGGCGAGGATGGCGTTAAGGCGGCTCGAGAGATCTGGCCGCTGTTGGTCAGAGGCGAAATGGATCAGGGCAAGATTGCTGCGGCGATTACCGCGCTTGCGACGCGACAGACGACGTCGACTGGTACCAGCGGCCGCAGTATCGAGAAGTTTTTCGCTGGACGGGAGCACGCGGGGAGCATCACGAAGGACATCAGTAACTTCACGATCAAGATCAAAACCGGGGTGATTACCGAGGCGCAAGAAATTCAGATACGACAGTTGATTGGCCAGATGTTCCAGTCGCAGCCGAAGACGAACTGATTTGTGGTTGGTTTGTAGTGTAGAGAAGCCCGCTTGATGCGGGCTTTTTTATTGGGCAGCGAGGATAGGCGGCGAGCAGAGTGTCTAGAGTCTAGACACTCCCTTGGCACCATCCGAGTGTCTAGACTCTAGACACTCTTCCGCCTTACGTGGCAGCTAGTGCAAGAGCGCCGCTCCGGTGCGAACGAGCGTTCCTGACATCCAGCTCGATGTACGGGGAGATTCGACTAGTGGGGAGTGAATGCAGCGAGCGCCTACTGGCCAGCGGTGGGCGAGCCTACCAGCACCGGCAAAGCGATCAATCGCGTGGAATTGCTGAGGCGGCCCTTCGCGGGAATTTGTTGCACCAATGACGGGGGCGTTACGACGACAATCACCCACGAAATTCAATCGTCGAATGAGTGATGGGATGGCAGGGCGCGCGCGGCCTTCTCGTCTTTGAACGACAACTGTATCAAGCAGGCTTCCGCGGCCATTCGCTGCCATTCCGATGCTTCGCTGCTCAAGACCGGAGCTCCATCGATTGGCGGGGACGCCAGTCAAATTGCGAGTCATGCAATGGCCGTGGTTTTCCATAAAGCGCCGCGTTGACGATGGCATTGCCTGACGCAGTAACCCTGACACAAATCGTATAAAGCATCGCGCCGATGCGCGATCGTTCTGTGCTACGCGAGGCAACCGATATGCGCAGGGCCACGCCAACCGCTTATCCACCGCAATGTCAGAGGCCCTTTTTGCGGAACACTCCGTGCAGATTGGCCAGCGATGAAATTCGGATCGATGGCCGAGCAAAGGGACTTTTCTCGGTAGCGCTGTGAATCTGGCTTGCGCCTTGCAACCGGACAAGATGCGCCAGTTCTCGGCGGACGGCGCACTGGCGCGCGGTGCTGACGGTTGCCCAGCGCGCAAGAGGATGCTCAACCAGGCATCGAGATCGCCCATCAATCGACGCAGATCAAACTTTTCGCGAACGATATCCGCGTCAGATTTCGAATGGCCCCCGCTTGATGGGCGCGGTATCTCGTCGCTGCTGGATCCCCTTAACCGACGACCACAAAGTCAATGGCGGACACTTCTCGGATACGGAGCGTTTAGCTGTCCCGTTATTGCTCCGCAATCGCAACGAAGTCAGTAAGGCGGGTGCGTCAAAGCGCGCGATGGCCATGACAGGATCTACCCGTATCGTCGTCATGCCCTCGCGCGTTGCCCGACAGATCAGGACTCAGTTGCCGGCCTGAACGATACGTGAATCATTGCATTTGAACTCTGCATCCCGGTCCTGCCTGTCATCGCGTTCCCCTCGTCTGAATAACGAGGGCAGAGTCCAATAGCAAAAAGGTCGCAGGGCTAGCAACCTACCTTTGATCTTCGTTCCGTTTCGTATGCCGCGCCAACCGCATCGGCCTGCGCGATGGGCGCCAGGAAAGGGGGGCTATCTCACAATGACTGTAGACATTAAACCTCGCCACTCGAGTTGCCGTACGACGTTGATAAGGGAGAGGCTTGCGAATCACCTGACCGGCACTGCAAGCGGCTGCCAATCTCCATGAGAGATGCCCACCTCAACTTCAGCAGACCTGGCGATAGCGCAACAGCAAGGTGTCGCCATATGGGGGGCAGATCAAAAAGGCCTCGCTCACGAACTAAGTATCGAAAAAGGAGCAGGTTTTAGGCAATACGAGCGCGAACGCTTGATTCTTCGGCCAATCTCACCAGTTGACACGTCGTGAAACATATCCACGCGTCGTTGATGTCTTACAACCATTTGTTTTAAAAGACGTTTTTTATCCCGATCGGCCATTGTTTCACGAAAAATAATCAAATCGATGCGCGATTCCGCGCCCCTCCCGCAAAATGGGACGGAGCGCAGAAATATCTACACTAGCCTCTGTGATTTGTAGCATTTAATACGTAATTTGTAGCGAGTGATTTTCGACTGGTACGAACGATATTTCCAGCATTTCGGTACCATGATCGCCCAGACAATATCGAGCGTTCAAAAGCTGGAGCATTTCCGCATCCAGTTTTTGCCGTGCACCGCTGCGTGGAGCAAAGCGCTGCAACAGCGACCTGGCCAGATCCGACCCGACGCAACAGACGCCCGACGCCCTCAGCCATCACTTCTCCAACCCCGCCTCCCCGCAAACCTCTTCGGGCTCCTCGAGTTGCGCGATGTCCTCATGCAAGATCCGCCGGATCTCGAGGATCGCTTGCGGCGTCTCCTGCACGCTGTGGCCGGCCACGATCACCTTCTCCGACAGCGCGCCCGCGAGATGCGCGCTGCGATAAGGCACCACGCCATCGTCGGAGTCATCAAGCGGGCCGTATTGACGGCGCCGAGCGATGATCGAGTGGAAGCACACCTGCGGACTGATCGGCAATTGCGACGTCGCGCGAATCAACGGATCAGTCTCGCGCAACTGCTCGATGCTGTTCGGCACGTGAAAGGTCTGGCCCTGCGGTTCGATGTTCGTCGCCGTGTGTATCACTTCTTCGATCTCGTTGAGCAGAGCGAGCGGCAGGCGCACGAGGTTGGCCGCCCAGCGCGACAGCCGGTTGCTCGCGAACGGTGTGCCGCGATGCGGCGCCGCGATAAAGATCGCGCGCTCGACTTGCGGCATCGGCGTGAAGTTCAGCAGCCGGTTGAGTCGCTCGTCCTCGCGATCGATATCAGCGCCTTCGGGCACGTAGTTGTCTCTGAACGTCGCCCAAAGCTCGTCGCCGGAAGTCGACACGAGCAGTCGCGCGATAACGCCACCCATGCTGTGACCGATCAGCACCATGCCATGTGACGCCGGCGCCGTGCCGTTGGGATCGAAGTGCCCGAGCGTCTGCTGTGTGGCGCGCCGGATGCGCGCGAGGTTGACGAGGATCGGCACGTTGGTCGGGTAGTAGACCTGCCACACCTGGAAATGCTGGCGGAGCACTTCATCGCCCTGAAGATCGTTGGCGACGTTGACCCATGCCTCGGGGCTGCTCGCGAGGCCGTGCAACATCAGAATGATCCGGCGATTGGGGTCGAAGGGCTGCATCATGTAGATGCGCGGTGTATCGATGCCGCGCGCGCGTCCGAACAGCGTGCGCAAAGATTGACCGGCGAAACCCGAGCGCGCGAGCCAGATGCCATAGCCGGCGCTGAAGTTGGCCGAGAGCGGCACCGTCTGGCCATGTCGCTCGACACTCTCTTCGCGAAAGGGATCGTAGACGGACAGCACGACATCGTGCGTGGCCAGCACCTGTTCGAGCGTGCCCTGGCTGAACCACATCAATGCAGTGACGTTCGGCGACGGCATCTCGCTGAAAAAGCTCGCCGCGGGCCTCGGCTGTCGTGCGGCCTGCGACGAGATACCGGCGTTGAACGGCGCGTTCGCGTCACGATCGACGCGGGCGGTCACACCCGTAGCGGTGCCGGTATTGGCATCGGCATTCTCTCCAGGCGGCGGCACGTTCATCACAGCAACAAGTTCCGCGCCCAAACCATCGCGCCGATAAATGCTACGTATCCCCGCGAACGACAGTCGCGACGCCGGGATCACTTCGCGCGGTTCGCGCACGCCCTCGGGCAGCCGGACGTGACTCAGGTCGAGCTGAATGGTCCAGCCTGCAATGGACTGCATGCCCAGCTCGCCGTTGCCTGTATCGGTATCGAGTGCGCCACGCAGAAACAGCGCGCGCGCAAGCTCCTGCACCGCATAGTTGTAATAGTCGCGAACCTGGGTCTGACGATCTTCGAATGCACGTTCGCCGGCGGTGCGCTGACCCAGGAATAGGAATGCATACGCGAATCGTGCGGTCCTGAGCCAAAGATCGAATTGCGCGTCGCTCCATTCGGTGGCGTTGATCGGCGTGTGCGCGATGGCCATCTGTAACGACAGTTCGGCGAGGCTCGACAATCGCCGGTCGGTGTTGATGCCACCAACGGTCGAGATCGTATTGATGCAAGCGAGCGGCTCGCGTTGGCACGTGTTCTCATCAAGTGCCGCGATGTGGAGCGTGTCGCGCGTCGCCGCGCTCAGACGGCCGGTGGACAGAATATCTCCACGGCGCATCGCGATGTACTGCTCGGGGCCTTGCAAACTGACGGTCACCATCGCGCAACCGGACAGAAGACTGCCAGCGAGCAGCGCGAGCACCACGCAACGTGATATCCATGTTGCGAGCGCGCGCGTCATGATGCGTCGAAGCGGTTCGACCGATACGGCTGCCGCGCTGCGCTGCTGGACCGGCAAACGATGAACGCGCCCGCGGCTGCTTGCGACGTTGCAACTGACAAGTGTCTTCTCACGCAGACTCGACTCACAGGCCGTTGCCTCATGCACCCGATCGATAAAGCTCAAAGCCCGTTATTTGTCCGCTGAGTACTGTACGCCCGGCAAATTGCTTGTGCAACCGGCGCCGTACGCCATAGCGCGCATTGGCTTCAATATGAAATAACGCTGATTTAACAACTACGGTCGCGCCATTGGCGAAACACAATTCCTTTACACCTATACCACTTTTATGCGCTTCGCCATTAGTACAGCAGAATAGCTATGCCCATCCTTTCGTCGACCGAAGTCAAAAAAATCATGGAATGAATTTGCGTAGCCGCGGCAAGAGTTGCGAAGCGATTGACGGCTAGAGCATTGATCGGCCATGATGCCTTTGACGAACTCTGAAAGGCGACAATGACGCACGCATGACACGGTCAGATCAACAGTGAACTGCGCGATGTCTCGAACGTCCATTGATGACTTTGATATACCGCTTTCGAGAGTAAAACAACCTGACGAACGTACTCTTCTGAAAGATTCTTCTCGATTCGAATGTGCTGTGGCGCTGAAGATCTTGACAATGGATTGTTTGGAAACTTAAATACTTTTGCAGCAGGCCTCATTCGAAGAGACCCGATTCCATGCTGCAACCCGCGCGCGCATGCATTCGTCTTCAAGTTGTGCTGGAATCGTCGTGCATTCCATGGAGGGTGCGCTCGCCCATTTCCTCAGTCTTCCATCGGCGTGACGAAGCAGTTTGGCAGTTAGACAGGATGCCTGATAAATTGAGCCGGAATGACGACGCTTATGTTGCGGCCGTAGTCACGGTCCTTTAACCCCAGTGGGTAATGCGTCGGGTCGCCCAGCTGATCAGACGGACAGGACTCGATATGTACGGCGAGGAACCAACATGACAAAAGAGACCCGAGTCGCGCAAGTCCCGATAGCCACAGCACAATCGTAGCCAATAGACTGATTTGAACGACGGTGCCGGGACCGCAGAAGGGACGCAGCAGCCCCTGACCCTGACCTGGCCGTGGAAGTCGGAGTGGATCTCCAATCATCGATCCACTGTTACGGATCCCTATGAATTCCTGAGCAACCTGTAGAGCCCCGTATCCGCCGGACCGCGATCCGCGTCGCCGCCGTGTGGACAAGATGGGTTCGGCCAGTAGTCAGCCGAGGACGTCATGATCGCAAACCGCTCCGATGCACCGCCGGTTCCCCGATTAGCCGCAATCGCATTGTCCTGCGCGCTAACTTGTGCGCTTGTGCTTTCACTGTCGGGATGCCAACGGCAGACAGAAACGCAGAGCGGCGATACGAGACCGGTCGTTCAGCTCGCCAAGGTCGAACCGGCCGACGCATCCTCCATTCGTATCTTTACCGGGCGGGTCGAGCAGACCAGCATCTCGCCGCTTGCCTTCGAAGTATCGGGCCGTGTCGTGCAGATCGCGGTGCTCGAAGGCGTGTCGGTGAAACGCGGGCAGCTGATCGCGCGGATCGACGAGGAACCCTACAAGCTGCAGCTGCAGCGCGCGAACGCCCAGTATCAGCAGCTGAGCGACAACCTGAAGCGCCAGGCGGTGCTGCGCAAGGACGGTATCCTGTCGCAGGCAGCTTATGAGCAGCTGTCGGCTGCCACGGACGCCGCACGCGCGGCACGCGACATGGCGAGCCGCGACCTGCGCAATACGCAACTCGTCGCACCGTTCGACGGCCGGATCGCTCGTCGCAACATCGAGATCCAGCAGGTCGTGCAGGCGGGGGCGCCCGCGTTCAATCTGGAAAACATCGGCCGTGTCGATGTCGGCGTCGATCTTCCTCAGAGCATCGCCGAGCGGCTGTTCGTCGACAAGACGCTAAGAGCCGAAGCCTGGCTGCCCGAGCGTCCGCAGAACCGCTTCCCGCTCGTGTTCCGCGAACGGACCACGCAGACCTCGCCGACGTCGGCGGCGTACCGCCTCGTTTTCTCGATCGAAGGACCGCAAAGCGCGATGTTGTTCCCCGGCATGGCGCTGCGCGTGCAGATCTCCGACACGGCACGTCAAGTCGCGCAAAACGACAACCACGGCTACTTCGCGATTCCGATCGCCGCGGTGTCGATCGGCGCGGACGGCCAGCGCAGTCTGTGGCGCTACGATGCCGCGTCCGGCCGCGTGCATGCGGTGCCGGTCAGCGTGCGCGAAATTCGCAATGATGATGTGGTCGTCGCAGGCGCGGTGGCCGAGGGTGATCGCGTGGTGGCAGGCGGATCGCAGTTCATGAAAGAGGGAATGGCGGTCCGTCCGGTGGATGCACCTCAATGAATCTCGCGCGCCCCCTTATTGAAAAGCCGCTGATCGCGTGGGTGCTGACGCTCATCTCGCTGTTGGGCGGCATCTTCGCGTACTACAACATCGGTCGGCTCGAAGACCCGAAATTCACGATCAAGACGGCGGTCGTCGTGACGCTCTATCCTGGCGCGAGTGCGCACGAGGTGGAGCAGGAAGTGACGGACCGGCTCGAAAGCGCGATCCAGCAGATGCCGCAGGTCGAGAAGCTGACCTCGCGCTCGACGCCGGGCTACTCTGAAATCCGCGTGCAGATTCGCGACCAGTACACGTCGGCGCAATTGCCGCAGGTGTGGGACGAGTTGCGCAAGTCGGTGTCGGATGCCCAGGTACGACTGCCGCCCGGCGCGGGCCCGACACTCGTGCTCGACCGCTTCGGCGATGTCTACGGGATGTTCTACGCGCTGACCGGCGAGGGCTACACGCAGGCGCAACTGTATGGGTACGCGCGCGAACTGCGCCGCCAGCTGCTGACGCTCGGCGACGTGTCCGACATCGTGATCGCCGGTGACCAGCAGGAGCAGATCTCGGTCGACGTCGACCAGTCGCAACTGATCGCCAACAATCTGTCCACCGACGATCTCGCGCAGACGCTGTTCCTGCAGAACGAGGTTCGGCCCGCGGGCCGCGAGCGCGTCGGCGATCTGTCGTTGCGGATCGCGCCGACCGGCTCGCTGGATTCGTTGCGGGCCATCCGTTCGCTGCCTGTCAACAATACGCCCGGCCCGCTGCTGCTCGGCGACATCGCGCGCGTAAGCCACGGCTACGCGACGATTCCGAACCACGTCATTCATTACAACGGTCAGCCCGCGATCACGATCGGTATCAGCGCGCGGCCGCGCGTCAACGTGGTAAGGGTCGGCGAGCAGATCAAGGCGAAGCTCGCGGCACTGGAGCGCGACCGTCCGATCGGGATGAAGCTTTACTCGCTTTACGATCAGCCGCAGGTCGTCGACGAGAGCGTGCGCGGTTTTATCTTCGACGTGTTCCTGTCCGTGGCGATCGTCGGTGTCGCGCTGGGTATCGGGCTCGGCTGGCGGGCGGGTGTCGTGCTCGGCGTCGAGCTGTTCCTGTCGATCCTCGGCACGCTGCTGGTCATGTACGCGGCGGGCATCGAGCTGCAGCGAATCTCACTCGGCGCGCTGATCATCGTGATGGGTATGCTGACCGATAACAGCATCGTGGTGGTCGAGGGCATGCTCGTGAAGGTGCAGCGAGGCATGTCGCATCTCGAGGCGGCGACCGAAATTCTCAAACAAAGCCAATGGATTCTGCTCGCGTCGACCATCGTGGGGATTCTGGCTTTCTCGGGCATCGGCCTGTCGCCGGACGCGGTCGGCGAATTCTGTGCGTCATTGTTCGCTGTCGCCGCGATTTCGCTGCTATTTAGCTGGGTGATCGCGATCGCCCTGACACCGCTGTTCGGTACGTATCTTTTCAAGCCCGCGGACATCATCGATGAAGACCCCTTCAGGTCGAAGCTGTACAAGCGTTATGGCGAGCTGTTGTCATGGGTGACCGGACGGCGCGTGCTCGTGGTCATCGGCCTCGCCGTGCTGACGGTGCTCGCCGGATGGGCGTTCCGTTTCGTCGAGCAGAGCTTCTTCCCCGCGTCGACCACGCCGATCTTCTATGTCGATATGCGTTTTCCTCGCGGCGCCGATATTCGCGCGGTGGTCGAAAAGAGCCGCGACGTGGAGAAGGTGCTGCTCAGGCATGCGGACGTCACCAACGTGCAGACGTATATCGGCGGGGGGGCGACGCGTTTCTTCCTCGTCTACGATCCGGAGACGCGCGATCCGTCATACGCGCAGTTCATCGTCGGCGCGAAGGACCAGCGCCTGATCGACGACATGATTCCGGAGATCGAAGCGGACCTGAAGAAGCGCTTCCCCGAACAGCATTGGACGGTCACGCGCCCCAACTTCGGTCCCGGTGGTGGCGCGGCCATTCAGGCCCGCTTCTCCGGACCCGATCCGGCCGTGCTGCGCCGGTTGTCGCAGGAAGCGCAGAGCGTGCTGAAGGCGGACGGCCGCATCATCGCGATCCGCGACGACTGGGAGACTCCGATCAGCATCGTGAGGCCGGAATTCGACGAATCGCGTGCGCGCTCGCTCGGGGTGACGCGCCGGCAGGTCACCGACACGATGGCGTATGCAACCGAAGGCCTGCGGGCGGGCCTCTATCGCGAAGGCGATCAGTTGCTGCCCATCGTGCTGCGCTCGCCCGACTACACGCGCGGCGTCGCGGGCCTGCAGGACCTGCAGGTGTTCAGCGCGGGGCTGCGCCGTTACGTGCCGCTCGGCGACGTGGTGAGCGGCTTCACGGTCGGCACCGAGGAAGGCCAGATCGCGCGCGAAGACCGGATCCGCACGCTCACGGTTTCGGCCAACCCGATCTATGGACAGAACAGTGTGGCGGCGTTCAACCGCATCCGCTCCGGCATCGAGAACATCAAGCTGCCACCCGGCTATAGCTTCGAGTGGGGCGGCGAGCACGAATCGTCGACGCGCGCGCAGGAGAGCCTGTTCCGTCAGCTGCCGCTCGGCTTCATTGCCATGGCGCTACTCGTGATGATGATGTTCGGGCGCCTGAAGCCCGCGCTCGTCGTGCTGCTCGTCGTGCCGATGTCGATCTGCGGTGTGACGGTCGGTCTGCTGCTGTTCCGCGGCGCATTCGGCTTCATGGCGTTGCTCGGTCTGTTGAGTCTGATCGGCATGCTGATCAAGAATGGCGTTGTGCTTGTCGAGGAGATGGATACGCAGGTCGCCGCCGGCGTGCCGCGCATGCAGGCGGTGACGCACGGCGCGATGAGCCGTCTGCGTCCGGTGATGCTGTCGGCCGGCACGACGGCGCTCGGTATGGCGCCCTTGTTGTGGGATCCTTTCTTCAAGGACATGGCGATAACGATTATGTCCGGCCTTGCCTTTGCTACCGTGCTGACAATGGTCGCCGTGCCGGCGCTGTATGCGATGCTGTTCTCGATCAGGCAGGCGGAATGGGAGCCGGGTCAACACCCGGAAGCAAAATGATCCGCGCGCGCCGTTATCTTTTCGCCATCGCGGTCCTGCTGCTCGATGCCGGGTGTACGGGTTCGTTGCAGCTGGAGAAGCCCGCCGCGTTTCCGCCACAGTATTCGGAGGCGCAACCGGGCGCGGCGACACCGATGTCCGCGCAGGATCTCGCGACCTGGTGGACGCAGTACAACGATCCGACGCTGAACAAACTGATCGAACTCGCGCTCGCGCACAACTTCGACATCGCCACCGCTTACGCGCGCGTCGATCAGGTGCAGGCGGGGATCCGGCTGGCTCGCTCGCAACTATTGCCATCGGTCGGCGCAGGCGTGAGCGCCGCGAAGTATCACGGCGGCGAGACGCAGCTCGAGTTCCAGGAATTTCTCGGTATCAACAATCTCGATGCTCAGTTCTGGCGTGTTGGCTTGCAGGCGCAATGGGAGATCGACCTGTTCGGCCAGGGACGCGCGCGGCTCTCGGCGGCACGCGAACAGGTGCGTGCCGCCGCGGGCGATGCGGAGGCGGTACGCCTGAGCGTGGTGTCGGGTGTCGCGGATCTGTACGTCACGTATCGCGGACTGCTGCGTCAGCGCACGATTCTGCTGCAGAGCCGCGCTATCGCCGACGACTTCGTCAACATCGCCGAAAAGAGCTTTACCGCGGGCCTGGTACTTAGTACGGATATCGAAGCAGCGCGCGCTGGCCGCGCGCAGGTGGATGCGCGATTGCAGGACGTGGAGAACGGCATCGCGCAGGCGCGGCTGAATCTGCAGAACCTATGCGGCGCGCAGCCTGCGGACTTCGCCGGCGTTCTCGACGAAAGCGACAAGCTGATGATCGCGCTGCCGGGTATCGAGCCGGGCCAGCCCGTCGATCTGCTGATGCGGCGCCCTGATCTGATCGCGGCGCAGGCGCGCGTGAATGCGGCGGTCAGGCAGTCGGATGTCGCGCGACTCAATTACTGGCCGACCATATCGCTAAGCGGTCTGCTCGCGCGCAATGGTTGGGAGATCGCGGGCCAGGGCCTCGGGCCCAGCACGTTCTGGCTATTCGGCGCGGCGATGACGATGCCGCTGATCGATTTTGGCGCGCGCCGCTCGCAGGTGGAGTCGTCGGATGCGCAGGCACAGCAGGCGATGTTCAACTACGAAAAGACCGCGCTCGGCGCGTTCTATGACGTTGACCGTGCATTGGCGCGTTTGAACCGGCAGGACGAGTTGTTCAAGGCGCGCAACGAAGAGGTCGCGCGACGTACCACGCAGTTGAGCCAGGTGCAGCGTCGCTATGAGGTCGGCGATACAGGCCGGGTCGATATCGATCAGGTGCGGGTTGCACTGCTGGAAAGTCAGTCGTCGCAGGTGAGGGAAGAGGTGGGCAAACTGCAGGCGCAGTTCGCGCTGTTCAGGGCGATGGGTGGCGGCTGGCTGGCCAATCCGCCGGCGGTCGCGAACACACCGACACCGGCGGGACCGGCGCCCGCCACCACAAGTGCGCCGGCTTCGCAGTGAGCGGCCGCGAGGCGCCTTGAAGGCCGGAAGCTTCCGCTAGCGATTGCGCAGTTTGCTATACGCAAGGCCGGTGGCTTCAGTCGGGAGGGCTACCGGGAGCAGCGCAACATACGCGTGGCTGCTCCGCGTGAGTCCCTTTCTGAAAGTAACCCGCTTCTCTGAATGGTGAACGATGGCAACCCAGCTCGAGACGAAACTGTCGTTGCCCGCATTGACCGCGATGGTCGTCGGCTCAATGGTGGGCGCAGGAATTTTCTCCCTGCCGCGCAATTTCGCGCGCGCGACCGGCCCGTTCGGCGCGGTCATTGCGTGGTGCGTGGCGGGTATTGGCATGTACGCGCTGGCCCGCGTCTTTCAGGCGCTCGCGCAGCGGCGGCCCGAGCTCGATGCCGGTGTGTTCGCGTACGCGCGAGCGGGCTTCGGCGACTATGCGGGCTTTCTGTCTGCATTCGGTTACTGGATGGCCGGCTGCTTCGGCAATGTGTCGTACTGGGTGCTGATCAAGGCGACGCTTGGCGCTTTCGTCCCCGCATTCGGCGACGGCAATACGGCGACCGCGATCATCGTGTCGTCGGTGGGCATCTGGCTGTTTCATATGGTGATGCTGCGCGGCGTGCAGCAGGCCACGATGATCAACACGATCGTCACGGTCGCGAAGATCATCCCTATCGTGCTGTTCATCGTGATGCTGATCGCGCTGTTTCGCGCCGATATGTTCCGCGCGAATCTGTGGGAAGGCAGCGCTCAGATCGGCACGGGTCTTTTCTCGCAGGTTCGCGCGACGATGCTCGTCACCGTTTTCGTGTTCGTCGGTATCGAAGGGGCGAGCGTGTACTCGCGCTACGCGAAAAAGCGCTCGGACGTCGGCGCGGCGACGATCAGCGGCTTCGTGGCCGTGCTGTGTCTGCTGGTGCTGGTGACGCTGCTGCCTTACGCGAGCTTGCCGCGCGCCGACATCGCGGTGATGCGCCAGCCGTCGATGGCCGCGGTACTCGGCGCGCTGCTCGGCCCATTCGGCGTCGTGTTCGTCAGCGCCGGTCTGATCATTTCGATCCTGGGCGCGTACCTCGCGTGGTCGCTGATCTGTGCCGAGGTACTGTTCGCCGCCGCACGTCTCGAGACGATGCCGCGCATCTTCACGCGACAGAACGAGCGCAAGGTGCCTGCCGCCGCGGTTTGGCTCACGAGTAGCGTCGTGCAGATGTTCGTGATCAGCACGTACTGGTCGAACGATGCATTTGCGCTGATGCTCAAGCTGACAAGCTCGATGGCGCTGATTCCTTATTTTCTCGTGGCCGCATACGGCACCAAGGCCGCGCGTCACGATAGCGAACAAAGCGGCGGCACCTTGAGCGGCGCGTTGCGCACCGAGTATTTCGTCGCGATGTTCGCGACGTTGTACACGGCCTTTCTGCTGTTCGCGGGTGGTCTGAAATTTCTGATGCTGTCGGCAATGCTCTATGCGCCGGGTACCGTGCTGTACGTAGTGGCTAAACGCGAGCGCGGCCTGCGCGTGTTTTCGAAAGTCGAGTGGATCATCTTTGCCGTCGCGGCCTGCGGCGCGATTGCTGCGTTGATTGGCCTCGCGACCGGCACGATTGTCATCTGAGCGGTCGATCATCGTAGTCGCACAAGCGCGGTTCAGGCGTTGCGGTCGTGAGTGCGAATGGGTGCGCTGATTTGCGTGGTTCGCACGGCGGCGGCTGGATCGGAACGTGTTCGCGGGAGAGCGATTGCAGAATGGACAAGCGCGTCAGACTTTCAGCACTGGGCCTGATGGCGATGGTAATCGGCTCGATGGTTGGGGTGGGGGTCTTTTCGTTGCCGCAGGCGCTCGGCAAATATACCGGCGTCGTCGGATCGTTGATCAGCTGGACCATCACCGGCTCCGGCATGCTGATCCTCGCGCTGATCTTTCAACGACTCGCATGGCGCAAGCCCGAGCTGGACGTCGGCGTCTATACGTATGCGCGCGTCGGCTTTGGACGCTATACGGGCTTTCTGTCGGCGTTCGGCTACTGGTGCGGCAGTTGTCTTGGCAACGTGACCTATCTCGTCCTGATCAAGTCGGCGCTCGCGATTGTCGTGCCTGCATTCGGCGCGGGTAATACGCTGAGCGCGATCGTCAGTTCCTCGCTGATGATCTGGGTGTTCCACTATCTGATCCTGCACGGCGTGAAGGGCTCGTCGCTAGTGAATGCGTCGATGACGGTCGCCAAACTGCTTGCGATCGGGCTGTTCGCGGCGCTCGTGCTACCCAGCGTCAATTGGCAACTGTTCGTCGCGAATCTGTGGACCGTTCCCGAGCCGTCGGCGGCCAGCCTGTTCGGCGAGGTGCGCAAGACGATGTTGGGCACGGTCTTCGTGTTTCTCGGCGTCGAAGGCGCGAGCGTTTATTCCCGTCACGCGCGCGAGCGGCGCGACGTCGGCGTCGCGACAGTGCTCGGCTTTCTCTGCGTGCTCGCGTTGATGGTCATCGTCACATTGTTGTCGTACGGCGTGTTGCCGCTCGAGCAGTTGGGCACGCTGAAAAATCCGTCGATGGCAGGCGTGCTGAGCGCCGCGGTCGGCGCCTGGGGCGCGGTCGTGGTCAAGCTCGGTCTGCTGATCTCGGTGCTCGGTTCCTATCTCGCATGGACGCTGCTCGCCGCCGAAATTCTGCACGCGGCAGGCAAGAGCCGTACGATGCCGGCGTTTCTCGCGCGAGAGAACCGCAACCACGTTCCGGTCGCCGCGCTATGGATGACGAGCCTCGTGATCCAGGCGTTTCTGATCGTGACGCTGTTTTCGCAGGAAGCGTTCACGTTCGCCAAGGAGTTCACGACGTCGATGAATCTGATCCCGTACCTGTTCGTCGCCGGATACGGGTTGAAGCTCGCATCGAGCGGCGAATCGTATGCGGGGCAGCCGTGGTCGCGACGCATCGATTTCATGCTCGCGCTGGCGGGTTGCTTCTACGCGCTATTTCTCGTGTACGCAGGCGGCCTGCATTATTTGTTGATGTCCACCGTGCTTTATACGGCGGGGACCGGGTGGTTTTACATCGCCGAGCGTCGCAAGGGGACACGGGCCGTGTTTACGCTGCGCGAGCGCTGGCTGTTTGTGGTGGTCCTGCTCGCCGCGCTAGCCGCGTTCGTGGATCTCGTGCGCAATCATTTTGCGACTTAGGGTACCGTTAAGGGCTGACCATGCGCTCGGCCTGCTCGGACGAAATTGGAGGGCGTGGACCTTCCCATCTTGTTATTCGCATATTTCGTCCGCATCGAATCTGTCGAGCACGCGACGGCCTCGATTACAACTTGATGGTCGCCGGTCAGGGCGCCATTGCGTAGGGCAACGGTTCGACCGCAATCGGGCAAGGCGCGGCCCTTGTGTTCCTAGAAGACATATAGGATTTCGCTGAGTTTTTTGATTTTTTTGTTTCGTACAATCTGACTCCGTCCTACGCGAGGATGTTTCAATTCCTCGCTGACGAGTGCGGCGCGCTGCGCTATCCCTCTCCCTTGATTGTTGATCCATGCCACGTTGCATGGGAAGACTTGATTGGTCTCAAAGAACGCAACGACCTTCTCATCGAGTTTTCATCGTTTTAAAAAATAGCAATTTGAATCTTTAATTTCTGTAAAGCCAAAACGGCTGGCGGAATGATCAAGGCATTTTTTGATATGCGCTAGAGGCCCTGTTGTTTTCGACGAAGCTTGTTGCTCGGTCTTCGCTGCCGAAATTTGCCGGATTGGTCCGGGCAAAGGCGGCATCCCGTAGCTTGCGAATACAGACCGGCTCGGGCACGTCGGCTAGTAGCATGGGTGTATATCCCGCTTTCTTCTCGTCACAGAACCGTGTGGAATGACATTGTACTTTGGCAAGAAAGCATGCATGTGTTTTGGTACGAAAAAAGTCTTCACCAGTATTGCGATGGAGTGTGAGTGAACAAAATCAGAGTGGGTATTGCCGACGATCATCCATTCATTCTCCTCGGCGTCGAGCATGTTCTTCAGCCCTGTCCGGACATCCGGATCTGCTTCAAATGCGAAAGTATTGGCCGGTTGCTCGAGCTGCTGGTTGAAATACCCGTTGACGTTCTTGTGTGCGATTACGAATTCGAAGGCGATCCGTATGCCGATGGTCTCAGCCTTCTTGACCGGATCCGGCGTGTTGCTCCAGCCATAGGAGTTGTCTTTCTGAGCGCACACTCTTCGACGCACATCATTTCGGCTGCGCTCAATGCGGGCGCGGCCGGCTTCGTCGGTAAGGGCCCCGAGGGTTTCGCCAGCCTTACCACCGCCGTTCGCGTCGCCAAAAATAAGAGCGTCTTCCTACCCGATTCCATTGCGACCAGGTTGATGTCCGCAACGGGGCGCGCAGCGGAAGGCCGATCTTCTCTCAATTCGCTATCTGAAAAAGAATCGACGGTCGTGCGAATGATTTGCGATGGGATGTCGATTGGCGCGATCGCCGAGCGGCTCAATCGCAGTCGGAAGACCGTTAGCAATCAGAAGAACGCTGGCATGAAGAAGCTTGGTGCCAGAAACGACGTCGAACTCGCCACGATCGTGCGCGAGTGGTCCTGCTCGTAACAATTACCGCGCTTCTCAGGCGGCGCCTGTAGTTCTCGTTGTACCTTCTACCGCGCTTATAGCTGACCCTGTGATCGGCCCAGTTAGAGAAACCGACATGCCGCTTCCCGGCTGACCAATGTGGTCTTTCATTTTGGGTATCGGCCCATTAACAGTGGTCCCCTTCAATGACATCATTCCTCTGCCTTGACGATCGCCGGAAGCATTGGCTTTACAAGGGTTTGTCGTTTTCAAAAATAGCAACAGAGAGGACTCTGATGAAAAAACAAGTCACGCAACTCATGATCGCGCTGATGGGACTGTCCGTCGCGCCGATGGTTTTCGCTCAAACTGCACCGGGCACCGGTAAGGTAACGTTCAACGGCCAACTGACCGACGACACCTGTGTAATCAACGCGGGCGACGAGGACCAGACGGTCACGCTGCCCACTGTGTCTGCGAAGTCGCTGCCTACGGCTGGCGCCGCCTACGGCTCCAAGGCGTTCACCATTTCAGTGTCACAGTGCCCTTCAACGCTGAGCAAAGTCGCGGCGCATTTCGAGACCACGAACATGGACCCGAAGACGGGTAATGCAATTAACCTGGCAGTCGCTACGCCGGCCCAGAATGTCGAAGTGCAATTGCTTGACCGCAATGGCACGATGGTGGGGGACACGCCACTTCTGCTGGGTAACACGGGTGCGTATGTTTCTATCACCAACCAGGCCGCAACGATGACCTACGCCGGCCAGTACTACGCAACGGCCCCAGCAACGGCCGGTAACGTGACTGCTGTTGTTCGCTACACGTTGGCATACCAGTAAGTCAATCCAAGCCGGATGGCATCGGGCTGCTTTCCTGTTTCGGAGGCAGCCCGAAGTGACATTCCGCTTATCTGTCGCGTGGAGGAGCGAATGTCTTCAATGAAGTTTCCTATTTTGTTGGCCGCAGCGGTCGCCTGCAGCGTGGCCTCGTTTGCTGCGCAAGCTGCTATCACCATTACCGGTACGCGAGTCGTCTATCCGGCGCAAAACCGCGAAGTCAATGTTCGCTTGAACAACGTTGATAACCGCCCGGTCCTGGTTCAAGCATGGCTGGACGATGGCGATGCAGCAGCTGCGCCGAATGAAATCAAGGTGCCGTTCACCCTGCTGCCGTCGGTATTTCGAGTCGAGCCTCACAGAGGTCAGGCTTTGCGCATCATGTTCGCGGGCGGCGACATGCCGAAGGACCGCGAATCCGTCTATTGGTTGAACGTTCTGGAGGTCCCGCCGAAGCCTAAGGACGCTGATGACCGGAACATGATCCAGCTCGCGTTCCGTACTCGAATCAAGATGTTCTACCGGCCCGCGTCGCTGCTAGATGATCCAACGGCCGGGCGGGCGCAATTGAAGTGGCACGTCGAGTCGGACGACAAGGGTCAGAGCGTCGTTCGTCTGGAAAATCCTACGCCATACTACATTTCCGTCGGTATGGCTGAAGTGGAAACGGCAAACAGGAAAGTCGTTCTTGTGCCCAATATGGCGCCACCGTTCGGTCACGTTGATTTCCTTCCAGAAGAAGGAAAGCTCGATATCAAAGCTCCTGCCACGGTTTCCTATACGGTTCTAAACGACTTCGGTACAGAGATCAAGGACTCGGCGGAACTCGGTAGCGCTCAAAGCGCGGAAGCGAAAAAGAATCAATAATTGGAATACGGGATGTTGGGCGTGCGGAATAGTAAGGCGGCAATCGAGGCAGTACTTGGTAATGTCCCGTTCAGGTTCCATCCATTGGCTTGGGCGGCAATTGTAGCGTCGGGCTGGGTCTTTTCCGCGAATTCCGCGGTCGCCGCGTGTGCTCCGGACTCGTCGGCAAAGTCGTCCAGCGACTGCGCAGTGCCCGAGTTGCCGCAACAGGCGGCCGTTGCCAACGGAGAAGTTGCGCCTACGGGTGCGTCGGCTACCATGCCGACTTCGAATGTACCTTCTGCGGAGGCCCCGCAGGAAGTTGAGTTTAATCCAGCATTCTTTACGGGCAACGTCGCCGATTTGTCGCGTTATACGCGAGGCAATCCCGTTGCTCCCGGTGTCTATCCGCTCGAACTGTTCATCAACGGCAAGAAGCGCGGACGCTTCGATGTTCTGTTTCAGGCGGTACCGGGTTCGGATATCGCTGCGCCCTGCTTCACGACGTCGAGCCTGGACCGGGCTGGCGTAGATACCGAGCGCGTGCTCGAGCGCTTAAAGGAAGCGGAAAAAAGCGACTTTGACGACACGAATGCGTCATTGCGATGCATCCCGCTGGCGGATGCGGTACCGGGATCGGTCGCATCGTTCAACACCGCGGATCTGCAACTCGATCTGTCGATTCCGCAGATTGAATTGCGCAAGGAGGCAGCGGGGTACGTCGATCCATCGCGTTGGGACAACGGGATCAACGCGGGCTTCGTGCAATACAGTCTCGCCAGCTATACCACTCACCAGAACAGTGGCGCTGGAGATTTCAGCAGTGCCTATCTCGGTCTGCAAAGTGGGATCAACGTGAACGGCTGGCGTTTCCGCCAGTGGTCGACCGCAAGCTGGCAGAACCGGGGTTCCGGCACGCACTGGCAAAGCGTTGCACTGTTTGCGCAGCACGATGTCACGGCGCTTAAGAGTCAATTGACGATCGGCGACAGCTCGACGAGCGGCGACGTCTTCGACTCATTCAATGTGCGCGGCGTCCAGCTTTCCAGCGACGACCGCATGTTGCCGGACTCCATGCGTTCCTACGCACCGGTTGTGCGTGGTGTGGCTGATACCAATGCACGCGTCACCGTGCGTCAGAACAACATCATCGTGGCCGAGACCAGCGTGCCGCCCGGGCCGTTTGAACTAAACGACCTGCCGGCTACAGGTTACGGCGGCGACCTTCGGGTCACTATCACGGAAGCCGACGGCCGTCAGCGGACTTTTCTCGTGCCGTTTGCATCCGTGCCGCAGTTGCTGCGGCCAGGCGTCTCGCGTTTCAATCTGACGACCGGTGTCTATCGCGATACCGTGCTGAATAACCATCCGTGGGTGGCGCAGGCGGTTTATCAGCGCGGCCTGACAAACCTGTTGACCGGCTACACTGGTGCACAGTTCTCTGAAGGTTACTGGGCTGCTCTGGTTGGTGTCGCGCTCAATACGCCGGCCGGCGCATTCGCGCTCGATGTAACCACGTCGGGAACGAATATCCCCGGCGTGTCGGGTGGCCGTCCCGGCTACAGTACCCGGATCAGCTACAGCAAGCTTCTTCCAGGTCCGAACACGAATTTCTCCGTTGCGGCTTATCGCTACTCGACCGCACGCTTCTACAGCCTGCATGACGCGATCTACGCGCGCTATGACCCGCGAGACACCTCTGGCCAACACGACTACCGTACGCGCAGCCGTCTGCAGTTGAATATCAACCAGCCAATCGGTGAGTCGAGTTCCGTTTACATTGCCGGCAGTTCGCAGAACTATTGGGGCGCATCGAAGGGCTACGATCTTCAGTATCAGGTTGGCTTCAACAGCTTGTACAAGCGGTTGTCCTACTCGCTATATGCGCAACGCTCGCGCCTGCAGAACTCGCAGCTCAGCACGCAGGTTGGTTTGAATCTCACGATTCCACTGGGTAAGGTCGACTCGAACGAGCATCATACGTTCGACTATCTGACAACCAATCTTTCGCGCAGCTCGAACGGAGACAGCACGATACAGGCCACAGCATCGGGCAACACAACGGGAGCCACGCCGATCAGCTACGGTGTCAATGCGTCGCGCATCGTATCCGGCGAAAATCGGAGCGTTTCCACGGGGGGGTACGCGATATATCGCGCGCCGTTCGGTACCTACAATGGCAACGCATCGATCAGCAATCAGACGCGTCAGGCCGCGTTCAACGCCGACGGTGCGGTCGTCATTCACAGTGGCGGCGTCACGTTGAGCCCGCCGCTTGGCCAGGCGTTCGCGCTAGTCGAGGCGAAAGGGGCAAATGGTGGCCGGATCATCAATGGTCAGGGCGCGCGGATTGACGCAAATGGCTATGCGGTGGTGTCTTCGCTGACGCCATACCGCGTCAACACGGTGGCGCTGGATCCAAGCGACGTGCCGCTTGACATTGAACTGGGCAACACGAGTGAGGAAATCGTGCCGCGCGCGAATTCGCTCGTGAAGGTGAAGATTGCGACCACGCAGGGCACACCGATTTTTGCCGAGGTCTCGGATCGCGAAGGCAAAGCCATGCCGATGGGCACTGAGCTGTTCGACGAATCCGAGAAAGCGGTGGGCATCGTCGGCCAGGGGGGCCTCGCGTACCTGCGCGGCCTCGAGCACGAAGGCAAGCTGCTGGCGCGCTGGGGCAACGGCGCAGCGCAGCATTGCGTGATGCCCTACACGGTACCGGACGACGACAACGCGGACAGCAGTCAGCACGTGGGGATCGTCGCACGCATCAAGCTGAGCTGTGATCCAACGCTCATCTGGTCTCCGCCGGCAAAGTCCGTGGCACAACGTTCAGCGGGCGCGGCGCTCGTCAGTTCTCTTCGCTGACGTGCAAAGGCCGATGAGTGGGCAGCTCCAGCGCTGCGGATTCGAAGATTCCGCCGACAGTGGAGGTCAGGAAATGAAAAATATTTGCAGATACTTTCGAATTGCCGGACTCATTCTCGGCGTGATCGCGGGCGCGCTGTCGGGATCTATTTGCGCACATGCGCAAGGCTCGCCTTCGGTCACGCTCAACTTTAGTGGCACCTATAACGCGACGACGTGTTCACTGATCAGTTCGCCTGACATGACGGTCACGTTGCCGACGCTCTCGACGAAGTCGCTGCCGACGGCCGGCCCGGTAGCCAACGGCACAAAGGGCTTCACTATCACGATGCAATGCGAGAGCGGCGTGACGGGTGCGCGCGTGTATTTCGAGAGCGGTTCATCGACCGATCCCAATACCGGAAATCTAAAACTGCAGAGCGTGAGCGGCACGACGTCGGCAACCAATGTGCAGGTCATGTTGGCCCATGCCGACGGAACGCGGATCAAGGTCGGCGACCGGTCCACGATGAAAATCGTTCCGATCACGTCCACAAATCCGACGTCGGTCGATTTCGTCGCCGGCTACTACGCAACTGGGCAACCCACGGCCGGTATGGTCAACACATTCGTCACCTATGTCGTCGAGATGCCATGACGTTGCCGCCGGGAATACTTTTTCCATGATGTTTGATTCAACGATCGCGCTGATGCGAGCGACCGCGTTGCATGCAGCGCTGCTGTCCGCCGGCGCGCAGATCCCGGCTATTCCTTTTTGGCGTGCGCGTTGTTGCACGTTGGTCGAGACGCTACAGCAGGAAATGCAGGACCGAACCTTTCCGGCAACGGACATTCGGGAAATCAGCCTCGCGCAATGCGTTCTGCTCGATGAATTGACGTTGCATGCATTGCCCTCCAGGCAACACGAGGAATGGTTGCGTGACCCGTTGCAGGCGCGCTTTCACGGCGTGCGCGATGGGGCCGCACGGGTATGGGAACGGATCGACGCGGTGGTGAACGGTGGCCGTCAGGACGTAGCCCGATTCGAGTTCTACAGCGTCTTGCTGGAGCTGGGCTTCGACGGGGGACGAGAAAACGTCGCAACCTATCTCGAACGGATGAAGTCGGCGTTGAGCTCGCATAGGCGTGGCACAGCGGTGTTATCCATACCCGACTCGGCGGAAACCGCGTTGTTTGCCTCAAACACCGGCCACACAGAGCAATCCAATCCAGACGGAGCGTTTGCAATGATTTACGTAGACCGCTACCGTGCAGCGCTGATCTGGATCACTGTTTCGATAGCGGGCCTGATATGGCTAGGTTTGCCACTCGCTCTCCAACCCGGGTGGCCCGTTGTGCTCGGCCTTGTCCTGTTGACGGCACTAGGCGCCGCCGTCTTGCCAGCTTACGGGCAACGGAGGGAGACGCACGAAGACGAAGACATTCACATCGGCAACGTGCGTGAGTTGTTGATTGTTCTCGTCATCGGGCCACATGCTGGTGCGTTGTTCGCACGTGATGGGCAAGCATCCACGTTGCGCCGCAACGGCGATGCCGTGTGGCTGCCTGTTCGGACCCCGCAGGAGCTGTCTGGCGTGATAACCACGGTGATGGAGTCGCATCAACGTCCGCCGGATGCCGTGCTGATGCCTCTCGTTCCTGACGGCGATTGCGATGACGCGGTGATTCGCCGCGAGTTTTCGCGCTGGAAGCATGAACTCGACGCTAGCATCGGTCCAAAAGCGTTCGTCTTACCCTGCTATTTCGCGATATACGCGTGCCTCGGCTCAAATGGCGACCCCGCTGTGAAACCGGTCTGGATCGGCAATGCCATCGATATATCGGCGATGCACCCTGCGACTGGAAGCGCACGGAAACATGTGCAAGCGCTCAGGGAACAGCTGGATCAGGCATGGCTCACTGCCGCACACCCAGAGCGGGCGTCGCGTGCCGGTCTGGGGCATGCGGTATTCGACTGGCTAGAAGATGCGGCACTGTTGTCGATCCTTTCATCGCTGGCAAACACCGCGCCTTTCTCGTTGCGCGGCTTGCTGTTGGCCGACATCGGACACCCGCCGATGCGCCCCGGCGCATGGACGCGATGGTTGACCGGTAAAACGGGGCTTCGGCCGCCGCTGACGACGCCGAAGGCACATCCGAAGCCGCTGTCTCTGCCTCCGCTTGCGACCGTTGCGCGAAAGGCGAGCGTTCGACTTCCAAAGGCCAGGTGGTACAAGCGGTACGACGGGGCGTTGCACACGGTGGCTGCGTCGGCCTGCGTTTTGATGGTGTCGATCGGTGTGTCGGCATGGTCGAACAGCCGGTTGGTTACGCGAGTCGCCAACGATCTCGATGCCTACACGCGCATACCTGCGGCCTCTGCGGATGCGAAGCGTGAGCGATTTGAATCGTTGCGCAGACAGTCCAACGAGCTTGCTCGCTATGCGAGCGGCGACGTGCCGACAGGGATCGGTTGGGACCTGTACCGGGGGAATGCGTTGCAAATCGCGCTCGAACAGGCGACCGCGACATGGCATTCACCATCGATCGCCACACATTCGCCGCTATCTGCTGTAACGATCGACAACCTCTCATTGTTCGACAGCGGGAAGACGACGCTGAAGTCAGGTGCAGAGCCACGACTCAACGGTGTACTCGATCTGATTCGCGCGAACCCGGACAAGCGGATCGTGATCGCGGGCCACACTGATAACGTGGGTCCGAGCGCGGCGAATCAGGCACTCTCCGAGGCGCGCGCGCGGGCGATTCGCGATTGGTTTGTCAACAGCGAGTCGTTGCCCGTCACGCGTTTCGCAATTCAAGGATATGGCGATACTCGCCCGATCGCCAGTAATGCAAGCAGCCAGGGGCGCGAGACCAATCGCCGTGTCGAAATCACGCTTGTTCCCGACTCGTCGACGCGCTAAAGACATCTGTCTCGGATCGGTGTTATCGCGCTTCCATTTCTGAAACAGATCGTACCAGGCATCTGTACAGGCGAACACGATAGACATTTGGGCAATGGCCCATATCTTCCCGCAGGATTGAGACTTACCATCATCCCGTTACAGATTTTCATGCAAATGGTTAGCAGTACTGCTGCTTATCCTTTTCTTTGAGCGAATAACGTCAGAGCACCATGTCAGCTTCTAACAGTTCTCAAAAATTTATCGCACGTAATCGTGCTCCCCGCGTCCAGATCGAATACGACGTGGAAATTTACGGTTCAGAAAAGAAGGTCGAGCTTCCGTTCGTGATGGGCGTCCTCGCCGACTTGTCGGGTAAGCCGCTCGAACCGTTGCCTGCCGTTGGTGATAGAAAGTTCTTCAATATCGACATCGATAACTTCGATGAGCGAATGAAAGCCATGAAGCCACGTGTTGCGTTCGCGGTGCCCAACACGCTAACGAACGAGGGTCATCTGATGGTCGATATCACGTTCGAAAGCATGGAGGACTTCTCGCCCGCAAACATCGCGAAGAAGGTTGATGCGCTCGCGCAACTGCTCGAGGCGCGTACGCAACTCGCCAATCTGCAAACGTATATGGATGGCAAGAGTGGCGCGGAAGGCCTGGTCAGCAAGGTGTTGAGAGACCCTGCATTGCTCGAGGCGCTCGCCAAGGCGCCGAAGCCGCAAGCGGCATCCGCCGACGAGCCGGTCACTAACAAATGATTATCGCTTTCCGCGTGAAAGCACAGCCAGAAACAATGGGGAAATGATGGCCGAACTTCAAGCGAAGACGAGCGCCAAAGCAACGGCGAGCGTTACCAATCAGTCTGATTTCAACGCGCTCCTGTCGCGCGAATTCAAGCCCAAAACGGAGCGTGCGCGCGAGGCGGTCGAGGGTGCTGTCCGGACACTCGCTCAACAAGCGCTGCTCACATCGGTAACGGTGTCCGACGACGCGTACAAAAACATCGAGTCGATCATTGGTGAGATCGATCGTAAATTATCCGAACAGATCAATCTGATCCTTCATCATGAAGAATTCCAGAGTCTGGAAAGCGCATGGCGGGGACTTCATCACCTCGTCACGAACACTGAAACGGACGAGAAGCTGAAAATCCGCTTCATGGATGTGTCGAAGGACGACCTGCGTCGCACGATGAAGCGCTATAAAGGCATTGCGTGGGACCAGAGTCCGTTCTTCAAGCAGATTTACGAGGAAGAGTACGGGCAATTGGGTGGCGAGCCGTACGGCTGTCTTGTTGCCGACTACTACTTCGATCACACGCCGGCAGATGTCGATTTGCTCGGCTCGATTGCGAAGGTCGCGGCGGCGTCGCATGCGCCGTTTATCACGGGCGCCGCACCGTCCGTGTTGCAGATGGACTCGTGGCAGGAGCTCGCGAATCCGCGCGATCTGACCAAGATCTTCACGCAAAACCTGGAGTACGCGCCTTGGAACGCGCTGCGCAATTCGGAAGACTCGCGTTACATCGGCCTTGCTATGCCGCGTTTTCTCGCGCGTCTGCCATACGGCATCAAGACGAACCCGGTCGACGAGTTTGACTTTGAGGAGACGACCGACGGCGCGGATCATCAACGTTATGTTTGGTCGAACGCAGCCTACGCCATGGCGGTGAACATCAACCGTTCGTTCAAGCAATATGGCTGGTACACGCTGATTCGCGGCGTGGAAAGCGGCGGTGTGGTGGAAGGCCTGCCCTGCCACACGTTCCCGACCGACGATGGCGGTATTGACATGAAGTGCCCGACGGAGATCGCGATTTCGGATCGCCGCGAGGCGGAATTGTCAAAGAGTGGTTTCATGCCGCTCATCCACCGCAAGAACACTGACTACGCTGCGTTCATCGGCGCGCAATCGTTGCAGAAGCCGGTCGAGTATCTCGATGCAGACGCAACTGCGAACGCAAATCTATCGGCACGTCTTCCGTATTTATTTGCATGCTCGCGCTTTGCTCACTACCTGAAGTGCATTGTGCGCGACAAGATCGGCTCGTTCAAAGAGCGTGACGAAATGCAGCAATGGCTCAACGAATGGGTCATGAACTACGTTGACGCCGATCCGGCGAACTCGTCGCAGGAAACCAAAGCGCGTCGCCCGTTGGCCGCGGCCGAGGTGGTCGTCGAGGACGTCGAAGGAAATCCTGGCTATTACCAGGCGAAATTCTTCCTGCGTCCGCATTTCCAACTCGAAGGTCTGACGGTTTCTTTGCGTCTAGTCGCGAAGCTGCCCCTCGTGAAGGAAGCGGCCTGATCTCGCGTCTATCGTTTATCCGGTAATTGAGCGAAAAACAGGCGCTCACTAAATATGCCTGACTTTCATTGAGCATCTCTAAAACCAATCTGTACCAAGGAGTACTTTCATGGCGCAAGACATTTTTCTGAAGATTAACGGGATCGATGGTGAGTCGGCAGACGCTAACCACAAGGACGAAATCGATGTTCTGAGCTGGGATTGGGGCGTTACGCAGCAATCGAACATGCACGTTGGCTCTGGCGGCGGCGCGGGCCGAGCAACGGTTGAAGACTTCACGTTCGAGCATTTCATCGATCGTGCAACGCCCAATCTGACGCAATACTGCCTGACCGGCAAACACATCGACGAAGCGAAGCTCGTCGTACGTAAGGCCGGCGGAAATCCGCTCGAATACATCAAGTTCACGATGAACGACGTGCTGGTTACTTCGGTGCATCCCTCGGGAGTCAGCGATAGCGAATCGCGTCCGCTCGAAAAAGTGTCTCTGTCGTTTTCTCGGCTGAAGCAGGAATACGTGGTGCAGAACGCGCAAGGCGGTAGCGGCGGCGCGATTACGGCGACATTCGATATCAAGAAGAACACAGCCTAAGTCGCATATTTTCCTGAATCGCGGCACCACCGTTTTTTTGGTCTGGTGAGTTGTGTCGCGGTGGCTAGCCGGGATGCGGGGGCTGGAAGCGAGCATCCTGGCTAGTTCATTCAGGGCGACGTGCGAGATCACCTTGATACCGTCAGATGGTTTCGAACTTATTTTCCCGCTTCGGGGTATGGCTTCGTATCGCGAGCTGGCTGATTCTCAGCGGGGCGAGCATAGCTCTGTCCGCGTGCGCGAGCACGCCCGCTCCCGTTGTCAAGGAGCAAACGAACCTTCGGCTACAAATCGCGGCAAACGAGAACGTCAATCCGAACGAGTGGGGAACGGCAGCACCGATCCTCGTGCGGGTCTACGAACTGAAGGCTCCGACGGCATTTGAAAACGCCGATTTTTTCACGCTGCAAAGCGACGACAAAAAAGTCCTTGGCGACGACGCGCTGGTCGTCGACGAATTCATTCTGCGTCCCGGCGACACACGCGAGATCGTCCGCAAGTCGAACCGTGCCACCACAGCAATTGGTGTACTGGCTGGCTACCGGGATCTCGGGAAATCGGTCTGGCGCGCGGTTTACCGGTTGCCAGCAACGCCGGACGCTGCGTGGTACAGGATGGCCCTTCCAAACAAGGAACAAAAGCTGTCTATCCAGCTTGACCAGCGCAATGTTTCGATTTCAAAGTCAGACTAATTTCAATGAGTTGGTATAGCAAGGTTGTTTGGAGCGAGGGACTCTTCCTGCGTCCGCAGTTGTTTCAGCAGCAGGAACGGTATTTCGAGTCGTTCGCGCATCGCCGGAGTGCGCCGTTGAGCCCATTTTTCTGGGGCTTCAGCCGTTATGAGATCGATCAGGAGTCGCTCGCGTTCGGCAAGCTGGTGTTCAAGAGCGGACTCGGCGTGTTTCCTGACGGCACGCCGTTCGAAGTGCCAGGCCTGACGCCGCCCCCGCCACCATTGACGATCGGACCGGAACATCAGGACCAGGTGATCTACCTGGCGGTCCCGCTTCGCTTGCCGAACACCGAGGAAACTGCCTTCACCGAACAGAGCGGATCGCTGGCCCGTTACCATGCGTACGACATGGAGCTGCGAGACAGCAATGCGATCGGGCAGGGTCCGAAGCCGGTCCAACTCTCGCGTCTGCGCTTGCGGCTGCTGCCCGAAAAAGAGCTTACGCAGTCGTGGATTGGTATTGCCCTGACGCGCGTAAAGGCGCTGCACGCCGAGGGCGCCGTGTCGCTGCACAGCACCGACCATATTCCTCCTGTGACCGGCTACGGTGCGAATCCATTGCTGCGAGAATGGGCGATGCAGTTGCGCGGCCTCGCGCGATTGCGCGCCGACGCGCTCGCCGCCCGTCTGTCAGGTACCGATGGCCGTACGGGCGCAGCGGCCGAAGTGGCCGATTACCTGCTGCTCCAGGTGCTCAATCGCTATGAGCCGCTGCTCGAGCATATCTGCCAAATCGAGGAGACAGCGCCGCTGACCCTGTATCGCGAGCTCGCGCTTCTTGCCGGCGAGCTTTCGACCTTCGTGCGTCCGCAAACGCGGCGTCCGAAGCCGGCTCCGGGCTATGACCACGCGCAGCTGTACCGCAGCATCAGACCGCTTGTCGACGAAGTGCACTTTCTGTTGAATCAGGTGCTGATTCGCGGTGCACAGCCCATTGCGCTCACGGAGCAGGCGCACGGCATTCGTACGGCCGCCATGCTGCCCAACGAATTGGCGGGCTATTCGAGCCTTGTGCTCGCGGTGGGTGCGCAGATGCCTTCCGAATTGCTGCAGCAGCAGTTTCTCGCCCAGACAAAGATCAGTCATCCGCAACGTTTACCAGAATTGATCCGTTCGCACCTGCCTGGCCTGACGATGGCGGCGCTGCCGGTTCCTCCGCGCCAGATTCCATTCAACTCGGGCTTTATCTATTTCGAGCTGTCACGTACGGGACCGTTCTGGGAGCAGATCGCGCGCCACGGAGGGCTTGCCATGCATATCGCCGGGCACTTCCCCGAACTCAAGCTTGAACTGTGGGGCGTGCGTCAAAAATGAGTACAGGTGCCTACGGGGACGGCGCGTTCGACTTTCTGTTGAACCCCGACAGCTCAGGTTCTGGTCAGAGCCAGCCGTCTGTGTTTCCCGCTGGGCGTCCCGCAGATGCGGGTGTCGCCAATACGGAGCCAGTCGTCGATGTGGCCGCGTTCGATCCGCCGGAAGAAATGCAGGCGCGCCTCGAACGGATGAAGACCGCGCGCAATCCATTGCTTGAAGCCGCGCAGCCTCTGTTGCGCGTGTTGGCGGACATGCCTGCTGCGCTCGATTCGCTTGCCGCGGTTGCAAGCTTGCGCTCGCTGTTGGTGCGTGAGGTCGCGGCATTCCAGAAGGTCTGCGACAAGGAGAATTTGCCGTGGAAGCACGTGGCGGCAGGTCGCTACGCGCTGTGCACCGCGCTCGACGAAGCCGCCAATCGGACGCGTTGGGGTAGCGGTGGGATTTGGGCCGCGCGCGGCCTGCTGCTTACGTTCGAAGGAGAGGTGGACGGTGGCGAGAAGTTCTTCCTGCTGATCGGCCGCATGGCGACCGCCCCCCAGGAGTACATCGACGTGCTCGAGGTGCTGTACCGAATTCTTAGCCTTGGATTCGAAGGACGTTACAGCGTTGCCACAGAGGGTCCACGTCATCTGGAACAGATCCGGCAGCGGATGCTGACGCTTATCAGCGGCACGCGCGACACGATTCGGCTCGAACTGTCGCCGCATTGGCGCGGCGAGGAGCCGGGCAGGATGCGGCTGCTGAAAAGCGTGCCGGTCTGGGCGACAGCGGGCGTAGCTGCGCTATGTGTGTTCTCGCTGTTCGCCTGGTACAAGTATCGGCTTCTGGCGCAAGGCGACGTGTTGGCGGCGAAGATTCTCGCAATCGGAGAGCCGATCAAGGTCCCGACTCCGGCAGCCCCCGAGCGCTTGCGTCTGTCGATTCTGCTGAAGGATGAGATTGCTCGCGGCCAGGTCTCCGTCGACGAGAACGAGCGCAGCAGCCGTGTCGTGTTGCGTGGCGACTACGTGTTCCTTCCGGGACAAAGCCGCGTTCGCCCGGAACTCGATCCGGTGTTGAGCAAGGTTGCTCAGGAGGTGGTGCGGGTCGGCGGCAACGTCACGGTGACCGGACACACTGACAACCAGCCGATTCATACGGTGGAGTTTTCTGACAACAAGGTGCTATCGGAAAAGCGCGCCGCGTTCGTCGCCGACGTATTGAAGGCGCGTGGCATGCCAGCCGACCGCATCGTTGCCGTTGGCGAGGGCGATACACAACCTGTCGCTGACAACAGTACGCCGGAAGGTCGTTCCCGCAATCGACGCGTGGAAGTCTTCGTCACGCAATAACGGGAAAGCCTTGATGTCTTATTTGAACCGCTTATCGAAACTTGTGTTGACGCGTCAGACGCTGGTACTCGCGGCGATCCTCGTCGCCGCCGTGGCCATCTGGTTCGTCGGACCGCTGGTTGCATTCGGCGACTACCGTCCGCTCGAGAGCGTGCTGTCGCGCACGCTGTCGATTGTCGTGCTGTTGCTGCTCCTGCTGTTCTGGCTGCTCGGCTGGTCGCCGAGCGTCATCGGCGTCGCGCTACTGTGTCTCGCGCTCTGGTATTTCGGACCGGTGCTTGCGTTCGGCGAAGCGCATCCGCTTGGCACGACGTGGTCCCGCGTGCTGCTCATCGCGGTGCTGCTTGCCTGCTATGCGATCTACGCGCTGTATCGCCTGTGGCGGGCGGCGCGCAGCGACGACGTGCTGCTGCAGCGCATTCTGAATCCGTTCACGAAGAAGTCGGCCTCGAGCCCTGTCGCGCGAGACGAAATCCGCGCGCTTTACTCGGTCGTCACGAAGGCCATCGAAAAGCTCAAGCGCATGCGCGGTGGTCCGGCGGGACTGCGTCGCCTGCTCGAAAGCCAGCGCTATCTGTACGAGCTGCCGTGGTACATGGTGGTGGGCTCGCCAGGCGCCGGCAAGACGACTTTGATCCTGAATTCGGGCCTCGATTTTCCGGATGCGGACCAGATGGTCGCGGCGTCGCTGAGAAGCCGCGTCGAAACTGTGAATTGCGACTGGTGGTTCGCGAACGAGGCGGTGTTGATCGATACCGCCGGCCGCTATACGGTGCAGGACGCCGCGGCGCAAGACACCGCGCCGCTTGACGCGAAACCGGACGACCTGAAGAGCGCCAATGCGGCCGAATGGCATGGTTTTCTTGGGCTACTGCGCAAGCGGCGTCCGCGCGCGCCGATCAACGGTGCGTTGCTCGCCGTTTCCGTCGAAGAGCTGCTGACACGCCCGGCGTCCGAACGAAAGGCGCTCGCAGCGTCATTGCGCGCGCGGCTTGGCGAGTTGCGCCAGCAGTTGGGGATTCGCTTCCCCGTGTACGTGCTCGTCACGAAGCTCGATCTGTTGCCCGGCTTCGGAGAGTATTTCCAGGCGTTGACGGCCGAAAGCCGCGCGCAGATTTTCGGCTTCACGCTGCCTTATCAGGAAGAGGCGGAAGAGCACGGCCGCGACACGCTGCGCCTGAGCTGCGCGGCCGAGATGCGTGAATTGGTGCAGGGACTCGAAGACGGCATCAACACGCGGCTGCAGGAGGTGTACGAGGTCGATCTGCGCAAGAAGCTGTATGCGCTGCCGGCCGAATTCCGCTGCCTGTGCGCGGACCTCACGGAACTACTCGCGCTGGTGTTTCTCGATTCGAAATACGACGACACGCAGTTAAACAACACGCTGCGCGGCGTCTATTTCACGAGCGCGGCGCAAACTCACGAAGCCGTGTCCGCCGACAGCACCACGCTGCTGCAGCGGCTGCGTCGCGGGCTTGCCGACTCGATCGGGGTTGCACCGAAGACGCGCTCATCGTCATCCGCGGACGCTGCGCCTACTGGGTATCGCGGCTATTTCCTGCGCAATCTGTTCCAGCGGGTGATTCTGGCCGAGGGGCATCTGGTACGCCCGAATCTTTACTGGGAAATCCGCTTTCGCGCGCTGAGCATTGCCGGGCATCTGCTCGCGATCGTCGTGGCAGTGTGGCTGATCGGCGCGCTCGTCGTGAGCTTCAGCAATAACCGCGAGTATCTCGCCGCGATCGACGGCAAGGCTACTGCGCTCGCCTCGCGTGTCTCGTCGCAGCGTAAGGCACCGCAGCCCGGGGCGATGGGGGCGATACTGTCCGCTTCGCATGAGCTGCCTCGGTTCCAGGGCGTCGATCTCGACAGTCCCGGTCTCGCATGGCGCTACGGGCTCTACACGGCGCCCGCGATCAGCGACGCCGCCGGCGAGACCTACAACAATCTGCTGAAGAAGATGCTGCTGCCGCGAGTGGTCGGCCGGCTCGAAACGGTCCTCGACACGCAAATCGGCGCGCAGGACGCGGATGGCGTTTATCGCACGCTGTCGGTCTATCTGATGCTGTTCGATCGCTCGCACTATGACGCGAAAGCGATCAAGGCATGGGTGCTCGCTGACTGGGAACACGCCAACAGCGTCGCACCGCTCGGCGAGCGCAACGTGATGGCGCGTCACCTCGACGCGCTGTTCGCCAACGACGTTCCCGCGGTGCCGGCGAGCCCGGCGAATTCGCAGCTGGTGCGTCGCGCACGCGAGTTCCTCGCCCGCAACCCGGCGTCCGGACGGCTCTACGAACGGGCAATGAACGCCATGACTCCCGAGGCACCCGAGAACGTCACGCTGCTGAGCGCCGCGGGTCCGCAGGCCACCGCCGTGTTCACACTGGCCGACGGCTCGACGCTTGCGCGGGGCATCCCCGGTCTCTATTCCTACGTCGGCTATCACACGGTTTTTAACAAGCGCCTGCCCGAATTTCTCGAGCAGGCGCAAAAACAGGACGCGTGGGTGATGGGCAAGGCCGATGCTTCGGCGCGGTGGCGGCAGATGGCAAACGGCAACGTGCTGCGCAAGGACAGGCTCGCCGACGATATCCGCCGCCAGTATCTGACCGACTACGGCAATTACTGGAGCCAGTTTCTCGACGACGTGAGACCGGTGTCCGGCGGCAACGGCACGCTGGCTCCTGATCTGCAGACGCTGCGCACGCTGGCCGCGCCCGATTCGCCGCTGGCGAGACTCGCGCGAACGGCCGCGCGCGAGACGTCGCTGTCGGTCGCCGACGGCGCGGACGAACCGTCGCTCGCCGATGGTGCAATGAACGAGATCACGCGTCGCTCGCAGGCGGCGCGCGCGGCGAGCGCCGTGGCCGCAACCGCCACGATCGGACAGCTCGCGCAGCAGAAGATGGAACGCGATCTGGTCGACAAACGCTTTGCCGCGCTGCGCGAAGTCGTGACCGGCCGGGCCGATAACGCAAGCGCGCCATCGGGCAGCAGCGGCGTACTTCAGCTTGGCGGCATCATCGGACTGATCAACGAGCAGTACACGCGTCTGATGACGGCCGGCGACGTGCTCGCCACCAACGGCATGCCGCCCACCGACGACCTCGGCTCCACGATGCAGCTCGAGGCGCAAAAGCTGCCGGCGCCGTTTCGGGCGGTGCTCGCGGGCATCGCGTCGCAGTCTATGCGCAAGGTGGGCCGTGGCGTCGGGTCCGTGCTCACGATGCAGGTCGAATCGAGCGTCGGCGCGCAATGCCGCCGCGCGGTCGACGGCAAATATCCGTTCGCCGCGAGCGCCCAGGAAGTCGACATCGAAGATTTCAACCGCGTGTTCGCGGCAGGCGGCCTGCTCGACGACTTCTTCCGCAAGACACTCGCTGGCCGAGTCGATACAGGCATGCGTCCGTGGCGCTACAAGCCGGTCAGCCCCGGCATGCCGCCGATGCAGGGGCCGAGCCTCGAACCGTTCGAGCATGCCGCGGTGATCCGCCAGACGTTTTTCCGCGATCCGGGCGCAACCCGGATGTCGTGGAGCGCGGGCCTCAAAGTTGTGTCGCTGGACCCGGAAATTACTGATCTGCTCATCGACATCGACGGGCAGAGCCTGCGCTATGTGCACGGTCCGGTCACGACGTTCCCGATTACATGGCCGGGGCCACGCGGAGGATCGATGGCCGGTCTCACCGCGAATCCGCGCGTGCGTCCGGACACGTCGACCATCATTACCGAAGGTCCTTGGGCGCTGTTCCGGCTGATCGACCGGGGCCGCGTGACATCGACGTTGTCGTCGAGCCGCTCGGCAGTGGACTTCAATTTCGACGACCGGCACGCGGTCATCGAGCTGACGTCCGGTGGTCAGTCGGGGCCGCAGTTGACGGCGCTGCTGAGGGGATTTCGTTGCCCCGGCAGCGCAAACATGGTGGCGAGGCGGATGGACGCATCGGTAGGGTCCGTATCCGCTGATGCTCTGTAGCGTTTTCGAAAATCCCCGCGCTCAATCGCGTGCGGCATTGTTTTCGATGAAGGAATCTAGAGGAGTTCATGTCAAGTAATCTCTTGAACGCCATGCGCGTGCAGAGCCGCGCAGTCACGGTATCCAGCGCGGCGATACCTCAGTGGCCGGACCAGACCGCGGATGGACTGACGCGGCCGGCGCTGGAGTTCATGTCATTGAGCGGCAGCGAATATCTGGGCAAGCTGTTCAGATACGAACTGCAATTGCGCACGCCCGACGATTACACGGTGCCGCTTGCCGCCAGTGCCAACATCGACCTGAAGGCACTGATCGGCAAGGAAATGACTGTCACGGTCGACCTCGAAGCACCTGCCGGCCTGAGCGGTGATAGCGAAGCACGTCAGCGTGAAATCACCGGACTCGTCGTCGCGGCGGAATACGTCGGCCGGGAGGGCCGCTACAACGTCTATCGCGTCGTGCTGGAGCCCTGGCTGTCGCTGGCCATGCTGACGACCGACTACAAGATTTTCCAGAACAAGACGGTCATCGAGATCATTGACGAGGTTCTGAAGGACTACCCGTACCCCGTCGAAAAGCGCCTCGACGTGAGCCGATATACGGTCGAGGGTGAAAGCCCGCGCAACGAGCCGCGTGCATTCCAGGTCCAGTACGGCGAGACCGACTTCCACTTCATCCAGCGGCTGATGGAAGAGTGGGGCATCTACTGGTTTTTCGAGCATGTCGATGGCAAGCACCGGCTCGTGCTGTGCGATCACATTGGCGCGCACCGCCAGTCGCCGAACCCGGCGTATCAGACGCTGGCGTTCCAACCGCAGGAAGGCAAGACCGACACGGAATACATCAGTGTGTTTTCGACGGCCGAAGTCTTGTGCACCGGCCATTACGTGACGAGCGACTTCGACTTCATGCGTTCGCGCGCCGACATGCGGTCGATCAATCAGCAGCCGCGCGACACGAGCTGGAACCTGCTCGAGCGCTACGATTGGCCAGGCGATTACACCGACGGCACGCATGGTGAGCTGCTGGCGCGTACGCGCATGGAAGCGCTTCGCGCGCCGGGCACGCGAGCGAAGGGCGAAGGTAACGTGCGCGGGCTTGCGTGCGGGCAGACGTTCGTGCTGACCAATTACGACTATGCCGCCGCGAATTGCGAATACCTGGTCGTCGGTACGGAATTCGAATTGACCGGTACGCCGGACGAATCGGGCAGTGGTTACCACTACACGTGCAGCAACAAGTTCGACGTGCAGCCGACCAGCGAAGTGTTCAGGTTGCCGCAGGAGACCCTGAAACCGACCGTCAGCGGGCCGCAGTCCGCTGTCGTCGTGGGCCCCGCGGGCAAGGAGTTGTGGACCGACGAATTCGGCCGCGTGAAGATCCGCTTCGTTTGGGACCGTTACGGCCAAAACGTCGAAACGGACTCCTGCTGGGTCCGTGTAAGTCAGGCATGGGCCGGTCAGGGTTTCGGTGGCATCTACATTCCGCGCATCGGACAGGAAGTCATCGTCGATTTCTGGAACGGCGACCCCGATCGTCCGCTGATCACCGGCAGTCTGTACAACACGGCTACACCTCCGCCTTATGACTTGCCGGGCAACGCGACGCAGAGCGGTTTCATGAGCCGGTCGATGGAAGGGGGCATGCAGAACTACAACAGCATTCGTTTCGAGGACAAGGCGGGTGCTGAGGAGTTTACGTTACAGGCGGAACGGGACATGAACCGCTTGACGAAGCTCAATGAATCGCACGTCGTCGGTGCCGACTACACGATTGGCGTGGCTGCGGCGCACAGCATGACAGTGGGGGCAGCGTCCAGCACTGTCGTTGGCGGCGAGTACTCGGTCAAGGTCAAGGATGTCGCCTCCTATCACGTCAGTCTTGCGCAGTGGACGAAGATCGGGGGCGCCGAAGGTACCGCGATTGGCGGAGCGTCCACACTTACAGTGGGCGGACTGCGTTCCGTCACGATCGGTGGCGCGTCTACGCATGCGGTTGGTGGGGCTTATTCGCTGTCCGCCGGTGGTGTGCTGTCTATCGTGTGCGGTGCGTCGTCGCTGACCATGACCCCGGGTGGCGAGATCAAGCTGATCGGCACGAAAATTCGCATCCAGGGTGGCGAGCGTGTGGTGGTAACGGGTATGCCGCTAGAGCTCAATCCTGGTGATATGGAAATGGGCAATGCGACGACCGTTCCTGTTCCGGTCGTGGTATGCGACGCACTGGATGTTCCCTGCATATATAAGCCCGATCCGTGCGAACCAATCGTGTGCCCCCCGCCGCTGCCGATCATTACGCCGGAGCCGTCGGATGAGACACCGGAGCCATCGGATGAGGAACCGGAGCCGTCGGATGAGGAACCGGAGCCGTCGGATGAGGTACCGCCGCCAACCGGCGAGGAAGCGTAACAGCGAACCTCGCCATCCCATGCATCGGCGAATGCGTTCGCGCACAGCCCTGCACGGGCCTTCTTCTTCTCACGAGAATATCGATCATGTATCCAGTGGTTCGCAAAGGCGATCCGATCGGCGACGGTGGTGCCGTCGTCGGTGGGTCACCATCGGTCTTTGTCAATGGAATACCGGCGGCGCTCGTCGGCATCAGTTCCGTGGTTTGCTCGCTGCACCCGTCCGTGCAATGCGTGATTGCCGGTTCGGGCTCCGTATTCATCAACGACGTGCCGGCGGCAATCGTCGGCGGCTCGGTTTCGTGTGGCTCGGCGCTGCCCGTTGGCTCGCCGGACGTGCTGATCGGCGGGTGACGCCGAGGATGGTCAAGTGACGGCTGGGATCGCTGGAATCGGCGGGGAGCTGGTCAGGCTGCCCGGCGCTGTGTTGCCGCTCGCGAGTGCCGGACCGCTGCTCGACCGTTGTGAGCGGCTTGGCGACATGGTGGACCGGTATCGGATGCGTCGCGCGCTGTCGGGCATTCTATGCGCCTCCGTCGACGTGATCAGCGGCAGCAAGATATGCCTGCCCGCCGACGAAACCGATTTCCGGCTGCGTGGCCGGTTTCCGATCGAATGGTCGCGCTGCTACTCGAGCGCGCAGCACGCGGTCGGGCTGCTCGGCGTCGGCTGGCGCATGAGTTGGGAAATCACGCTGCGCAAGCTGGACGATCAACTCGTCTATTCCGACGAATTCGGCAGCACACTGAGCGTGCCGTTTCCGCCGCGCGGGTCGCAGGTGATCGCGTCGTCGGCGCAATTGCACATCGCGCATCTGAGCGACGGACGCCTGGTCGTCGCGGATCTGACGCCGCATTACCGCGTGTTTGGCGAGTTCGACGCGAACGGGCTTTCCAGGCTCAAGTATGTCGAGGATCTGCGTCAGCAGCGGATCGGTCTGATCTGGGATACCGACGGGCGCTTGCTGCGCATGCGCGGCATTTGCGGCCACGAGTTGCGGATGCACTACGAGTCGCGGATGGGCGCGCGTCTGGTTGCCGTCGAGTGCGTCGAGGGTGGGCCGACCGGCGCGCTGGTCCAGTACGGCTACAGCCAGCGTGGCGAACTCACCGAAGTGCGCAACCGCGTCGGCGAAATCGTGCGCCGCTTTGCGTACCGTGAAGGACGGATCGTCGAGGAGGCCGACGCGCTCGGAATGGCGACACGCTACGTATGGCAATCGATCGGGGGCGCGGCGCGGGTGGTTCAACGCGTCACGTCGGAAGGCGCGCTCGAGCACTTCGCCTACGACGTCGATAGCCGGACCAGCGTGGTTAGCGACGTGTTCGACAACGAGGCGCACTGGCAATATGACGAGCAGAGCCGCGTGCTGTCGCACACGGATTTCGACGGCCGGAGCTATCGCTTCGACTACGGCGAGGCCGTCGCGCCGCTCATCGTTCAACTGCCCGGCAAGCGCGCGGTTCGCCTTGAATACGACATGCTTGGACGCGTCGTGCACGAAACCGATCCTCTGGGCGAGACCCGCTCGACGCAGTATGCGTTTGCGTCGCGCGAACCCGTGTCGGTCGCGCTGAGCGATGGGCGTACGTGGATGTGGGCGCGCAACGATCGCTTGCGGCCGGTGCACTATCAGGCGCCGTCAGGAGAAATTACGCGCTTTGAATATGATGCCGATGGTGAGGTCGCGCGCTCGACAGATGTGCAGGAAATCGCGACCACCTACACGCGTAATGCCTGGGGACAGGTGACACGACGCGCGGGAGCAGGTGGCAGCACGACCACATACGAGTACGACGTCAATGGCTACGTCGTCAGCGTGACTGACGCGCTCGGCGCCGTTACGCGAATCGGGCGAGACGGCCTCGGCCGGCCGTTGACGGTCACGCGTCCGGATGGACAGATCGAGCGTCATGTGTGGAATGCCAAGGGTCAGCGAATCTCCTTCGCTGGTCCGAGCGGCCGCAGCCGGCACTGGTACCGGGACCGGCGCGGCAATATCGTTCGCGCGGTCGACGAAGAAGGTCACGTGACCGTGCGTCAGTACGATGCACATGGGCGTCCGGTTCGAATCGAAAGTGCGAACGGCGCGGTGCAGTCGCTGCAGTGGGACGCGAGCGGTTGCCGGTCAATAACGGATGCAGACGGCGTCGAGCGCAGTTTCGACTATACGGACGGCGGCCAGATCCGTTGCATCACGTGGAAGGCGGGCGCGCAGCAGCGTCGCGAAACGTTCGACTATGACAGCGCTGGCCGCCTGATTGGGCGCGAAACCTTGCACAACCGCTATACGTATCGCTATGGGCCGCGCGGATCGCTGGAATGCGTGAGCCGTGTACCGACCCAGGAAGGTGAGCTACTCGGCATCAGCGCCGATGAAATCCGCTTCGAGCGCGACACCGGCGGCCGGGTCGTCGCGGAGCACGGCGCGAACGGCACACCGCGTTATACGTACGACGCCGCGGGTCGCCTTGTCGCGACGCTGCTGCCGCAGGGGCAGGAGGTGCGCACGCGTCGCTTCGAAACCGGCGACATCGCGTTCGTCGAACTGGACGAGCGGCGAATTGCGCGATTCTGGTACGACCCGATGCGCCGCCAGGTTGCGCGCACGCAGGGCAGCTTGCGTACGCATACGGGCTATTCGCCACCCGGCTTGCCAGTATGGTGGCGCTCGGTCACGGGATCCGACCTGGACACGCCGGGCGCCGCGACCGAACCTGTGATCGAGTTGTGGCGCGAGGCCGACTACAGTCTCGCAGACGTGATCGTCAGAACGGGCGGCGCGGCTGGCGGCCAGACATGGTACGACTATGACCGGCGAGGGTGCCTGTTGCGGTGCGTCTCGGAGAAGCTGGACATCGAGTACTTCACGTGGGACGCCGCGAGCAATCTGCTCGATGCGCCCGGCGGCAACTGGTTCCCGGCCGTCTATCCGGATCATCGGCTGCGGGAATGTCGCGGCCATCGTTACGAGTACGACGCGTGGGGACAACTGGTGCGTAGAAGCGGCCGCGATCATACGCTGTCGCTCGATTGGGATGCCGAGGGGCACCTTGTTGCCGTGCATCGCAAGGACAGCACGGTGCGCTATCACTACGATGCACTGGGCCGGCGTATCGCCAAGCTCATGGAGCCGGCTTCGACGCGACGAGCGCAGCAACTACCGGCGCCGGTCCAGGATGACGTCACGCGCTATTTGTGGCAGGGATTCAGACTGATTCAGGAGCAGAACGCAGCGGCACTGCGCACGTACCTGTATCAACCCGAACCCGACCGCTCGATCGGCCTCGCGCCGCTCGCTTGCGTAGACCAGACACTCGCGGACGATGGAACGCCAGAAAACACGCAGGTCTATCACTACCACACGGACGTGGCCGGTACGGCTGTCGCGCTAACCGACGAAACCGGGCAGGTGGTGTGGCAAGGGCGTTATCGCGCGTGGGGCAATCTCGTCGCGCCAGAGTGGGGCAGCAGCGACGCACTGACACAGCCGCTTCGTTACGCCGGTCAGTATTCGGACGATGAAACCACGCTGCATTACAACGGTGCGCGGTTTTACGATCCTCACTCGGGTCGCTACATCAGCCCCGATCGCACCGGTGACGGCGGCGTTAGTCCGTATCGCTACGCGCCGAATCCGCTGACATGGTGCAATCCTCTCGGCCGCGCGACGCCGGCAAGGTTTCCGTACGTTGCGGGCGGGGACGCGTCATGCGTCGACGGTGCTTCGAACCCGGCTCAAAACGTTGCCGTCGTGGTCGAGCAATTCCAGGACGTAATAGGCTGGGATCTGCTCAAGCTCTGATTCGAACGTCGCATGGAAGTCGAGCCAGTCGTTATTGCGGTGTCGGGAAAGGCGGCTAGCATCGACGATTTCGCGGCGCAGCTCGGTGTCACCGTGGTCGTAGATTACGGCGATGGCGGACGTGGCGACCGGCAATGGGTGCTCGATGCCGTGCATGAGCGCATGTTTGTCGAAGCTATGCCGATGCACGCACACGCGCACGTCATTTGCGCGTTGCAGTGAGGCCTTCCATGTCGCCTCGCCGACAGGCCGCACGCCCGGAACGGGCGCCTCGTCGTTGAGCACCGACTTCTGGATACCGCGCAGCGCAAAGCTGATGCCTGCGTACACCTCGTATTCGGCCAGCGTGCGTTCGGCGCCGAGCCCATACTTGCCGAAATCTTCCTGCGGCCGCGCCTCTCCGTCGACGCCGAGCAGCGCCCGATTGCGCTGAAACGAGCGTTGGTTGCGCTCGTTCCAGGGCTCCTCGATATCTCCCCGTTGCTTGGCCTCCTGAGTATGGTCGTTCCAGATCTTGAAGCGATACGAGCGCTTATATTCGTGCCAGGCGATCAACCGGTGCGGACAGTACAGGTCATAGCCGTGAGTGAAGGCGCGGACGGCGATCGAGATCTCCTCGCCGAGAAAGAAGTAGTGCGGATCGTGTTGGACCACTTCGGCAAAATGGCCGTCGGCGAATGCGAAGTGAGCACTGAAGAAGCGCGTTCGGACGGGCTGACTGCGCGTTCTCCAGTCGGCGAGCCTCTTCGAGCGAAACACCACCACCCCCTCACGATTGAAGCTCGAGTAAGCCAACATTCTCGGCTCATCGCTTCTTCGAGAGTCGTGATTCTCTGGGTCGTACATCGGAAGATAGGTGGTCAGCACCGGCTTCGGACTTTCGTCGCGCAATGATTCCAGCATGTCGATCACGAGCGTGTCCCAGCCGTCGACGAAGCGGTGATGCGAGTCGAGCTGCAACGTGTAACGCTCACCGCCGTAACGCTGTTGGAGCAGGTTACGGGCCCAGCATGCACCTTGCGACATCATGTGAGGCACGTCGATTAACTCGATTTTCGCGTCACGATAACCGAGATGCTGGATGGTCCAGCTGTCGGCCTGTTCGGTCCTCCATTTGCCAAAACCCTGTTGCCAGAACTGGCCTATGCTTTCGTCGGGTGCATGCTGCCAACACACGACGATACGTAGCAGATCCGGCTTTCTTGCCTTATGGATGAAATCAAGCAGAGTGGGAATCAATTGCGGATCGCGATAACTTGCGATCTGCACGAAGATTGAATTCGGCGGTGTGACGGATAAATCGGTCATGCTGGTCGCTTCGAGAACACGTCCGTAATGGATAGTCCCTTTAGATAATGGTCATGGTGATCGTTGCAGTTGCCTGGATCTTGCCTGCGGTCGGCGTCGCAGTTCCGACGCGCAATACCGTGGCTTCGAGTTCGAATGGCGACTGCATTGCGCCCTGCGGCATATGGACGAGGGTGCTGGTCGGATCGTTGGGCCTCAAAATCGTTTTTGTCGACTTTTCCTGCAAACGGATGGCGAGATTGTTCGCGCCGGTGTTTTTCAGCATGCTGCTGTCGTTTGTGTCGGGCGTTCCGGAAAGTGCGGCGGTGATCGAAGCCGCGGGCGTGGGGCCGGTGCAGAGCACCGTGAAGTCGACAGGTTGGGTCGGGCCGATTGTGTTCGTCACGTCGCTTGGGCCGAAAGTACCGAAGTCGATGTTTAGTGTGCTGGTATTGACCGAGCAACTTGGCAGGACCTTCACGTTGATGCCGCCGCCCGTGATGGTCACGACCTGGCTGCCGTCGCCATTGGCGATGCCGGCTCCTATCGTGTTGAACATCACGTTGACGTTGCTCGCGATGTTCCCCGTTTTAATCAGCTCGATCTGGAATTGCGAGCCAATGCCAAAGCGGCCGTAGATCACCTGATTGGGTTCGCCAGCCGAAAAGGTCGACGTGAACGGAAGTGACGAATTCGTGCCGGTCGCACGAAGATAGGTCACGCGAAAACCGATTCCAGGGATGTTGGTGTTGTACACCCCAGTAACAGTGGACGGTGTGGCGCTCAAATAACCGAATGCTACCGTGCCGCCGTTAGTGCAGTCCGTGAAATTCGCAAAGGTGGCGTACGCCGGCTGCAAGCCGGTGGCGATCACGGTGCCGATTGGCACCGCTGGATCGATCGATACCGAGCTTTGCTGGAATGGTATGTTGACCACTAACGGATGTGCCGCGATATAGCCTTGAGACAGCAGTTCGGCAATCTGCGCCGACTTCAGCTGCGTGCATGCGGCGAACGCGAAATGGGGAATAGCGAGGCAAACCAGGACGAAAAACTGGACGAGTCGTTTCATTGGAGATTGTTGGTTGACCAGCGGACTAATTGGGCTAACAGCAAAGGAATTGCGTGCTCGATTCCTCAACTGTCGATCTCGTCCCATTTAGCGAGTAAATCGGCGGGAATGATATGGGCGAGTTCTGAAAACCGTTTGCCCACCATTCGCTCTGACTGGCGCAGCAAAACAATGACGGGGCTGCTCGGTTCGTTTCGCTCGAACCACATGCGGGTTTCCTGAATGGCCGCGAGCGCGCTCCAGCGATCCATTGGAGGCATGGTGGCCATCGGCAGATCAGGCGGCGCATCGGACTGCGAAATCGCCGCCGTAGGGGCGGCAGCCGGCGGCGCAACAGGTTCGGCGTCGTTCTCCGCCTGGACGGCTCGGGCGGCCATCGGCGCGGACGCGCCACCGCCGTCCACCTGGTGCTGCGCGAATGGTTGCAGCGCTCGGGACAACGCGCCAAGATCGGGTGCATCGACGCCGAGCGTCTGATCGCACCATGCAGTAATGCGTTGCGTCAGACGTTGCGCTTCGACGAACGCGGCAATCGTCGCGTCGCGTCGGCCCCACAATTCCTTTAGCAACCGAACGACGGATTCAGGGGCGAGCGCATCCTTCTGGCGCGGTGTCGCGAATGATTTTTCGATATCGCGCAAATGCAGTTGCAGCCCCGCAGCCCTCGGCATCGGGATGTCGCGTGCATCGGCCAGCGTGCCATCGGGCTCGACGAGTCCTCCGATCGCGTTCGCAAACATCGCCGGATCGCGTTCGCCATCGAACACGGGCAGCGGGTGGAGCGCTTCGCCGTAGCATTCGAACATCGCCATCAGTAAGGCCAGTCCGTCGCGCAAGCCGGCCGCGCCTGCAAGCCGGGTTCGGCACCGTAGCAGGATCACCGCGAGACGGATGTCTTTCGTGCGCAGCAGCAGCGCGCGGCAATCGCGTTCGATTTCGGCCCAGTTGGCCGATGGCGGAACGTCGACGAAGTCACCGTATTGCGCTTCGACGCGCGGGGCCGCGGCCGCCTGCAGCATCACGAAAGCCGGATCGTATTCGAGATCGGGGCCGCAAGGCGCGTCCGCCGAGACCGGCTCGAGCAGGTCCGCGTAGCGCAGCACGGCGGCGGGAGTGTTGGCGTTCATGCGAAGGAACTCCGAGGTCAGTCGTTGTACTGTTCAGGTTCGAAAACCATGCCGACGACGGGAAGGTCGTCGAGGGAATCACCGAGCCACGTCGAGTAGCCGAGTCTCTGCGACGTGCCGATGCAGGCGGGCGGTGCCGCCCGCGGTTTGACGAGCAGTTTGACCTCCCACGCATATTCGTGGCCGACGAAGGCCCGCACCCATTCGACGAACGTCGGCAGGTCTTCTCCATGCGGCGTGAGGCGCAGATACTGGTCGAGATCGAGCGGACCGACGACGAGCCGGAATTTGTGCTGCTGGTCAGGAATCGCCTCACCAAGCTGCGAGCATTCACCGATGATCGCCGCGGGCCCCGGCACACCGAGCTTTGTATGTTCCGATGCGCAAAGATGGATCCAGTGCGGCACGAATTCTTCGATGGACATCGGGACACCGAAGTAATGCGAGAGCGTCGCCGCGACACCGTGCGGATTGCGCGCCTCGCGCACGAGGTGCGCCGCCGCGCTGTAGCGCGAGTGCGTGGGCAGACACGACTGTTTCGCCTCGGCCGGGTCGACGCCGGTCAGACTGGCGACATAGAACGAGAACGCTTCGTCGCCGGCGCGGTCGAGCGACGCAGTGGCTTGCCCCGACGCCCATGCACGATAAAACTGCGACAGCGCGCGGTGATGGAACAGATCGACGAGCCCGACTAGCGCATGATCCTGGTGGCTTTCCACCCGGCTGTGGGCCAGCTCCGTCATGTGCAGTGGCAGCGGCCCTTGCGGTCCCCACAGGCCGAGTCCGAACAGACGCACGTCGAGGCGGCCGTTGCGCGTGCCGAGCGACGCGATCTCGCGCGGCGCAAAGGCCAGTGTGGGTTGCTGCCCGATCCGGAACGGCTCTTCTTGCGGCAGGCGTGCGGTACCGGGCAACGGCATCAGCGGGTCGCGGGCGGCGATCGCGCGCAGCAGGCTCAGGAAGCCGGATTGCCACGGCGCGTCGGGATCGAACCACGCGTCGAGCGATTGCGGATCGAGCGATGATCGCATTGGCGCGACGGCGCTCACCAGTGGCACATCCATGCTCATACCGCTCCGCGTCCGCCCATGCGTGGCCGCCACTGCGTGATCGGGCCACGTTGCATCGAACGGAGTTCAGTTTCGGTGAACACGTTGATCGATACGTGACGCGCGAGGTAATGCTCTAGCACGAGGCCGAACAGATACGGGCTGATACCGGAAAAGCCCGTTTCGTCGACCGTCAGCTCACAGCGCACGCCACGCCCGTAAACGAGCAGTCCGTCGCCGGGCAGACGCCGGACCACAGGTTCGGTGCGCGCGCCGACGAGCGCCTCGATCTGACGCGCCTGTTCGTGCTCCCCCGGGGTGATGAAGAGGCCGAGCATGTTCCGCAGTGCCTGGCCGCCGTCGCCGTGATCGAGTTCGGCGAGCGGCATGTAGTTGAAGCTCAACTGCCGGATCAGACGCCACGCCGTTTCACCGCTCGCGTACGGCGCGCGAGGCGCGCTCGGTGCAACGACGAGACGCACGCCCCCGACCGGCACGGAGTCCGACATCGTGAGGTCGGTCGCACCGTTACGCGGGATCAGGCGTGGCAGGTCGCGGTTGGTGACCCATGCTTCGACCGACAGGTAGCGGATGTCGTCATCGTACGGCGCCTCCGCCTGATCGACGAGCGATACGTAGACCTCGGTGCCGATATATGGCGTACGGGTGCCGTACTTGCGTGTATTGGCCGACAGCGCGCGCTGCTCGCGGCGCACCGAAAAATAGCGGCCGTAGTTGCCGACGTCACTGTGCAGCGTCTGATAGAGCGGATTGAACTCGACTTCGAGCGATGTTTCCGCTCGCTGGCCGAATACGCGCGACACCGAAAAGATTTCGTAGTCGAGCGGCCTGGTGCGGTCGGCGAGCAGATGGAAATCGGTTCGCGCGCGGTTGATTTCGACGCGGTCGGTGCGCTTGCGAAACAGGTTGACGACCGGCGTACAGAACAGCAGGAAACGCGATGCGTCGACGTGCGTGGCCAGCTCTTCCGGCAGACGGTCGAGCAGCAGCACGATCTCGGCTTCCTTGCTGTCCACGCGCGCGAGCCCCGCTGCGAGCTGCGTCAGCGCGAAGAAATAGAAGCGCTGGCGGCACGCGAAGTATTCCTGCAGCAGGTTGTGGCCGTGAAACGTATTCCACGTGAGCGGCAGCAGGCCCTGGTTCGCTTGCAGACCTTCAAATTCGACCGGCGTTTTCGCGACCACGAGCCCTTCGTCTCTCGACGCGCCATACGCGCGCACGACCGAAGCGACGCTACCAGCGTGGATCAGTTCGAACAGATGCGAAGCGATGCGTTCGTCGCCTCCAAGGTAAATAGGCAGCCGGTCGAAGCTTGTCATCTGGTTGAACTTCACTTCGCCGGTGGTGCGCAGGCGAAGGCGTAACGCGCCGCGCAATTGCATGTGCGGCAACAGATGTCGATCGGTGTCGGGAATATCCGGTGGCACGGCGGTGAGCCGCGCTTCGGCGATCTCGATCGGCCATAACGTGACGTCCTGGCTGCTGCGGAACTCGCACGCGGTTTGCTCGCCGGGCGGGATTGCCGAGCGCAGCATGCTGTGCCGGGGTACCTTCAGCCCCTTCGTGAAATCGCCTTCGCGCAGGCTGGGACGCTGCTGCGCGACCGCGATCGACGGCGTGGGCGCGACGTAGTTCGGATAGACCACTTCGAGCAGGCGCTGCGTGAAGCGCGGAAACTCGGCGTCGAGTTTGATCTGCGTGCGCGCCGACATGAAGCAGAACGCCTCGATGAGCCGCTCCACGTAGGGGTCGGCAACGTCGATGCCCTCCATGCCAAGGCGGCGCGCGATTTTCGGGTGTTGCGCGGCGAACTCGCCGGCCATTTCCCGCATGTACGTTAGTTCGCGGCTGTAGTAATCGAGAAATTGTGGATCCATGTCAATTTCCCCTGCCGGTGTCCAGATCGAACGTGACGTGATTCATTTCGATGTCGAACGCGCTCTGGATACGGAATTCCAGCGGATAGGGCGACCAGCACATGAGGCCGTGAATCTCGAACATGAGCTGGTTGTAGCGTATCGGGTCCTTGCTATTGAGCGGCCGGATGCGCAGTGATTCGGGAATCAGACGCGGCTCGAAGCGGATGATCGCGGTGCGGACCAACTTCTCCACGGTTTCCCAATTACGACTGACGAGGTAGCTGCCGGACAACGCGGGAATACCGTAATTGACGACCGACGCGGCCAGCATCGGGTAGTGCGTCATGTCGATCTCGTCGTCGAGGTTCGTCGTGTTGAGCAGCAGGCTCAGGTCACGCTGGATGATGCGGCGCATGCCTTCGCTGTTGGGCGCGTACACGTCTGGCCGCTCGCTGCGCCGCGCGGGTGCATCGTCGAGCAGGCGGTCGATCAGCGACGGCATGTAGGCTTGCCGGTGTCGGGCGTCGGACGTGTTCATGCCCGCTCGTCGTGATTGAACCGGCATTCGCCGATGTCGAGCAGGCCGAAGTCGCCCTTCCCGGTGCTCCAGGTTTTCTGGCCGAGCGCGATCACGCCGGTTTCGCCGACGTCTTTCCAGGTCGTTTCGCGCGAGAGCCTGATGGCAACGGGACCGCTTTCCGAGCCGGGATAGCGCACCGACAGGTAGCCGCGCAGGACAGTCGCGTCGCGTAGACCCACGACGGCCGAGCGCCAGACGAGGTCGCTCAGCGTGGCGATCGGACCGAGCGTCAGTGATTTCATCGAGTCGAACGGCACCCAGCGATAACCGCCCGCGACGGTCAGCTCGCAGACGGGACCCAGCCGGCTATCGCTGTCGGTCAGCCATTCGAACTCGCCGATCTGCGTGCTTTCGCCGCGCGTGGCCGGCGCTGCGTTCAACGCGGCGCTGCGCAGTTCGTCGGCGGCGGCGAGGTTACCTTCGCCGAGCTTGACGTTGGCCTGCAGCAGAGATTTCACCCACGCGGGCAGCGGGTCGATCTCGCCCGGCGTGCGCTGCCCCGCAAACACCTCGGTGCGGAACATCTCGCTACGAATCAGGCCGCGATACATCTGGGCGCGCGACGTGCCTTCGGGTTCGAGCGTGGCCCACGTCTGAAGCTGTCGTAGCGCGCGTTCCCATTCGCCGTCGAGGCACAACAGCTCGAACAGAAGCCAGCGTTCGCGCACGCTCGACGGATGCTTGCGCACGTTCTCAATGGTTCGCGCCATGAGTTCGCCGTAAGCCTGCGCGTCCAGCAGGCTGTGAAGTGTCGGAGTGCCCGACGTGGTCAGGTCAGCGGCTATTTTCATCAGGGCATTCGGGCTCTTCGTACTCGATCGAATCAGGCATGGCGATGTGGCTGTCCATGCTGACCGTGTGGTGTTCCTCGCGTGCGAGCTGCGCGGTCCGGCCTGCACGGTGTCCGGTAATGTCGCGCGGCGCGAGCAGCCCGAGGATTTCGTGCGTTTCGTCTGCCTTGAAAATCTGCCCGGCATCGAACGGGTCAAGGCTCTCGAGCAGCGTGTCGATGTTCTTCCCCTTTGTGAGCAGGTCGGATACTGACAATTCGGGATGCGAAGGATCAACAAGCTCGGCAAACGGGTCTTGCGGCGACCGGATGGCCGGCTCGACGCGATCCTCGGTCGCTTTGGGCTCGTGCGCGCTGCCGATCTTCTGGCTCAGCAGCGCGTGACGGTATTCGAGCGTGAGCGCGGCGAGCGGATCCGATGCGTCGATCCCGTCTGTCAGGAGCATGGCCATGCCGTCGTGGTCGCCGTGCTCCGGCGCATGCGGATCGCGCCGCAGCTGCAACGGATCGTCATCGTCCTCATTGGCGAGCGCGATCAGGTCGCTGAAATCATCCGGCCTGGTGAGCGCGGGCTCGATCCGGTGCGCGGCAGGAGTCACACCGGAAGGTTGCGCCGGGAGAAAGTCTTCAGCCGCGTTCAAAGCTTCGCGCGGCGGATCAAGAAAAAAATCGGGCATAGGCTGAAGGTCTGCATGCTTGGCTGGCCGAGCGCAAGGCGAACGCTCCGCGCCAGGGTGACTGGTGCTGCCTGCGAAGGCTCCCGGACTTGCCTCACTCCTTTCCGACAGATCGTTCCGCGAAACAGCAGGCGCGGCCCCGATGGATTGGATTGTCCGTGCGAGCGTTCTGAGCGCGTGTGCTTCAACGGGCGAATGCTCCCAGCGAGCCTGATATCCAGTCATGGCCTGACCGGTAAGCAACGGCGAATCAGATTGGCCTGGAAAGCGTGCATTCGAAAAAAATCTCTCGCCGCAGAAATAAAAGAATCACCAGCGGAGAGTGCGGGCTGGTGCCTGAGAGATGTGAATGCTACTTCGCGCAACTCGAGCGGAATATGGGCGACGGCCCAAATACAGGCAGCGACCGACCGGCTATGCTTTGTCGCTCGATCAGTCTGGCCTGCGGGCTTGTTCCGATACCTGAGCGCAGCGCGCCGGATGTCGAGGCAAAGCCGCGCCTTCCCGCTACAAACATCTTTACCCGCAACCTCATCATGTCCATTTCACGCCACGCGCTGTTCGGCAAGCTCGGCGCGACGCTCTTCCGGAGCATCGAATCCGCTACGGCGTTTTCGAAGCTGCGCGGCAACCCCTATATCGAGCTCGTGCACTGGCTGCATCAGTTGTTCGCGCAGTCCGATAGCGACCTTCACCGCATCGTCAGGCACTGCGGCATCAGCCGCGAACTGCTCGAGCGGGACCTGCAGGCCGCGCTCGCCGCGCTGCCGTCCGGTGCGAGCGCGCTCACAGATTTTTCGCATCACGTCGAGGCGGCGACCGAGCGCGCGTGGGTGGTTGCGACGCTGGCATTCAGCGACCGTCGGATTCGCGGCGCATGGCTGATGGCGGCGCTTGTCGAGACGCCGGAATTGCGGCGCGTGCTGCTGGCCATTTCGCCGGAGTTCGGTAAGGTTGCCGTCGACGGCCTTCACGACGCGTTGCCGGCGTGGATTGCCGGTTCCCCCGAAGCGGAGGACGCTCCGTACGACCAGAGTGACTTTTCGTCCGCGGTGCCGGGCGAGGCGTCCGGTGCGCTCGCAGCAACTGCGAAGGGTGCGGCGCTCGCCCAGTTCTGCGCGGATCTCACCGCACGCGCGCGTGCCGGTGAAATCGATCCGGTGGTCGGCCGCGAGGTCGAAATTCGCACGATGATCGACGTGCTGTTGCGCCGGCGCCAGAACAACCCGCTACTCACCGGCGACGCCGGGGTCGGCAAGACGGCGGTCGTCGAAGGACTCGCGCGCGCGATCGCGGCCGGCGAGGTGCCGCCAAAACTCGCCGACGTGCGGCTGTTGAGCCTCGACGTCGGTGCGCTACTTGCCGGCGCGAGCATGAAGGGCGAGTTCGAGGCCAGGCTGAAGTCCGTGCTCGAGGAGGCGGCGAAGTCGCCGGCGCCGGTCGTATTGTTCGTCGACGAGATTCACACGTTGATCGGCGCGGGAGGGCAGGCCGGCACCGGCGACGCGGCGAACCTGCTGAAGCCGGCGCTTGCCCGCGGCACGCTGCGCACGATCGGCGCGACCACGTGGGCCGAGTACAAGCGGCACATCGAGAAAGACCCGGCGCTCACGCGGCGCTTCCAGGTGCTGCAGATCGCCGAGCCAGAGGAACCGTCCGCGATCGATATGGTCCGCGGACTCGCGCGCACGCTCGCGAGCCATCATGGCGTCGTGGTTCTCGACGAGGCGATTCGCGCGGCCGTGACCCTGTCGCATCGCTATATTCCGTCGCGTCAGTTGCCGGACAAGGCGATCAGCCTGCTCGACACCGCCTGCGCACGGGTCGCGCTATCGCAGCATGCTCCGCCGCGCGAATTGCAGCGGATTCGCGAACGGTTGCAAGCCGCGCGCGTCGAAGCCGAACTGCTCGGTAACGAGGCCCGCATCGGCCTTTGCAACGAGGCCGCGTTGGCCGACGTCAACGCGACCATCGCGACGCTCAAGGTCGAGGAACATGTCGTCGAAGCCGCGTGGCAGGCGCAGTCCGATGCGGCGAAAGCGCTGGCGAGCGCGCGCGACATAGCGGGCGAGCGCCCCGCCGAAGCCGAAGCCGCGACGTCGCTGGAAACATTGCGCGAGCTGGAGCGGACCTTATCGAACCTGCAGGCGGACACGCCGCTGGTGTTCCCGGAAGTTGGCGAAGCGATCGTCGCTGAAATCGTCTCCGACTGGACCGGCATTCCGGTCGGACGCATGGTGACCGACGAGGTCAGCGCCGTTCAGGTGCTGCCCGCCACGCTCGCGGCGCGCGTCATCGGTCAGCACGACGCGTTGCAGCAGATCGGCGAGCGCGTGCAGACGGCGCGTGCCGGCCTCGCGGACCCGCGCAAGCCTCTCGGCGTGTTCCTGCTCGCGGGGCCGTCCGGCGTCGGCAAGACGGAAACCGCGCTTGCATTGGCCGAGGCGCTCTATGGCGGCGAGCAGAACCTGATCACGATCAACATGAGCGAGTACCAGGAGGCGCATACGGTGTCGGGACTCAAGGGTGCTCCGCCCGGCTATGTCGGTTACGGCGAGGGCGGCGTGCTGACCGAAGCGGTACGCCGGCGTCCGTACTCGGTCGTGCTGCTCGATGAAATCGAAAAGGCGCACGGCGACGTGCACGAAATGTTCTACCAGGTGTTCGACAAGGGCTACATGGAAGACGGCGATGGGCGCTATATCGATTTCCGCAATACGACGATCCTGATGACCAGCAATATCGGCTCCGATCTGACTTCGAGCCTATGCGTGGACGAAATGCTCGCGCCCGACATGGATGGTCTGCGTGCGGCGCTTGCGCCGGAATTGCTGAAAGCGTTTCCGGCTGCGTTTCTCGGCCGCGTGACGGTGGTGCCGTATCGTCCGCTGGGCTCGGAGTCGATCGCCCAGATCGTGCGCTTGCATCTCGATCGAGTCATTCAGCGTATGGCGGACAATAATCGCATCGCGCTGAGTTATGCGGCGGAGGTGGTCGACTACATCGTCGGGCGCTGCCTCGTGCAGGAGACGGGCGCGCGCCTTTTGATTGGCTTTATCGAACAGCACGTTCTGCCGCGTCTCGCAAGACAGTGGCTCGATGCGATTGAATCGAAAAGCGCGCTTACACATATGACAATCGAGGTGGCCGACCCGGCCACGGCGCCTTCTGCGGCACTCGTGTTCCGGTCGTCCTGCCTCGCGTAGTCGAGGGACCGTAACCGACGCGCGCCGCCTTACTCATCAGTCAGTTCGCTATCCTGCGCATCGCGCAGATAAGCCGCGATATCGAAGCCGTGAAGGCTCGCGAGCCCAGCGCGCTTGAAACGGTCTTCGAGCACCGCACAGCGCTCGGCGAGCGCATATTGCCGGAACACGCCGAGCGCGCCACGCAGCGAATGCAGTTCCGCGAGGAGGCGCGGCGTGTCGTTGTCGTGCTGTGCGATGGCGATGGACGCGAGCGATTCGTCCAGAGAATCGACGAAGATCTGACGCAACGCGGCAGGCAGCGTAAGGCCGCCTAGCAGGCCATCGGTGTTTTCGTCGTTGGCTTGAGCGGCGTTCGCGGCTTCAAATTCCATAACCGGGGTCATCGGTGATCCGTCGGTCGGCAGTCCAGCAACCTCCGCGAGGATCGCCCGCAGCCGCGCGAGCGACAACGGCTTCGTGACCATTCGCGTAATTCCCGCCGCCTCACAGCGCTCGCGCTCCTCCGGGGTCGCCGACGCGGTCGCCGCGATCACCGGCATACGCGGCCAGCGATGGCGCACTTCACGCGCGAGCGCGTAGCCGTCCATCAGCGGCATCGACAGGTCGGTAAGGAGCACGTCGAAGGATTCGCGCGACAGCCACGCGAGCGCACACGCGCCGTCCTCGACGACCGTTGCGTGGCAGCCGAGGATCGTCAACTGTTCTTCGAACAGGCGGCGGTTGGTCGGATTGTCTTCGGCGCCCAGCACCCGGAGCTGGCGCGACAACTGTTGGGGCGCTTGAGTCATCACCGCAAGCGGCGCGGCGCGAAGCGTATGCCGCAACGCTTGTGCAAGCGCCGCAGGGCTGAGAGTCGACACCCGTACGAAACGGCCCGTCGCAACCGGATGCAGCGGAGCATCGGTAGTGCAGTCGATGACCCACGATGCGCCCTCGATCAGCCGGTTTTCGTCGTCAGCATCCCACCTATCGCGCTCGCCGAACAGGATCAGCGTGCGCGTTTGCTCGAGCTTCGACGCATCGATTTGCGCCACATGCTGGTACGCGTTGACCGTGAGCCCCCATGCCCGCAATGCGGCCGACACGCATGCGTGCTCGCTTCCGGTGGCGGCCACGAGCGTTACCGTTTCGCCGGCGAATTGCGGCATCTCGGCGGCGGTGTGCGGCTCGCCGAGCGGCACGCGCACGGTAAAGCAACTGCCACGGCCTGGCTCGCTGCGCATCGCGATGCTGCCGCCCATTGCCCGCGTGAGCCGCGCGCACAGCGCGAGTCCAAGACCTGTGCCGCCGAAGCGACGGTTGATCGACGGGTCCGCCTGGCTGAACGGCTGGAACATCGCGGCCTGCTGCAGCTCGTTCATACCGATGCCGGTATCTTCGACCTCGATCTGCAGATGGCGCCCGTCGGCAATCGCCATGTCGGGTACTGAGACCCGCAGCGTGACCTCGCCACTCGCGGTGAACTTGATCGCATTCGACAGCAGATTGTTGATGACCTGTCCGAGCCTGATCGGATCGCCGCGCATCGGTTGCGACACGGTGACGCCGAAGTTGCCGACGAGCCGCAGGCCTTTCGCCTCGGCGAGGGACGCGAACATCGCCAGCGCGTGCGTCATGACGTCGAGCGCGTCAAACTCGATGTGCTCGAGCGTCATCTCGCCCGCCTCGATTTTGGAGAAATCCAGCACATCGCTGATGATCGCGAGCAGTCCTTCCGACGACGCGCGGATCGTCGCGAGCCGGTCATGTTGCAGCGCGTCCAGCGACGATTGCGCGAGCAGCTCCAGATTGCCGAGCACCGCATTCAGCGGCGTGCGGATCTCGTGACTCATTGCGGCGAGGAACGCCGATTTCGCCGCGCTGGCCGCGTCAGCAGCTTCCCGTGCATCGCGCAGATGCTGCTCGAGGCGCTTGCGCGCGGTCACGTCGGTGACGGCGACCACCAGCACGTCCTCGCCCTGGTAGCGCGACGGCGTCGCGCTGACGGCGAGGTTGACCGGATCGTTGTCGCGGGTGGGCAGCGTTATCTCTGCGTGCATCGTTTCGTCGCCATCGTGCTCGCCGCTTTGCGCACAGGCGCGATAGCGGGCGGCTAACTCGGCCGACAGCGTCGGCGCCGGCACGACGACGCGTCGCGCCGTCTCGACCAGCATCGGGCTGCGCAGCAGCGGCGTGCCGTCCTGCAGTGCGATCAGCCCGAGACCGACGGGCGCGGTTTCGATCAACGTGCGGCTTAGCTGCTCGCTTTCGAACAGGCGTTGCGAACGATCGAGCGCCGGACGAAATGCGCGCTTGCGGAAGAACATCAGGAATGTCCACGCGGCGATCAGCGTGCCGAGCGTCATCACCGCGCCGATGCCCAACTGCGGTCCGATGCTTGCGACGATTTCGCGCCACGTGCATGCACGCAAGAGCATCCAGCCGGTGTCGCCGAGCGGTTGAGTGATCGTCAGCACTCCGTCGTGCCATGTTTCGCCCGCCTGTCTGGTCATCGCGAGCGTGCGCTGTCGGTCGGAGAACATTTCGTCGCGCGTTTGCGGGATCGTGCTGTCGACCACCGTGCCGTCTCCGGCGACGATCATGTAAGGGCCGCCGAAGCGCGCATCGGCGGCGAGCGGTGCGCTCAGGAAATCGGCTTCATACTCGGTGACCAGCATCGCGACCGGGGTGTCCTTGTAGAGCAGCGGCGCGACGAGGCGGATCGTCGACTTGCCGGTCAGAGGGCTCTTCGCGGGCGGCATCCAGAACACGCGCCGTTGCGGCTCGGCCTGCGCGCTGGGGAGGCTGCCGGCGAGGCTGCCGAGGCCGTCGGCCAACGCAACCATGAGCCGCTCGCGATCGGCCGCCGTTGCGGTGGCGGGCCATGCGCCGCCGGACTGGGGCGACGGCATGATGCCCGCCATGTCGTAGCCGATACCGTAGAAATAGCCGGGCAGATGCCGGCCGCGCGCCAGCGAATGAATGGTACGGGCCCGGCCCAGTTGTGCGGCGAGCGACAGATAGCGGCGGATGGTGTTGTCCTGCAGCGCATTGGAGTCGACCGCGAACACGCGTTGCCGCCCTTCCTCGGGCGTCGGCTGAAGCTCGATTTCGCCGTTCTGTTTGCGGAACCGGTCGACGAGCGCCGGATCGACTTTCGTGTCGTTCGGCCACGCCAGCTCGGCGTCCACGAGCGCGATGCGGAACGACGCTTCGCTCGCGCGGATCTGCTCCATCATCTGGCTGTGATAGACGACGAAGGCCTGGCGCTCGGAGGCAACGTGCGCGCGCACTGCCGACAGTATCGCGAGCGTGAATGCGACCAGCAGCATAAGGGTCGTGACTAAGCCGCCGCCGAACACAAGCAGCCGCTTATAGCGGCGCAACTGATTCAGTACGCTGAAGGGGGAGGTGGACGACATGGCAATACCGTAAGCATGGTCGTGATGGGCGGCGCGCAGGGACAGCTTGTGCCGCGACCGGCTTCTTCGCGATTGTGAATGCCGACGAGTTAGCCACAATCCGGGGGCCAGATAAATGGGACAGGGACTAAGAAAAGCCGATAATTTCGGACGAGTACAGGATTTGCAGGCTTCAGACTCGATCGTTCCCTGAGCGTCCGACGGTCCGTGAAGAGGGCGGAATCCTTGAAAATGCTCGCGTTACTGCGCCGGGATAGTCTATAAAGACAAAAAGGTCCGCATCATGAATGTGCCACGCGCCCTTCGTACGACCGGATGAACGCGCGTGCGCAACTGACATGCGGTCATGGTAAATTTTCAGCGCCGCTGCGCTGATCGCATGCGCCATCCATAGCTGGCAAGCATAGTTCGAAATCCGTTAAGCCTTTCAATTGCAACTGGACTGACTGGAGAACAACAATGCTTTTCTTTAATGATGGTTTCACATTCCCGAATTTTCTGGCCGACGTTTTTTCCATCTTCATCTTTATCCTGTGGTTCTGGCTGCTGATCACGGTGTCGAGCGACCTGTTCCGCCGTCATGATGTGTCCGGATGGGGCAAGGTTCTGTGGGTGATCTTCCTGATCATCCTGCCGTATATCGGCATCTTCGCGTATCTGCTCACGCAGCATCGCGGCATGGCGGAACGCGAACAGGCGCGGGCCAAGCAGATGCGCGAAGATCTGCGCAATGTGGTGGGCTTCAGTGTCGCCGACGAACTCGACAAGCTCGACAAGCTGAAAGCGTCCGGTTCCATTTCCCAGGAAGAGCACTCACGTCTGCGCGCCAAGCTCGTGCAGTAAGCGGCAAGTACCTGATTGCAGCCATGAGCGGGCGGGCGCGCAGCCTGTCTCGCCGTGGCTTTGGAGCGGTAAGTGGTTCCCCCGTTCGACGCGGCGTAAGCGCAATGTACGAGCCTGTCGGCTGCATCAGGTGACGCCAGGTTTTCAGACACGTCGCACGCGACTGATCGCGCGATCGAACGTAATGGGAGGAATCCATGAGTATCCGCCTCGCCCACGTTCCGGACTTTGCCGCGCGAACCGCACGCACGTCGCTGGTTTTGCGCCGCGCCGCGCTCACCTGTGTGACGGCGTTGATGCTCGCGGCCTGCGCGCAACCGTGGCAGCAATTCGAGGCCGGCCAGGATCAATCGGCGATCATCGCCCGGATGGGTCCGCCGCGCGAAGTCTATGACCTGCCTGGAGGCGGCCGCCGGCTGATGTGGCCGACCCAGCCGATGGGCTCGACCACCGTCGCCGCGGACGTCGACGCCGCGGGCAAGATCGTGAACGTGCGCCAGGTCTTGCAGCTGAACGAATTCAACCGCGCGGAAATCGGCAAATGGACGCGCGACGATGTGCTGATCAATTTCGGCCGCCCCGTGCAAACGCAGTTTTTCCGCCTCTCGCAACGCGAAGTCTGGTCGTATCGTTACATCGAAAACAACATCAACCACATGCTGTTCAATTTCGCGTTCGACACCAATGGCGTATTGCGCGAGATGCAGCGCACGCCCGATCCATTGCGCGAGCGCGATTTGCGGCGATTCTGAGCGTTCTTTCCGTCGCGGCGGCTACAGCAACGATTCGATTGGCATAATCGACAACATCCATACGCCGAGCCGTCCGTACCACGTCGTATTCGGCTCGGTGTCGTGGCGGATTTCGATGTCGCCGTTGCTCTCGATCCAGTACAGCTTGCCGTTTTCGTCGAGGTGCACCGCATAGGCGACCTTCGGCAGCAGTGCGAGAAACTTGCTATCGACCCGCGTCGCGAGATCGGGGCTGTCGATCACGAGGCCAAGCTCGGTATTCAGATGCGCGGAGCGCGGATCGAAGTTGAACGAGCCGACGAAAACCCGTTGGGAGTCCACAACGAAAGTCTTCGCATGCAAGCTCGACCCGGAGCTGCCGAATGGTCCCGGCGACTGTTCTTTCTTGTATGCCACGCCCGCTACGCGCCGCAATTCGTACAGCTGAACGCCGTTTTGCAACAGCTCCACGCGCCGCCTCACATAGCCGGAATGCACGGGGACGACATCCGTCGCTTCGAGCGCGTTCGTCAACACGCGCACATCGACGCCCTGGGCCGCGAGCCCGCTCAAAAACTGCGTGCCCGAACTCGCCGGCACGAAATACGGCGATACGAGGTCGAGCGACTCGGTGGGCTGGCCCATCACTTCGCGTAGCTGGTGGGCAATCAGCGCTTCCGGTGGCGCGTTGTTCAGACCTTTCGCGGGGTCGTCGCTGATCATCTCCGTTTTGGCCCAGTCCAACGACAGCTTGTCGTCGAGCAGCTTCTGCACGACGCGAGAACCGCGTAGCGCTTCCTTATAGGCCACGGCCGCGGGATCCTGCTCGATCGCGTGCGCTTTGCGCTCCAGCTCGGCCAGCTCGTCGACGCTCTCGTGCTGCAGAATCCGCTCGACCGGATACGCCGAGGCGCTGGCCCAGTAGCGGTCGAAATCGCGCGAGACGTCGGCCGCGGCCGGCCCGATCGCGAGCACGTCGAGGTCGGCGAAGACGACGCCGTCGGTGGCATCGAAGTACTCGTCACCGATGTTGCGGCCGCCGAGGATCGTCGCGGTGGCGTCGGCGGTCAGGGACTTGTTGTGCATGCGCCGGTTGGCGCGCGAAAAGTCGGTCACGAAGCCGAGGAATTTCGGGCTGCGCACGACGAACGGGTTGAACAGGCGCACCTCGATGTTCGGATGCGAGTCGAGTGCTGCGAGCGTCGGGTCGAGCGCGGAGGCGATGCCGAGATCGTCGAGCAGCAGGCGCACCCGCACGCCACGGTCCGCCGCTTCATGGATCTGTTCGAGCAGCAGCGTGCCGGTCAGATCGTCGCGCCAGATGTAGTACTGGATGTCGAGCGTGCGTTGCGCGGAACGGATCAGGTCCATGCGCGCGGCAAATGCGACATGCGCATCCGCCAGCGGATAAATGCCCGCCATCCCCGCGTGCGCGGCAAGCTCAGGCGCGACCGCGCGACCGAGATCCGTGGTGGCGGCTACCGCCGGCGACAACGCGTGTGACTCCGTGCGATCCTCGAGCGACGGCAGCGCTGCGCAGCCGGCGAGCAGGCTTGCGCACAGCAGCGCGCAGAGTGCGCCGCTCCAGCGACGAGGCAGCAACGACAGGTGGTGTGTCTGCGCGTGCATGGAGTCCAGGTCTTCCTTTGGGTCGCGCGCATACTCGCACGCAGCTTGCATTGGTTGAGAAGAATACTATGAGCGCATGCCCGTCGGTGCGCGGCCCGACGCTCTTGTTGCGCAAAGCGCTTTGTCCGATGATACGGGGAGGCTGCGCGAATTCGAACGGGGGCCAACCCGGCCGCGGATCGACCGGACGGGTCCTGTGCGATCCACGGTAATTCGGTCCGCGCCGGCGTAATGGGGCGGCTCATGGCACCTTCGGGCGTTTCGCCCACTCTGGAGTCGAGCAACGTGAAGATCTCCCGCTTGCTGCTTGCCAGCGTGCTGCTTTTCGTGGCGGGCACCGCGCTGCAGATGATATGGCCACTCGCGCAGCCGGCCTCGTATCACCACTTCGCCGATCAACGCGCGTTGGGGTCTTTGCACAATGCAGCGGACGTGCTGTCGAATGTCGTTATTCTGATCGCCGGCCTGCTCTGTCTCGGCTGGGTCAGGCGGCATGCGTCGAACCAGCCGGCGCAATTTCCCGGCATGGTCGCCGCCGCGTTCGGGCTGCTGTTCACCGCGTTCGGCTCGGCGTACTACCACATGGCGCCAACCGATGCGACGCTGGTCTGGGATCGTCTGCCGATGACGATCGTGTTCGCCGGCATCCTCGCGATGCTATGGACTTCGTGGAGCGGACAGCGCGTCGGCTGGCCGCAGATGCTGATCATGGTCGTGGTTTCGCCCGCCACCGTCGGCTACTGGCTCCTGTTCAACAGCCTGTGGCCTTACGCGATTCTTCAGTTCGGCGGGCTGATGCTGATCGTCGGCATGACGCTCACGCGCAAGGTGAACGGCGTGTTCGCGTGGACGCTCGTGATCGTCTTCTATGGCGTCGCCAAGATTTTCGAAAGTCTCGATTGGCAGATATGGGAACTGACGCATCACGTGATCGCCGGTCATGCGTTGAAGCATGTGTCGAGCGGTCTCGCCGGCGCGGCGATGATTCTGGTCGCGAACGCGCCACGGCGCTCAATCGCGGGCATCGTGCCGCAGCAGCCGGGGGGCATCGGGCATTCGCGTACACCGCGCTGAAGCCGCGCCATTGCGACGCGTTGCGCCGTTCGGCCAGCCGGGTCGCGCTGTAATGTGCGGCTGCGGCCGCGTCACATCGATGACGTTCCTTCTTTGCCAACGTCACTGCGGCACATACCACGAATACGTCGGCAACGTAGTCAGCTGCGGCGTGCCGATCTCCAGCGTGACGGCGCGCAGCGACGTCAGCTCGATACTGCGCAAATCGCCCATATAGCGACGAGCATCCCCGTTGTCGTTGATATACGCGACCACGTCGCCCGTGATGCCCGCGACGTTCGTGTTCGTCAGCGGCTCGCCCCAGATGTCGAAGAAGTCGCCGAGCGTGAAGTTCCTGACGACCGGCGCTTCGATATGGATGATGCCGGTGTTGTCGTGCGTATGCATCTCGTACGTGCACTGCGACAGGATGCCCACGTGCAGCGGTAACGCGAGCCACTGGCCGTCCTTGATGATCGCGAGGTGAGCGTGCACGTGATACAGCACGTTCATGGCCGGCGAGCAGGTCAGGCCGTCGACCGGCGTGCCTGTGCCGCCCGTCGCCGTGGTTCCGTTCGGCCAGTACGAACTGCCGACCACGCCAAGGTAGACGAGCGTGGTTATGTTCGGGTCGAACGGCGGCGGATCGGTCCAGGTGTAGGTGGGCACCTGAGTGAGCGGCGTGCCGATCATGATCGTGATTTCGGCGCGCGACGTCAGCACGAGGCTGGCGGGGTCGCCCGTGTATTGCGTCAGCCCGCCGCCGTTATTGACGTAGATCGCGATCGGCGAGCCGGTCAGACCCGCCACGTTCGACGTACTGAGCGTCTCGCCCCAGATCGAGAAGAACTGGCCGAGCGTGTACGTCGCGCCGGTCGTCGCGTCCATATGGATCTTGCCGCTCGAATCGACCGTATGCACCGGATACGCGCAGCCAGTCGGCGCGGCGATGGTCGGCTGGACCATGCCGATGTCGGGTGGCAACGTTAGCAAACGCCCGTTCTGATAAATCGACAGATGCGCGTACGTGTACGCGGTGCTTCGCAATGCGCAATTCAGGCCGCTGACTGGCTGTCCGGTTCCGCCCGTAGGCGTGACGCCTGTGGGCCAGTTGGTGTCGCCGAGCGTCGTGCCGTCGATGATCGGCGTCGCGGCGGCGAGCTTCGGCGTCGTGCCATTCGCGTCTGAAGCGCTCGATGGGCTCGACGCCGGTGTCGGACTCGACGCTGCTGTCGGACTTGACGCCGATGTCGGACTCGATGCCGACGTCGGACTCGATGCCGGCGTGGCCGCGCCGGTCGAGCCGGTGCTGCTTGGGTTCGTTCCGCTGCCACCACCGCCACCGCCGCAAGCGGCGAACGTCAACACCACACCCATTGCGACCAATCGCGACACCAGCCGTTGCAGCATCTCGTACTCCGTTCCGTGAGGTAAGAGGGATGCGTGCAGGCGATATCACACACACAAGAAGTGCGTAGATATCATGTGGACACACGCGGCGCCGGTTTCGCTGCGTGGATTTCGGTCGTGCGCTGCCACCGCGTGGCGCAGGCGCTCGCGTCGGATCACGTCAGGGGTTGAAACCAATTAACTCAGCGTAGCAGATGGGTTTCCCGAGCGAAGCTGGCGCATCACAACGTTTCGCGACATTCTGATGGCGCATTTCGAGGTGCCGGCCTGGAGTTTGCCAACGGAACGATCTGTCGCGCTTTTAATGTGGGCGGTCGTCGTTCTGTGCGAAGATCAGTGCTGTCCATCGCACGACCGGCCATGTAAGCGGATCGTACGGCGGGCGCGTGCGCGGCCATCGACCTCGTCCTCGGGGCGATCCCCAGGCGCACCTCTTTGCGGATTCGTGGAGCACTGACCGATGACCGACAGATTGCAAGCGTCCGTATACGTAGTGGTGCTGCTGCTGATTGTGGGCTGGGTGCTGTATATCGGCCGCGTGGTTTTCGTGCCGATCGTATTTGGTGGGATGGCGGTGTACGTGGTGGTCGACTTTACGCGGCTCCTGCAACGCATTCCGGTGATCGGCCCGCGACTGCCAAAGCAGTTGCGCTACGGACTCTCGATGTTCCTGATCGGCGCCGCGATCTTCTTCGCGGTCGACATGCTCGTCGCGAACTACGACGCGCTCGTCGCGCTCGCGCCGCGCTACCAGGACTCGGTCCTGCTGATGATCCACAAGATCTCGACGCTGCTGCACCTCGAAAGCGAGCCGACCTGGGAGTCGCTGCGGCGGAACATGCTCACCCAGCTGAACATTCAGGCGATGGTGACAGGCATGCTGGCGTCGCTGTCATCGGTGATCATCGACCTCTTCGTCATCGTGCTGTACGCGAGTTTTCTGCTGGTCGAGCGCAGGACATTCGGCGAGAAGCTGACGAACATGACCGCCACTTCGGCCAACGCGGCACGGATCAGGGGAGTCGTCACCGATATCAACAGGCGCATTGGCGCTTATCTCGCGCTGAAGACGTTTCTCGGCGTGCTGCTCGGCGCGATCTGCTGGCTCGCGATGCGCAGCATCGGCCTCGAGTTCGCCGGGCTGTGGGCGATGCTGACCGCGCTGCTCAACTATGTGCCCTACATCGGCTCGGTGCTCGCGGTCATGTTTCCGGTGCTGATGTCGGTGCTGCAGTTCGGCGACCTCAATTCGATCCTGGTCGTGCTGGTGTCGCTGAGCGCGATTCACTTCGTGATCGGCAACATCCTGGACCCGTATCTGACGGGCAACTCGCTGAACCTGAGCCCGTTCGCGATTCTTGCGAGCATGGCGGTGTGGTCGGCGCTGTGGGGCGTGCCGGGCGCCTTTCTGGCGGTGCCGATCACCGTCAGCATGACGATCATCTTTTCCGAGTTCGAGATGACACGGCCGCTCGCGGTGCTGCTGTCGAAGAACGGGCGGCTCACTTACGGCAAGACCGAGCAGACTGTGTGAAGCGGCCGTCGCGGCAATGGCGAACGCGCCTACCCACCCAGTGCATGAAATGAATACGGCCCGTGCGAAATATTCCGCACGAGCCGTCGAATGAAACACGTCTACCTCGACGCGTGCGGCCTGTAGCTGCCGCGCGAGGATGAGCTTCCCGCCGCTTCCCACGCTCAGCCTGACGACATTGAGTCCCTGTCGTCTCCATGAATAAATCGGAAATTTTTTGTGCGGTTTTCGACGCAGCGTTCACGCAAACCCATGCAACAATGGCTTCAGGTTGCGGCCGGGGCGAGTGGTGGCAGCTTGTGCGTCTTTCCATCACCGCGAGGCCTGCCACTCGATGACTAAGGCGAACTCATGCCCCGCTCACTTGACCCTCACCTCCCGCCGTTCGGCACTGACGCGCTCGAAGACCCGGCGCTGCTGCGTCGCCTCTTGCGCGCGAAAGACCGCATCGATGCCGCCTCGCACGAAGCCTGGCCGGTGCGGCGCTTAGCCGTCATCAGCGGTGTGTCGGAGGCACACTTCGCGCGTTCGTTCAAGCGGGCCTTCGGTCTGCCGCCGCACCGGTATCTGTTGACGCGGCGCATCGAGCAGGCTACCGCGCTGCTGCGCGACACCGACCTCGGCATCACCGACATCGCATTCGCGACCGGCTGGGAAAGCCTCGGTACCTTCGGGCGCATCTTTCGCGACATCACCGGCCTGAGCCCGAGCGAGATGCGTCATCGGGCACGCGCCAATCAGGCTGAACTCGATCGCGTGCCCGCCTGCGTGCTGAAGGCCTCGCAGCGCCCGGACCTGACGATCGCAGTTTTGGAGAAGCGCCGCCGCGTGGCCGGCGATACAGTCGAGCCCTCAACCAGGGAGGAGTCATGAACCAGGGTATCAATGTGGTCGGTTTATACGTCGACGATCAGGACGCGGCGCTTGCGTTTTACGTCGACAAACTCGGATTTCGCGTCCACACGGACGTACGTAACGGTGCCTACCGCTGGCTTACCGTCCAACATCCGGAGCAGCCCTCTTTTCAGTTGGGTCTGTTTACACCCGGGCCGCCGGTCCACGATGAAGCGACCGCGCAAACGCTGCGCGCGATGGTCGCCAAAGGCGCCATGCCGCCATTGGTGCTGTCCGTTGCCGACTGTCGCGCGAGCTACGAGCAGTGGAAGGCGCGTGGCGTGGAATTCACGCAGGAGCCGGTGGATCGTTTCGGCAGCGTCGATGCGGGCTTTCGTGATCCCGCGGGCAATGGATGGAAGATGATCCAGGCGCCTGCGGGGAAGTGAGCGTCAGGGAAGCGTCATCACAGCCGCACGGTGCGGGTACGGCCGACGGCACGTCGCACGATCGCAACGCACCGTCGGCCGTCATGCCGTGCTAATGGACCATCACTACTGATGCTGCAGCAGATACTGCCTGACGTCGTTCAATGTCACACGGCCCGAATGCGCGGTATCGATCTCGTCAAAATGCTTCGCGATATAGCCGAGCCCATTGCTTTGCGCCTGGGCCTTGGTAATCGACGAGCCGTTGCTGAGCACGGAGTTCGCGCCCAGCCGGTTCTCGACACGCTGCTGAGCCTGCTGCTGCAGCGTCGAGCCGGTTGTCGGCGCGACAGCGGTAGCACGGTTACGAGGAAAGAACGGACCGTCCACGCCGTGTCCGCCGTTGGGTAGCGTGACGGGCGCCACCGGCTGGGGCGGCAGCGCGTGAGCGCTGCCGACGACCACACCGAGGACGATCGACGCCAGCGTACGTCGCAAGATATCGATTGAAGACATGATCATTCGCCATAGAGAGTAGTCGGAGGGTCTCGCGCGAAGCGAAACCACCATCAATCAGGGCGCGGCCGCGGCGACCGCCTCGCTCGTCGGCGTACCGGCTGGCGCTTCGTCGGCCCACGGCTGCGGCAGCGTCGCGAGCGTGAGTGCGCCTGCTATCGGTGCGCCGCCATAGAAGGCCGCGAGATCCGCCTTCATTTGCGGGCGCGCCACGTCATCCAGATAAATCATATGTCCGCCCTGGAAGAAGTTGACCTGCAGATTCGGGTTGAGACCCTGAACAGTCTTTAGCCGCGCGAGCTGCTTCTCGGTATTGAAGAACGGCGTGGCGAGATCGTGAAAGCCGTTTTCCGACAGTACCTTCAGCTGCGGATTCAGCTTCAGCGCGCCAAGCAGATCGGGGATCGTGTCGGGCAAGGGCTGGCCAGCGTGCGAGAAGTCCCATACCTGAATGATCGCGTCGTTCAGCGGCTGGTACGCCGCGTTCGGCGCCGTGTAGCCGAGGTAATCCGGCATCTGCGTCGCCAACGCATTGGTGAACGGCAGCGAGATCAGGATGTCCGACGGGTCGCCATCGCTCTGCAGACGCGTATCCGAGTTCGGTAACGACACGCGCCCGTCGTAGCGGCCAATCGTCGAGCCCGGCACCAGCGTGATGTTGAACGGATTGATGTTGAAGTAGCCTTGCATCGCCTGCAACGTGAGCCCGGATTCGGCGTCCCAGACCTTCTCGAGCCACGTCGGCGGGAAGTTCGGCGGTCCCGCGTAAGTGGGTGCGCCGAGTTGGCTCAATGTCCAGTACAACGAATAATTCTTGAACAGGTTGTAGTTGGCAGACACGAACACCTCGCTACGAAGCGCGTAGAGCGCCTGATTCGCGGGCGTTGGCGATACCTGGTTGTAGTACGCCGCGACCGCGGCATAGCCCGGCATGTAGCCGGCGAGCGTATCGGTTTCGAGCGCGAGCTGAGCGGTCGAACCCGTGATGGCCACCGCCTCGATTGCATCGGCGAAGTAGTTCAGGATCGAAGACTGCAGCGTGACCCCCGTCAGATGCACACCGGCCGATTCAAGCGCGAGCGCGAGAATGTCGGTGCGAGGCGTGCCGTACGATTCGCCGTACAGATAAATCGGCGAGCTGCTGCGCGAATTGACCGTCAGGTAACGGACGATGAAGTCGCGCATGATATTGGCGTCCGCATCGGTGCTCCAGTAGGTCTGGTTCGTGTTCGGCAGGATCGCTTCCGAGAGGCCCGTGCCTGGAGGATCGATGAACACGAGGTCGGTCGTGTCGATCAGGCTCTCGGTGTTGTTCACGAGCGGGAAGTTCGGCCAGCTGGTGCCGTTCAGCAGCGGATCGGTGGTGGCGACGCGGGTCGGCGCGAACGATCCGAGACGCAGCCAGATCGACGAAGAGCCCGGGCCGCCGTTATAGACGAACGTGACCGGGCGCGGCTTGCCATTCGTGCTCGGCGCCGTGTAGGCGACGTAGGACATCGTCGCTTCCGGTGCGCCGCTGGTCAGATCCATTGCGATCAGGTGACCGGTGGTCGTCGTGTAGTTGACGGTGGTGCTGCCGGACGTCCATTGATAATGCATGATCGCCGCTTTCTCCGCGACCAGCGATGCGGCGATGCCGGACGCCGCGCTCGTCGAATAGGAGGTGAGATCGGTGTAGGGCTGATTCGCGGACGGCGTCTGAGGCGCGGACGCAGCTTGCGCCTGATTGGCGACCTGCGCCATGCTGCTCGGTACCGCAGACGCCGACGGACCACCTTCGCTGCCGCCGCACCCCGAGAGGATGACGAATCCGAGCGTCGTCGCGCATAGCGCGGCTAGTCGGCCATGACGACGGACGCGACCATCGTCAGTATTCCTTCTGTCTGGTTTCATCACGTTCCCTGGTGAGTGATACCGCTACGCAAAGACCGCTTTTCCCAATGCATTAATTCAAAACACCTGCATTGATATTTCTATTTGCTTTCCGTAATTTTCTATTGAATGGCCAAAGGAATTCCCTGTCGATTTGGCTCGACATTTCAAGAGGAATTTAAAAATTGAATCTTTCCGATAATTACGACAAAAATGAAAATAGGATGCGAAATAAGGTCTTGTCAAGGATCAAGCGGCGATTATGCGATTCGGCATAGAGATGACGCACCGGCGAGACTAGGGCGTGGCGATGCAGTACTGGGGCGCTTGCGGTAACGTGGGGGCAGAAAAGTGCGGACCTGATTTATCTAGGTCGCATTGAATACGAGCGCTCGACTGCGATTTCTCGTGGTTAGGTTGATCGGAATTATTTTCGCGTGAAAAATATTATTAAATGGTAAATTCAACCGGTAAAAATGCGTTTTCAATAGAATTAAAAATGTAACCGCCGCATTTCAATTTAACGAACCGCCGGCGCAAAGCCGGCGGTTCCTCCGTCACGATCCAGCGACTCACTGCCCATTTCCGTACAGATCGAGAAGCATCAACGTCACGCCATTGGTCCAGCCGAAGCCGTCCTGCAACGGGTACTCGCCACCCCCTCCGCCGCCTTCTCCCGCACCTTCTACGACGTACTTCTCGACGAGCTTCTGCTGCGTCTTGTAGACGTTTTCCACGTCCGCGAGAAAGCGCGTGCCGATCGGCTTCGCGAGGTCCGCGCGTCCATAGCGCTTGAGGCCCTGAATCGCGATCCAGTGCAACGGCGCCCAACCGTTCGGTGCATCCCATTGCTGCGTGGTGTCATAGATCGACGTCGCGAGGCCGCCTTGCTTGAGCAGCACGTTCTGCACGGTCTGCGCGGTCTTCCACGCGCGCTCGGGCCACGCCACACCGGCCATCAACGGATACAGCATCGCCGGCGTCTGGTTGTCCCGTGCCTTGCGCAGTTGCCAGTCGTAGTCGCCGTAGTAGCCGTTGCTATTCCACAGATAGCGGTTGATGCCTTCCGCGCGCCGCGCCGCGTGGCCGATGAACTGCGCGACGCAGCCGAAGTCGCGTGTCACCGAGCAGCCGCGCGCGATCGTCGTCTCGAGATGGAACAACAGGCTGTTCAGATCGACAGGGACGATCGATGTCGTTCGCACCGTGGCGAGCGTCTGGTTGTCGCCGAACCAGCGCGAGCTGAAATCCCAGCCGCTTTCAGCGGTCGCGCGCAGATCGCGATAGACCTGGTTGGCAGGCCGGCCGCTTGCCTGCTTCGCTGTCTGTATATCCTCGAGATAGGACTCGTCGCGCGGCGTGTCCAGTTCGTCCCAGTAGCGGTTCAGCACGGTGCCGTCGTTGAGCACGACCACATTGCGCGTCGCGCCGCCGCGCGGCGTGCTGGTCGCACCCTGCATCCAGTACGCGTACTCCTTGCGCAACTCGGGCAGGTACTTCTGATAAACCGTATTGCCTTCCTTCTGCGCCGCAAGCTCGACCATGTACGAATAGAAGGGCGGCTGCGAGCGGCTCAGATAGTACGTGCGATTGCCGTTCGGAATATGCCCGAACGTGTCGATCATGTACGCGAAATTGTCGAGCATGTCGTCGACGAGATCTTCCCGTCCGGATTCCTGCAGACCGAGCATCGTGAAATAGGTATCCCAGTAGTAGCCTTCGCGAAAGCGGCCACCGGGCACGACGTATGGTTTGGGCATCGGGATCAGCGAGCTGTAGTCGGGCACGCTCGTCGTCGTGCGCGTGAGGCCGGACCACAGCCAGTCGATGTGCTCGCGCAGACTCTGGTTTGGCGGCGGCGTGATGCTCTGATCGGGTGGAGGCGTGAAGTACTGGTTGACAAAGGTCTGCAGCGAAAAGCCCGGCTGGTTCTTCTGCGTTTCGTACAACTGCACGATCGCGGCGGGGCTGCCGTTCGGCGTCGCGTCGACGAACGTCTTCTGGTCGCTGAAGATCTGCGCGGTTTGCACGGCAACGAACAGATCGCCATACAGAATATCGGGCGCAGGCGGCAGCGGGGCGCCCACCTGGGTATCGGCCAGACAGCTTGCGGACGCGAAGACGAGCGTGGCGACGCATGCGATGCCGATCGTGATCGGAGACCACGGCGGCATGAAGTACTGATCTGGGCTGGAGGAACGATGCGGGTTGGATACGGCGGGGGTGCGAGACAGTGACGGAATGCTCATGATGCCTCCAAGGTTGTGGGCATTTCACTGGTCTCTTCGCATGCCATTCGATGCCGTCTCCCGGCGGCATGCGAGTCCGACACGAGACGGCCGGTTTAATGGCCCCGAAAGCATCGCACGCTTTCGCAGCAGCAGGCAACTGCGACGCAGCACATCCTGTATGCACTCAGCATGACGCACGGAACGTGATGAACGAAGGGGACGATGCGCGCAATGGCGGATTTGCGCGTGCTTCGTGATTCGAAGCAATGGAAGCGTTGATAGCGAGCGATTGCGCGGAAGAAACCGCTCGTCGAGCAAGCGACGTACCTGCGCCGGCGATTCGGAAAGTCGGCGCAGGTACGCGAGAACTACGAAAAAATTACTGTGCAATAGGCTGCGTCACATCCGTGCCGAACCAATGGATCGAGATCTTCTTCAGCGTGCCGTCCTGCTTCAGTTGGGTCAGCGCATCGTCGAGGGCTTTCGCGAACTTGGGATTGTCCTTGCGGAACGGGATGCCCATTTCCTGATCGGCGCCTTTGAGCACCGCGCCCGTACGCAGAGGCAACTGCGAGTTCTTGATGATATACGGCAGCATCAGCCGGTCGTCGATCGTCGCGTCGATACGCTTCGCGGCGAGATCGCGCAGCTTCTCGGGCGCGCCGGGATAAGTCAGCACGTTGATGCCCGGCACGGCGCGCGCCATCTGGTCGTAGTTGGTACCGAGCGTCACGCCGATCTTCTTGTCGCCCTTGAATTCGTCCAGCGACTTGAACTCGCGCTTGTCGTCTGCGCGCTGGATCAGCTGCGCGGCCGAGTACGTGTACGGCTGGCTGAAAGCGAGAATCTGCTTGCGTTGCGGCGTAATGGTGACCTGATTGATGATCACGTCGAATTTTCCGCTTTGCAACGCCGCGATAATGCCGCTCCACTCGGTAGGAATGAACACCGGCTTCACGCCGAGCCTGGCTGCCACGGCCTTCGCGACATCGACGTCGAAGCCTTCGAGCTCACCGTCCTTGTTGCGCGAGTCGAACGGCGGATAGGTGCCTTCGAGCCCGATCTTCAGGACTCCGGCCTGTTTGACCGAGTCGAGCAGATCTTCGGCATGGGCCGCGACCGCGGTGAAGCTGAAGGCAGAGAGCGCCAGCGCGCTTATAAGCAGGTTCGAAAGTTTCATTGGGTGTCTCCTTCGTAATTGAGTATCAGGCTACACAGCGCAACGATTTCACCATCGTGTGCGCAACCCGGCAGTGTCGTTTCGCAGAACACGTCGGGTTGCGCGCGTCATCCTAGCACTCCAAAAATCGCCCGTTTTGTCTTTGTTCGGAAGTGGGGGCCGCGGATGAAACTCCGGCTTCAAAAATCGCGGAACACGCGCGTGAGACTCGCGAAGCGGCCCGTCGCTGCGATAGACCGCGCAGTACCGCACCGGCGGCAGTTCCGGCTGCGAATGCCGTAGCGTGAGTTCGCCTTGCCGAACGGAATCGGCGAACTACTGCGCGGGCAAGTAGCTGACGCCGACTCCTGCGGTCGTCAGCGAATACGGCGAGATCAGGCGGTTGCTCGCGAAGGCGCGCTGTATAGATGGCCGACAAACGATGGCACGAAGCACCCATGATGTCCTGAAAATGACAATCGGCATTGTCTGATTGCGTCTCGAAACAAAAACTGAAGAATCGGGGTAGGGCGGCGCGATTTTTCCGCGCGGCCCTGCCCGGTGACTCTCCTCTCCGGGGACAACGAAAAAATGCCGGACTTGGTCATGATTCCAGGCTCCCGTTTTCCAGATCGTAAATAGAGATATACAAGAAATGAGCAATAAAGATTACCCATCAATGGGCCTGTCGCTTAGTCATGCTATGCGTCCGGCGCAAGTGCCTTTTCCCTTACGCAGCGCTGCCATTGCCGTCGCGCTGCTGATTTCCCCGTTGGCCCATGCGCAGGCGCTGCAAATTTCGGATGGTTCAACACAGGCCATTTCCGGGACCTACACGACATTGGGCGCAAACCAGCACGCACTGGTTGTAACGAACCGCAGTGTCGTAAGCGGATCACAGGTTACGTTGCTCACTACCGGTCAAGGCGCGCACGGAGTCTATGCATCAGACGGCGGAAACGTTTCGCTGACTGACAGTGTTATCGGTACGACGGGCTACGGGGCAAACGGCGCCTTCGCTTTCGCAGGCAATGCAGTTCTGTCGCTTGACAACACTTTGGTGCGGACAGGGGGCAAGTGGGCAGCCGGCGTTCAGGCCAATAACGACAGCACCGTGACGATTCACGGCGGCAGCGTGACGACCAGTGGAGACGATGCCTATGGGCTTTACAACATCGGATCGGGTGCCAATCTGTCGGCAAGTGGTACCGTGGTTTTGACCTCCGGCGCTGCGAGCGCAGGCGCCTACAATCAGGCGGGCGGCCTGATGACTCTGGATGGAGTCTCGATCAACACGACCGGGAATAGTTCTCCCGGTGTGCAGATTGGTTCGCGGGGTGTCATTGGGGACGGCTCAACCTCCAACACCACCCTGATATCGAACAGTTCGGTGACTACGCTGGGCTCCAGTTCGGCTGGTCTGCTGGCATCGGACAATGCGACGCTGAACGCAATCGACGTCACCATCAGCACGGCAGGCGCAGGAAGTTTCGGCGCCGAATCGCTCTTTGGCGCACAGGGCAGCATCGAGGGCGGTTCCATCAGAACAACGGGGGATCAGGCTGCCGGCCTGCTGATAGCGGGTATGCCCGCCACGTCCGGCGATCCCGGAACGAATGCCCCGACCATTATCGCGAGCGGACTGGATGTCGGTACCAGCGGCGCGGACGCGCCGGCCGCCTATCTCGCGGGCGGTGCCATCCTGTCGTTCACGAATGGCACACTGTCGGCAAGCGGCGCAGATTCGGATGCGCTCGACGCGACCTACCTCGACACAACCGCCCCGGCCATCGCGAACATCACCAATAGCACGCTGACGTCGACGCAGCGTGACGGGGTGCTCGTGGACGAAGGGACGCTGGACCTCACGCTGACCAGTTCGACTGTGACGGCTGGAATGAACGCCCTGGAAGCTGTGGACCACGGTGTCCTGAATGTCGTTGCAGATGCCTCAACCCTGACCGGTACAACGAATGCCGATCCGACCTCGACGCTCAACGCCACGCTGCAGAACGGCTCGGTCTGGAACGTGACCGGTCCGTCGAACCTGACCTCTCTCACACTCGACAGCGGAACCGTCCAGTTCCTGTCACCAGCGCAGGTCAATGCGGGTAGCGCGGTACTGGCTGGCGGTGGCGGTACATTCGACACGAACGGCTTTGCCGCGGCGTTTGATGCCCCCCTAAGCGGCCCTGGTGCGCTAACCAAGACAGGCAGCGGGACATTGACCCTCACGGGCGCAGGCACCTACCTGGGTGCAACCAGCGTCGATGCGGGTACCCTCCAGGCGGGAGCGGCAGACGTTTTCAGTCCTGCGTCGAGCTTTAACGTCAATAGCGGCGCGGTACTGGACCTGAACGGGTTTGGCCAGACAGTCGCCGGGATGGGCAATGGCGGCACCATCCGGTTCGGCCAGACAGCCGGAACCACATTGAACGTAACGGGCGACTATGTCGGCAATGGTGGCCTGCTGGCAATGAACACCGAGCTGGGCGATTCGTCGTCACTCACCGACCTGTTGCATGTCTCGGGTTCGACTTCCGGCAGTAGCGGCGTGCAGGTAACCAACACAGGTGGCCTGGGCGCACAGACCACGGGAGACGGCATCAAGGTCATCCAGGTTGACGGCGCATCAAACGGTCAGTTCAGCCAGGTCGGAGAGGTCCAGGCGGGGGCGTACCAGTACACCCTGTACAAGGGCGGCGTGGGCGCAGATTCATCCAGCGGGAACTGGTATCTGCGTTCGACCCTCGAAAGCCCGCCGCCGTCCCAGGCTGATGACGACAGCGATCCGCCCCACTCGCACGACGGGGAGAATGGTCCTGCGGCACCTGTCGCCGATGCACCCGTGGCTTACCGTCCGGCAACGGTGGGCTACGTCATGACGCCGCAGCTCAACGTGAACTACGGCTTTGCAATGCTGGGTCGCCTCGACCAGCGTGTCGGCGATGTGCCCGACGCGGTACACCCATCTGGTGGGAATGCCAGTACCAACGGATTGTGGGGGCGTATCTACGCCTGGAGTACGGAGACTGACGCATTGAGCCGCTTCTCGGCTGATGACCGGAGCGTCTTCGCGCAGTTCGGCAAGGACTGGACACTAAGCGCTTCTTCGACGGGCGGCAGCACGCATGCAGGGATCACCGTCACCTTCGGCAACGCATCGATGAACTTCTCTGACATGTCGCGCGCTCAGGCGGGACTGGACACCGCGACGGGCTCCGCAGAGACGCAGGTTCAGGCGCTCGGTGGGTACTTCACGCGCTATCTGGCGAATGGGGCCTATTCCGACACTGTCGCGCAGGTCTCGCATTATCACAACCGGTACAACGACAACGGAGGCAATACACCGGGCCAGAATGGTTTTTCCGTCGCGGTCTCTGAGGAAATCGGCAGGCCGTTCCAGATCGCCAGCTTGCCGGTCGCATTCGAACCGCAAGCGCAACTCATGTACCAGTACATGCATCTGGGTGCGTTCAACGACAACGTTTCCGCGATTTCATCAACGGTGACCAACGCCCTGCGTGGCCGGATCGGATTTCGCATCATTACGGATGACATGGCGAACGCGAGCGGCACGAGCAAGGCGAGGCCCTATTTCACTGCCAATGTGCTGCACGACTTTCTGGCTCCGGGACAGACCACTGTCGGCGAGACACCGTTCAACGTGAATTTTGCCCGTACCTGGATGGAAGTTGGTTTGGGCATCACCGCGACATTCGGCAGGCAGGGCGAGTTTTACGCCGCCATTGACTACAACCATAGCCTCGGCGGACAGACTGCCCACGGTGTAACTGGCAATGCCGGTTACCGGTACAGCTGGTAACCATCAGGTGACCTGTCGCATTGCGTTGCCGGACCTGTGCCGCCAGCGCATGCGGCGGGTCCGTACATGTTGTTTTCATTGCACCGCATTTTTGCTGGTCCGTCGCCATCGGAAATATGCAAAAGAGAAAATGGCGCAATCACGGTGAACATTTGTAAAGAATCGCTCATCTCAAATTGATCCTGTTGACCCGTACCGATCTAAATGGTCAATTTATCCGGATGACACTCCTTACGCCCTCACCACAGTCACCCCCGCCGCTTCGATGGGCTTCGTCAATTCCGCGCTGGTCTTCTTCTCGACCACAATGGTTTGCGCGAGCGTGATATCGCCGATTACGAACCGCGACGCGGCGTTCAATTTCGATGACGAAGCGAGCACGACCGTCTCCGCTGCGCGCCAATCAGAATCACCTCGACACAAGGATGCGCGGCAAGCGCGGTGGCAACGCTCGGACTATGCGTGACGATGGTCGCGTGCAGATCGGACGGCAGTTTCTGGACCAGTGGCGCCGACTTGGTGCCGCCATCGACGATCACGGTTTGTCCCGGCTCGATCAGCTCGACCGCGCGACGCGCGATGCGCCGCTTGGCGACCGTTTCGATGTCCTGACGCAGCTCGAAGGACGCGAGCGCGGCAGACGCGGGCAACGCGCCGCCGTGAACCCGCCGCAGCCGTCCCTCCGCGGCCAGCTCGCGCAAATCGCGGCGAATTGTGTCTTCCGATATGCCAAACGCCGCGCTCAGTTCGCCGGCCAGCACCTGGCCGTTGCGCGATACCATGAATCATTGTCCATGGCCGAAAGGAGGCGCCATGACCGCAACGAAAGACCGGGTTCGCATCGTCGGTACGACCTTGCTATCGGACGACTGGTACACGCTGAAGAAGGTGACGTTCGACTTCCTGCGCCGGGACGGCACATGGCAGCGCCAGAACCGCGAGACCTACGATCGCGGCAACGGCGCGACGATCCTGCTGCACAGTCCGCGCACCGGTAACGTCATACTCACGCGACAGTTCCGCATGCCCGCGTTCGTGAATGGACACGACGGCATGATGATCGAAGCGCCGGGCGGATTGCTCGACAACGCTTCGCCGGAAAATCGCATCCGGCTCGAAGTCGAGGAGGAAACGGGCTATCGAGTGGGGCAGGTCCACAAGATTTTTGAGGCCTACATGAGCCCTGGGTCCGTGACCGAAAAGGTCTATTTCTATGTCGGCGAGTACGACGCGTCGATGCGGGTGAACGATGGCGGCGGCGTCGAGGATGAAGGGGAGGACCTCGAGGTGATCGAAATGCCATTGCAAACCGCGTTGCGAGCGATCGACGAAGGGGACATTGTCGACGGCAAGACGATCATGCTGCTGCAATACGTTGCTTTGCGCGGGCTCGCTTCAGTGCGCGCAGCCTAATTGCGTCGCGAGTTCGTGCAGGTCGCCGACGACGAAGTCCCAAGCCTCGTTCGCCTTCAGATCGCTCGTCTGATGGGGCCCATGCTCCGTCGGCCGCAGCACGAACGCGGTGCTCAGGCCGACACGTCGCGCGGCGGCGAGATCGTTGTTATGTGCGGCGACGAGGCATAGTTCGCACGGCGTGATGCCGAGGATCTCCGCCGTTTCACTATAGACTCGTGGCGAGGGCTTGTAAGCGCGGACGACCTCCGCGCCGAGAATGGCATCCCACGGCAGACCGGCACGCTTTGCGATGTCCACCATCAGGCGGATGTTCCCATTCGAGAGCGGCGCAATGATGAAGCGCCGCTTCAGTCGATGCAGAGCGTCGACGGCATCCGGCCAAGGGTCCAGGCGATGCCAGGCGAGGTTCAACTCATCGATCTCCGGGTCGGAAGCGTTGGCGATGCCGAAATGCGCGAGCACTTTGACGAGGTTTTCGCGGTGCAGGACGTCGAGCCGCACATAGGGTCTGCGTCCGCCACGCACTTCTTCCATCGCGGGCGAATACTCGCGACGCCACGCGTCAGCGAATTCGGACGCGTCGAGGTCCGGCGCGTGCCGATTCAGAAACGGGCGCGCTTCGCGCGCGACACCGCTGCGCCAGTCGACCACGGTCCCGAAGATATCGAATACGAAAGCCTTGATGCTGGTTCGATTTGTCGAGTCAATGCCCATGACCTTCCTCTGTGGTTGTGACGGGAGCAATCCATCTTAGGCGAAGAGAAAGCATGCGTTGATGTCATCGATCACCAAAAAGGGACGGGGAGTCTCAATGTCGACCGTGGACCTCGCCATTGTGGCGAACCGCCGCGACGGCAAACGGGTCGCCACGAACGGATCAATCTCAGCGATCACGAATTGTTCACGACCTTCGCGCTCGACGCGAAAAGCGCTCCGAACCAGCGACTGACACCCCACGATGCATCGAACCTTCTCGCTGATGTGGCGCGCAGCGTGAGCGAAAAACTTTCGTTCAGGCTCATTTGCCGTTGGACAACGCTCTTGACACGGCGAGACTGAAGAACAAGCCGAGGCGGTCTTCGTTTGAAGCGGTGAAGACTCGGCGAGAGCGAGAAGGCCTTTGTGCGTGGCCGCTTATGTGACGTGCACTTCTCGACAAGATTCGCGCGCGGCATGACACCAGCCATGCTCACGCGACGTTTGACTCTTATCCAGCGGCACCGATCCGTCCCCGCTGCCGGACGGATCGGGAAATACCGCGAGGCGTTAGAAGGTAGTATGCAGACCGACGCGGGCAATCGCTTGTGTCGCGCTGCTCGACGATTCTGCTGGGTCCATGATGCCGTTGATTGCTGCCTGTGCACCTGAGTTTGCGCGCTGGAAGACGCCTTCAGCGTACACCATCGTTCTCTTCGACAGCGAATAGTTCAACGTTGCGCCAAACTGGTTCGCATGGTTGTTGTCGAGAACGTCGTTCCCCTTCATGTACATATAGCTCGCACCCAACGACCACGCGGGCGCGATCTGCCAGCTTGCGCCAACTTGACCAGCGTAAGCCGCAGCGCCGGAAAACGAATTGCGTACGCTCACGAAATCAGCAACGGTGTAGACCGGGCCCAAAACATAGTGCGCCCCGACGCCCCAGTTCCAAACGGGAATTTGCGGAGAACCACCGGTCGATCCAGGATATTTCTTCTGCGTGTACGCCGCTCCGAGGCCAAACGGACCCGCGACGTAGTTCAAACCAAAGCTCATCGCAGAGTTCGATCCGAATGAGCCTGCGACGCCACCAGGCGCGTATAGAGCACCGGCGGACAGGCCCGCGAATACAGGCGATTGGTATCTGATGGAATTCGACAGCGCCATTCCGGTGGTTCTGCTCCAGTCAAACCATCCAGTGGGGTTTTGGGGAAGGTTGAGTTTCTGGAACGGACCGGCCGCAAAGTTGTACAGGCCGCCGGAGAAAAAACCCGGGGCATTGCCGGCCTCGGTTAGCGACGTGAACATGAAATCGTAAATGTTGCCGAGGCTCACCGTACCGAAACGGGCGTTCTCGAGTCCGACGTAGGCGTTTCGGCCGAATAGGCCTTGCTGCAGCAGGGCACCCGTACCAACCTGAAACTGGCTTTCGAGCTTGAAGATTGCTTTTGTTCCGCCTCCCAGATCCTCGCTACCCGAGAGCCCGAATAGATTCGGGGCGTAGATGCCATCGTCGAATTTGGTAACCGAATGTCCACCCTGATTCGACACGTACGAAACGCCGGCGTCAATCAGGCCGTACAGCGTGACGTTGCTTTGTGCAAAGGTGCTTTCAATGGGAAGGACTGCAAAGAGTACGGCAAGGTAGCGTTTCCGCATTTGAGTCTCCAGATTAGTTTTGTAATGTATTCACCACGCCGGCATCCCGGCCTGATTCAAGCAAAGTTCGCGCGCACGCTGCCGAGTCCTTCGATCCGTGCCGTGTAAATGCCCGGCTGCGTCACCGCGACCATCGGGCCGAGCGCGCCAGTGAGCACCACGTCGCCCGCACGCAATGGCGTGCCCAGCTGCGCCATGCGGTCGGCAAGCCACACCGCCGCGTTGAGCGGATTGCCGAGACAGGCCGCGCCGCTGCCGCGTGATAGCACTTCACCGCCGCGCTCGAGCGTCATCGCAGCTGCCACGAGGTCGACATCGGCGAGCGAAACCGGACGGCTACCGAGTACGAACAGCGCGCTCGATGCGTTGTCGGCGACCGTGTCGACGAAACGGATGTCCCAGTTCTGAATCCGGCTGTCCACCACTTCGATGGCGGCCAGCGCATAGGCGCTCGCGTTGATGATGTCGGCGAACGTGTGTTTCTCGTGCGTGAGATCGTGCTTGAGCACGAGTGCGATCTCAGCCTCGATCTTCGGCTGGATCAGGCTCGCGAGCGGCATCGGTTGACTGTCGCCGTAGGCCCTGCCCGCGAACAGCGCGCCGAAGTCGGGCTGGTCCACGCCGAGCTGCGCCTGCACGGCGAGCGAGGTCAGGCCGATCTTGCGCCCGACAATGCGCTCGCCGGCGGCCACGCGGGCGTCGACATTCGCCTGTTGCACGGCATACGCCGTTGCCATGTCATCGAGCGCGATCCTGTTACGGACCGCGGGGATCGGCGTGCGTGTTGTTTCCGCCTCGCGCAACGCGCTGGCGGTCGTCTGTATCAAGGTCGAATTGGACATAAAGACTTTACTGGTGGGCCAGGGTACATCGGCGAAACCGCTGAAATATTCGAGCGGTTCGCCGTCTTCAGCTATCAAGTCACAACGCGGGTACGCCGAGATTGCCGCTGGCCGCGGCGATGATCTTGTCCTGGCGCACTACGACGACATCGACGTCTTCCTTTTGCATCCAGGCGATGAGTTCGCCGTTGATGTCCACCACGTCGTTGTCGGCTTGTGCGGGCTGGTCGGCCGAACGGACCGCGATGAACGTCGCGCCCAGTTTTTCCCAGCCGGCTTTCTGTTCGGCATCGAGCTTGCTCGCCGGGTCCGTGTTCGCACCGAGCACGATGAGGCCATTGCCGGTGAGATCGTCGAGCCGGTCGACCTGTCCTTTGCAGTTGGCCGCGAGCGGCTGCGGCAGAAACTTGCCGACCACGTTCTTGCTGCCTTTGCCTTTTTGCAGCCAGCCTTGCTGGTAGTGGGGCGGGCGCAACACCATCGGCAGGTCGCCTGAGGCGCGTTCTTCTTCCATCATCGCGGCGACTTGTTCGTCGCTCAATTCGCGCTTGATGATCATGCCGAGGCCGACCGAGATCTGCGTGTAGCGTTCAACGTCCGGCGCGCGTTCCTGCTCGTAGGTGTCGAGCAGTTTTTCCGGTAAGCGGCCTTCCAGCACTTCGACCAGCTTCAAGCTGGCGTTCTGTGCATCGCGTATGCCGGACTGCATGCCGTTGCCGGCCCACGGCGGCATCAGGTGCGCGGCATCCCCGCACAGCAGTACGCGGCCGACGCGCCAACGATCGGCATAGCGCACGTGATGGTTGTAGAAAGCATGCTGGTGAATCTCGACTTCGTTCTCTGTCACGCCCAGCGAATTGAGCAGCTTCCACAACTGCTCATGGCTTTGGAAATCCTCATCGCTTTCATCCTGGTTGAGCGGGAACTCCCAGCGGTGGTTGCCGAGGCCGAGCGGAATGTCCACCACCGGACGGCGCGCATCCGACCAGAACGTGTGCATATGGCGATTCGGCCACCAACGCTTGACCCGGCAGTCGATCACCACCCAGCGCACCGACAAGGTATCGCCGATGAGCTTGACGCCAAGTTGTTCGCGCGTGCTGCTGGAACCGCCATCGCAGGCTAGTACGTACTTCGCGCGAATGGTTTCGGTCTCACCGGTGACAAGATTCTTCGTCTCGATGGTGACGCCATCCTCGTCCTGCCTGATCGAGGACATGTCGCGCTCGTAGCGCACCTCCACATTCTTGTAGCGCTCCGTGCCTTCACGCAGCACACGCTCCATGGCCGGCTGGTACAGGCAATAGGACGTGGCAAAGCCGAAGGTGCTGGTCGGAAACGGCATCCATGTGAGCTGACGTCCTTCGTAGTCGACCCAGCGCATCGAGTGCACGTCGTCCATCACGGCCAATTGCTGCTGCGCGAGGCCCATATCCTGGACGATGCGCATCGTCCAGTCATTCACCGTCACCGCGCGGGCGCGGGCATAGATGTCCTTGAACCGCTCGATCGCAATGGTCTTGATGCCGCGCTTGCCCAGCACATTGGCGGCGACCACGCCGCTCGGGCCGTAGCCGATGATGGCGACGTCGGCGTCGTATTTCTGATTCGTCTCAGTCATTTCTTAAGGAACCCCAACACGGTCTTGTTGAACTCTTCTGCGTGCTCCCACTGCGCCCAGTGACCGCACTGCGGCATCACGAGCAAGCGTGCACGCGGAATCTGCTTCATCAGCACGAAGCCGGTATCCAGCGGCATGACGCGGTCTTCGCGGCCCCAGATGATCAAGGTTTCATGCGGCAGCCTGGCCATGCGCGGATCGCGCCATAGTTCTTCGAAGGCGACGCCGGGACCAGGGCGCATCGGCGGTTGCGCGATGACGCGCGGGTCCATTGCCGCCTTGAGACGTTCGGCGAGCAGCTCTTCCGTGATCTGCGACGGGTCATAGACGAACTGGTTGATGAATGCCTTCAACCGCTCCAGTGAGGGGCCGGGGCCATCGTAAAAGCTCACGAGCGTCTTGATGCCTTCGGTCGGGAACACCGACGTGACGGGTGTACCGCCGCCAGGCCCCATCAGGATCATGCGATCCACGCGCGCCGGGCTTTCCATGGCGATCTTGAGGGTGATTGCGCCGCCCAGCGAATTGCCGACAAAGTGAGCCTTCCCTATGTCGAGGTGGTCGAGCAGTTCGACGATCTTGTCGGCCCACCAGCCCGGAATCGGCGTGCCCGCCGGCTTCATGTCGGATTGGCCGAATCCCGGCAGATCCGGAACGATCACACGGAAGTCCTTCGACAAGGCTTCGATGTTTCGGATGAAGTTCGCGCGACCGCTGGCGCCGGGGCCCGAGCCGTGGATCAGGATCAGTGCCGGCCCTTCGCCCACGTCGTCGTAATGCAGTTTGATGCCGCCGAGATCGGCGATTTTCATTTCAGCCATTTGCATGCGCGCGCTCCTCGGGCTTGATGGTCAGGTCGTGGCCCCAGATGCTGATGGAATCGTGACGTTCCACCGTCCAGGTCGCGTCGTCGATCTCGCGCGCACCCCAGCCGTACTCCAATTCCCATTTCGACGGTGACAGCATGTAAAACGAAGTCATATGGTCATTGACGTGACGGCCAATGTCCCAGGCGATCGGCACGCCGGCTTTTTTGGCGCGATCGCGTGCCAGACCGACATCGTCCAGATGATTGGTCTGCAGCATCAGGTGGACGATTTTCTTGCCGCCCGGAACAGCGGCAAAGGCGAGGGTGTGGTGGCGCGGGTTGCAATGCATGAACGTCACCTTGACATCCATGCCCGGCGCAGGCTGGAACTCGATGTAGTCGCTCAAACGGAAACCGAGCCTGGTCCAGAATGCTTGATAAGCGTCCGCATCGGGCACGGCGATCACGATATGACCCATGCCCTGTTCGCCGGTCAGGAAACCCTTCACGCCGACGGGCGACACGAACGGTTTCTGGAACGTTCGCGTGGCTCCGTAGAAGACTTCGACTTTGACGCCGGCCGGGTCAAGGAAGCTCGCCAATTCGACTACGCCGCGCTGCTTCGCGAGCGCAGTGTCCAACGTGCACTTCACGCCTTGTGCTTCCAGCGTGGCCAGAACGTTGGCGAACTCCACAGGCGTGGACGTCTCGAAGCCGACGGCCTTCAGGTCGTCCGAAGGACCTTGTTCGACGCGAAGGCGCCAGGCGCGGTCGTCGATGCGCAACTCGAGCGCGCCGTCAACTTCGTTGCACTCGACACCCAAAATGTTTCGCGCGTAGTCGGACCACGCTTTCAGGTCGCTCGCTTCGACGACCACGTAACCCAATGCGGAAATTGTCATGCGTGTTTCCTCGTTATGTTTCAGAAATGCCGCGCTGCCAGGCAAAGCGCGGCTAGAGGTGTCATTGCGGAATGTGTGAGACGCGCCAGGAACTCGACCGTCGAAGCTGGCTTTTGAAAACGATGTGTCCGAGGCTTGAAAGCTCCGACATGATGTCTGTCTCCTGTAGATCGAATTTTTGGCACCCGCGCTTGAGGATCGCGGCGCGGACCTCTCAGAGCAACGGTCGTGCCAATCGAAGGATGTTGCGTCGCATAGGGCCAATTTGCCGCGAAGATCCCAATGGAATCATGGGAGTGGCGAAATCCGGCACGCATAAAATGACCGCAATGCAGCAAAACGCCACTGGGGGATTCACCGCTTGAGATTTTGCGGGCGATGTCAAAAAATAGACGCCGACTGAAAAATTTTGTGGGTGCGCCACCAGGCACCGAGCGCAATCGACGCAATCAAACGCGCCGCAAGCCACGAGAACGAACATGGAGACGAGCGTGCAAAGCGCGAACGCAAATCAAGCTTTCCCGGACATGGCACCGATGCGGGAGCGGCTGCACTTCAGGACCGAGCGTGCCGAAATTGCGCTGGGCGACCAGCGCATGATCCTGATGCACACTGCCGCGATCAACGACCTGCGCACCGAGTTGATTGCGTCGCTCGGCAGTCAGACCGCACGGACGCTGCTGACTCGCATCGGCTTTTCCATGGGCACGCGCGATGCGCAACTCGCGTTGCAACTCCATTCGCCCGAGGAAGGCATCTTCGAACTGCTTGTGCGCGGCGGGCAATTGCATGCCCTGCAGGGTGTCGCGCTGGTGGAGCCAATCAGTGCGGACCTCGACATCGAGAACGGCCGTTGTTCACTGGAGTTCTTCTGGAAGCACTCGTTCGAGGACGAGCGTCAGGCGTTGGAGCACGACACGCAGGCCACGCCAGTGTGCTGGCTCGAAACCGGCTATGCGAGCGGCTACCTGAGCGCGTGCGTGGGCAAACTGATCCTCGTTCGCGAGGTGGAATGCCGTGCGATGGGCTTCGATGCGTGCCGGGTGATCGCGCGGCCGGCGAGCGAGTGGGATGACGCAGAAGCTGATCTGCAATTTCTCGAGGCGCCGGTATTTCCCGAAGCGCTCGCGCCGAAGGGGCGCGGGCAGGCTGGCAAGCACCGCAGCGCACTCGCTGCCCTCGAACGGTCGAAGAGCCGCTCAGACATCGTGGGCCTTTCACCCGCGTATCAGGCCGCCATCGGCAAGATCAATCGTGTTGCCGCGACCGGAGCGACGGTGCTGCTGCTCGGCGAGAGCGGAGTTGGCAAGAGCACGTTTGCGCGACTGCTGCACGAACAGAGCCGGCGCGCGGACGGTCCGTTCGTCGCCATCAATTGCGCGACGATACCGGAAACGCTGATGGAGTCGGAACTGTTCGGGGTCGAACGCGGGGCTTTTACCGGTGCGGATGCGGCGCGCGCAGGGCGCTTTGAGCTGGCCGAAGGCGGGACGCTATTTCTCGACGAGGTGGCCACGCTGCCGCTCGTCGCACAAGGCAAGCTGCTGCGCGTGCTCGAGACCGGGCAGTTCGAACGCCTCGGCAGCGGCACTGCGCGGCAAGCTGACGTTCGCATCGTCGCCGCGACGAACGAAGACCTCTGGCAGGCGGTTCGCGCGGGGCGCTTCCGCGAGGATCTCTTCTTCCGGCTGCACGTATTTCCGATCGAGATTCCCCCATTACGCCAGCGCAAGGAGGATCTGCCGGTTCTGATCGAGCATTTCATGCAGCGCTTTACCCATGCCTATGGTCGAAACGCTTACGGCCTCACACCTGAAGCGATGTCGATGCTGCTTGGCTATTCGTGGCCGGGCAACATCCGTGAGCTCTCGAATGTGGTCGAGCGCGCGGTCATACTCTGCGAGGATGGTCGTGCCATCGACGCAGTTCACGTGGTGCTCATGAAGGACCTGAGGCGCGGTGCGGCGGTGAGTGCGGAGCGGGCAGCACCCGAGCCGCTCGCGGCACTGGCTGCGACAGTTGCGCCGGAGCAGCCGTCGCGTTCGCTGCTGGAGATCGTCGGCGGCTTGATGAAGGATCGTGGACTGACGCTGGAAGACATGGAGAACACGATGGTCGATGCCGCCATCCAGCGCTCGGACGGCAACATGACGCGCGCGGCAGCGTTGCTTGGTATCTCACGGGGCCAGTTGCTTTACAGGCGCAAGCGCACGGCGGACGACAACACGACGACCGACGAATCCGTTCGCGGCGATCTTCTCGGGTCTGTTGTGCAGTGACAAACCCCTCCAGCGAAAGGCACACTCATCATGGCTACAGGAACCGTCAAATTCCACCGCGTTCTACGCACGACACCCGAGCGCATCTATCGCGCGTTCCTCGAACCCGCTGCGATGGCGAAATGGCTGCCGCCGTATGGCTTCACCTGCGAAGTGCATCAGATGGATGCGCGCGTCGGCGGCACCTACAGCATGTCGTTTCGTAACTTCGGCTCTGGCAAGGGTCACTCGTTCGGCGGCGAGTACCTCGAACTGGTGCCGTTCGAAAAGATTCGCTACTCGGACCATTTTGATGATCCGAACCTGCCCGGTCAGATGCACACGACTGTTTCATTGCGGCAGGTCTCGTGCGGAACCGAGCTGAACATCGTGCAGGAAGGCATCCCCGAGATGATTCCGGTCGAGATGTGCTATCTCGGCTGGCAGGAGTCGCTTGCGCAACTGGCGAAGCTGGTCGAGCCGGAAATTCCGGACTGACACAGCGGGACGGGTGAACGAAACGTTCGGCACATAGACGACGTCCCGGCTACATCGATGGAATCACAGTCGGCGATTCGAGGTGGCTCTCCACGCGCTTGATGCCGGGCACGCCTTCCGCGGCGATGCGGATTGCACGCTTCTCCTCTTCGAATTCGACGATGCCCCACAGATGCGCCACGCCGTCCTTGACGAACACGCCTTGTTTCGCAAGTCCCCAGGGCTGTCCGTGCATCTCGCGCAGGATTGCGTCGCGCAGGCTGGCATCGTCGTGGGAGCCCGAGTCGACCACCGGCTCGACGCTCGCGAGCGCACGAATCAGGTTCGAGCGGCTCACGATGCCGACGAGCTGTCCATCTTTCAGCACCGGTACGCGCTTCAGATGGCGGCGCTCCATCAGATCGGCGATCTGGTGCAGCGGCATGTCCTCGGGAATCGAAATGACCTTCTCGCACATCACGTCGCCGACGATATGCCCATGCTCCTTCACATACCTCGCGGCCTGCTCGCGCGCCGATGACGACAGCAGTTCGAGCCACCATCGACGCCTGCCGCGGCCGGTGCCGTTTTCCACCCGATGCAGCAGATCGCCCTGGCTGACGATGCCTATCATCCGTCCGTCCGCGTCCAGCACCGGCATGCCGCTAATGTGGTGATCGACGAACAGTTTCGCTGCGTCGTGGATGGTCATATCCGGTGTGGCGGTGATGACCGAAGAAGTCATGATGTCGAGCGCGCGCATGGTCTTCTCCTCTGCGGGTCAACGGTGACACGCACAGAGTGTAGGTCAACTTTGCCGGACAATCCCTACGACAAGGCAGACTTCCCGGCCGCGGATTGGCCGTCGCGCCGCAGCGCTGTGGCGCGGGAATTCATATCTAAGTGTGTTGCGAAACCCGTCATGCCTGAATGCGCGAAATTGCTTAGTGATCCGTGATGTTTCGCAAAAACGGCGTCGCACGTGCGTGTTAGAAACGGGAATGGCCGGGTAAGCTTCCGGAAACTTCCAACGGCGCAATAGCCCTGTTCGACGCGGTAAGGTCGTTGACGTTGTCGCAGCGGCGACGTTCGAACAAGGACTGGTCGATGAAAAGCAGGCTCGTAGCGCTCACGCTGGCCGCGTGCGCGCTTGGCGTATCGGTGACGGCGCATGCGCAATCGGATGGCAGCAATCGGCCGCCGCCGCCATGTTTCGATCATCCACCTGGACCGCCTCCGTCAGACTCGGGGCATCCACCGCCTCCGCCTCCACCGCGCGACGGCGACGGCAATCAACCGCCGAAAGGGCCGCCGCCCGATTGCGCCCGGTCGTCGAACTGAGTGCTGCAAGTATCGGCGGATCACCCTGCCGACTCCGTTTCGACGGCTGGCGTTGCCGCAGCAGCGCTCGGGTTACAACCAGCGCGGATCGCGCGTGAACTCGACCGTTAGCCAGCGGTCCGGGCCAACCTCGCCGATCGCGCGTGAGATCCTGTCGCGGATCTGATCGAGCTGACGCACGCCGGCGTGCTCCATTGTTTCGGGTAGCACGATGTGCACCTCGACGAACAGCCCGCGGCCGACGCGCGTCGCGTAGTGCGAGTGCTTGACGAAGCCATAATCGGCGGTCAGTTGCCGCATCAGGGCACGTAGCTCACGCTCCAGTTCCGGCGGCGTGATCAGCAACACTTCCTTGACCGCACCGATCACGGTACCGATCGGCATTGGAATCAGTACGAGCGTCAGGATCGCGAGCACGCCGGGGTCGATGTACGGCGTCAGGTGGCCGTGCCCAATGCGTTCGAGCAGCCACGCAATCGAAAACGCCAGCAGCAGCGCCGCGCTGATGCAGGCCGACATCAGCCAGCTCTTGATGTCGAGCGCGATCAGCTCGGAGTCGACCGCGCGATTCACGCGCCGTTCGCGTAGGAACATGAAGAAACAGAACGTGGCGACGACCACCGCGTAGAACACGCCCCAGCCAAACTCGAGTTCGTGGCCGCCCTCGAGCAGGCCTTTGACCGCGTTGATGAACGCGTAAAAGCACAGCACCGACAGCAGACTGCCGTTGAACACGAGCACGAGCGGCTCGATGTGCCAGAAGCCGCGCTGGAAGCTTCGACTGGTCTCCTGCTGAAGCAGGCGGGTAACGAGCAGCGACAGGCTGCACATCGCGGCGTCGAGCGCGGAGAACATGCCGTCGAAGATGATCGCCAGCGAGCCGCTCAGAATCCCGACCGCGATGCCGAGTCCGGCAATCATCACGGTGCAAAGCAGCGATTGTTTGAGGATGCGCTGTTCGAGGTCCGTTGCTTTCATGGTCCGAGTGGTCGCCCGCGGCTGAAAGACGTTCAGGGAAGAGGGGAGTATATCGAGCCGCAGTGGCTGGGAATATTGCGGCTCGGTTGATCACTTTTGAGCGCAACTAACGGTCAAGCCCGTTAGCGCTCTGCACGGTTAGCCATCGGCGAGAAGCACGCACCACGCGGGTAGCCAGATTGATTGCAACAGGCGCCCCGCGCCCCTACCGCGCGCCACCCAAGCGCGCGTCTACCCGGGCTTGTCCTGGGGTGGCTTCAGGCCCATCCAATTCGCGCCCGGCGCTTGCCGCTGAGCCTTGCCCACGCGCGCTGCCGCGCCGTCCGGCGTGATTATTTGCGATTCGCAAATGCCGCATTCGCCGCTTGTCCCGTATCTGACCCGCCGCACTTGCGCCAATCTTGGCCGCGTCGGTGCTGCATCGATGAAGTGCGGCACGGCACCCGTTATTGCATCCGACGAACCCGGTGGCGCATCCCCCGCGCCAGCGAATGCCGTCCGCGCGCAAAGCGGCCGGCCTATGGAGACACAGATGAAATCGAACGACTGGGACGTGGCCTACGAATGGAAGGCCGTCGTGCTGCTGGCCCTCGGCTTCGGCCTCGTGGGACTCGACCGGTGGCTGATCGCGCCGCTTTTTCCGGCCATCATGAAGGACCTGCACCTGGATGCGCAGGACGTCGGCAATTGCATCGGCATCCTTGGCTTGTCGTGGGGTATTTTCGCGGCGCTGATGGGCGGCATCTCCGACAAGATCGGACGCCGCAAGGTGCTGATTCCGGCGATTCTGGCGTTTTCGCTGCTGTCCGGTTTCTCCGGGCTTGCCGGCGGCCTGATGAGCCTGCTCGGGGTGCGCGCGTTGATGGGCGTCGCCGAAGGTTCGTTTTGCCCGACCAGCTTCGCCGCGACGGCCGATGCGTCGCATCCGAAGCGCCGTGGTTTCAATCTTGGCCTCCAGCAAAGCGGTTTCGCGCTGTTCGGCCTCGCGCTGTCGCCGATCATCGCGACGCAGTTGCTGAGTGTCGTGACGTGGCGCTGGGTGTTCGCGCTGGTGTCGGTGCCGGGGCTGATTCTCGGTGTGCTGATGTTCTTCGTGATTCGCGAACCGAAAGCCAACCCGCTAGCGACACCGAAGCGCACGGCGAGCCCGGCCGAACGCGCTAACTGGCGCGACGTCCTGAAGAGCCGCAACATCCCGATCGCGATGGCCGCGCTGTTCTGCGCGATGACTGGCGTGTTCGTGCTCGGGGCGATGCTGCCGCTGTACCTGACCGAGTATCTGTCGCTCGACACGCAGCGCATGGGCGTCGTCGTCTCGGCGATCGGCTTCGGCGGATTTATCGGTCAGTTCGGTTTGACGGGGTTGTCGGACCTGACCGGGCGGCGCGTCGCCAGCATCGTCGGCTTTGCGGGCACCGCGGTGATGCTGTACCTGTTTCGCGGACTCGGCGCGCAGCCGCTGCAGCTGTTCGCGGTGCTGTTCGTCGCGTCGTTCTTCACGCTGGGACTTGTTTCGCTGCTGTCCGGTCCGGTTGCGACTGAAGCCGCGCCGGTCGGGATGATCTCGACGTCGATCGGTATCGTCGTCGGCGCGGGCGAGATTTTCGGCGGCGGCATCGCGCCGGCATTGGCGCGCTTCGTCGCGACACATTTCGGCATCCAGAACATCTTGTGGCTGCCGATCTGCGCGGTACTGCTCGGCATTGGCGTGAGCCTGCTGCTGGAGGAGACTGCGCCGGCCCGGATGCGTCGCCGGAGCGCCGCGCCGACGCTCGATCTGCCGGCAAGCGAGCAACCCGAATGACGCGCGGCAATCAGTCGGCGATCGCGGCAATCACAAAGCCGTTGTCGCCGGCCACGTGGCGTGTTCACGCACCCCAGCCCATATACACTGAAAGGCTGGACGAGTGGACAAGGACGCAGCATGGACCGCTTTCTGAGCATCGAGGCCTTCGTACGCGTGGCCGAGACGAGCAGCTTCGCCGAGGCGGCGCGGCAGTTGGGCGTGACGAGTTCAGTGATCACGACGCGCATCCAGCAACTGGAGAAGTTCGTCAACGCGCCGCTCTTTCATCGCAGCACACGGCATGTGCGCCTGTCCGAAGTGGGAGAGGCGTTCTATCGCGAATGCGCGGAAGTGGTTGGACGCGTCAACGAACTGACCGACCAGATGCGCGAGCTGCGCGCCACACCGACCGGCCGATTGCGTATCCAGATGCTGCCGGGCTTCGCGCTCGGCCACTTCGCCGCGCCGCTCGCCGAGTTCAACCGGCGCTATCCGGGCATCCAGCTCGACGTGATCGTCAACGACCGCGTGGTCGATCCGATCGAAGAGGGCTTCGATGTCGCTTTCCAGATTTTTCCGCCGATCGCCGAATCGCTGATCGAAAGACGGCTGTTCAAGGTGCGGCGTCTTTTCTGCGCGACGCCCGCGTATGTGAAGGCGCATGGCGCGCCGCAGCACCCGCGCGATTTGCTGCGACACACCACGGCGCTTTATTCGGGCTACCCGTCGCGCAATCGCTGGACGATGGCGCACGGCGACGAGGTCGTCGAATTGGAGTTGCCCGGCATGATCCGCTCGAACTCGGTCCATCTGCTGCGCGACTATGCGCTGACGGGCGGCGGCGTCGTTTGTCTGCCGACGCTCGTCGCAAGCACCGCGCTGCTCGACGGCTCGCTCGTGCCGATCCTCACCGACTACACGCTCTCGCCGCTGAATTTCGCGGCCGTGTACCCCGCAACGCAGCGACAGGCGCTGAAGGTGAAGGCGCTGGTCGAATTCCTGGCCGAGTACCTGGGTCCCGAACCCGCGTGGGACCGGCCGCTTATCGAGCGCGGCTGGGTGACGTAACGCGACGATTATTTGCAAAGTGCAAATGCTGTAATCGCCCGATCGCCGGTTGTTGCCATCCTGTTGCGCTCCTAAAGTGGTTCCAACAACACCCCGCTTCCAACAGGAGACAGCAATGACCGAGTCGTCATTCCACACCGTCTTTGGCTCGCTCGACGGCTACCGCAAAGGCGAAATCGAAATCACGAGCGGCGAAGCGCGCCACTACGTGTTTTCCAACATCTTCGAAGTCGCGGCCGAAGCCTCGCCCTATGAAAAGGTCGTGGTCGGCAAGAACCTCGACTACGTGATCGAGGCGCTGCGCACCGAAGGGCAATCGCAATGGTTCGCCTGCGCGCACGACGAGTTCGCGATCCTGATGGACGGCGAAGTGCGCATCGACTTCATCAAGCTCGATAACCCGCCGAAGAGCGGCACAGGCACCGTCGCAGCGGGTGCGCAACCAGCCGGCCGCACGATTGGTTACGTGGTGCTGCGTCGTGGTCATCAGGCCTTGCTGCCGGCCGGCTGCGCCTATCGCTTCACCGCGCAGAAACCCGGCGTCGCGCTCGTGCAAACGATGCTCGGCGAACTGTCGGTAGAGAAGTGGGCCGACATCTGCCTGCACTGATACGCACGCGAACCACATCCGCCTATATAGGAGACAGAACATGGCATCCCTCGAAACCCTAGATCACCCCACCAGCTTCGCCGCCGACACCGTGCGCGCAAGCGAACCCGACGCCATCACCGGCTATCGCCGCTTCACGCTCGGCGCCTTCGAATTCCTGCGCGACGAGTACTTCGTCAAGATCAACTGGCCCGCGAAAGGCCAGACCCGCACCCACGCGGTACCGGCCGATGCGTTCCTGCGCGCGATGATGCGCGACGTCGCATGGGGCTTCTTCTACGGCTGGGTCAACTTCGATCACGTGTTCGGCACGCGCAATCACTACGGCAAGGTCGACGTATATGCGGGCTCGTTCAACGGCATCATGAAGGACGCGGGCGTCGACTTTATGGAGACCTTCGAGACGCCGACGATCATGGCGACCTTCAAGGCGATCCTGCACGACTGGACCAACGAAGGCTTCGACCCGTTCGCCGCGCCCGAGGAAACCGGCACCGCGTTCGGCCGCAAGCATGGCGACAACGATGCCGCGATCGAGCGCACGCGTGTCGCGACGCGCCGCATGCCGGGCCTCGAAGGTGACTCGCCGCTGCGCGACGATCTGCCGGTGAACCGTGCATTCGCCGACGTCGCCCAGGACGATCCCGAGGTGCATGTCGAGCCCGGCTTCGAGGGCCAGCTGCATGCGTTCAACCTGTTCAAGTATCTGTCGCGCTCGGACGTCACGTGGAATCCGTCGGTCACGTCGGTGTGCGGCCAGAGTCTGTTCTGCCCGACCACCGAGGAATACATCCTGCCGGTCTTTCACGGCAACGATCGCGTCGAGTGGTTCCTGCAACTGTCCGATGAAATCGTCTGGGACATCGGCGACAAAAACACCGGCGCGCCGCGCGCCCGGATCACGATGCGCGCGGGCGACATCTGCGCGATGCCGGCCGATATCCGCCATCAAGGTTATTCGACCAAGCGCTCGATGCTGCTCGTATGGGAGAACGCGACGCCGAATCTGCCCACGCGCTACGAGAGCGGCGAGCTGAAGCCGTACCCCGTCGATTTCTGAAGGTTCGATTGAAGAGCCCCGCGCCCGCATTCACCGAGGACCATTCATGCAAACGCAACTGTTCATCGACGGCCGCTTCACGGACGCCGTCGAAGGCGGCACGATCGACGTGCTCAATCCGCACGACGGCTCGCTGATCACGCCGATCGCCGCGGCCACCGCCGCCGATGTCGATCTCGCCGTCGCAGCCGCCGCGCGCGCGTTCCCGAAGTGGGCCGCGCTGCCCGCCGCCGACCGCGGCCGCCTGCTGCTGAAGCTCGCCGACGCGATCGAGGCCAACGCCGAAGAACTAGCGCAACTCGAATCGCTCGACACGGGCCACCCGATCCGCGATTCGCGCTCGCTCGACGTGCCTCGCACCGCCGCATGCTTTCGCTACTTCGGCGGCATGGCCGACAAGCTGCAAGGCTCGGTGATTCCGGTCGAGGCCGGCTTTCTGAACTACGTGCAGCGCGCGCCGATCGGCGTGGTCGGGCAGATCGTGCCGTGGAATTTTCCGCTGATGTTCACGAGCTGGAAGATGGGCCCGGCGCTCGCGGCCGGCAACACGGTCGTGCTGAAGCCGTCGGAGATCACGCCGCTGTCCACGCTGCGCATCGTCGAGCTGATGGCCGAGGTCGGCTTTCCAGAGGGCGTCGTCAACATCGTCGCGGGCTATGGTCACACGGCGGGGCAGCGGCTCGCCGAGCATCCGGGCGTCGGCAAGATCGCCTTCACCGGATCGACCGCGACCGGGCGGCGCATCGTCGAGGCCTCGCAGGGCAATCTGAAGCGCGTGCAGCTCGAACTCGGCGGCAAGGGCGCCAACATCGTGTTCGATGACGCGAATCTCGACGACGCGATCAACGGCGCCGCGTGGGCGATCTTCCACAACCAGGGCCAGGCGTGCATCGCGGGTTCGCGGCTGATCCTGCACGAGCGCATCGCCGATCAGTTCCTCGAACGTTTCGTGTCGCTCGCGTCGTCGATCCGGCTCGGCAATCCGCTCGACGCCGACACTGAGATGGGGCCGCTCACGTCGAAGCAGCATCAGGAACGCGTGCTCGCCTTCGTCGACATCGCGCGCCAGCAGGGCGGCCGCGTGCTGACCGGCGGCACCGCGCCGAGCGACGCAGCGCTGGCGAACGGTTACTACGTGCGCCCGACCGTCGTCGAAGCCGCGAGTTCGAACGACCGCGTCGCACAGGAGGAAGTGTTCGGCCCGTTCGTCACGGTGCTGCGTTTCCGTACCGACGACGAAGCGCTCGCGATCGCCAACGGCACCGACTACGGCCTCGGCAGTGGGTTGTGGACGCGCGATCTGTCGCGCGCGCACTCGATGGCCGCGCGCATCCATGCGGGCATGTGCTGGGTCAACTGCTACAAGCGCGTGAATCCAGGCAGCCCGTTCGGCGGCGTTGGACAGTCGGGCTATGGCCGCGAGATGGGCTTCGAGGCGATGCACGACTATACGGAAGCGCGCTCGGTCTGGGTCAACGTCGACGGCAACGTGCCGCCGTATTTCAAGCGCTGAGGCCAGCATGGAGCGCTTCGTCTATCAGGGCACGCCGTCGCGTGTCGTTTTCGAGTGGGGCGGGCTCGCGACGTTGCCCGCTGAGGTCGAGCGGCTCGGCGCGAAGCGCGCGCTGATTCTCGCGACGCCCGAGCAGCATGCGTTGGCCGATCAGGTCGCGCACGTGCTCGGGGCGCGCGCGGCGGGCGTGCATGCGCAAGCCGTGATGCATGTGCCGGTTGAAGTCGCGCGGGCCGCGGTCGACGCGGCCGCCGCGCTCGATGCCGACTGCTGCGTCGCGGTCGGCGGCGGCTCGACGATCGGCCTCGGCAAGGCGATCGCGCTCGAATCGTCGCTGCCGATCATCGCGGTACCCACCACCTATGCGGGTTCCGAGATGACGCCGATCTACGGTCTCACTGAAGGACGTCTGAAGCGCACCGGCCGCGATATGCGCGTGCTGCCGCGCACGGTGATCTACGACGCGTCGCTGACGCTATCGCTGCCAGTGCCGATTTCCGCTGCATCGGGCATCAACGCGATGGCGCACGCGGTCGAAGCGCTCTATGCCGAAGACGCGAATCCGGTAATCAGCCTGATGGCCGAGGAAGCGATCCGCGCACTCGGCGAAGCGCTGCCCGCAATCGTGCGCGCACCGGATGATGCCGCAGCGCGCAGTCGCGCGCTGTACGGCGCATGGCTCGCGGGCACCTGTCTGGGCGCGGTCGGCATGGCCCTGCATCACAAGCTGTGTCATACGTTGGGCGGCACGTTCAACCTGCCGCATGCGCAAACGCACGCAGCGATGCTGCCGCATACTGCACACTACAACCACGGGGCCGCGCCCGATGCGCTCGTGCGCGTCGCACGCGCGCTCGGCGGCAAGCACGCGGCCGACGCGGGGCCGCTGCTGTTCGAACTGAACCGCGCGCTCGGCATTCCGGTGGCGCTCGCGCAGATCGGCATGCCCGAGCAGGGTCTCGATGAAGCGGCCGATCTCGCGTGCAAGAATCCGTACGCGAACCCGCGTGCCGTGGAGCACGACGCGATCCGTGCGCTGCTGCAACGCGCGTGGCAGGGCGCCGAGCCAGCCTGAGCGCAGGTACACCACAACACTGCATAAAACAATTCATGGAGGAAGACATGCCGACGGACAGCAAAGAGGCCGAACAGGCCCTGACCGAGCAGGTGGTAGCAAGCTTCGCGGGCACGCCCGACGAACGGTTGCGCACGCTGATGCAAAGCCTCGTGCGGCACATGCATGCGTTCGTGCGTGAAGTGGAGCCGACCGAGGCCGAGTGGATGTCGGCCATTCGCTTTCTGACTGACACCGGCAAGATGTGCGACGACCTCGTGCGCCAGGAATTCATCCTGCTGTCGGATACGCTTGGGGTGTCGATGCTCGTCGACGCGATCAATCACCGCCTCGCGACGGGCGCCACCGACACCACCGTGTTCGGCCCGTTCTATATTCGCGGCATGCCCGAGCGTGCGTATGGCGAGAACATTGCGTTCACACCCGGCGAACCCGCGCTCGTGCATGGCCGCGTGCTGTCGACGGACGGCGAGCCGCTCGCGAACGCGGTACTCGACGTCTGGCAGACCGCCGAGAACGGCATGTACTCGGGGCAGGACACCGAGCAGCCGCACGGCAATCTGCGAGGACGTTTCCGCACCGACGCCGAGGGCCGCTACGCGATTACGACGATCGTGCCGGTCAGCTATCCGATTCCTACCGACGGCCCGGTCGGCCGTATGCTCGAAGCGACCGGACGGCATCCGTGGCGGCCCGCGCATCTGCATTTCATGATCGATACGCCGGGGCATCGCACGCTCGTCACGCATGTGTTCGATCGTGAGGATCCCTATCTGGGCTCCGATGCGGTGTTCGGCGTGAAGCCGTCGCTAATGGTCGACTATCGTGAGCGCTCCGCGGATCACGAACTCGCGCGTCGCTTCGGCTTCGATGGACCGTTCCGCGAAGCGCGCTACGACTTCGTTCTGGACCGGAGCTGACGACGATGGCACGTTTTTTCGCGGTATTCGCCACCGACAAGCCCGGCATGCGCGAAGTACGCGAGCGTGTGCGTCCGGTGCATCGGAAGTGGCTGCGCGGCAATACGCATCGTGGCGTGTTCGTGCGCCTAGGCGGTCCGACGCTCGCGCCGCAGTGCGATTCGATGAATGGCACGTTGCTGATCGTCGAAGCGGAACGTATCGACGACGTGATGGAGTTCGTCGGCAATGATCCGTATATGCAAGCGGGGCTGTTCGATCGCGTCGAGATTCGTCCGTGGGACTGGAGCCTCGGCAATCCGGAAAGGAGAGTCTGAGCGATGAACGGAACGCCGCTCTGTCCACTGACGGACGTGCCCGATGGCGGCGCGCGGGTCGTCGATGCGACGGCCGCAGGCGTGCCGGTCGTGGTCGTGCGGCGTGGGGAGCAGGTGTGGGCGTATGTGAATCGCTGCCCACATTTTTCGGTGCCGCTCGATTTCGAACCCGGCGATGTGCTGTGCTATCGCGCCCAGGTACTGATGTGCGCGCATCACAGCGCGCTGTTCCGCTTCGAGGACGGTCACTGCATCGAAGGACCGTGCGCGGGGGCGAGCCTCGATGCGGTGAACATCGCGGTCGACGGGAACGCGTGGATCGTGTTGAACCCCTCGTCGCGCACACTCAGAGCAGGCTGAAGCCGAAGGCCAGATCGAGATCCGGCGGCGGGACTACAATGAGACGCGGCCTCACATGGCACTCGACAACGACACGACGCCCGGCGAATTCGTCCGGCTGCGACGCCAGCGGCCGAAGGCATCAAAAGCATCGAAGACTCACACTTGACCCTGTCCAGGCCATTCGCGCCGCCTCGTCCGAGTCTCGACAGCAGCCCCCCGGTGACGTACCGTTATGGCCTTCCGCATCCGGCTCGCTCCGCAGGCCCGGGCAGATTTCCTTCATCAATAGACAGGCGCATGGATATTCGGGAATTAGCCAGAGAGCTCAAGCTCTCCATTTCGACCGTTTCGCGCGCCCTGAACGACGCCGACGAGGTGAGTGCCAAAACGCGCGAACGTGTCCGCGCGGCGGCGCTCGAACTCGGCTACGCGCCCAGCAAGTCCGCTGCAAGTCTGCGCCGGGGCCGGCTCGACATTGTCGGCCTGATGCTTCCCGTGCGGCGTGAAGAAGAGACCTACACGCTCGGCATCTTCATGAGACTGGCCGACGGACTGCAATCGGTGCTGTCGCGGCATGGCATCGACCTCGTGATGTACTCGAGCGAGTCCTGGGACGACGAGTTCGCGCGACTGCGGCGCATCGTCGATCGGCGCCAGGCGGACGGCGTGATTCTCGCCGGCACACGGCGGCACGACGAGCGGCTCGACTATGTCGCGAGCCGCAATTTTCCGTTCGTCGCATTGGGCCGTAGCGAGTCGGGCGGCGAGCACACGTGGGTAGATCTCGACTTCGAAGCGGCTGCTGCCGCGGGCGTCGCTCGACTCGTGGCAGGCGGGCATCGGCGCATTGCGCTGGCGATTCCCGACGGCGACGCCATGCAGGCGCACATCTATTTGCGTGCATGGAAGAAGGCGATGAAGAAGCACGGGCTGGAAGTACCCGCGGGATACGTGCAGCGCAACAGGTTGTCCGAGCGCGGCGGGTATCTGGCGACCGAGGCGCTGCTTGCTCTCGACGATGCGCCTGACGCGCTGATGTTCCAGAGCGACTGCATGGCGATCGGCGCCTATCGAAAGCTTCACGAGATGGGCCAGATACCGGGCCGCGATCTGGCGATCTCGGGCGGTGTGCTGGCCGGTGAGGTCTCGGAATATCTCGCGCCGCCTCTGAGCGGATTTACGCTGGATGCCCATGGACTGGGGCAGCGCCTCGCCCGGGCACTGCTCGGCCAGCTTCCCGATCTCGCCGAAACCTATCGAGCCGAGCGCGAGCCGGTGCTGTGGCCGCTGACCCTGCGCGACAACGACGGCGCTCCGCCTCAGGCCGGCCGATAGCAGTCGGCCCGCACGCATCGAGCTCTGTGTCGTGCGGTCGCCACGGCGGCGGGTATTGTGGTTTGCGCCAGATGCCATTGCGATTTTCGTGGGCGGCTTGACGACGCCTCCCTCCGGGACGATCATTCAAGCGTTTCCGGAAACGTTTCCGGAAACGCGATCGCGAGGGCACGAACCCTCGTGCTGCTTCGCCAACTGAACGAGCGGGCTCCCGCACGGCTCGAAGAAAAAAATCTGAACAAAGCGCGGTCGCGGCGCGCAAAAAAAACGGAGACAGCATGAAGAAGCTACTTGCCGCATCCGCGGCCATCGGTCTGGCATTCTCGCTTTCTTGCGCGCCGCTGCATGCGGCGTCACTGTCCGTCTGGGCCGTGGACGAGCCCGACGACTACACCGCGAAGATGGCGCAGGAATTCGCGAAGCTGCATCCCGATGTCCATCTGCAAATCCGCAAGGTGGGCTTTGCTGCGCTGAACGACGAAACCATGCGCGCCGTGATGTCCGGCAACATGCCGGACGTCGTGCCGATCGACAACCCGAATACGGCGATGTTCGCCTCGAAGAATGCGCTGCTCGATCTCGGGCCGTACCTTGCGAAGTCGAAGGTCATCGACGCGAAGACGATCTTTCCCGGGCCGCTGAAGAATGCCACCTGGAACAGCAAGGTGTATGCGATTCCGCGCGGCACCAACACGCTGGCCATGTACTACAACAAGGACCTGTTCAAGGCCGCGGGGCTCGATCCTGAGCACCCGCCGCAGACGTGGGACGAGCTGTACACAGACGCGCAAAAGCTGACCGACGCGAAGAAGGGCGTGTACGGCATCGCGTTCTCCGCGATCAACACCGAAGAGGGCGTGTTCCAGTTCCTGCCGTTCGTTCAGGAGGCGGGCGCCGACTGGAACCGCTTGAGCGATCCGGGCGCTGCTCGGGCGGCGGCCTTCTGGCAAAAGCTGCTGGACAGCAAGGTCGCGTCGCAGGACACGCTCACGCATAGCCAGTCGGAGGCGGCCGCCACGTTCATCAACGGTAATGCCGCGATCGACATTGACGGTCCGTGGGAACTGAGCGCCGTCGACCAGGGCGCGAAGTTCAAGTGGGGCGTCGCGCTCCTACCGGTCGAGAAGACCGGTGGCCCGCGCGCATCGGCGCTGGGCGAGCAGAATCACGCGATCCTGCGCGGCGCAAAAAACCCGGATACGGCCTTTCAGTTCCTCGAATACATGTACGCGCAGCGCGACCGGAACTGGAACGACTTCGGCATGCAGCCGCCGTCGAAAGACACCAATACACAGAACCCGAAGTGGCCGCAGGCGTATCAAGTCTTCAACGAGCAGATGCAGTACGCCCGTCCCCGCGGACCGAACCCGCAGTGGCCGAAAATTTCGAAGGCGATCTCCGATGCGATCCAGTCTGTGATCACGCATCAGGCCACACCGCAAGAGGCGATGGCAGCAGCGGCAAAGACCGTGCAGCAAGTCCAGAACTAGGCACCGCGAAGGACCTGATCGAGGTGGCCGAGCGCCGGGCACCTGGCGCCGGCCGCCCTCGGACACCGTCCCGTCTGTGAGCGATGAACGCTATGAACACACTGTCACGACGAACCCCGTCCGACCAGGTCTCCGGGATTTTGAGCCGCATTCCGCGCGCTCACGCCTTCGAGATCTCGCTGGCGGTGTTCGCCCTGCTGTATCTGCTGGTCTTTGCCGGGCTGCCGCTCGTCTACAACATCGTGCTGTCGTTTCAGCAGGTCGATCTGATGGCGCCTGCCACGTTGCTGCGCCCGTTTGTCGGACTCGCGAATTACCGCGATGTGTTCAGCCGTCCGGAGATGCATCAGGTAGCCGTGAACACGGTGCTGTTCGTCGGGCTGTCGCTGACCTTCCAGGTGCTGATCGGCTTCCTGCTGGCGCTGCTGTTTGCCCAGGACTTCCCGTTCGCAAGCCTGATGCGCGGCCTGTTCCTCGCAGGCTGGATCATGCCGGGGCTCGTGGTGGGTGTGATCTGGAAGCTGATCTTCGCCGGCGACTACGGTGTGCTCAATCATGTGCTGATGCAAATGCACGTGCTCGACGACAAGATCTTCTGGTTGTCCGATCCTCGCTGGTCACTCTATGCCGTGATCGCAGCCAACGTGTGGCTCGGCGTGCCGTTCAACATGCTCCTCCTTTCGGTCGGACTCGCGGCCATTCCGGCGGACCTGTACGAAGCGGCGGAACTCGACGGCGCGAACGCGCTGCAACGTTTTACCGGCATCACGCTGCCGATGATGAAAGCCACACTGGGCGCCGTGATCGCGCTAGGCGCAATCATGACGATGCAGCAGTTCGATCTGATCGCGGCGCTCACGCAGGGTGGTCCGGCCAACTCGTCGCAGGTTGCGCAATTCTGGTCGTGGCAGCTCTCACTGCAGACATTCGAAGTCTCGGCGGGCTCCGCGGTTGCCACGATGATGCTGGTGCTCGTGCTGATCGTCGCAGTGATCTACGTGCGCTCGACGCGCAACGAAAGGATGCTCTGACATGAAGCGCTACGTCCTGTTCGTCATCGCACTGTGCATTACCGCGGCCTATCTGTTCCCGCTGTACTGGATGTACATCACAGCGTTCAAGAGCGCGGGCGAGATGTTCCACTTCCCGCCCACATTCTGGCCGCAGCATCCGCAGTCACACCTGTGGCGGGTGTTCAGCGACAGCGGCATGGGCAACTTCCTGTGGAACTCGTTCGTGACCGCGTGCGGTACCGTGACAGTGACGGTGTTGATCGGCACGGGCGCTGCCTATGCGTTGGCGTTCGTGCAGAACCGGTGGACCAGCCTGGCGATCTTCACGGTGCTGGTGTTGCAGGCCCTGCCATCGAGCCTGATGGTGACGCCGATCTTTACGGCTTTCAAAAGCCTCGGTCTGCTCGATACCCCTCGCTTCGCGGTCGTGCTCGCGCAGATCACGAAGACGCTGCCGTTTTATATCGTGCTGTGTCGCCCGAGCTTCGTACAGGTGCCACGCGAGATGCGCGATGCGGCGCTCGTCGACGGTGCGTCACCGATGCGGGCATTTTTTAGCGTGATTCTGCCGCTTGCGGTCAACGGCATTCTGGTTTCGGCGATCCTCGTGTTCCTGCAATCGTTCGGCGAGTACGTCTACGCCCGTTCGCTGATTCTCAATGACCGTTACCAGACCGCCACGGTGGGCCTGTCCGCGTTCGTCGGGGCAACCAAGGTCGACTGGATCGGCATCATGACGTACTCGGCCATCTTCGTCACGCCTATCCTCGCGGTCTTCATGCTGCTGCAACGCAGGATCGTTGCTGGCCTGACCGCCGGCGCGCTCAAGTAACACATATCTTTTTTTGCCGGTGTCAGCCGGTTGGAGAATGGCTGTGGATCGCATACAGATCGAGCGCCTGAGCAAGAGCTACGGGTCCGTTCAGATTTTGAAGGACATCGACATCAGTGTGCCGGAAGGGTGTTTCGTCGCGCTGGTCGGCCCATCGGGCTGCGGCAAGTCCACCTTGTTGCGCACCATCGCCGGGCTCGAGCCGATCACGGGCGGCACGCTGCGCATCGACGGCAAGGTCGTCAACGACGTGCCGCCGCGCAAGCGCGATGTCGCGATGGTGTTCCAAAGCTATGCGCTGTACCCGCACATGAACATCGAAAAAAACATGTCCTACTCGATGCGGCTGCGGCGCGCGGCGCCACGTGCGATTCGGGAAAGCATCGATAACGTCTCCCGCACGCTGGGGCTGGAACATCTGCTCGCGCGCATGCCGCGCCAGCTATCGGGCGGACAGCGCCAACGCGTGGCGATGGGCCGGGCCATCGTCCGGAATCCGAAGGTGTTTCTGTTCGACGAACCGCTGTCGAATCTCGATGCAGCCTTGCGCGTGCACATGCGCACGGAGATCCGCAAGCTGCACCAGCGCCTTGGCGCGACCTCGGTGTACGTCACGCACGACCAGATCGAGGCGATGACGATGGCCGATCACGTCGTCGTGCTGCGCGCGGGACAAGTCGAGCAGCAGGGCGCTCCGCTGGCTCTGTATCACCGGCCCGCCAACCGGTTCGTCGCGGGTTTCATCGGTTCCCCGGGGATGAACTTCATCGAGGCCGTGATCGGTCCCGACGGATACACCGCGCAGTTCGGCGGCGCGAACGGGCAGACGCTCGCGCTGGGCCGCTCGCTGCCGGCGGGCGCCGAGGTCTGGATCGGCCTGCGTCCCGAGCACCTGCGCCTGCAGCGCGGTGCCGGCGGCCTGCGTGGCGTGGTCGATGTGGTGGAGTCCACCGGTTCGATGAGCTTCGTCACGGTGAAGCTTGATGGCGTTGCGGCGCCCGTGCTGGTTGCGCAAGCCGGGGTATGCGCGATCGAAAGCGGCGAGGCGTTCGGTCTCGACATCGCGAGCGAGCACGTCCATGTTTTCGACCGCAACAGCGAGCGCGCGCTGTAGGCGAACAGCAGGCGTTCCGCGTTTCGCGGAACCAGCAATGAATACATATCGAGAACAGGTAAATGAAAATCAGCGATGGCAACTGGTTGATCCGTGATGGCCTGAACGTGTCGTATTCGGCGGCACCGCACAGCGTGGAGATCGTCGGCGACGAACTGCTCGTGCACGTGGCGCCCCGTGACGTATCGAACCGCGAACGACAGCTCGATACCGGGCTCTTTACGTGGCGCTTCTTTTCGCCGCAAAGCGGCGTGATCGGTGTGCGCGTCGAACACTATTCCGGCGCGCTCGACCGTGGCCCGCATTTCGCGCTCAACCGCGAGCCTGGGGCCGTGGTGACGAGCAACGCCGCGAATGAGGCGAGCCTTACCAGCGGCTCGCTCACAGTGCGCGTCGTCAAGTCGGGCGACTGGTCGGTCGATTTCCTGCGTGACGGCGAGCGGATCACCGGCAGCGGCTTTCGCGCGAGCGGCCAGGTCCACGATGGAAACCTGGGCGGCGCCGCATTCATGTTCGAGCGGCTCGATCTGGGCGTTGGCGAAAACGTCTATGGCCTCGGCGAACGCTTCACCGCATTCGTGAAGAACGGCCAGGTGGTCGAGAGCTGGAACCGCGACGGTGGCACGGGCACCGATCAGGCGTACAAGAACGTGCCGTTTTATCTGACCAACCGCGGTTACGGCGTGCTGGTGAATCACCCGGAGAACGTGTCGTTTGAAGTGGCGAGCGAGAAAGTCGCGAAAGTGCAGTTCAGCGTGGCCGGAGAGCGGCTCGAATACTACGTGATCGACGGTCCCACGCCGAAAACCGTGCTCGAGCGCTTCACGCAACTGACCGGGCGGCCCGTGCTGCCGCCCGCGTGGTCGTTCGGCCTGTGGCTCACCACGTCCTTCACGACGAATTACGACGAAGCCACCGTGAACCACTTCATCGACGGCATGGCCGAACGCGGCATCCCGCTGCACGTGTTCCACTTCGACTGCTTCTGGATGAAGGCCTTCCACTGGTGCGATTTCGAGTGGAACCGCGAGACCTTTCCGGACCCGCGAGGCATGCTGGCTCGGCTGAAGGCGCGCGGACTGAAGATCTGCCTGTGGATCAATCCGTATATCGCGCAACCCTCGCCGCTCTTCGCTGAAGGCAAGGCGAAGGGCTACCTGCTGCGCAAGCCGAACGGCGACGTCTGGCAGTGGAACCGCTGGCAGCCCGGCCAGGGCATCGTCGACTTCACGAACCCGGCCGCGGCGCAATGGTACGCGCATCATTTGCGGCGACTGCTGGAGATGGGTGTCGACTGCTTCAAGACGGACTTCGGCGAGCGAATTCCCACCGACGTGGTCTACCACGACGGCTCCGACCCGCAGAAGATGCACAACTACTACAGCTACCTCTACAACAAGGTGGTGTTCGACGTGTTGCGCGAGGTGCGCGGCGAGGGCGAGGCGGTGGTGTTCGCGCGTTCCGGGACCGTGGGCAGCCAGCAGTTGCCCGTGCATTGGGGCGGCGACTGCAGCGCGACCTACGAGTCGATGGCCGAGACCCTGCGCGGTGGCCTCTCGCTAGGCTTGAGCGGCTTTGGTTTCTGGAGCCACGATATCGGCGGATTCGAGCACACCGCGCCGGCTGACGTCTACAAGCGCTGGTGCGCATTCGGGCTGCTGTCGAGTCACAGCCGCCTGCACGGTAGCAAGTCGTACCGCGTTCCATGGTTGTTCGACGAAGAAGCGGTAGACGTGGTGCGCCATTTCACCGAATGGAAGTCGCGCCTGATGCCCTATCTGTTCGACGCCGCGCGGCAGGCGGTCGATCACGGTACGCCGGTGTTGCGTGCCATGCTGCTGGAGTTTCCGGACGACCCGGCCTGCGATTACCTGGACCGCCAGTATCTGCTCGGCGACGCGCTACTGGTGGCGCCGGTGTTCAATGCCGCGGGCGACGTGGACTTCTGGCTGCCGGCGGGGCGCTGGACCCATCTGTTCACCGGCACGCAAGTCGAGGGCGGCAGGTGGGTGCGCGAACAGCACGGATTTCTGAGCCTACCGTTGTACGTGCGGCCGAACACGCTGCTCGCGATCGGAACCGAGAACCAGCGCCCTGATTACGATTATGCGTTGCACAGCGAGCTGCACCTGTTCGAGCTGGATTCGGGCAAATCGGCTAGCGTGACGTTGCGCGGCCCGGACGGTGCGGCGGTGACGAAAGTGAGCGTGACGCGCAGCGACGATATCCTGCAGATTCGAAGTCATGGCGTCAAAGCAGGATTGCCGTTGGTTTTACGGCAGTGGCCGGCGTTGCGCGATGCGGGCGGCCTCGAGGCGCGGTCACACGAGTCGGGCATGATGCTCGTGCTGCCGGAGGGAGACAGCGAACACACGGTGTATCTGTGAACAGCGCGCAGACCAGTGCAACCTGGTGAGTGGCGCAGTCGTTCTGGAGACGATTCGGGGTAGGGTGCGAGGCTGAACGACGCGCCATACCCCGCCGCCCCTATTTCAACCGCCCCGCCAAAAACTGCTGCAACCGCTCACTACGCGGATTCGTCAGCACTTCATGCGGATGCCCTTGCTCTTCGATCTTGCCCTGGTGCAGGAACACGACATGATTCGATACGTTGCGCGCGAAGCCCATCTCGTGCGTGACGACGATCATCGTGCGGCCTTCCTCGGCGAGCGCCTGCATCACGCGCAGCACTTCGCCGACGAGCTCAGGGTCGAGCGCCGAAGTCGGCTCGTCGAACAGCATTACCTCGGGCTCCATCGCAAGCGCGCGGGCAATCGCGACGCGCTGCTGCTGACCGCCCGACAGATGTGACGGATATTTCTTCTCGGTGCTGGCCGGCAAACCCACCTTGGCCAGATACATGCGAGCGCGCTCTTCGGCTTGCGCCCGGCTCAATCCCAGTACGCTGATCGGCGCCTCGATGATGTTCTCGAGCACCGTCATATGCGCCCACAGATTGAAATGCTGGAACACCATCGACAGACGCGTGCGCATCGTCTGCAACTGCTTCGGGAGGGTCACGCGCAGCGAGCCGTTGCGATCCCTGCTCGTGTTGATTTCCTCTCCGTTCAGCGTGATACGCCCGGAGCACGGCGATTCGAGAAAGTTGATGCACCGCAGGAAGGTGCTTTTCCCGGAGCCGCTCGACCCGATGAGGCTAATCACGTCGCCCGGCTTCGCCTTCAGCGAGACGCCCTTCAATACCTCGTTGTCGCCGAACTTCTTGTGCAGGTCGTCGACCGTCAGCTTGTACATGCTCGTATGCTCCATCATGGCGCGAAGGCGCCCGGGTTTAATGCCCCTGCGGTTTCAGATAAGCCAGCAAACGGATTTCCATCTTGCGGAAGCCCCAGATCAGCGCGAACACGATCGACGCGTACAGGATCGCCGCGATGCCGTACGCCTGGAACGTCGCGTAGGTGGCGGAGTTGACGTCGCGCGCCACCTTCAGGATGTCCGGGACGGTTGCGGTGAACGCGAGTGTCGTTGCGTGCAGCATCAGGATCACCTCGTTGCTGTACGAGGGCAGTGCCCGCCGCAGCGCCGAAGGCAGGATGATGCGCGTGTACAGCTTGAATTTCGACATGCCGTAAGCCTGAGCCGCCTCGATCTCTCCGTGCGAGGTCTCCCGGATCGAGCCCGCGAAGATCTCCGTGGCGTACGCGCACTCGTTCAGCGCGAACGCGAGTAGCGTGCAGTTCATCGCATTGCGAAAGAAGCCGTCGAGCAGTTCGTGCGAATGAACGAAATGCAGACTGTAGAGCCCCGTGTAGATCAACAGCAGCTGAACGTACAACGGCGTGCCGCGGAAAATGTAGGTGTAAAGCCAGACGGGCCCGGAAATGTAGCGGTTGCGCGACGCGCGCGCGATCGCGAGCGGCACGGCCAGCACGAAACCCAGCACGATCGAGGCGACCAGCAGCCACAGCGTGATGACGAGGCCGGTGGTGTTGAATCCGTCCGTGAACAGGTAGTTCTGCCAGTATTGACGAGTCAGTTCGATCACAGCGCGGCCCTCCGTACGCCGATCGAGTAGCGCTTCTCGAGGCGGTTCAGGACCAGATTCGAAATGGTGGTGATGGCGAGGTAGATGGCGCCGGTCGCCAGCGTGAAGAAGAAGAACGACTGCGTGCTCTTGCCTGCGTCCTGCGATGCCTTGACCACGTCAGCGAGACCGATGATCGACACGAGCGCGGTGGCCTTCACGAGCACCTGCCAGTTGTTGCCGATGCCGGGCAGCGCGAAACGCATCATCTGCGGAAACAGGATGCGGGTGAACACGCGCCGCGCGCTCATACCGTACGCGAAGCCCGCTTCGATCTGCCCACGCGGCACGGCGAGAAACGCGCCGCGGAAGGTTTCGGTGAAGTACGCGCCGTAAATGAAGCCCAGCGTGATGACGCCGGCGAGAAAAGGATCGATGTCGATCTGCTCGATGCTGAACATGTCGGTCAGCTCATTGAGCCAGATCTGGATGCTGTAGAACAGCAGCAGCATCAGCACGAGATCGGGCACGGCGCGGATCAGCGTCGTGTACAAGGTGCCGATGCGCGAGATCACGCGGTTGGTCGAGAGCTTCGCGGCGGCGCCGACGAGACCCAGCGCAAAAGACGCCGCGAGCGACAGCACCGCGAGCTTGATGGTTACCCACGTGCCCGCAAGGAGCAGCGGACCGAAGCCGTGAAAAAGCATGGGAGTGTCCTTGATGAAGGAGCGAACCGCGCGCATGCGCGCGGTGCCTGCCGATCGGGGGAGCGGGCTCGTGGGTGCGGACTTAGCCGCCGTACACGTCGAAGTCGAAGTACTTCTTCTCGATCTTCTTGTAGGTGCCGTCCTTGATCATGTCGGCGATCGCCTTGTCGACCTTCGTCTTCAGATCTGCGTCTTCCTTGCGCATGCCGATGCCGGCGCCGTTACCGAGGATCTTCGGATCGTCGATGTCCTTGCCGACGAACACGAAGCCCGCGCCGCGCGGCGTCTTCAGGAAGCCCTGGTCAGCCTGCACCGCGTCCTGCAGCGCTGCGTCCAGTCGTCCCGAGATCAGGTCGGTATAGACCTGGTCCTGGTTCTGGTACGGCACGACCTTCGTGCCCTTCGGCTCCCAGTAGGTCTTCGCGTAGGTTTCCTGGATGGTGCCCTGTTCGACGCCCACCGTCTTGCCCTTCAGCGAGTCGGCGCTCGGCAGGATGCCCGAGCCCTGCTTCGCGACGAGACGTGTCGGCGTGTTGAACAGCTTCGACGAGAAGGCGATCTGTTCGGCGCGTTGCGGCGTCATCGACATCGACGACAGCACGCCATCGAACTTCTTTGCCTTCAGCGCCGGGATCATGCCGTCGAAGTCCTGCTCGACCCACACGCACTTCGCGTTCAGACGGCGGCAGATTTCGTTGCCGAGGTCGACGTCGAAGCCGACCAGCTTGCCATCGGTCGCTTTCGATTCGAACGGCGCGTAGCTCGCATCCACGCCGAAGCGGACCGTGGACCAATCTTTGGCGAAGGCGCCGCTGGCAGCGAGCGCGAGGACGAGGGACAAGGCAAGTTTCTTCATAAAGTCTCCGGGATGGATGTCTAACGTGAAATCGAGAGCGGGGCGGCCAGGCCATGCTCCGATGTGCGATGTTGTATAGACAAATTATCCCGGGCGAGTAGCGAGCGGCAATCAGGGTTAGTGCCTACAGGGGTGTTGAGATGAAGGCGGAAATTGGAGTGAAAGCCTTTATGGACATACTTCGCAGGAAGATTGAAAGGGTGCGGATACAGTCAGGATTTTCGCGTATACCCGCGGTCTATACCGTGACCGGTATCTTGTCCATACAACTTAGTTGCGACGACGGTCGGCCCGAGCTACTGATGCGCAGGCGGCAGATACCTCATCTGCTCTTCGTCGTACAACGCATAGATGAGCTCGAGCATGCGCTGGATATCGGCCGATTCATCGAGCATGCGCATGCTCATGATGATCGGCGACACGAGATTCTGATCGTCGAGATCCTTGTACGCGACGTCGCCGCGCTGCAAGCCGTACACGCTGGCCGGCACGATCGAGATACCTTCGCCCGCGCCGACGAGGCCGAGCGCGATCTGCAACTCGCGCGTCTCGTAGAGCCGCTGCGGTTTCAGGCCGCGATCGTGAAACGCGGCGAGCACCTGGTCCGCGTAACTCGGCCGCGGCGCCTTCGGGAAGATGATCAGCGTTTCGCTCGTCAGCTCGTGCAGCGACAGCACCGGCTTCGCGTCGATCAGCGGATGGCCGAGCGGCAGCGCGACGATCATCCGTTCCTCGCGCAGCACGACGCGCCGGATGCTGGGGTCTTCGTGGCGAATGCGGCCGAAGCCGACGTCGATGCGGCCTTCCTTGAGCGCCTTGATCTGATCCATCGTCGACATCTCGTGCAGGCTCAGCTCGACCGTGCTGTTCTCGGTGCGAAAGCGGCGAATGATTTTCGGCAGCATGCCGTACAGCGTCGAGCCGACGAAGCCGACCGACAGACTGCGCTCGATCTTGCCGACGCGCCGCGTCATCGCCTCGATTTCCGACGTTTGCGCGAGCAGCTGGACTGCGTGCGAATAGAAGAAGCGGCCGGCCTCGGTCAGCTTCAGCGGCCGCGAGTTGCGCTCGAACAGCTGCACCCCGAGCATCTCTTCGAGCTGCTGGATCTGCCGGCTCAAGGGCGGCTGCGCAATGTGCAGACGAAGGGCGGCCTTGGTGACATTGCATTCCTCGGCGACGGCCACGAAGTAGCGCAGGTGGCGCAATTCCATAGAAATACCTTCTAAGTATCGTCGCGATACTAAATCAGTGTTGGACGATGCAAATGGCGGGCAACTATCCTTCAGTTACCGCAGACGCCCCGCAAATTATACCTCCCGAGCATTGACACCTCGGCCCGGTCTGAAGCGTCGGTCGGTCCCCACGGAGACTGCGCAGGCCAGCCCTCGCGCATGGGATCCAAGACCTAGAAAGAGTCCAGGAGCAGCAATGCGACATGCTGAAATCGAAACCCTGATGAAAGGGTTGTCCACCGATAGCCCACTTCCCGTGCCGAAGGTCGAGCGCCCGCGCGCCACGGACTGACGCCATACCAGAGGCGCACCGCCTCCTCTCCCCGACGTGAAAGACCAACCGGCCCCGGCCTCCCTGCAGGCAGGCCGCTCCCTATACGCGTGCGTCGCACGCATACCGACTGTCCGAATCAGGAGACACGCATGATTCCGATCTACCCGGATCACACTCCGCAACTGAAAAACATCGACGACTTTCTCGTGGAAGACCGCGAGCGCGGCGACTACCGCCTGCATCGCAGCGCCTTTACCGACGAGCGTCTGTTCGAACTCGAAATGCAGCACATTTTCGAGGGCAACTGGATCTACCTTGCGCACGAGAGCCAGATTCCGAACAACAACGATTACTTCACGACCTACATGGGCCGTCAGCCGGTCGTGATTGCGCGCAACCGTCAGGGCGAGCTGAACGCGTTCATCAATGCCTGTACGCACCGCGGCGCGATGCTGTGCCGCCACAAGCGCGGCAACAAGGCGACCTATACGTGCCCGTTCCACGGCTGGACCTTCAACAACAGCGGCAAGCTGCTGAAGGTCAAAGACCCCGCGGACGCGGGCTATCCCGACTGCTTCAACAAGGAAGGCTCGCACGACCTGAAGAAGCTCGCGCGCTTCGGCAACTATCGCGGCTTCCTGTTCGGCAGCCTCAGCGATGACGTGCCGCCGCTCGAGACCTTCCTCGGCGAGGCCGCGCGCATCATCGACATGATCGTCGACCAGTCGGAAGAGGGCCTCGAAGTGCTGCGCGGCTCGTCGACCTATACGTACGAAGGCAACTGGAAGCTGACCGCGGAAAACGGCGCGGACGGCTATCACGTGTCGGCCGTGCACTGGAATTACGCGGCGACGACCAACCATCGCAAGGAAGAGAACGCGCGCGAAGACAAGATCCGCGCGATGGATGCCGGTAGCTGGGGCCGTCAGGGCGGCGGCTTCTACGCGTTCGAGCACGGTCACATGCTGCTGTGGACGCGCTGGTCCAATCCCGAAGACCGCCCGAACTTCAGCCGACGTGAGGAATTCGCCGCGCGCTGCGGCGCCGAGCGCGCGGACTGGATGATCCAGAACTCGCGCAACCTGTGCCTCTATCCGAACGTTTACCTGATGGACCAGTTCGGCTCGCAGATTCGCGTGCTGCGGCCGCTGTCGGTCGACAAGACCGAGGTGACGATCTACTGCATCGCGCCGAAGGGCGAATCCGACGAAGCGCGCTCGCGCCGCATCCGCCAATACGAGGACTTCTTCAACGTGAGCGGGATGGCCACGCCAGATGATCTCGAGGAATTCCGCGCCTGCCAGTTGGGCTACGCGGGCCGCGCGGTCGAATGGAACGACATGTCCCGCGGTTCGAAGCACTGGATCGACGGCGCCGACGAAGCCGCGCAAAAGATCGGCCTGAACCCCGTGATGAGCGGCGTGAAGACCGAGGACGAAGGTCTCTACACGGTGCAGCACCGCTACTGGATCGACACGATGAAAAAGGCGTTGAACGCGCCGGGGAGCCGCGCATGAGCAACATCGCCATCACCGATATTCAGGCTTTCCTGTTCCGCGAAAGCCGTCTGCTCGACGACGAGCAGTGGGACGAGTGGCTGACCTGCTATCACCCGGACGCATCGTTCTGGATGCCGTCGTGGGACGACGAGGACAAGCTCGTCACCGATCCGCAGCGCGAGATCTCGCTGATCTACTACCCGAACCGCCAGGGTCTCGAAGACCGCGTGTTCCGTATCAAGACCGAGCGTTCGAGCGCGACGATGCCCGATACGCGCACGAGCCACAACGTCGCCAACGTCGAAGTGGAGAGCGAGGACAACGGCGTCTGCACGGTGCGCTTCAACTGGCACACGCTGAGCCATCGCTACAGGACGAACTACAGCTACTTCGGCATGTCGCGCTACGTGATCGACTTCAATGGCGCGCAGCCGCAAATCCTGAGCAAGTACGTCGTGCTGAAGAACGACTACATCAATCAGGTCATCGATATCTACCACATCTAGCCGGTGCGGTCGCAGGAGACAGGTCATGGAACACACTATTGCTCTTCAGTTCGAAGACGGCGTTACGCGCTTTATCAGCTGCCGCGAGAATGAAACGCTGTCGGATGCCGCGTACCGGCAGAAGATCAACATCCCGCTCGATTGCCGCGAAGGTGCGTGCGGCACGTGTCGCGGGCTGTGCGAATCGGGCGCGTACGAGATGCCCGAGTCGAGCTATGTCGAGGATGCGTTGACGCCCGAAGAAGCGAGCCAGGGCTATATCCTCGCGTGCCAGACGCGGCCGCGCTCGGATCTCGTGATTCGCGTGCAGGCGTCGTCGGCTGCATGCAAGACCGGTGTGTCGCGTTTCGAAGGCACGCTCGCGGCGGTTGAACGGCTGTCGGATTCGACGATTCATTTCTCGATCGACATCGACGGCGCGAGCGCGCCGAGCTTTCTCGCGGGTCAATACGTGAACGTCGAGATTCCGGGCGTGAGCGGCGAGAGCCGGTCGTATTCGTTCAGCTCGGCGCCGGGCGCGACGCGCGCGGCGTTCGTCGTGCGCAACGTGCCGGACGGCAAGATGAGCGGCTATCTGAGCCGGGACGCGCAAGCGGGTCAGCGCATCGGCTTCACGGGTCCATATGGCAGCTTCTATCTGCGCGATCCGCAGCGTCCTGTGCTGTTCCTCGCGGGCGGCACCGGCATCGCGCCGTTCCTGTCGATGCTCGACGTGCTGAAGGCGAGCGGCAACACGCAGCCGGTGCGGCTCGTGTACGGCGTGACCCACGACATCGATCTGGTCGCGCTCGAACAGATCGAAGAAGCGCAACGCACGCTGCCGGATTTCAGCTATCGCACTTGTGTCGTAGATGCCGCGAGCAATCACGAGCGCAAGGGCTATGTGACTGCGCACGTCGACAGCGAATGGCTGAACGACGGCGACGTCGATGTCTACCTGTGCGGCCCGGTCGCCATGGTCGAAGCGGTGCAGGGCTGGCTGCGCGACAGCAGCGTCGAGCCCGCGAACTTCTACTACGAAAAATTTTCGGCGAGCAACGTAGCATGACTTCGACCTTCATCGATCGCTTCAAGGGCAAGGTGCTCGTCGTGACTGGCGCGGGCCAGGGTATCGGCCGTGGCGTCGCGTTGCGCGCGGCGCGTGAGGGCGCGGCAGTGGTGCTGGTCGACCGCTCGCCGATCGTGCACGAGGTGGCCGAAGAGATTACGCGCGCAGGCGGCGACGCGCGCGCGTTTATCGCCGACCTGGAAACCTACGAGGGCGCGACCGCGATGACGGCGTTCGCGATCGATGCGTTCGGCCGCATCGACGCGCTCGTCAACAACGTTGGCGGCACGATCTGGGCAAAGCCGTACGAGGAGTACGAAGCGCAGCAGATCGAGGCAGAGGTGCGGCGTTCACTGTTCCCAACGCTGTGGTGCTGCCATGCGGTGTTGCCCGCGATGTTGAAGCGTGCGAGCGGGGCGATCGTCAACGTGTCGTCGATTGCGACGCGCAGCATTTATCGCGTGCCGTATGCGGCGTCGAAGGGCGGCGTCAACGCGCTGACCGCGAGCCTCGCGTTCGAGCATGCCGGGCACGGCATCCGCATCAACGCGGTCGCGACCGGCGGGACCGAGGCGCCGCCGCGCCGCGTGCCGCGCAATACGGCACCGCAAAGCGAGCAGGAAGCGGCGTGGTATCAGGGCATCGTCGATCAGACGATCGCGTCGAGCCTGATGCATCGCTACGGCACGATCGACGAACAGGTCGGCGCGATCCTGTTCCTCGCTTCCGACGAAGCGTCGTATATCACCGGTACCGTGCTGCCGGTTGGCGGCGGCGATCAGGGCTAACGGGCGGCGGGCCGCCTTGACCCACATCGACAATGAACCCCACCCCTAGCCAGGCGCCGAGCACGCGCGCCGTTGCGGCCGACTGGTCCGTGTCCGCCATCGTGGCCGGCTTTCTGGCCGTGCTGATTTCGTACGCGGGCCCGCTCGTGATCTTCTTCCAGGCGGCGCAAGCGGCACACATGCCCAACGAGATGGTCGCTTCGTGGGTATGGGGCATCTCGATCGGCGCGGCTGTCTCCGGCATCTTCACGAGCTGGAAGCTGAAAGTGCCCGTCGTCACCGCGTGGTCCGCGCCCGGCACCGCGCTGCTCCTCGGATTGTTTCCGGTGTTGACGTTGCATCAGGCGGTGGGCGCGTACCTCACCGCGGCCGTGATCATCCTGCTGATCGGCGTGTCGGGCTATTTCGACCGGCTGGTGCGCAGCATTCCGAAGGGCATCGCCTGCGGGATGATGGCCGGCATCCTGCTGCAGTTCGGCACGCACGCGTTCAAGGCGGCGTCGTCGATGCCCGCGTTGGCGTTCGGCATGATTGGCGCGTACATCGTGTTCCGGCGGCTGCTGCCGCGCTATTGCATCGTGCTGGTGCTGCTGACGGGCACGGCGCTCGCCATCGCGCTCGGCGCCGCGCATCTGGGCGCGCTACCGCTGCAGCTCACGCGGCCGATCTTCATCAAACCCGAATGGACGCTGAGTTCGACGCTGAGTCTTGCGTTGCCGCTCGTCGTCGTCAGTCTGACGGGGCAGTTCCTGCCGGGGATGGCGATTCTGCGCGTGTCCGGCTATCACACGCCGGCCCGGCCGATCATCACCGCAACGAGCATCGCGTCGATCGGCGTGGCGTTTTTCGGCGGTATCACAATCGTGATCGCCGCGATCACTGCGGCGCTATGCACCGGCAAGGATGCGCACGACGACCCGGACAAGCGCTATATCGCGGGCATTGCGAACGGCGTGTTCTATTTGATCGGCGGCACGTTCGCCGGCGCGATCGTCGCGCTGTTCAGGATGCTGCCGAAGGAGTTCGTCGCGATCCTGGCGGGCCTCGCATTGATCGGCGCGATCACCTCGAATGTGATGGGCGCGATCCAGGACGAGGACCATCGCGAGGCCTCGGTCATTACGTTTCTGGCAACCGCGTCGGGTATGACGTTCCTCGGACTCGGTTCCGCGTTCTGGGGCATCGTGATCGGCTCTTTCGCTTACCTCGTGCTGAACAAGGTGCGACGCGAGGTGCTCGCGAACCGATGACGAATCGATGACTTAAGGTTCTTCGAGCAATTCCGGGGAAAGGGACGGCTGCCGACCCGGAACGGTCCTTCCAGTTTGCCGATAGCGGCCGTTCAGCTACGGTAGCCAAAGCTGTTTCAGCTCTTTGGTCCGTTGTTCTGTCAAATCCTTTAGACACGACTGCACAGTCGCTTCGCGCATTGTTCCATGTTGAAAGATGCGATCCTGCACCTGACAGTCTGCGTCACGGAACCTGATCCATTCCCGTTGTGCAGCCACCAACGCTGCTCTCGCATCGGCTCGTTCGCTATCGGCACCTACCATGTTGAGCGCTGCTTGGTAAGCATCGTTCAACTGCGCGTCAGCCCGCACGAAATCTTCGTGCGCACAGACGGCAGCATCAACGCCCGATCCGTCATTGTGGCAAACAGGCTGCTGCGCATCGGCGATCATGGTGAAACTAGCGGCAGCGATACACACCAGCTTCCATAGCAAGCGGGTCTTCATTTGGGAGCTTCTGTTCCTTGATGATTATCGAACGGGGCACGCCGTTGATTCTGCCGAAAGCATACCGTTCCAGCGTCATTGTCATCGATGTAACTGCGACCGCTGACTGACCGTTGATGCCCGCTAGCTGATCCTTTCCCACACAAACTTCAGGCCTGCATCTCGGCCTATTACTCTGTTCTTTGGCGTAATGGCAATGCGCGTGGGGCTCTCGAAATGTATGTGACGGATCTGCTGCTGCACCAGATCAGGATCGGATGCGCCGTCAACGCTTGTAACAAGTTCCATTCCATCAAAGCTATACCTGCCGCTGTAGGCGGCGAATACCCTCTGAATATCTGTGGGCAGTGAGGAACTTCCATCAATCACAGCCACGATCATCCGTTCGGCCTCGAACATGACGACACCCATCGGGCATTTCCCCAGCGGGGGCGACAATTCGTGCCCCTCTTCATCGAAGGCAAATGCTTCGACCAACTTCCATGTTGTTCCAGATAGAGTTTGCATCTGATGTCCTCAGAAACGTCCACGAATTTGGCAAGATTTGGTTCGATTACTGGATCGGCTAACCGTCCAATGGCATTTGCAAGCCGAAGCTGACCGTCCGCTCGTGGCCGCACTGCGTCCCACAATCCGACGCGCCACTCATCTCGTCGCGAAATTTATTCATAAGGCATAAGTCGACCCACAAGGAACGGTCGCGTCTCCCCGAAGCGGCCGCTCGCGAACGAACAAACAACAACGCGGCCGGCAGTCGTGACGGCGGGCTTCCTCAACGCTCGGGACGAGAAAATATGTTGACGAGATTGCCGTCCGGGTCGCGCAGCAAAAGCGAACGATTGCCCCACGGCATCAATGTCGTCGGCATCACGATGTTTGTCCCGGACGCGTTCATCCGTTCGAACACCGCGTCAACGTCCTCCACTTCGAACTCCAGGATCGCCGATCGATTTGCAGCCGCAGTGGCAGCACCGACATTGAAAAGCTCGATCAGATGCTCAGACGATATCGCAAGCGTCGCTCCTCCGAATCGTATTTCTGCAAATCCATCTGCCGGACGTACAGCCTCGATACCGGAAAGCCTTTGATAAAACTCGACCAGACCGTCGGTATCCCGGGTAACAACGCGAACCGATGCTAACTTCATTTAGAGCTCCTCGCCAGGAAAGGAAGCTCAGTCTAATCGTCGATGCTGTCAGATTCTGGCAGTATTGTGCGGCTGGCGACGTGGTTCAGCCTGCGCCACTCACGAAGCAGTGTTAACCGCCTTTTCGGGTAGCGTTCTTTCAACTGCTCGACGCCAGAGATCCGGTCCGAACGGAAATTCCGAAAATCAGCTCGAAGCTCGCACCAACACATCAGGACTCGCGCCTGGTCGAAATACACCAAGGCAAAGGGCCAAACGACACGCTGCGACTGAAAACCGCTGGCGTCCACGTATGTAATATTGAGCTTATGCTCTGTTCGGACTGCGGCACGCAGAAGGTCAGGCGAGACTTTGTGGGCATGTCTCTTCAACGGCGCGCCGACTAGCAGCGAAGATTCCTCCAGTTCACGACGGAGTTCAGTGGGCAGTACGGCTGCTATCTTCGCGAGCGTACTCAGCGCACCGAACGATAGCGTCTTGTCGCAGCGATCGGCCACCCAGCGCATGCCAAGAATCAAGGCATCGAGTTCCTCTGAGCGGAACATCATGGGCGGCAGCATGAAACCCGGTTTCATAACGTAGCCAACGCCTGGCTCCCCTTCGATCATTGCACCTTGTGCCTGCAAACTGGCGATGTCGCGGTACAGCGTACGGATGCTCACGCCGAGCTCCTCGGCCAGGGCTTGACCACGCACGGGACGTCGATAACGACGTAATTCTTGCAGGAGATGAAGGAGACGTTCGGAGCGGGACATACGTGAATCCTGATATCGGCACTGAAGCAGATCGACGACGCTATCGGTTACTTCAAGTCGAATGCGATAGGTCGCGTCCAGCGAGACATTGCATTGTTGACGATCTATGCGGCTCTGTCGAACGTCTCAATATGGCCGACAGTCTGTCCGTAAGCGGTCTACCCGGAAATCCGCTGCGGATTCAACCGGTCAATGAGGCTCGTGAGGATCCCCCATTCAACGATTGTGAGCACTGCCATTCGTCGACGCCGGTTGCGAATACCCACAAAGCTTTCGCTCTCCTCACACGATTCCGGCGACAGTCGACACATTGTGTCAAGTACGGCGCGCACGTGATCGTTTCTGCGAAGGTTTTGGCTGTACGCGAATGGGGTCTCCGACTGATAGCGCTTCCAGCGGAGGTTTCCACCTTATTTCTGGGGCCGGATTCAGATCGTCCCTCGGTGGCCGTAAACCCCAAGGGTAATCGCTGACATGCAGGCTGTAGTCCTCCACGTCCCTGTCGACATGGTCTCCCCCCTTTGCCCACCTCGCATGAAACTGACTGTCAAGCTTCCCCTCGCCTTTGCCGCTGCACTCTTTCTGATGTTCGCCGGCGCGATGTACGGCCTCTACTCGATGCACCGTTCGCTTGACGACTATGACGAACTGGTGCGCGTCCACGTGGCAAATGAACGGATAGCCGCCACTATCCTCGTCAATTTCAAACTGCAAGTCCAGGAATGGAAAGACGTCCTGTTACGCGCCAAGGACCCGGCGAAGCTCGATAAGGGCTGGGCGGCCTTCGAGAAACAGGAGCGCCTCGTGGACGAGCAGACAAAAGCGTTGCTTTCATCGCTCGATGACAATGCCACCCGCGCGCTAGTCGAGCAGTTCGCTACCGCGCATGCGAGCATGGGCGGCGGCTATCGAAAGGGCCTTGAGGCGTTCAAAGCCGCGGATTTCGAGCCGACGGCAGGCGACCGGGCCGTGGCGGGCGTCGACCGCGAGCCGGCGCGTTTGCTCGGCCAGGCCGTCGAGCGGATCGCGGCGAAAACGGCCGCGATGTCCGCGCAAGCCGATAGCGACGCCCGCCGCGCCGGGACGATCAGTCTGCTGTCGATGATGGTGGCGTTCGCGGCAGGACTGGGCGGCGCGGTTGCCTTCAGCCGCACTATCACCCGGCCGCTTACCGCTGCGGTGGACGTAGCGCGCAGGGTGGCGCAAGGCGATCTGACCTCGCGAATACATGCGGTTCGTCCCGACGAGCTCGGTGCGCTGATGGGTGCACTTGCCGATATGCAGTCGAGCCTGTCGGGCGTTGTGAGCATAGTGCGCCGCAATGCGGACGGAGTCGCAACGGCAAGTTCGGAAATCGCAGCAGGCAATTTGAACCTGTCGGCCCGCACCGAGGAGCAGGCCGCGTCGCTGGAACAAACGGCGGCCAGCATGGAAGAATTGACGGGCACCGTGCGCCAGAACGCAGGCAATGCGAGCCTCGCCTCGTCGCTTGCTGAAAAGGCGTCCGACACTGCGACGCAGGGCGGTGCCGTGATGCGCAGTGTCGTCGAGACGATGGCTGGCATCAGCGAGAGTTCGTCGAAGGTCGGTGAGATTATCGCGGTAATCGAGGGGATCGCTTTTCAGACCAACATTCTCGCGCTGAACGCCGCCGTGGAGGCCGCTCGCGCAGGCGAACAGGGGAGAGGATTCGCGGTCGTCGCCGGCGAAGTACGTGCGCTCGCGCAGCGAAGCGCAACGGCAGCGAAGGAAGTGAAGGCGCTGATCAGCAAGTCATCGGAGCGCGTGGCGGCCGGTTCCGATCTCGTGCGAAGCGCTGGCGGGATCATCGACGACATCGTTGGTTCGGTACATCAGGTAAAGACGATCGTTGCGGATATCTCGGCAGCGTCGAACGAACAGAGTACCGGCATCGAGCAGGTGAATCACGCCGTCGTGCAAATGGACGAAGTGACGCAAAAGAACGCTGCGCTCGTCGAAGAAGCCTCCGCGGCGGCGCAGGCGATGACGGAACAGGCGCGTTCTCTGCGCGACGCCGTGGCCGTTTTCCGTACGGATTAGGCGCCGCATCAGCTCTCCGAAGCACCTGACTTAAGGCCGCGCCCCGAGCGCCTGATACAGCGCGGCGGTATCGGCATAGCGCTGTGCGGCGGCTTTCGTGCGATCGAGTCCGGTTTGCAACTCCTGCCGCTGCGTATCGAGCAACGTCAATTGACTGATGCCGCCCGCCGCATAGCGCTGACCGGCAATGCCGGCACTGCGTTGCGCGCTGCGCTGCGCGGCGTCGAGCGCCTGCAATGCGATGGCGTCCTGATCGAGCGCGCGCAGCGCGTCGGCGACCTGTTGCAATCCCTGCAGTACGGTTTGCTTGTAGACGGCGAGCGCCGCCTGGTAGGCCGCTTCGGACGAATGCTTGCGCGCGAGCAGTTCACCACCGTGAAAAAGCGGCTGCGTGAGACCCGCGCCGAAATTCCACACGTTGAAACCCGTCAGCACGTCGGACACATTGATGCGTTCGGTCGCCGCGTTGCCCGACAGCGTGATGCGCGGATACAGGTTCGCGGTCGCGACGCCGATGTTCGCGCTCGCCTGATGCAATAGCGCCTCGGACGCGCGGATGTCGGGCCGCTGCTGCGCGAGCGTCGACGGCAACGTCAGCGGCAAGTCGGCCGGCAGCACGAGCGTATCGAGGTCGAGCGCAGTGAGGTCGTGCGTGGCGGGCAACTCTGCCGGCGCACGTCCCAGATAGATCGCGAGTTGATGATCGGTCTGCGCGAGTTGCGTGCGTAACGGCGGTAACGTCGCGCGGGTTTGCTGAACGAGCGTGCGCTGGCTCAGCAGATCGACCTCGGAGATGCCGCCCGCCCGATAGCGGTGTTCGGTGATGTCGAGTTGCTGCATCTGGTTCGCGAGCAGCGCTTCGGTGAGTGCAATCTGCCGCGCCAGCGACGCGCGCCGGATCGCCGCCGTCACGACATTGCCGGCGAGCGTCAAACGCGCGGCCTCGAGTTCATATTGCTGATAGTCGACCTGCGCGGCCACCGCTTCGAGCGCGCGGCGATTCGCGCCGAACAGATCGAGCGTGTACGACACCGTGACCTGTGCGCTGTACAGCGTGAACGGCGCAAACGAGCGGCCCTGCGCGAGCTGACCGAAGCCGAGCGCCTCGGGATCGATTTTCTCGCGCGTGGTCGACAGGTTCGCATCGACTTGTGGCCACAGTGTGCCACCCGCCTGCGCGCGATAGTCCTGCTGCGCTTCGTCGAGTTTCGCGCGGGCTTGCGCGAGGGTCGGGCTATCGTCGAGCGCCTGTTGCACGAGCGCGTTCAGCACCGGCGAGCCGAACGCCCGCCACCAGCCGTCGCCGGGCACATCGGTCGGCACGAAGTGCTGCGCGGTGCCGCCGGGTCCCTCGGCGGTGACGGTGCGTGCCGGAAGCGGTGCGGCGGAATAGCTCGACGTGCTGGTCACGTCGGGACGATGGAAATCCGGGCCGACCGCACACGCGCACAATGTCGCGCTGGCGCCGAAAGTAGCGAGCCAGAACGCGGCGGACCGACAGGTCGCACTCCGAAAAACTACGGGAGGAACAGAACCCATTGCAAGCCTTCCTCAATCGAGCGTGCGTCGATAGAACTTCACGGCGACACCCATCACGACGCACAGAAAGACCAGCAGCGGCCACACATGCGGCCACATGTCGGCCCAGCCGACGCCTTTGAGCAGAATGCCGCGCACGAGCCGGTTGAAATAGGTCAGCGGCAACAGATTGCCGATGTATTGCGCCCATTTCGGCATACCCGCGAACGGGAACATGAAACCTGAGAGCAGGATATTCGGCAGAAAATAGAACATCGTCAGTTGCATGGCCTGCAACTGATTCTGTGCGAGCGACGAGAGCGTAATGCCGATCGTCAGATTGGCCGCGACGAACAATAGCGCTGACAGATACAGCGCGATCAGACTGCCTTCGAACGGCACGTTGAACACGAAGCGCGCGGCCGCGAGAATGATGCTTACCTGAACCAGCCCGATCGCCACGTAAGGCACGATCTTGCCGGTCATGACTTCGAGCGGCAGCACCGGCGTGGCGAGCAGATTTTCCATCGTGCCGCGCTCGCGTTCGCGCGTGATCGCGAGGCCCGTCATCATCACCATCGTCATCGTCAGGATCACGCCCATCAGGCCGGGCACCACGTTGTACTGGGTGAGGCTTTCGGGGTTGTAGAGCCGGTGCAATTGAACGTCGAAAGCGGCGGGGCCGACTGCGAGCGACGACAGCGGACCCGTGAGGTCCTTCTGCAACACCGACTGCGCGATCGACGGCAGCGCGCCCAGCGCGGTGCCCACCGCGGTGGGGTCCGTCGCGTCGGCTTCGACGAGCAGCGATGGACGCGCGCCCTTGGCCAGATCGCGCGTGAAGCCGACCGGGATATTCAGCACGAACAGCACCTTGCCCTGCGAGAGCGCGCGGCGGCCGGACTCTTCGTCGGGCAGCGTTGCGACGATGTCGAAGTAGTCTGAGTTGCGCATCGCCATCATGAAGCTGCGCGTGAATTCGCTGTGATCGGCGGCAATGACGGCGGTCGGCAGATGCTTCGGGTCGGTATTGATCGCAAAGCCGAACAGCGCCATCTGCATGATCGGCAGCACGATCATCATCGCGAACGTGATGCGGTCGCGCTTCAGTTGCAGAAACTCCTTGCGCACGATGCTCCACCAACGCATCAGCGAAAAGCGTGGGAGGCGGCGCGCGGAATTCATGATGCCTTGCCTGCGGCCGGGGTGGCGTAATTGTCGGTCGAGCGGTTCATCATGAAGATGAACACGTCCTCGAGGCCGGTTTCCTGTCTTTCGATCCGCAGCACCGGGTCCGAGTGAGCCAGCCGGTCGATCGTCGCGTGGAGTTCGGGCGTGTCGGGACCGCTCACGTGTAGCGACGAACCGAACGCCACCGTCTGCTCGACGCCGGGCGAGCGGCGCAGCCGGTCGCCGAGTTCGACGAGATTCTGGCCGTACACGGCCCACGTCACGAGCCCTTGCGAATCGATCACCTCTTTCGAGGTGCCTTGCGCGAGCAGCTTGCCGTAGGCGATGTAGGCGAGCTTGTGGCAGCGTTCCGCTTCGTCCATATAGTGCGTGCTGACGAGCACCGAGATGCCGCGCGCGGCGAGACGGTGCAACTCTTCCCAGAAGTCGCGGCGCGCGCTCGGGTCGACACCCGCGGTCGGTTCGTCGAGCAGCAGCAGTTCCGGCTCGTGCAGCATGCACGCGGCGAGCGCGAGACGCTGCTTCCATCCGCCCGACAACGCACCGGCCAGTTGCTTCGCGCGGCTTTGAAGACCAAGCTGTTCGAGCGCGCGGTCCACCGCTTCGCGGCGGTTCTTCATCTCGTAGATGCGTGCGACGAAGTCGAGGTTTTCGCGGATCGTCAGATCTTCCCAATAGGAAAAACGCTGCGTCATATAGCCGGTGCGCCGCTTGATCTGCGCGCTGTCATGCACGATGTCGTAGCCGAGACACGTGCCGCTGCCGGAGTCGGGCGTCAGCAAACCGCACATCATCCGGATGCAGGTGGTCTTGCCGCTGCCGTTCGGGCCGAGAAAGCCGAAAATCTCGCCGCGCTGCACGCGTAGCGTTACATCGTTGACCACGTGCTTCGTGCCGAAATGCTTGTTCAGCCCGTGCACGTCGATCGCGTACACGGGATGGTTCGCGTTGCCGGTGGTTTCGGGTGAACTCATTGCAGTGTGACCGTGACGGGTTGGCCGGGTCGCAGCTTCGGCGCATCGGCGACCTGGGGTCTGGCTTCGACCATGAACACGAGCTTCGCGCGGCTTTCGTTGCTGAAGATCACGGGCGGCGTGTACTCCGCCTGGTCCGAAATGAAGCTGAGCACGGCTGGCACATCGGCGGCGCAACCGTCGCAATGAATCGATACGCGACGGCCCGGCGCGAGCGAACCGACCACCCCTTGGGGCACGAAAAAGCGCACCTTGACGTTCTCCGGCGGCAGCATGCGTACGACGGGGCTGCCGGCCGGCACCCATTCGCCGCTGCGATACATCGTGTCGAACACGAGGCCCGCGTGCGGCGCGTGTACGCTTTTCTGATCGAGCTTCCATTGGGCCTGGCCGAGCTGGGCCTGCGCTGCATCGACCTGTGCCTGTTGCGCGCGGATCTGTTCGATCCGCCCCGGCAGACGCGAGACGGCGAGCTGGCTCTGCAGTTCGCGCACGTGTGCTGCGCTCGATAGCGCGTTCGCGCGCGAGTCGTCGAGCTGGCTTTGCGCGATGCCGCCCGCGCCGAACTGCTGTTCGTCGCGACGGAACTGGGTCGCGGCACGCGAGGCGTCGGCTTCGGCCTGCACGAGTTGCGCGCGCGTCACGTCGACCTCGGGGGGACGCTTGCCGGTTCCAAGATCGGCAAGCTGGGAGCGAGCCGCGCGCAGTTGCTCGTTGGCCTGTGCCACGGCCTCGGTCTCGTTCTGCGCTTCGAGCGCGAACAGCGGCGTGTCCTGCGCGACGGTCTGCCCGCGCGAGACCGCGAGCTCGGTCAACTGCCCAGCCTGCGAAGACGCGAGGTACAGGAACTCGCCTTCCACATAACCTTGCCACGTGTTCGCCGGTTGTTGCGAACAGCTCGCGAACGCGATACAGAGCGCGAGCAACGCGACACGCATGGATGAGCTGGCAGACGCATTCATGACGGTTTTCCTTTCGCGCGCCGTGCGGTGGACGTCGCCTTCACCTGCGCCGCCGCGGTCACGCTCATGCCCTGCGTGAGCAGCGCAACGACGTGGCGTTCGAGCGTCGCGCGATCGAACGAGGTGGTCGGATTCAGGCGCTGCCAGATCCTGGCGGTTGCCTGCGGCAGCATCACGAGCGCGAGCACCGAGTTGAACAGCAGCAATGGTTCGAGCTGCGCGTTCAACTGGCCCGACGCGCAGCCCCGCGCGATGTTCTGACCAAACGCGGCGAGCTTTTGCAGGGGGATACGCGCAAACGCGCGCTCGCGCAGCAGACCGCCTTCGTTGACGACCTCGCGCAGCCACAACGAAGGCAGCCACGGCATGGTTTCGGTGACGTCGAACATGCGCTTGACGATGCCTTGCGTCAGCGTGAGCGGATCGTCGTGTTCGGGATCGACCGGATCCCAGATCGCGCCGAACGCGGCGACGATCTTTTCCTCGAACAGGGCGTCGAGCAGCTTTTCGCGGGTCTGGAACCAGTAGTGCACCATCGCGGACGTCACCCCGCTCGCCGCCGCGATCTGCGCAACCGTCGTGTTGGCGATACCGCGCTCGGCGAACAACGCCACCGCGACGGCGAGCAGATGTTCGCGTGCGTCGAAGTCCTGCGCATGAGGACGGCGACCCATTCTGGAACGCGCGGCTTGGGGCATGTGCACCACACTAATTGACGAGTTAGTTAGTTTTAACTGATTGATATTAGGATATTTTCGGGTGTGGCGAAGCAGGGAAAACCCTGGCGGAAGCCGCTTCCGGTGCTCTCCTTGATCCGCATCAAGAGGACACGTAACGACGCAACACGTGGTTGTCGTTCGGCAGCCGTCTGACCGGGTAGTGGGCGAATAGGACCAAGGTCCAATTGCAACGCATCATTCGCAAGTCATCATGCTATTGGTAAGTGTGTCGGGATGTATTCACGTTGAGAATCAACAGGGAGAAACCGATGTCTGACGCCAATGCCACGCCCGCCGAACTGGAAAATCAGGTCCCTCAGACCGAAAGCGCTCCCCCAACCGAAGGGACTTCGAAACTACTCGAAAGGGCGCTGGAGCGCCTGCAAGGCGCCAGGAAAAAGGCCATGGATGTGCAGGTCGTGGTGGTCGAAACCAGCAAGAAGGCTGCCCACACTACCGACGACTACGTACACGAGCATCCGTGGGCATCCGTCGGGATAGCGGCCGGTGTCGGGCTGCTGGTAGGTCTGCTGATCAATCGCGATTGACGGGCGTCGAACTCGCGTAAACCCCATTTTGTCAGCGTCGGAAAAGGTACGACTGCGCGCGAATTGGGAGTCCGTTTATGCGTCGCCTGCTGGAACCATAGGCGTAGACCGAGATACTCTCAGCGAAGCAGGGGAGAGGTCACCATGGCCTTGCGTACCACGCGCGAAGCGCTGTCTCGCATCTTTTACCAGCGCTGCTTCTGGCTGTTCGGCGTGCTGGTTATTCTCATCGGCGCGGTGTCGTTCGTGCCGGCGAGCGATAGCGGCCGGCTCGTTCTGAACGTCGTCAACATGTTCCTCCTCATAGCGACCGTGGCAGCGGTCGGCCGCACGACCCTGCCGTTCGTGATGGCGCTGGTTTTTGCCATTCCGGCCATGTGGTTCCAGTACCTCGGCCTGTGGCACGACGACGATCGCAGCCTCGCTGTATCCTGGATGTTCAGCACCGTGCTGTATTTCATCACGGTCGTATATCTTCTGCGCTACGTGTTCCAGCCCAAAATCATGACGCCGGACAAGCTGTTTGGCGCCGCGGCGGCGTATCTGTTGATCGGTGTCCTCTGGGCGTACGTCTACGCGAGCATCGGATTTTTCTATCCGCAGTCTTACATGATCGTCGGGCAGCCGGGGCGGCTCGTTTATTCCGACGCGCTTTACTTCAGCATAACCGTCCTCACGAGCACGGGCTTCGGCGACATCACGCCCCTCACGCGTCCGGCACGCGGCATGTGCATGGTCGAACAGATCACCGGCAGCTTGTTCGTCGCGATCCTGATCGCCCGCCTCGCCGGCGTGTACCCTCCGCGAGAGAGTTATACCGACGACAAATCCTAGGTACCCGCACCGTTTGCGCCACGGGCTCTTTGCCAAACGTTTGCGTGATTACGCGCTGTATTTATCCCGGGATATGCGGCTTCGCCTCGCTGAATTTCGATTGAGATTAGCGACGATAATCTATTGCCATCTCAAGCAATATTCTGTCTAATGCATTCAAACTAATAAGTCTGATTTATTTTGGCTCGCTGACACAGTCGACCGGGGGTTCACTCCATGCACTCTCTGCTGCCACTTAAGACGCAGGTGCGCCGTCATGCGCGTACGCTCGCCGGGTATTTTCCAGCTCCATTCACACGCGACGCATCGAACGGTGTCGACATCCTCGGTGTCATGACCCCCAGGTTGCTGAACGGCAACACGCTGCTGAACCTCAACTACAGCGAAGTGGACCGCTTCACCGACAAGACCCGCGCGACGGGCACACTGTTCGTCGGAATAGGCGAAGACTTCGTGCGCGTCGCTACTTCGGTCAAAAAGCAAACGGGCGAGCGAGCTGTGGGCACAGTACTCGACCGCTCGCACCCCGGCTATCGGATGCTGCGCTCCGGGCAACCCTATACCGGATACGCCACGCTATTCGGCAAGCAATACATGACACGGTACGAGCCGATCCGGGATAGTACCGGCGAGGTCATCGGCGCGATGTACGTCGGACTCGATGTCAGCGATGTGTGGAACCTGTCGATTGGAGGCAGACTCGCGCTGCTGACCTTGGCCGCCAATAGCGCATTCCTGCTGGGCTATGGCCGGCTGCTGCAGGCAGTGATCCCCGCCGACCGGCCGGGACCGGCAGCGGCGTTGTCTCCTTTCCTGCAAACCGAGGTGATCGGCTTCGGGTTACTCGGCGCGCTGCTGGTCAGCGCGCTGGTCTACGTGACGACCCGGCGCGGTCTCGGCATGCAACTGCTCGAAGCCAAAGCCGCCGCGGAAAAACTGGCGGCCGGCGACTTGACCGCCCAGGTGCATGTCAGCCGGCGTGACGAGTTGGGCCAGTTGATGCAGGCAATGAACGGCATCAGTGTCGGTCTGGCCTCGGTAGTCGGCAACGTGCGACGTGCCTCCGATATGATCGCCACGGGCGCGCGCGAAATTGCAGCCGGCAACGCGGAGCTTTCCTCCCGCACCGAGGCGCAGGCTGGCTCGCTCGAGGAAACCGCTTCGACGATGGAGCAATTGACGGCGATGGTCCGCGCCAATGCTGACCGCGCTGCGCACGCCAACCAGCACATCGCCTCGGCCTCCGATCTCGCGGTCAAAGGCGGCGACGTGGTGGGCCATGTGGTCACGACCATGTCGTTGATCCGCGGCAGTTCACACAAGATCGTCGACATCATCGGCATGATCGACTCAATTGCTTTTCAGACCAATATCCTTGCTTTGAACGCGGCGGTCGAGGCGGCACGCGCCGGCGACCAGGGACGCGGCTTTGCGGTAGTCGCCGCCGAGGTACGCAGCCTGGCCCAGCGCAGCGCCATGGCCGCCAAGGAAATCAAGGCGCTGATCACTGACTCGGTCGGCAACGTCAAAACAGGCGGCGAACTGGTCGACCAGGCTGGCCGGGACATGACCGAAATCGTCACGGCCGTCGATAGTGTGGTCGCCCTGATGGGCGAGATTACCCACGCGAGCAACGAGCAAAGTACCGGCATCGGGGAAATCAACCGCGCGATCGGGCAGATGGATGAACGGCTCCAGCAAAACGTTGCCCTGGTCGAGCAGGTGGCAGCCGCGGCCGCCAGCATGCAAGAACAGGCGTGCACACTGGAAGATGCCGTGCAGGTATTTCGCCTGGTAAGCGATGCGCCAAACCGGCATTCGCGGCCAGTGCCGCCATCCCCGGTTACCGTGGAGCAACGCAGAGTACCGCAGGTTCGGCAGCGAGGTGGATCACTAACCTGAAAGGGGGGAATGTAGCGGCACGGCCGCCTACGTGTGCGCGATACTTCCCAGAGTCGTAAATGAAATCGCCATTGAGATGGGTCAGTGCGATCCTGGCAGCCTTAACGGTCTTTGCCCTGTTTGCCCTGCCGTTGCCTGGGTTCGTCAACCTTACGACGAAGATTGTCACCGTGATCTCGATCGAACGACCGGACACGGTCGTTTTCGACTACGTGACGACACCGTCGCACTGGCCCAATTGGCACCCGTCGTCGCTATCCGTTAGGGGGGCGACCGATCACTCGTTAGACGTTGGCGAACAGGTCACGGAAGAATTTCGCGTCGCGGGTCGCCGGGGGAGCGTCGTGTGGACGGTTGCCGTGCGGGATCGTCCGCGCGAATGGGTGATTGTCGGCACCATAGATGGCAAGTCCGCCGGCCTGGTGAGCTACTCGCTCACTCCCGAAGCGTCCGGGACGCGATTCGAGCGTGAGTTCATATACCGCGCACCGTCACTCTGGTTTGAGGCGGTGAATGTCTTGTTCGTGCGAGCGCGAATCCAGCAGGAATCAGACACGGCGGTCGCACGGCTGAAGAAAACGTTGGAAACGATGCCGTAGATCTCACTGCACGACATCCACGGCCAGAACTTCCCGGCGCTATTTAGCGCGCGCGTTGTACCACTCGACAGCGTCTTCGCCGGCGGGGATGTTGAACGGGCTCGATGAATCGGTGGCGGCGAGCCAAACGGCTTCGGCGACATCCGATGCGTGGGTGACGGTCGTCTCATTCTCCCAGTGCGCAAAAATCTGCTGCACGAGTGCGCTGTACGGCTCGGGAAAGCCGCTTTTCATGCGTGCCTGCGCGTTCTCGCCGAAGCGCGTGGAAGGTGCGCGTCCTGGCAGCACGACACGCACGCGCACATTGAACTGCTCCAGTTCGAGCGCGAGCGATTCGCTGAACGCGTTGACCGCGGACTTGCTCGCGGTATAGACGGACAGCAAATGCAGCGGTCTGCACGTGACGGTCGAGGTGACGTTGACGATCACGCCTTCGCGGCGCTCGCGGAATTGCGGCAACACAGCCTGTGCCATCGCGATGGTGCCGAGCGTATTGGTCTCGAAGATATCGCGCGCGGTGTCCATCGGCGTACCTTCGAGAGCGTTCAGAAAGCCGATGCCCGCGTTGTTGACCAGCACGTCGATGGGACCGGCTGCATCAATGGCGGCGCGAGTGCTTTGCGGATCCTTCACATCGAGCATGAGGATCGAAAGACGATCGGAGCGCGGCAAAACATCTTCGCGCGGCGTGCGCATCGTCGCGATCACGCGCCAGTCGCGATCCAGAAAATAACGCGCGATTTCGAGGCCAAATCCGGACGAGCATCCGGTAATCAAGACGGTCTTCATGTCGACTCCTGTGGTCGGTGACAGTCCCTCCACGATACGTCGTGACCGGCCGGATTAGCTACAATCGAAAGTCCACGTTTCATTCGAGATCGTCCGATCATGATCGACCCGCTAGCCGAAGTCGTCACATTGCTCCAGCCGACACCCACGTTCTCGAAAGTGGTCAGCGGCGCGGGGCGCTGGCGCGCGAGCCGCACGGAAGTCGGACAGCCGTTCTATTGCGTGGTGCTCGAAGGGTCGCTTCGACTATCCGTCAATGGCGGCGAGCCGCACATTCTTCAGGCCGACGACTTCGTGCTCGGGCCCCAGGTTTTCAGCTTCGCGATGTCGAGCATCAATCCGCCCGACGATGACGACGTCTCCGATATTGCGCCCACGCTGCTGCCCGACGGCAGTTTTCGTTTCGGCGATGCGTCGGCCGCGCCGGAAGCTCAATGGCTTGCTGGCCTCTGCGCTTTTGGTTCGCCGGATGCGGCCTTGCTCGTCTCGCTTCTGCCCGAGCTCGTGCTCGTGCGCGGCGATAGCAGGCTGGCGACGCTCGTCAAGCTCGTGCGGGACGAATCGCGCGCGCAGCGGCCCGCGCGCGAGGTCGTGCTGGCGCGCCTGCTCGAAGTGCTTTTCATCGAAGCGTTGCGATCGACGCAAACGGGTGCATCGCCCGGGCTCGTACGCGGTCTCGCCGATGCCCGTCTCGCGCTCGCCATCCGCCAGATGCACGAAAGCCCGGAAAAGCCCTGGACGATCGCGCAACTCGCGAAAGCCGCCGCGCTTTCACGCTCGTCTTTCTTCGATCGATTCAGCCGCGCAGTCGGCGTCGCGCCGATGGAGTATCTGTTGTCGTGGCGCATGGCCATCGCCAAAAACCTGCTGCGCCGAAACGAAGTTGGCGTCGCGACGATCGCGGCGCGCGTGGGCTATAGCTCGGCAAGCGCATTCAGCGTCGCGTTCACGCGTCATGTCGGCCTGCCGCCGACGCAGTATGCTCCGAAAGGAAGTGGCATAGCCGAAGAATGACTTTCCATATTCGTTTTTCTTGGTTCTGCTGCGCCTCAACCCCCTATAGATTGTGCGTTCAAAAATTTTAATAACTTACGCACGCTCGACATGTTCAAAAGACGTCTGATAGCTCTGGTCGCACTTCCATTCATCGTGGATGCCTGCGGAGGAAGCAGTATTACGGATAGCCCAAACCCTTTGGCGACCCAGGATCAGCTGGCCGCCGAGAAACTCGCAATCGCTGTCGTTCAAGCGCCCGCTGTGATTGCGGCGAAAGCGACGCTTAAAGCAACGTGGCTAGCGGCTGCTCAGGCAACCGGCGGTGTATCAGATGAGGCGTTGACAAATCTCGATGAAGCGGTCGATGAGAGCTTGTTCGCCTACGCGCTATCGCTTGCTTCGGGCGACGCCAGTGCCCCGAAGGTGGTTTCGTTTCTTGCAGCTCCGCACAATTGGCACGGAATGAACGTGCCGGGATCGCGGACAACATTTGATAACCCGGACACCATCTACCGCAAGATCCCGGTCGACTCGGCTTCGAGCTACGTCATCACCGGAACAGTCCACGCGCAAAAGCCAGTCGATTTCAATTTCAGCCTCTATAGCAGCACGAGCGCGACGCTCTCCAACCTCGCCGGCGACCAGCTCGTTACCAGCGCGGACGGAAGTTTCGTCATTAACGCTGACCCGTCGTCGGGCGGGTCCGGCAATCATATCCAGCTGGTGTCTGGAGCAGCGTCTATCTTCGTGCGCGATACGATCAACGAATGGGGAGTACAACAGTTCAACAGTCTGGCGATACAGCGGGTGCCGAGTGTCTCGACGCAAGCACAGACCGCGGATACGCTGGCTGCGACCCTCGCAGCGACGCTACAAACTTCGGCTGCGGCGGCGCCCTTCATTGCCTACAACACCCTTGGGTACGCTCAACCGGTCAATACGCTCCCCGCGCTGTCGCTTGGCGGAACGGGCGGGCGCCTCGCGAACCAGGCGGCCACCTATAGTGCATTTCAACTTGCCGACGATGAAGCACTCGTTCTCAACGTCAACCTCGGCGGGGCAAAATACTTCATCGCGCCGGCCTACGGGCGGTGGACGATCACGACCGACTACATTGACCACACCCAGACATTAAACAACACGCAAGCAATACCCAACCCGGATGGCACGTACACGTTCGTGGTATCCCCCAAAGATCCTGGCGTCTACAACTGGGTTGACACTGTTGGTCTGCACCAGGGCTTCCTTAACCTGCGCTGGCAAGGGTTGCCCGCGACAGCCGCTGCGGTGGGACCATCGGCGACGGCCCAGCTTGTGAAGCTGAGCGACCTTCTCAGTGTTCTTCCCTCGACGACAAAGTACGTCACTGCGGCGGACCGGCAAGCACAATTGGCTGCGCGTGCCGCGAGTTACGCATCGCGATACGCACCCTGAGTTTTCGCGTTGGCGTGAATGGAGGGCCAGACGGCGACACTGGATGTCGCCGCCTGCAATATATCGGGGTTATTCGACGCCTGCCCTCATTCAGATGGCTGTGAGTGTGTTGCGGCGCAGCTCAAGCCGCAAGCCGATGAGCGGTCATCGACGGTTGCGCGTTCTGGGGCGGAAATACGCACCAGCAGCCGTCATCGTGCAGAAAGAAAAAGATGGCACGGGTGCCACTCGGCGCCGATGCTTCGACATGCACGTAGCGCCTGCTGCCTCCCTGAATACGGCCAAACTGGACCACACGGATCCGCACGGATGGAGCGGGAGCAAGCCACTTGTCGACCAGATAATGCAGAGACTTCTCGGTGGTGTTCATGGCCATCTCCTTCGACTTCGCCCCTTGGTCAAACTGCCGGCGGCTCGGGTGCAGTGACCGGAGCGCGGCGTGAAGGGTTGATTAAAGACTAAGGCTGCCAATCAATTTATGATAATTAATGTTTTTAACGCAATCTATAAGCTATCAGTTATGTATTCTGATCCGACCATGCACCGCTACCCGATCAAGCCATGCATGCATCACACCAATGCACGGAGATGTTCGACCAGCCGTTTGTGACGACGTCAGAGTTGCGCGAAATCGGAGCACACGTGAACTCGCCGAAGGAAGCAACGGCTCCTGCCCGGAGCGGGCAACCAGGTTCAGAAGCTCGGCGTCGATGCGCTCAATGCGGCCTTCAGGAGGATGAACTGTCCCGAACCATCCGATCATCTGCAAAACCTATACTTGATGTATGCCCGTCGTGCGGGGCGTTACAGAACACATCGAACCTGTCCATGATCACGCTCACCTCTTCCGAACTCGCGCTCTTACAGCACCGGCTCGGCGAGCGCCGTCGCGAGTTGCTGGCGGCGCTGCACGGCGAATACGGAGATCTCGCCGGGGCCCGACCGCCCGAAGCGCTAGGCCCCGAGTCGCATCCCGACGAGACCGCCTCGCGCAAGGCCGGCGACGAGTTGCGCGCGGCGCTCGCGCGGCACGACCGCAACGAACTGCTGCAGATCGACGCCGCGCTGGCACGCATCGCCGCCGGCCTGTACGGCGCCTGCGTCGAGTGCGGGGACCCAATCGGCTATGAGCGGCTTGCCGCCGCGCCCTACACGGCCCGCTGCGTGTCATGCCAGACCGCGTTTGAACAACACCGTCACATCCGCCAGTAAGATGCTCAACGGCGAAACTCCACCGGCAGAAGCAGGCGGATCGTTGTCGCGTGGCTCAGGTGAATTCAGGGAAAAAGGATGGCGGCGTAGTTGCGCGCGCTGTGCAGGACGTGAATGACGTCGATGCGCGCGGGAGGCTCGCCAACGACGCGGTAGAAAATCTGGTGACCGCCATAAACCCGGTGACGCACGCCACGCTCTTCGTAGCGCGGTACGATCGGGAATGCAAAACAGATGTCGGCCAGCCGCGTGCACTTCTCGCGCAACTCGCGCACGAAACCCAGCGCACGACGGGGGTTGTCGCGGGCCATGTAGTCGCCGATCGCCTCAAGGTCGGCCTCAGCGTCAGGAAGAATCTGGACAATCATGGCCTGGTGCTCGCCATCGCACGATACTTTGCTTCAAGCCGGTCGAACACATCTGCGGCGGGCTTGCCCCGTCCTGCCTCGGAGTCGACAATGCCGCGCTCGATGACCGCATCCAGCGCGTTGAGTTGCATTTCGCGATCCTGAATGAGCTTCACGCCTTCGCGCAGGACCTCGCTCTGGGAGCCGTAGCGCCCCGAATTAACCAGCTTCGCGACGTAGCCCTCAAGCTGTTCCCCAAGATCCGCATTGATCATGGCCGTGCCCCGGAACGTTCATCCGCCCATACGCCCCATAAAATATTATAGGTCGATGCTGCGCAGCCGGTCTGCGGGCAGACGCCGGGATATTTGCCTGGCGCTATCTCGCCGATTCACGGCCCCTGTTCACTTGAACGGGAGATCCGATACGTACCCCAAGCTGCGTAGCGGCGCTGCCACGATTCACGGCGATCTCGACGAGCCCGATCGAGTTTTCGTACCAGAAGGCTTGACCGGCCATGACGTCGGAAAAGACCCGGGCATATTCGACGTCGGCATCTGCGATGCTCAGCCGTGCAGTCCTCGGCACCGCTCCAGCCCGCAGCCCCGTCAGTGCATTGCCGTAGTGATCGATGTAGATGATCTCGGCGAGATCCCCCGCATCCAACTGCACACGCAAGCCTGTCGTCTCAACGAGCTTGTCGGGCGGCGACTCGCCGCGGCTGACCCATGCTGCCATCGGGGCGAACAGGTCGCGACCATGAAATGAGGCGGAGAGCGCGGCGGGACGCCAGATGATCCGCCAGGTCCGGGTACGCGCCGCGCGCCCCGCCACGACCGACAGCAGCCCGTTGTCCGGCCCGACGAACCGCTGCCCGTCGGCTTGCAGCACGACGGCATCCCGCTCACTACCCACGCCGGGATCTACCACGGCCAGAAAGACACTATCTGGCGGATACCACGGCGCAAGCGCCGCGAGCAGATGCGCGCCTGCCTGCGAGTTGTAGTTTGGGGCGGTATGCAGCACGTCGATGATGGGGGTGCCGGCTGCAGCATGTCGCAGCAAGGCGACACGTACCTGTCCGACATAGATGTCGTCGGCGCCGAAATCGGTAAAGAGTGCGAGCATCGCATAGCCTCCCTTGGAGTCCTGTACCGCCTTTCAGGTCAGCGTTCCTCGCATCGAGGCGATGAGTAACCGCGATGCGCCTGTCTCCTGTTCCGTTCTGGCCGGGGCAGGGCCTGGCGACGCGTCGCCGTGCGCGGGACAGGTCCCGATTGTAAGACCTCGCTTCGCGGCGGCGAAGTGGTGGCGGACCGCCGTCCGATACCGAAGCCCGACGGTCGGGAACGACATGCGCAGCGCCACTGCGCGGATGTCCTGTCTGGACGCTGAAATGTCGGCGAACTATGCTGAAAGCGTCGCGGCGGTGCGCATTCCGGCGATGGCCTCGCAAAGAGCTTGCTACCTCGAGACGAACGTGACGCCAGGTCGTAACCGGATGCCATCCACACGCCGGAGTGGCGCTGCTGAGATACTCGACTACTGGCGGCGCTGGGAATTGCTTTGGTCTAATGCATGAACTGCATCACGCTGTTTCTGTGCGGGGACGTGATGTTGGGGCGTGGTATCGATCAGATATTGGCGCATCCCAACCGGCCCCATCTCTTCGAGCCGTGCGTGCGTTCGGCGAGAGACTACGTGAGCCTCGCCGAGGCGAAATCCGGCCCCTTGCCGGAGTGTGTCCCATTCGACTATGTGTGGGGCGATGCGCTGCACGAACTGGAGCGAGTGAGTCCTGACGCACGCATCATCAATCTGGAGACGGCCGTTACATGCAGCGAGGACGCATGGCCGGGGAAGGGCATCCATTACCGCATGCATCCTGCCAACGTACCTGTCCTGTGCGCTGCGAAAATCGACTGCTGCTCGCTCGCGAACAATCACGTGCTCGACTGGGGCTACCGTGGGTTGACCGAAACCCTGGATACCCTGCATGCCGCCGCTATTCATACGGTGGGCGCAGGGCAGGACGAGGTCGAGGCGGCCACGCCCGCGCTGATCGACCTGGCGGGCGGCGGCAGAGTGCTGATCTTTGCCTATGCGACGGAAAGCAGCGGCGTGAGTGAGAACTGGGCTGCCGTCCGGGGCCGCGCTGGCGTGAACCGGCTCAAGGATCTGTCCGCCGATTGCGTACGCGCGATCGCGGCACAGGTGCATACGGTCAGGCAGCCTGCCGATATTGTTGTCGTCTCGATCCATTGGGGTGCGAATTTCGATTTCGACATACCCGTGTCGCAGCGACGTTTCGCGCGCGGCCTCATAGATTCGGCAGCGGCTGATGTTGTACACGGGCATTCATCGCATCACGTGAAGGGCATCGAGGTGTATCGGGACAAGCTCATCCTGTACGGCGCCGGCGACTTCATCAACGACTACGAAGGCATCAGCGGTGAGGAATCGTATCGCGGCGACCTCGCGCTGATGTATTTCCCTACCCTCGACCCTGGTACGGGCAAGCTGGTCGAGCTGTCGATGACACCGGTCCAGATACGGCGCTTCTGCATCAACCGGGCGCCTGAAGAAGGCATTCGATGGCTCGAAGAAACGCTCAATCAGGAGAGCCGACCTTTCGGCGCTGGTGTGAAGCGGGGCGCGGACGATACGTTGGTGTTGCGTGCGGTGACTTAGGGCGGTGTCCATTCCAACTCGATCGAATCCAGCCTGATGCCTGGGCAGGAGCATACCTGGGCCGCCTTTATCGATGCACCATCGAATAACTCTGGCGAGCCATGAGATCTCCTTGATGATGTCACTCGAATACGATACGCGGGAAGTAGAGCGAGACGATCCAGTTAGGTCGGTCGACGATTTCGTTGATGCGCAAGTCGGCGCAAACACTGCACAGCAGGTAAGCATCGATTGCACTGATATGGTGTTGTTTCGTCAGCAGGTCGATCATCCCGGATACTGCAGCCCTGGCTCCTTCCATCAGATCCGGACCAATGCCCGTGGTGACCTCGTAGCCGTTTGCGTCCAGGTGACGACTCACGGGGCCCGGCGTGGTGAATCGGGGAAACGGGAGGTTCGCCCCTTTGATCAATTCGAACTCTGCCGCCAGAGATACGGGACTTTCGATCGCCGTTCCGCACACCTCGCCGTCCCCCTGCGCGGCATGCGTGTCGCCGACGGAGAACAACGCACCGTTCACCTCGACGGGAAGATAGAGTTCGGTGCCGGCACAAATGTCGCGGATATCCATGTTGCCACCGACACGGCGGGGTGGAATCACACTATGTACACCCGCTTCATTTGGGGCGAGGCCAATCGTGCCGCAAAATGGCTTCAACGGAACGCGGCCTCCTGGTCCGAACATCGCCGGGGCCGTCAGGTCCGGCTCATATTTCCAGATATGCAGCGCAGGCTCCGGAAACTGATCTGCCAGCAGGCCAAAACCGGGAATGTTCGCCGTCCAACCCCAGCCCGAAGGGGCGAACGATAAGAGCGTCACCTTGACGGCGTCGCCCGGCTCTGCGCCGTCGATATACACTGGGCCGACAACCGGGTTCACCCTTGCAAAGTCCAACCTAGGAATGTCGGCGACAGTCGAGTTGGCGGTGAGTTGTCCGCCGGAAGCGTCTACCGGAAAGAACTCGACGGTTTCGTGTGGCGCGACGGTCAGTACCGGCCTTAGCGAGTTGTCCCATCCCAGGTGGTTCTGATGCTCATGAATCGTGTGGCGCGTGCCGGGCTTTTCGTGCATTGCTCGCTCCTTGGAATGCCGGCTACCAGTCGTTTTATCGGAGCACGAACACCGATCAGCGATCTGTTCGTTGGCCCACGTCACGCATGAAGGTCTTTGCGCGGCCAGGAGCGGACCTTCGCCATCAAAGCAGAAATCGTCGACAATCGACGCGACGTACTCGCAGAAGAGATAAGCCTCGCCAAAACAATTCTTTGATCAGAAGTCGCTCCCAATGAACATCTCCTTCCCTACAACGACGCAATCCGATGTCGACACACTGGTTGCCATTCGTATCGCCGCGATGCGCGAGAGCTTGGAGAGAATCGGTCGTTTCGACCCCCAACGTGCTCGCGAGCGCTTCCTCGCATCGTTCGACCCTGCGCTGTGTCGATTCATAGAGGTCGATGGTGTTCAGTCAGGATTTATTCTGATTCGCCCACAGGAAGGCCACTGGCTCTTGGACCACCTTTACATTCTGCCCCAGCATCAAGGCAAAGGGATCGGCGCAGCCGTCTTGCGGGATGTCTTCGCGAACGCCGACGCGCAACGCATGCCAATCCACGTGGGTGCTTTGCGCGGCAGTGATTCAAACCGCTTCTACCTGCGGTATGGCTTCATACAGAGTGACGAAGCAGAATGGGACATCTACTATGTGCGTGAGCCTGGCCCAGCCTGAAGTAGAACGCTAGCTTGGGTTAGCAGTCATAGTGCGCGGCCGGTCGTTAGTGTCGGCTACAGAAGTTCGAGCATCGCGAAGGCTCGCCATATGCTGCCGAGTGCGGCCAGTTTCGGTCGCTCGACAAGCTACCCTGGATTGCCGACAATCCGTTCAGGAACGATAGGTCGAGGGATTTGATGCTGACAGGTGGATGCTACTGCCGTGCCATCCGGTATGAGATTCATTCGACTCCGTTCGACACGACGCTTTGCCACTGCGCCACATGCCGGAAGGTATCGGCAGCGCCAGCGGTTGCCTGGTTCAGTGTAAGCAAGGACGGACTCCGTTGGGTACAAGGCACTCCAAAGACGTTTGAATCCAGCCCGGGGGTTCTTCGCGCGTTTTGCGGTGATTGCGGGACGCCATTGGCTTATGCAAACGCCGAATCGCCCGACGTGGTGGATGTTTCGACCTGCTCCCTCGATGAACCTGGCGAAGTTCCTCCAGCGACTCACACCTGGATCAAGTACCGGCTAACCTGGGATAGGACAGCGGACGGTCTGCCTGAATATCCCGAAGCCGGTTAGCCCTGCCGTTTGTTGACATATTCCAATGTCCTACTGCTGACAAATCGATCGTCCACGATAACTCGTGAGATTCCGACCAAGTGAGGCAGTACGCGGCCAGGAAGCGACCTTCGATGATGATAGCTAGATCCTCGACAATCGGCCCTCAAAACGCCGCCGTACGTTCCTAACAATGCAATCAAATTTCATCGGCGAATTCGTCAAGAAATCGCTGCAACCGGTCGTGGCGAAGCTTGGCCAAACGGGCGCCGGTGACGGTTTGAAAGTCGGACGCAAGCTTCAGTAATTTCGTGTGGAAGTGATCGATCGCATATCGCGTGTCATCAAGAGCTCTTTCCGATGCGTGGGGATCTGTGGAGTCATACAAAGCACTGCCCATTCGCCCAGCAACATAGAAGCAACGCGCAACCCCTAGCATTCCGATCGCATCAAGTCGATCGGCATCTTGTAGCGATCTTGCCTCGACTGTCGTCGGCACGACACCGGCCGAAAAGCTATGTGCCTCGACAGCATGCGCCACAGCTTGGATCTTCGCCTCCGGCCAATCCAGGGACTTCAGCACTTGAGCAGCCTTTTCGGCCGATAGGCGCGATGCCTGCGCTCGAAGCGGCGAATTTTTCTCTACCGCCACGCAGTCGTGCAGTAACGTTGCCGCAAACAAAACTTCGGGATCTCCGCCTTCCTCAGCATGTATAGCTGCCGCGTTTTTCCAGACACGTTGTAAGTGCGAAGTGTCATGGGAACCGTCACCATTAGCCTCGCTCCAGTAAGCCAGCAAGGATTTGGCCAGTTCTTGAAATGGTGCAAACGCAGCTGTCGTCATAGGTGTCGTAGGTTAAAAGCGGGACGTTAATTATCACCTGGAAGTTAACCATACGAGCTGCCGGCTAAATCGAGAAACTGCGACTTACGAATGTCGGCTTCCGGGGATTCCGACTGTCCGCCGTGGGCGGCGGATGCCTTTCGGATATTCGCTGCAATCAGCGATTGATCAGGGGCTGCGTTGGACCGGGGTCGGCCAGTTGCGGACATAGGTCGGCGAACAGTGAACGTCTGCTAGAGCGCGGAGAACGGCCTGAGTTAGACATCGTTGTTATCCCTCCCTATCCACGAAATGGATACTCCCTTAAGAAATGCCTTTCGCTGCCGTAGTTAAGAGAATTACTCTTAGTTGAACGGCGGAGGTAAGCTTGAAACTGTGGTTTTGGATATCAATCAGTGTACTTTCCATAGCTCTGACCGGATGCGCGAGCCCTCCGCTTGTTGCAACGCCGTTGCCCGAAGCGCGCGTTGGCGTCCACAGCTTTGCCGAGATGTCTTATCTACCACTTTCGCTAAACGACGCGAAGACCATTAGATTCGATGCGGATACATCGCCGGTCGGTCGATTTCCGGACGGACTCGGCGTGTATGCAGCTTTTTCAATCGAGCAACAGCCGTCCGTGTCTGTCTTGCGTATACGAACGTGGGCTTCAAACGAGTGGTTGCCGCTCGCAACGATCCTCAAACCCTACGTAATGTTCCTTGACGAAAGCAAGCGCGTCATCAGCGACGTCGAATCATTCAAAGGCAGAGAGGGGGTGAGCTTCTTTGCGGGAGGTTACAAAGAAGGTTATTTCCCCATTCCGCGCACAGCTCGATACTTCATTGCGTATTCGGCTTCGTCGGAGTCTGATCGGTTGGTGCTGTCGAGTGCAAACGGAAAGCTGTGGGCGATCCCCAATGCGTACAGCGGCAAGATCGAGGTCAGACAGGAGTTGTTGCCGCAATGAAAGCAACAGGACGAGCAATGAGCCTCTTGGCTCGCATATCGATGTTGGCATCCTGCTGCCTCGCTGCTGGTTGCGTCACAACAAACTACGTGCCTCCTCCCGGTGTACCGACGGCAAATATTCGCTTCCGAGAGATTGGCGAAGGAGCGTTCTTTCTTTATCAACCGCCTGCATTGCCGGGTTGCTATCTGCCTAGCGATCCACTGGGCGGTGCGCTTGGTGGCGAGCCCATCGGCGTGGCGGACGTTCCTCCCAAGAACGACCATACAATAATTCTCATTCCTGGCCATCGACAGCAGCCGCGACTGGATATGCCAATCGACGGCGCCTATATCGCGCGGAGTTACTTTGAAATCAGGATGCAAGCGGATCATTTGCTGACCCTGCGCGTCGTCCTTCCGGGGCGAGATCAATTCGATAATGCATTCCGCTTTACGCCGAAATCTGGGGAAAACTATGAAGTAACGGTTCAGCCGGGGACGCCACTTAAGGTCAATGTCTATCACATTGACAACCACGACGGACGCTACAACGAAAAGCCAGTTGATGATCTTGAAATCATTCGACGATGTTCGTGAACGTCCCACACGAGCGGCCGTTTCGAAGAGAGGTTCAGTCATATAGCGTGATGCGACGAGCGTCCACAACGGGTGGCGTGCTGCCGATCGCAGCCTTGCGAGGCTCAGGCTGTGTATGCGAATTGCCTCAGGCTGTACCCGGCCCTGATCGGCCAGTCAACATCGGCGCGTAGACCGTCAACAATTGCCCGGATGTATATGTGCAGTGGGAGCACGTGAGTTACCGCAGTATCATCATGCGCGCAAGCCAATCTAGACATCAGCAATCGACGTCAAACATGACCACTAAGAAACTGTTCTATTACCCCAGCAACGCAAGCATGGCCCCCCACATTGTTCTGGAAGAAATCGGCCAGCCTTTCGGGTTAGTGCTTGTAGATCGCACGCTGGATGAGCATAAGTCGGCGGACTATCTACGACTGAATCCCAACGGATTGATTCCTGTATTGGTTGATGGCGACATGGTGCTGTATGAGACGGCAGCCATTTGCCTGCATTTGGCCGACACACATCCAGAAAGCGGAATGGCGCCCGCACTGGCAACGCCGGAACGGGCCCAGTTCTACAAATGGCTCATGTGGTTGACGAACACACTGCAAACGGCGTTGATTGTCTATTTTTATCCCGAGCGTTGGGTGGATGCCAACAACGTGCTGGGCGCGAACCAAGTGCAAACTCATGCCGAATCGAAGATCGGCATCTTGCTTGACCAGTTGGAGTCGCAACTTCAATCGAGCGATGGCCCTTGGTTGCTGGGGGACCAATACACGATCCTTGATCCGTACGTATTCATGCTCTGCCGATGGACAAGGGGCTTCACGAAACCCGCGCGCGTATGGCCACTGCTCGGTCAGTATTTGCAACGGATGCTAACGCGACCTGCGATCCAGCGCGTGATTAAAACGGAAGGGCTTGCAGCGCCATTGGTGTAATACGATGTGGCCTCACGACCGACGAGTGACCGACCGCTTTCGAGAAGTTCGACCGACCGATCCGGGTCGACTTATGCCTTCCGGATATTTGCTGCAATCAGCGATTGATCGGGGTCAGTGTCGGACCGGGGTCGGCCAGCTAGAGACGTTCGACGTTGCGATGACGATCGTCGACAATCGGTGCCCCCTGTATGTCAGATGCCGGGAGAGGGGGCGCCGCTTGGCTGCATCACGGCGCACAACGCGGTATGGGCACTATCAAGCGGCTGCCTTCCCTCTCGCGCGAGGTTCACTGCCGGCGCCATCCAGGAATGAGCGCGTGCAACCCGCGAACAATGCAGATAAGATCGCCTCTCGCCACCGGCCAAGGCAGGATGCACAAACAGCAGGGTATCTCACCTCCAATACCTGCGAAGTCGGCCTCGGAACATATTAGCCTTCTTGCAAACGAGATAATGACGCTTCCTTCCCGCCTTCCTCTTGTTCAAGCGCCGATGGTCGGTTCTCTGAGCCCTCTGACAATCGCCGTCAGCGAGGCAGGTGGTCTGGGTTCGCTTGCTTGTGCCGCGCTCAGCCCGGCACAACTACGCGAACAGATCGCCTCAATTCGCGCGGGAACGTCAGCTCCGTTCAACGTCAATTTCTTCTGTCACACTCCGCCGAGCCTGGATGAGGGAGCCGAAGCGAAATGGCACGAATTACTCGCCCCCTATTACAGGGAAATCGGCCTTGATTTGTCCGCTGTCCGGAGAGGACCGGGTAGGGCGCCTTTCGACGAGGTCATGTGCGATGTGATAGAAGAGACTAGGCCACCTGTTATCAGCTTCCATTTTGGGCTGCCCGACGAGGACCTGCTTGCTCGGGTAAGGAATACCGGTGCGATGATTCTGTCTTCCGCGACGACGGTCGAAGAGGCGCGCTGGCTTGCGGATCGCGGTGTCGACGCTATCATCGCGCAGGGCGCAGAGGCTGGCGGCCATCGCGGCATGTTCCTTACCAGCGATATCAATGCGCAGCCCGGTTTGTTCGCGCTTTTGCCGCAGATCGTCGACGCGGTGAGTGTGCCCGTCATTGCGTCGGGCGGGATTGCTGACGGAAGGGGGATTGCAGCGGCCTTTGCGCTCGGCGCGAGTGCTGTGCAGATAGGAACGGCCTACTTGCTAACACCTCAGGCAGGCAGGTCCGGCATTCACCGCGCAGCCTTGCGTGCCGCGCGTGACGACATGACAAGGCTGACTAATCTTTACACGGGTCGGCCGGCACGCGGATTGATGACCCGCTTCATGCTCGAACAAGGGCCGATGAACGCCGTTGCCCCCTCATTTCCGCTGGCAACTGGCGCCGTGGATCCGCTTCGCGCCGCGTTCGAACAAAGTGGATACAGCGATTTTTCGCTTCTCTGGGCCGGTGAAGCGGCAGCACTGGCGCGCGAGGACGATGCGGGGCTTTTAACACGTCGATTCTGGGAGGAAGCGCTGAAATGCGCATCTGGTCTTCAGTTGTAGCAGAGCATGAGCTAGAGGCGACAGGAACCGGCCATACGGGTGCAGACATCGTTCACAGCGCTTTCATCCGGTGCCACGCAGGTTCAAAGACGACACGTCTGCTTAACCGTAGGTGTGATCTGGACCACTCCGATAGGCTTCTCTGCGGCTTCGACGAGATTGCAATCCGTGGAGACTGCCTGACCTTAGTAGACACCCGGCAGCTTGGCACTCGTTGATGCGGATCACCTTAAGACGTAGGAGTGAATGTCTGCTATTGAAGAAGTCGAGGGATTACGGTGGGCAAAAGTCGGCCCGTTGGAGCCGTACAAGCCAACGTCACAACTGCCCGTTCACGAAAGAATATGAACCAGTAGCAATCGTCGTGATACCGCAATGAATCTGCGTTTGAGAAGGCGACGAAAAGAACGCACCGGCAAGCACCGTCGCGCGCCCAACAAATATCCGCCTCACGCGACCGTCTAACAGTTGTACGGCTCTGCGGCTGGCGATAGAGGGGCATCGAGCTTTCTATCAAGCGACTTGCGGTCCGCCGTATCCCTCGATAATTACGAGGTCTAGTATCGCAGCCTGCAATCTATGCAAAAGGGCAGCTTGATACTCATCCGAGCGCCAACAATCCAGAGCAGCCTGGTATGACGGGAACTCCACCACTGTGTTGCGTGACCGGCTGGTCCCTTCGGGATTCTCGAAAGTACCGGCACGAACCAGAAAACGCGCCCCATACTTCTCCAATGCCGCGACATTAGCGCCCGCGTAAGCATTGAATTTCTCCTGATCTGTAACGTCAACCCGCACGATCCAGTAACCCTTGTTCATATCGTTTCCCCGATTCTTTAGTCATGCGCCAATATTCCGACGGTCTCTAACCCGCGTGCACTGCCGCGCGCGCTGTAGCTTACGAAGCTGGTGGATCGCACTGTATAATTTCGGCGGTGCAACGTAAATGCGCAACACTGAAAACACTCATTGCGACTGTGCAATACGAAATTAGCCCAACCGATTTATCTATCCTGCTTGCGCTGGTGCGCGCTCGGACCTTGGCCGACGCTGGTGCACTTCTGGGTATGAATGCCTCAACGGTTTTTCGTGCTGTGCAGCGTCTGGAACGCGGCGCGGGAGAACGACTTTTTGAGCGAACGCGTGCCGGATATCGTCCGACCGAATTAGCTACCCAGCTTTCCCTTCATGCGGAAATCATCGAGACCGCGTTGGCGCAGGCGCAGAGTGATTTCGCCTCGCCCGATCATCAGTTGACCGGCACAGTTCGTGTCAGTGCGGTAGACGCAGTGCTGCAAGCGTTTGTCGTTCCCGCATTGGTGGCGATTCGGGCGGAGCATCCCCGGCTCAACATTGAGCTATTGGCGTCAAATGAGCCCTTCAGCCTTACTCACCGCGAAGTCGATATCGCGTTACGCTCGACTAACCGTCCACCGCAACACGTAATTGGCAAGCAGCTCGGCTCAATCCGGTTTGGCGTCTTTGGTGGGCGAGCTTTGGCGCGCAACTTCGAGCGTGATTCACCAATTTCCGCGCAGGGGCTGGCCGACCTCCCTTGGATAACCGTGGACTACACCATGCCTGAGCATCCCGGGGTCAATTGGCGGAAACGGTTCTTTCCAGATGTGAGGCCCGCGCTACAGGCCAATACGATGCAGATGGTGGCACACATGATCGAGCAAGGGCTAGGAGTCGGAGTCCTTGCGCTCTTTCATGCCCGGGGAAACAAAAACCTGGTCCCCCTCAAGCTTCCGCTAGAGGACTGCAAGATTGACCTGTGGTTGCTGACACATCCTGAGTCGAGGCATTTACGGCGCATAGCGGAAGTTGCCGCTCGCATCGAAGCGCATGTGTTGCTTGATGGTGGGCTTCCGTGAAATAGCAAAAGCTCCAGTAGCAAAGCAGCGATGCGAAGTTCTGACCGCGATCTGTGAGCGTTTCGGCCATGAAGCGCTGCGCGGGCCGCACGAGTGAAAGACCGATTCTCGGCAAGATTTTTGACGTTCGGAGCAGATCGATGAACGGCAGCTTCGGGTCGACCTGAACCGGAAGCTATCGGGCAGTGACCCGCCTCATTGAGGCGTTCGATGCAGTCGCGTAGATGATTGACAATCGGTAGGCCTCTGCCACTATCGCGCCCGTTCATACGGCGAAAGATCAAAGCATGAAGCGATTTGCAACATTACTGTTTTCTCTATGTGCGATCTCCGCGCTTGCACAGGCAGGCACGCAAAACGACTCGGGCGCTGAAGCTCTGCCAACATCTGCCCGGTGGGTATCTGCCAACGAAATACCTTGCCAGTACGGCTTGCCGACAAACACTTCCTACGGGACAGTGCCGCAACGGAACGCCGACTGACATTAAGTCCACCTTGACATGCCTCGCGGTTCGAGACGGCGTCAATGATTGATCGCTCACAACTGAAACAACACGCGGTTGACGGTGCTTGAGCGACTGCTTCGGAAAAGTGTGACCGTCTGTAGTGGCGATACCGTTCAGCGCAGGGCGGTCGTGAACCGTACGCCGTCGACCGCCTTTGGGGGATGGTTCGAATACCGGAACCAATGGTTAAGCGCCCCCCACAATTCGTTGCTGATTTTTCGTTTCGCCATGTCGCCAAGATGTGGCGTCCACGGCTTGATGTCCAGCTTGTGCAAGCGGTTCTAAGTCGCCCGCTGCCCCCCCGCAATCACCCGCTCCAACGACAGCTTCAAATGACGCTGCATCGCCGCCTGCGCCTGAATCGCGTCATGCGCTTCCAGCGCTTCGAGAATCACGAGATGTTCATCGGGCACAGCACCCCACGTCGTTTCGTTTTCGAAGTGGCCGCGCAGCTTTTCCGACAGCGGACTATGCCGCGCATCGAATAGCGAGCTGACGGTGCGCACGAGCACTTCGTTGCCGGACATCTGCGCGATCGCGAGATGGAACGCACGATCGGACGCGACCGGAATTCTGCCGGCCTTCACTTCGCGCTGCATCTCGTTGTAGATGGCGCGCAGCATCTTCAGGTCTTTCGGTTTGCAGAACGGCGCGACGCTCGCGACGATCGAGCCTTCGATCAGGCAGCGCGCGCCGAGGATGTCGAGCAGGCTGTCGCCGAGTTCTGCCTGCGACAGCGACGCACCGCTCTGCACGGACGGCGCCGCGCACAGATAGACGCCCGAGCCCATGCGAATCTCGACGAGCCCTTCCAGTTCGAGCGCGACCAGTGCTTCGCGCACCGACGGCCGCGACACGCCGAGTGTCTCCGCCAGCGCGCGCTCGGGCGGCAGGCGGCCGTTCGGCGCGAAGTCCGGCTGAGCGATCAGATCGCGCAGTTTTTCCGCGATCTGAAGATAGAGACGGCGAGTGTCGGCAGGTTTGGCGGTCACGAAACGTATTCCGGCGATAGAGCTTGTGCAAGCCCGATAAGGCGAGCGCCGATTGTAGATCGAAGCGCCCGGTGCGCAAACCGTGGCCCTCGGGCAGCCTGCGGGTTTCCCCAATTTCTCGTAAATTGGCTTGACCAGTATCGCATGTGCCGTTATTTTTGCAAATTGGTAAGGCCGGATTGGCGCTCGACGAGTCGCCTTCCGGTTCGCTTCGCATCCCGATACCCGATCAATTCCTCCACGACGATGAAGACAGTCATTTGCGAACAACCCGGCCAGCTCGCGCTCGCCGAACGTGCGATGCCCAACCCCGGCCCCGACGACGTGCTGATCCGCATCCGGCGAGTCGGCATCTGTGGTACCGACTTCCATATCTTCACCGGCAATCAGCCGTATCTGTCGTATCCGCGTGTGATGGGGCACGAGCTTGCCGGCATCGTCGAAGCGGCGCCGGCCGGCGCGCGCGTCAAGAGCGGAGATCAGGTGTACGTGATGCCGTATCTGTCGTGCGGGCGCTGCGTGGCCTGCCGCGCGGGCAAGGGCAATTGCTGCGTGAACATCCGCGTGCTAGGCGTCCATACCGACGGCGGCATGACCGAGTACCTCGCGGTGCCGCAGGCGTTCGTCTTCAAGGCCGACGGCGTGACGCTCGACGAAGCCGCGATGCTCGAGTTTCTCGCGATCGGCGCACACGCGGTCGCACGCGCCGACGTGCAGGCTGCGCAGCGCGTGCTGGTCGTCGGGGCCGGTCCTATCGGCATGGCCGCGACGATCTTCGCGAAGCTGCGCGGCACCGAGGTAAGCGTGCTCGATGGCCGCGCGGATCGCTTGTCGGTGTGCGCCGGCGCGTTGCAGGCGGATCACACGGTGCTGCTCGACACCACCAACGCCGCGACCGATGCCGCCGAACTCGCCGCGTTGACCGATAACGAATTCTTCGACGTGGTGTTCGACGCCACCGGCAACGTGAAGGCGATGGAGCGCGGGCTGCAGTTCGTCGCGCATGGCGGCAAGTACGTGCTGGTGTCGATCGTCACCGAGCGCATTTCGTTTGCCGATCCCGAGTTTCACAAGCGCGAAACGACCTTGCTCGCGAGCCGCAATGCGACCGTCGCCGACTTCGAAACGGTGCTCGCCGCGATGCGCGCGGGCAAGATTCCGACGGCGGCGCTCAATACGCATCTGGTCGAACTCGGCAATCTGCCGAGCGAGTTTCCCAGGCTGCTGAAACCGGATGCCGGCGTCATCAAGGCGCTGGTCGCCTGCTGAGCGAGCGGGGGCAACGGACGATGCGGACGATGCGGACGATAGGCAACCCGATTCTTCAATTTGGCACGAGCCGCTTTCTGCAGGCGCACGCCGATCTGTTCGTCTCGGAGGCACTCGATGCGGGCCGCGCGCTAGGCCACGTCACCGTCGTGCAGACGACGGCCAATCCCGAGAGCCTCGCGCGCATCGATGCATTGCGCGCGCACGGGCAGTACGACGTGCGCATCCGCGGCGTGCGCCGCGAAACGGTGATCGATACGACCACGGGATGTCACGCGATCACCGAGGCATTGAACGCGAATACCGATTGGCCGACGGTGGTCGAGCGCTTCGCGCGCGATGCGCGAGTCGTGATCTCGAACACCGGCGACCGAGGCTACGAGTGTTTCGCCGACGACACCGCCGAGCTACTGCGCAACGCGGCAAGCGTGCCGCGTGGCTTCGCGGCGAAGCTCGTGGTGCTGCTGCATGCGCGCTTCAAAGCCGGCGCCCCGCCGCTGACGCTGCTGCCGTGCGAACTCGTATCGGGCAACGGCGACACGCTGCGTGGCCTCGTCGCCGATATCGCGCGTGGCTGGGGCGCGGGGTCCGAATTCGTGCGCTATATCGAGCACACGTGCATCTGGGTCAATTCGCTGGTGGACCGCATCGTGTCCGAGCCGATCCGGCCGGTCGGCGCGGTTGCCGAACCCTACGCGTTGTGGGCGATCGAGCGGCGTGCCGGCATGGTGCTGCCGTGCGAACACGAAGCGATGATCGTCACCGACGACCTGTTGCACTACGAGCGCCTGAAGCTGCTGCTGCTCAATCTCGGTCATACGTGGCTTGCCGAGCGCTGGCAGGCCGACGCACGCGATCCGGACGAGAACGTGCTGCACGCAATGCGCGATCCGCTGTTGCGTGCCGATCTCGAATCGCTATGGCGCGACGAGGTGCTGCCGGTCTTCGATGCGCTCGGTCAGGGCAGTGCCGCGCGCGTCTATCTCGACGACGTGCGCGAACGTTTCGAAAACCCGTTCCTCGATCATCGCCTCGCCGATATCGCGCGCAATCACGAGCAAAAAAAGCAGCGGCGTTTCAAGCCGCTGATCGAGCTCGCGCGCGAGCTTGGCGTGCAGGTCGAGCAACCGCGTCTGAACGCGGCGCTTGCCGCGTGGTTCATCAAATAGATGCCAGCCAAGGAGGAGACAGTTTCATGAAGAAGATGCGTTGGGTAGTGATTTTTCTGTGCTTTCTCGCGATCGCCGTGAATTACATCGATCGTGCGAATCTCGCGGTCGCCGCTCCGCAAATCGAAAAGGCGCTCGGCATCGGCCCCGCCGAGATGGGCTTCATCCTGAGCGGCTTCTTCTGGACCTACGCGTTGATGCAGATGCCGTTCGGCTGGTTCGTCGATCGTGTCGGCGCGCGCATCGCGCTGCCGCTCGCGGTCGGATGGTGGTCGGTGTTTACCGCGGCCACCGCGGTCACGACCAGCGTCGCGGGGATGTTCGGCTGCCGGCTGTTGCTCGGCGTCGGCGAGGCGGGCGCGTATCCGTCCTGTACGAAGCTCGTCAGTCAATGGTTCCAGTCCAGGGAGCGTGCACTCGCAACGAGTATCTTCGATAGCGGCTCGCGGGTCGGCTCCGCGCTGTCGATTCCCGTGGTCGCGCTGATCATCGGCACGCTCGGCTGGAAGGCGGCTTTTATCCTCACCGGCTTGCTCGGCGCGGTGTGGATCGTCGGCTGGTTCGTGATTTATCGCAATCCCACGCATGACGCGATGGAAACCACACGCGACGCTGCGCCAGCGGCTCATGCAAGAGGAGGCAAGAACGTGACGTGGGCGTCGCTGTTTCGTCACCGCACACTGTGGGGGATGATGCTCGGCTTCTTCTGTCTGAACTTCGTGATCTACTTCTTCATCACGTGGTTTCCGAGCTATCTCGTGCAGACGCGCGGCTTCTCGCTGAAATCGCTCGGCACGCTCGGCATGATTCCGGCGCTGATCGCGATTCCAGGCGGCTGGCTCGGCGGCTATGTGTCCGACGCGCTGTTCCGGCGCGGCTGGAGCCTGACGGCCGCGCGCAAGACCTGTATGGTCGGTGGCATGCTGTTGTCGTCGGTGATCACGCTGTCGGCGTTCACGGAGAACACCTATCTGATGCTCGCGTTCTTCGGCATCGCCTATGGCAGCCTCGCGTTCGCCGCGGCGAGCATCTGGTCGTTGCCCTGCGACGTCGCGCCGACGCCGCGCCATGTCGCATCGATCGGCGGCATCCAGAACTTCGCGTCGAATCTGGCGGGGATCGTGATTACCACGTTCACCGGCGTGATGGTCGCCATGACCAAGGGCTCGTTCACGATTCCGCTCGTTGTGGCGGGCGGTTTCTGCTTTCTTGGTGCGTTCAGCTATCTTGTCATCGTGGGGCGCATCGAGCCGCTGTCGCTGGAGTCGGACAGTCGCGATTTGCCGGAGGGCGCCCGCTCCACGGTGTGACGTATTCTGTTTCAACGCTTTTGAATAACCCTGCTTTCGAGGCTCTTCATGTCGACTCAAGCTAGCGTCGCGTCCGCGATCATCCGCCTGCATCCCGGCGACGACGTCATCATCGCGACCCGGCAGTTGTTGCCGGGCACGCGCATCGACGCGGAACAACTGGTCGTCGCCGGGCTGATTCCACCGGGGCACAAGGTCGCGACGCGCGACATCGCGAAAGGCGAGCCGGTCAAGCGCTACAACCAGATCATCGGCGTCGCGCGTGAGGCGATCGCGCGCGGCCAGCATGTTCACACGCACAATCTCGGCATGTCCGAGTTCGCCCGGGAGCACGCGTTCGGTGTCGATGCGCGGCCGACGGTCTATGTCGACGACCCGGCGCATTTCATGGGCATTCGTCGCGACGATGGACGGATCGCGACGCGTAATTACATCGGCATCCTGACGAGCGTGAACTGCTCGGCCACGGTCGCGCGCGCGATCGCCGATCATTTCCGCCGCGACGTGCATCCCAACGCGCTCGCCGACTACCCTAACGTCGACGGCGTGATCGCATTGACGCACGGACTCGGCTGCGGCATCGACATGCAGGGCGAGGGGATTGCGATCCTGCGCCGCACGCTCGCCGGTTACGCGGTGCATCCGAACTTCGCGTCGGTGCTGTTCGTCGGGCTCGGCTGCGAGACGAACCAGATCGACGGCGTGCTCGCGGCGGGCGGCCTCGACGCCAGCACGAAGAAACTGCGCAGCTTCACGATCCAGGACAGCGGCGGCACGCGCAAGACGATCGAGCGCGGCATTGCGATGGTGCGCGAGATGCTCGCCGACGCGAACCGCGTGCAGCGTGCGCCGGTGCCGGCCTCACATCTATGCGTCGGTCTGCAGTGCGGCGGGTCGGACGGCTACTCGGGCATCTCCGCCAATCCCGCGCTCGGCGCCGCGGTCGATCGGCTCGTGCGGCATGGCGGCACGGCGATCCTGTCGGAAACGCCCGAGATCTATGGCGCCGAGCATCTGCTGACGCGCCGCGCGACGAGCGCGGCGGTCGGCGAGAAACTGCTCGCGCGCATCGCGTGGTGGCAGGACTATTGCGCGCGCAATGGCGGCGCGATGGACAACAACCCATCGGCGGGCAACAAGGTGGGCGGCCTGACGACGATCCTCGAAAAATCGCTCGGCGCGGTCGCGAAGGGCGGCACGACGAATCTGGTCGACGTCTACGAATACGCGCAGCCGATCGCGGCGAAGGGCTTCGTCTTCATGGATTCGCCGGGCTACGACCCGGTGTCGGCGACGGGGCAAGTCGCCTCGGGCGCGAACCTGATCTGCTTCACGACCGGGCGCGGCTCCGCTTATGGCTGCGCGCCGTCGCCGTCGCTGAAGCTGGCGACCAACACCGCGTTGTGGCAGCGTCAGGAGGACGACATCGATATCAATTGCGGTGGCGTGATCGATGGCAGCGCGAGCATCGATGAACTCGGCGAAGCGATCTTCCGCATGATGCTCGACTGTGCGTCCGGCACGCGCACGAAGAGCGAACTGCACGGCTATGGGCAGAGCGAATTCGTGCCGTGGCAGGTCGGCGTGGTGACCTGAGCCGGTGCATGGCAGCGACACGACTGAATAACTACATAGATCACGCACTGGAGGCTGCAATTGGAACGCCGCCTATATTCAGGCCGCGACTTGAAGCGCGCGCACGGCATCGACGATCTGCGCGCGATGGCGCGCAAGCGCCTGCCGAATTTCTGTTTCGAGTATGTCGAGGGCGGCGCCGAAGATGAAGCGACGCTGCGCCGCAATCGCGATGTGTTCGGCGAAATCGCTTTTTTGCCGCGCACGCTGGTGAACGTCGAGCGGCGCAACCAGAGCGTGACGCTGTTCGGCGAGCGCAGCGCGGCGCCGTTCATGATCGGGCCAACCGGCTATAGCGGACTGATGTTTCGCGAAGGCGACGTCAAGCTGGCCAGTGCCGCGGCGGCGGCCGGCATTCCGTTCGTGCTGAGCAATGTGTCGACGGTCGCGCTGGAGGAGGTCGTGCGGCGCGCCGGCGGTCGCGTGTGGATGCAGGTCTACATGTACCGTACGCGCGAATTTCTCGCGAAACTGGCGCAGCGCGCGAAGGCTGCGGGCATCGAGGCGCTGGTCGTCACGACGGATAGCGCGGTGTTCGGCAAGCGCGAATGGGATCTGCGCAACTACATCCAGCCGTTGAAACTCGACTGGCGCAACAAGTTCGACGTGCTGCGCCATCCGCGCTGGATGGCCAACGTGCTGTGGCCGAACGGCATGCCGCGCTTCGCGAATCTCGGCGACCTGCTGCCGCCGGGGCAGGACAGCGTGAAGGGCGCGACGATCACGCTGGGACAGCAACTGGACCCGTCGCTATCGTGGGACGATATCCGATGGCTGCGCGATCTGTGGCCGAACCGGCTGATCGTCAAAGGCGTGCTCGGTGCGCCGGATGCACTGAGGGCCGTGGAGGCCGGTGTCGATGGCATCGTGTTGTCGAATCACGGCGGGCGGCAACTCGACAGCGCGGTATCGGCGATGGACGTGCTGCCCGAGGTCGTCGAGCAGGTCGGCGGCAGACTCTGCGTGATGCTCGACGGTGGCTTTCGTCGTGGCTCCGACATCCTGAAGGCGGTCGCTCTGGGCGCCGACGCGGTGCTGCTCGGACGCGCGACCACCTACGGTCTGAGCGCGGGCGGCCAGCCGGGTGCCGAGCGTGCCATCGAGATTCTGAAGACCGAGATCGACCGGGCGCTCGGGCTGTTGGGCTGCAGCGATATTGCCGGGCTCGATCGCAGTTATCTGCGCTGGCTGCGGCATGAGGCGCCGCTGTCGCGGGCGCGAACGGAATCGCCAACACAAATGCAAATGGGGCAGGCGCAGGCCGCGGTTCTGCCCGCCTGCCGAACTGGAGATATCTGATGCAGCACGAACAGACTGCGGCGAGCCGCGGTAACGAAGCCGTCGCCGCGCTGCGCACGGCGCTTGGCGCGGACATCGTGAGCCTGCCGGACGAGTTCGGCGGGCGGCAGTTCACGGACTGGAGCGGCACGCCATCGACCGATCCGGTCGCGCTGATCCGTCCGCGCACGACGGAACAGGTCGCCACCGCGCTCAGGATCTGCCATCAATTCCGTCAGCCGGTCGTCACGCAAGGCGGCATGACCGGGCACGCGGGCGGTGCCTGCGTGCTAGGCGGCGAAGTCGCGCTGAGCGTCGAGCGGATGAACGGCGTCGTCGAGATCGATCCGGTCAGCGCGACGATGACCGTGCTCGCCGGCACACCGCTGCAGGTCGTGCAGGAAGCGGCCGATCGCGCCGGCTTCATGTTCGCGCTCGACCTCGGCGCGCGCGGCAGTTGCACGATCGGCGGCAACATCGCGACCAACGCGGGCGGCAATCGCGTGATCCGCTACGGCATGATGCGCGACCAGGTGCTCGACGTCGAAGCGGTGCTCGCCGACGGCAGCGTGATCGGTGCTCAGCGCAAGATGATCAAGAACAATACCGGCTACGACCTGCGCAATCTGCTGACGGGCAGCGAAGGGACGCTCGCGGTGATCACGCGAGCGGTGCTGCGTCTGCGCGCCAAACCGCGCGCGATATCAACGGCATGGTGCGGGATGCCGGACTACGCGGCCGTGACCACGCTGCTCGGCCGTGCGCAGGAGCGCCTGCCGGCCGGCGTGTCCGCGTTCGAGGTGATGTGGCCGAGCTATTGCGACTTCGTGCGGCAACGCCTGCCCGAGTTGCGTGTACCGCTCGCGGGCGATCACGCGTACTACGTACTGCTCGAGAGTTGCGGCGCGGACCCGGAGCGGCAGTCGGCGGCGTTCGAGGAGTTCCTCGCCGACATGCTCGACGCCGGCGTCATCGCCGATGCCGCGATCGCCCAATCGGACGCGGACGCCGCGGCGTTCTGGGCGATTCGCGATGCGCCAGCCGAATATCCGCGTCTGATACCGGGGCGCATCTCGTTCGACATCAGCTTTGCGGTCGCGCAGGCGGGCGACGCCGCGCAGCGTTGCGACGAGCGCCTGCGCGCGCGCTGGCCACACGCGACGATCCTCGTGTACGGCCATCTCGGTGACGGCAATCTGCACGTGGTGGTGCAGGAGCCGGGCTGGACCAACGACGCGGTCGCCGACGTCAAGCAGGTCGTCTATGAACTCACGGGGGAAATGGGCGGCTCGGTGTCGGCCGAGCATGGGATCGGCGAGGAGAAGCTGAGCGTGCTCGGCTTGTCACGCTCGCCGGCCGAGCTTGCGGCGATGAAGGCGATCAAGCTCGCGCTCGATCCACACAATATCCTGAATCCGGGCAAGGTGATCGCGGCGTAGCGCGGGCGGGGTCAAGGCATCGCGCATCGAACTCAGGCGCGTTCTCCGGCCTGATCGGCCTGGTCGGTGTCTTCGCCGGTTGCGAATACGCCGTTTTCCGGCTCGGTCTGTTCGACGTCGATGCATTGCACACGCCAGTGACCGCTCGTCATGTCGCAGCCGCGTTCGGCGCACCATTGCACCCGGCCCACCTCGCTTTCGAATGGCCCTTCAACCTGGTTCAGATCGAGCCCTTCGAGCACGCAGACCGGCACGGTGCTGTGCGCAGCGCAGACGAGCGTATTGCCGCAATCCACATGCAACGCGCCCCATTCGGGCAGATCGAGCCCGAAGTGACCTTCGCGCGACCATTGCCGCGTCTCCTTGTCGAGCCAGAGAATGGCGAAGGCCATCGGGTTGACACGATCGAACGTGTCGAGATGAACGGTCAAACGCATGACAAGTCTCCGCAACATACACGACTGATCCGGTCTTATACGGCACGTGCCCCGTATCAGGAATAAGATCAGTGTAAGGCCGGGGAAGCGCTACTTGTTGACCTCGATCAAACTGCCCACGGCGTGTCTCAAGGAGAACACGATGCGAGCGATGGTGTTCGACGGCACCTCGGCGACACTGACCGAGCGGGAAGTGCCGGATCCGCGACCCGGTGCCGGCGAGATTCTGATCGACGTGCATGCTTGCGGCGTGTGCCGCACGGACCTGCATCTGGTCGACCGCGAGCTGGAGCATCCGAAGCGGCCGGTCATTCCAGGCCATGAAATCGTCGGCGTGGTGGCTGAATTGGGCGCGGGCGTGACCGGCTTCGCGGTGGGCGAGCGCGTCGGCGTACCGTGGGTCGGCCGCACGTGCGGCCACTGCCGCTACTGCCTGTCCGCCCGCGAAAATCTTTGCGACGACGCTGGCTTCACCGGCTACACGATCGACGGCGGCTACGCCGAGCGCACGGTCGCTGATAGCCGCTACTGCTTCCATCTGCCGTCGCACTACAGCGATATCGAGGCCGCGCCGCTGCTGTGCGCGGGTTTGATCGGCTATCGCACGCTGAGCATGGCAGGCGACGCCGAACGGATCGGCATCTACGGTTTCGGCGCGGCCGCGCATCTGGTCGCGCAGATCGCGCGTCATCAGCAGCGCTCCGTCTATGCGTTCACGCGTCCGGGCGATCGCGCGGCCCAGCAACTCGCGCTGCGCCTCGGCGCGGCGTGGGCCGGCGGCAGTGACGAGACGCCGCCCGCCGAACTCGACGCGGCGCTGCTGTTCGCGCCGGTCGGCGCACTCGTGCCGCGGGCGTTGCAGGCGGTCGTGAAAGGCGGTGTGGTGGTGTGCGGCGGCATCCATATGAGCGACATACCCGCGTTCCCGTACGCGTTTCTGTGGGGCGAGCGGCGCGTAGTGTCGGTGGCGAATCTGACCCGCGAGGATGGGCTTGCATTCATGCGCAGCGCCGCCGAGATCCGGCTCGCGATCGAGACGACCACCTATGCGTTGCGCGACGCGAACCGTGCGCTCGACGATCTGCGCAGCGGCAACCTGACCGGCGCGGCCGTGCTCGCCGTTCATTGACGCTTGATACAGATCAAGCCGCCCTTCGCGTCGGCGTTCATCATGTAAGCGAACCGTTGAGTGCCCGCCGTCGCTGGCCGCCGCGCGGTGCGACGATCCGAGGAAAGCTGATGACCACTCCGACTGAGCCCAACACCTTCCGCCGCGTGATGATCGCATCCGCGGGCGGCACCGGATTGCCGTCGGGGACGCGCGTGGCCCAGCAGTTCGCCGCCGCGGATGCGCGCTTTCGTCTCGTCAATATCGTCTGCAATCCCGCCGCGCTTTATCCGACGTTGATGCTCAGCTTTCCCGACTGGTGCGAGGCGCATCGCGCGATGCTGCACGGCGCGCAGGTCGCACTGCGCGATGCGGTGATTGCGTTGCACGGTGTCGTCGCGGCGACCGACGCCGAGATCGTCGATCTGACCGCGTTGCATCAGGGCGCGGCCGAAGCGCTCGCTCACACGGCGGCGCAATGGAACGCGGATCTGGTCGTGGTGGCCGCGCATCCGCGCGAACATCACTGGGATAGCCGCATCGATCCCGAGGAACTGGTCGCGTTGATCGGTCGTCCGGTTCTGTACTTGCCCCCGGCGTCCGGCGGCGCGAGCGATGCCCCGGCTGCGAGCCGCGTGCTGGTCGCGATCGATGGCAGTGACACCGCGCTCGACGCGCTGCGCACCGCACTCGATGTCGCGCCGCCGGGCGCGCGGATCAAGGTCGTCTACGCGGCCGACGACCGCTTCGCGTGGTGCGAATGGCTGCCGTTCGAAGTCGTGTCGCAGCATCGAATCGATGTGTTGCGGCGCGGCGTGGCGATGCTCGAACAAGGCGGGCGCGCGGCCGAAACCGCGTTGCTCGAGTTGGACGATGAGTCCGGCGATGCGTCGAGCGCGATTCTCGGCGAAGCGCAACGCTGGCACGCGGATCTGATCGTGATGGGTTCGCACGGCATGCGCGGCGCGCCGCATCCGTTGCCGGGGCACGTGACGTCGCGCACGCTGCGCGATGCGGCTTGTCCCGTGCTCGTGTGCGCGCGCAGCGCGTCGTCGTTGCGAGCGGTCGCGACACCACGGATCGGGTTGTCGGAGCCGCACCCGGGCAGCGCAGGCGGGCTCTTTTATCAGTAGTAGCGGCGCGCCCGGCGCGTCGAAAAATCCAACCTCAGTGGAGAATCGGCATGTACCAGCATATCCTCGTCGCGCTCGACGGCAGCGACTTCTCGAAACGCGCGCTCAAAGAAGCGGTGAGTCTCGCCGCGTTGACGAAGGGCGTCGTGCATCCGGTCTACGTGGTCGACAAGACGCCGCTCTTTTCCTATGCCGGCTACTACGACCCGCTCGCGCTGGTCGAGGCGATGCGCAAAGACGGCCAGTCGGTGCTCGAAGAGGCCGAACAGGCCTGCGTCGACGCCGAAGTCCCATGCCGCGCCGAAATGGTCGAATCGGAGAGCCTGTCGGACGACGTCGCCAGCACCGTGCTGCGCCATGCGGAGCAGATCCACGCCGACCTGCTCGTGCTGGGCACGCATGGACGGCGCGGCGTGCGGCGCCTCGTGATCGGTAGTGTGGCGGAGCGGGTGTTGCGCTTCTCGCGCTGTCCGGTCTTGCTGTTGCGCGAGCCGGGCGCTCATGATGAGTAGCGCCGCGGCGGCGAGGCGCCGACGCGCGTGAGCGTTACAGAAGCGCGTCGGCCGGTATCTGGATCGAGATCCTGAAGCCGTTGCCCGGCGAACTGGTGAACGAGACGTTGCCGCGCAATTGCCGCACGCGTTCGCGAATGCCAACCAGACCGAACGAATTCTTTCCGGGCGGCTGATCCAGCGCGACACCCACCCCATCGTCGTCGATATCGAGCGAAACGATGGGGCCCGCGCAGGCCATGTCGATGCGCACGCGCCGTGCGTTCGCGTGCCGCGCGACGTTCGTCAACGCCTCCTGAACGATGCGAAACAGGGCAGTTGCCGCGAATTCGCCGCATGCCGGTTCGGCCGGTTCCAGGTGAACGCTCGCCCGTACGCGATAGCGTTTCGTGAAATCTTCGACCAGCCAGTCGAGTGCGGCGGCGAGCCCGAGGTCGTCGAGCAGCGGGGGCCGCAGGTCGGCGGCGATACGCCGCAGCGAAGCGGCCATCCAGTCGATCTGCGTTTGCAGTTCATGCGTTTGCACGGCGAGCGGCGCGGTGTCGGCTTGCCTGTTCAGGTTCGCTTCGAGCAACGCGACGCTCATTTTCAGCGCGGTCAGCCGTTGGCCAAGATCGTCGTGCAGTTCGCGCGCAATGCGTTTCTGCTCGTTTTCACGGGCAGTCTGCACGTGCATGGATACTTCGTTCGCGCGTTCGAGTTCAGCGAGGCGCATGCGCTCGGTCAGGTCACGCGTGACCTTGGCGAATCCGAGCAAGGCGCCCGACGCATCGTGCACGGCGGAAACGACCACGTTGGCCCAGAAACGCGAGCCGTCGCGACGAACGCGCCAGCCTTCGTCCTCGGCGCGGCCAACGGCCGCGGCGGTTTCCAGTTCGCGAGCGGGCTTGCCGGCCGCAATGTCTTCCGGGGTATAGAACTTCGAGAAATGCTGGCCGATGATTTCGTCGGGCGTGTAGCCCTTGATGCGCTGTGCGCCGGGATTCCAGCTCGTGACACGGCCGGACACGTCCAGCATGAAGATCGCGTAGTCCTGAACCGCCTCGATCAACATGAAATAACGATCTTCGACGGCTATGTCCGACGCGGACGCCGCACCAGCGAAGCAGGAAGATTCGCCACTCGGCACACCCATCGCTCCTCCAAGCGGTCCGGCAAGGTCGCGCACCGCGGTTCACCGAGTTATATCAGTTTGGGAGCGCTTATTCCATCCGGTATGTCGCGTGAACGAGCGTGAGGCGAGCGTCGCGCGTGGCGCTCAAACCCGGGCTAGTCCTTCCGCGTCCTCGATGCGGATCGTTTTGCCATTCGCGCGCACGAGGTGCTCACGCTGGAACTTCGAGAACATCCGGCTCACCGTTTCGAGCTTCATGCCGAGAAAGCAGCCGATTTCCTCGCGCGTCATGCGCAGATGAAACTCCGCGGCGGAAAAACCGCGCGCCTTGAAGCGTTTCGACAGGTTCAGCAGAAACGTCGCGACGCGCTGTTCGGCGGTCATCGTACCGAGCAGCAACATCTGGCTCGATTCGCGCACGATCTCGCTGCTCATCATCTGATAGATGTGATGCTGCATCGGCTTCATCTCGCGGCAGACCGCCTCGAGCTGCGCGAACGGAATGATGCACACGACGCTGTCCTCGAGCGCGATCGCATCGCAATTCTGTTTGCCCGCGGAGATGCCGTCGAGGCCGAGCGTGTCGCCGGCGATCTGAAAACCGGTCACGTGCTCGCGGCCGTCGCGATGCATGACCACGGTCTTGAACGACCCGGCGCGTATCGTGTAAATGCTCTGAAACGTGTCGGCCGCGCGATACAGTGCGTCGCCACGTTTGATCGAGCGCGTCGAGCAGATGACCGCGTCGAGCTGGGCGAGTTGGTCGCGTGTCAGATCGGGCGGCATGCAGATCGCGCGCATCGCGCAGGTGGAGCAGCGCGGCAGATCGTGCCGTGTGGCGGCGGCGCGCGGCACGACGTGAATCGGTACGACGCGCGAGGGGCGGGGCGCGTCGTGGCGAGCTTCTGAGGCTGCGGCAACTTGCATGTTCGGCTCCTGACGGTCAGGTCGATTGCGCACGACGCACGTACGCAATCGCTTCGATGGCATGGCAGGCGAGGATGAACTCCGAGGTCTTGTCGAAGAAGAAGTCGGCGCCTGCCGCTTCGCACGCGCGGCGAAACGCCGTCGCGCAATGGTTGGTCAGTACGATACTGACGATGGACGGCCGCACCCGTGACAGCGCCCCGAGCAGCACGAGGTCCGTTTTGCCCGAGAAGCACGGGTCCAGCACCGCAACGTCGGCGCGGCTCGCGACGATGTCGTCGAACGCGTGCTCTGCGCCCGTGGACTGGCCGGCGATTTCGACGCCGGGAATCAGCGCGATCAGGCACGCGAGCCGGCGCCGGACGTCAATCGCGTCGTCGACGAGGAAAACTCTGGAGACGGTGGCTGACATGGTGGTGTCCATGTCGACCAGTATTGGTCAACTTATCTCAACAATGTATCGGCGGTGCTTTAAGTGGTACCAGGAGTTCAGGTAGTCTTTGTAGGAATATTCCTAGCGAGGGGGCGGATGCGGCGAGGCTGGACGAGCGGCGACCCGTTGACTTGCGTCAAGCCGCGCGCCGGCGCGCACTCCACACTGTCGTTACAGACGCGCGAGGGCACCACTTCGGGTCATGCCAGCGCTTTCAGAGGGAGTCCAACATGTATCAACGAATCCTGGTTGCGCTCGACGACAGTCCCAGCGCGCAGCGCGCCTTTGCCGAAGCGCTACAGCTCGCGAAGCTGACGGGCGCCACACTCGAAGCCTGTTGCGTGGTTGGGCACGGCAAGTGGTCGGACACCGCCGATGCGGCTTTCGAGCCGGAGCCGCCGACCGCGGCGCAAGAATTCGCCAGCCGCGCGCTCGATTCGCCGCGCGAGATGATGCGCGAAGCGCAGGTGCCCGGCAGCGTGCGCGTGATTGACGCCTACGCCGAAAGCGTGTCGTTGGTGCTCGCGCGCGTCGCCGACGAGATCGACGCGGATCTGATCGTGATGGGCACGCACGGCCGGCACGGCGTGCAGCGGTTTCTGCTCGGCAGCGTCGCGGAGTCGCTCGTGCGTGCGACCGACAAGCCCGTGCTGATCGTGCGGCATGATTCCGCCGGGCAGGCGCAGCCCTGAAACGCGGCGCGGCGGCGCAACAGGGCGGTTTCCTTAAGCGCGGACTTCAATGCGACAACAGCACCGGCACGGTCATCGACTCGAGCATCGTGCGCGTCGCGCCGCCCAGTACGACTTCGTGCAGACGCGAATGCGCGTACGCCCCCATCACGATCATGTCGCAGCCGAGCTCGTCCGACTGCGACAGCAGCGCATCGCCGACCGGCGTGTCAGCTCCGATGGAGAGATCGCGCACGTCGACTTTCACGCCGTGACGCGCGATGGTCAGCGCGATGTCCGCGTCCGGAACCGTGTCGCGTGGTGGCCGGTCGGCTGGCGAATGAACCGTCAGTAGCGTGACTTTGGCTGCGTGCGCGAGGAACGGGAGCGCGTCGTGGATCGCGCGGGTGGCTTCACGGCTGCCGTCCCATGCGATCAGCACGTGCCGGCCCGGCGGCGCGAAGGTGCCAGCCGACGGCACCAGCAACACCGGCCGTCCGGCCGACAGCACGATGTGCTCGACGAACTGTTCGGCGACGAAGGCCTCGGGATCGACCGGGTCCGTCTGCCCGAGCACGATCAGATCGGCGAGACGCGCGTACGGCGGCACGACGTCGTTCGCGTAGCCCTGCGCGGCGATCCACTGGCCGTCGACGTTCGCGCGCGCGAGCTCCGCGCGAAACAGCCGTTCGAGCGCGCCGGCACGCTCGAGCCGCAGGCGTTCGTGCTCCGCGTAGTAGTCGGCGGTGCCGGCCATCACGAAGAATCCGTGGCGCGGCGGCACGTAGGTCGAAAACAGGCCGGTCAGCGTCGCATGAAAGCGATGCGCGAGCTGCAACGCGAGCTCGAGGCGAGGATGTGCACGAACGCTCGTATCGAGGTGAACGAGAATGCTTTTGTAGCTCATCGCCGGGGCTCCGTGACAGAACGTGGGAACGGGCGCGAGCCCGTCGTCAAATGGAGTCTATGGGCCCGGCGGGCGCGGCCGTTGACGCAGATCAAGCGGGGGCCGTCGCGCGCTCAACATGTGGCAGGCGCGGTCGATGCTTTGCAACCGCTCCTGGCAGTCCTATGCTGTGCTCTGGAGGGCAACGATCATGGCTTCTGAATCCGATGCACCGCGCATGCGCCCGGCGTCAGCGTGGGCCGCGACGGCATCCGCGCTGCCCCAAGGCTGGCTCGATTGCGCGGTGATGTATCAAACCGCGCACAGCGCGGCCCGCGAGTGCGCGGAGCGCATCTTCGCCGACTGGAGCAAGTCGATCGCCTTCGCCGCACAGCGCGAGGCGGACTGGTTCGACGAAGCCAACCGGGCCTTCGCCGCCTGGTACGCGTGGTGGCAGGCGGCGTACGCGAACGTGCCAGGTGGCGCGCCGCTAGCCGGCGGCCTGAGTGCATGGTGTTGGAGCTCGCAGAACGCGGTGCCGTTCGCGGGCGTCGTTTAGCGGTGCGAGTCGGCAAAGCCGGGGCGCGCACCGTCAATCACAGACACAGCAAGGAGGAGATCAGATGGGAACGGATCGCGTGGCATTGGTGACAGGCGGGATGGGCGGCTTGGGCACGGCGATCAGCCGGGCCCTGCATGACGCGGGGATGACGGTCGCGGTGTTGCACTCGACGCGCAACGATCACGTGTCGATCTGGCTGCAGAACGAGCGCGACGCGGGTCGAGAGTTTCACGCGTATGAAGCCGACATCGCCGACTTCGATTCATGCGCGCGCTGCGCGCAAAGCGTTCTCGGCGAGCTGGGCGCGGTCGACGTGCTGATCAACAACGCTGGCATCACGCACGACACGAGCTTCGCGAAGATGACAAAGGAACATTGGGACGCCGTGCTGCGCACCGATCTCGACGGTCTGTTCAACATGACCAAGCCGCTGCTGCCCGGCATGCTCGAGCGGCGCCACGGGCGTATCGTCAACGTGGGGTCGGTCAACGGTTCGCGCGGTGCCTACGGGCAAACCAATTATTCGTCGGCCAAGGCGGGTGTGCATGGCTTCACGAAGGCACTCGCGCTCGAAACCGCGAAGCACGGCGTCACGGTGAATACGGTATCGCCCGGGTATCTGGCGACCGCGATGGTCGAAGCGGTGCCACGCGAGATTCTCGACAAGAAGATCCTTCCCCAGATTCCGGTCGGGCGGCTGGGGCGTCCGGATGAAGTGGCGACGTTGATCGCCTTTCTGTGCTCGGAGCAGGCGGCTTTTATCACCGGTGCCGACATTGCGATCAATGGGGGCATGCATATGCAGTGAGGGGGGAGGGCCGGCCTTCGCCACGCTTGACGCACGTCAATGAGCGCCTTAAATGTAAGAACAGGATAAGCCCATAGCGAGGGCCTGGACCTCGATCTACGCGGAACAGGCCCGATCGATATTCGCAGCGGGAGGCGAGGATGGGCATCGGCATGCAGATCGTCTACCTCGGCTTCGCGGGCGCGGGGCGGCTCGAAGCGCAAGCGGGTGTGCAACTGGTGCGTCTCGCGCGGTTTGGCGTGCTCGTGTCGAACTGCCATCTCGCCATCGAGGCGTTGCGTCTGGGATCGGCCCATCCGCTGTATGACGTGCGGCTCGATCTGCTCACACCGGCGCACGAACTCAGGCCCGTTGCGCACTGCGCGGGCGACGACGCTGAAGTGGCCATCCGCTGCGCGTTTGATGCGGCGGAGAAGGCGCTCGAAACGGCGGCCGCCCTGGAGCGCGGCCAGTGAGCGTTGCAGCTCGCCCAACGAGGAACCGTCACTGTCTGTCCTCGCGAGTGTTAGCCAGGAAGCGCGCGATGGCCATCCCTGCCAAGACCACCGTAATCAGACACCGAGCTCGGGCTCAGCATCTTGAACAGAGTTGCGCACGCTAGCGCTGCCTGGTCGACACCTTGATTCCCTTCGAGATTTTTACCCCGCAGCAAATCGTGCCCAAATAGTATATGATGACCATCATGCAGAAATCATCCCTCGCTCGGAAAACCGCCAGCCGTAAAGAAATCACGCACGAACGCATCGTCGAGGTTGCCGCGCGCGCGATTCGGCGAAGCGGGTACGACGGGACGGGAGTGGCCGACATCATGAAGGAGGCTGGCCTGACCCACGGCGGCTTCTACGCACACTTTCCATCGCGCGAGGTGCTGCTTGCCGAAGCGGCTGACCGCGCCGGTGCTGAGGCCGTGGCCCTGTCGGAACAGATCGCCGCCTCCGTGCCGCCGGAGCAGGCGTTACCGTCAATCGTGCGTGCCTATCTGTCGAAGGAGCACCGTGAAGCGATAGAGACCGGCTGCCCGGTCTCCGCGCTTGGCTCGGAGATGCCGCGTCAGGCGCCCGTCGTGCGGCGCGCAGCCACCCGCCGCATCAAGCAGATGATCGACGTGGTTGCTCGCCAGTTGCCCGATTGGGGCCAACCGGGCGCCCATGAGCAGGCACTTTTGACCGTTGCGACTATGGTTGGCACATTGGTGCTGGCGCGCGCTGTCGACGACCCCAAGCTGTCGGACAGTTTTCTTGAAGCCGCATTGAAAAAATTCGCACCCGCTGATGAGTAAAGCCGCGTGCCCTCCGTGCGCTTTTGATGGACCCTAAATATGACGATCATCATATTCAAGGCGAAGTGAATGTTCGACCAAGCGCCTGAAGATCATTTCTCACTACCCGAAGGACATCATGAAAACAGGAATAGCGCTCGTTACAGGTGCCTCTTCAGGCATCGGCGAAGCCACAGCGACCCGCCTTGCGAAGGCCGGATACAAGGTCTACGGCACCAGCCGGCGCGGCGTACAAGCTGGCCAGCGGACGTTCGAGATGCTGCCGCTGGACGTGACTAGCGACGAATCAGTTGAAGCAGCCGTCAAGGAGGTACTGCGCCTGCACGGCCGCATCGATCTCCTCGTGAACAACGCTGGCTTCGGGGTCGCCCCCGCCGGCGCGGAAGAGAGTTCGCTTGATCAGGCCCGTGCAATCTTCGATACGAACTTCTTCGGGATTGTTCGCATGACGCGTGCCGTGCTACCCCATATGCGGCAACAAGGTCGCGGCCGCATCATCAACATCGGCTCCGTTCTGGGTTTCTTGCCGATGCCATATATGGCGCTGTATTCCGCCACCAAGCATGCGGTAGCAGGCTATTCGGAGTCGCTCGATCACGAGTTGCGCACGATGGGCATCCGGGTGTCGCTCATTGAGCCGGCCTACATCAAGACGCCTTTCGACACGAACTTCATGGCACCCGACGCTCCCCTCGACGCGTACCACGAGGTACGGGCGGCCGTGGATAAGCGAGTAAAGGAGGTGGTCGAGCGCGCTGACGGTCCTCAGGTTGTGGCCGAAACCGTATTGCAGGCCGCACTCGCGGCTCGCCCGAGACTTCGTTATGCAGCGGGCGGCCTCGCCGGACGACTGCGATTGCTGCGCAGATTTACGCCTGCAGGGCTGGTGGACGCCGGCATTCGCAAAGATCTGAGGCTCGCAACGTAGAAGCTGTTACCTGACGCAACAAGCAACTGACAAGGAACAATCACCCATGATGAAGGCATTCGTCGTCGATCGATACGGACGCAAGAATGGCGTACGAGCCGGCAATATGCCGGTCCCTGAACTGCGTGAGGACGACGTATTGATCCAGATTCACGCCGCTGGGGTGAACCCGCTTGATTCAAAGATCAGGGATGGGGAGTTCAAGCTCATTCTGCCCTATCGTTTGCCGCTGATTCTGGGCAACGACCTGGCCGGGGTCGTTGTCCGAGCCGGATCGCGCGTGCGGAAATTCAAGCCGGGCGATGAGGTCTATGCGCGGCCGCCCAAAGATCGCATCGGTACTTTCGCGGAATTCATCGCGATTACTGAAGATGCCGTGGCCCTCAAGCCCAAAACGCTCAGTATGGAAGAAGCGGCTTCAATCCCGTTGGTGGGCTTGACCGCCTGGCAGGCGCTGGTCGAGCGAGGGCAACTGAAGAAAGGGCAGAAGGTACTCATCCACGCCGGCTCGGGCGGCGTTGGCACCTTTGCCATTCAACTGGCGAAGCATCTGGGCGCGACGGTCGCGACGACAGCGAGCGCCGCGAATGCCGGATTGATGAAGCAGCTCGGTGCCGACACCGTCATCGACTACAAGAAAGACGACTTTGCCGCTGTATTGAAAGACTGCGACGTGGTGCTGGATACGCAGGGCGGAAATACGCTCGAAAAATCACTACAAGTGCTCAAGCCGGGTGGCAAGCTCATCGGAATCGCCGGTCCGCCCGATCCTGATTTTGCGAGGCAGATGGGTGCCTCCTGGTTCCTGAAAGCGGCGATGCGGTTTCTAAGCTATCGCATCCGAAAGGCGGCGAGACGTCGTGACGTTGGTTACTCATTCCTCTTCATGCGCGCCGATGGAGACCAGTTAGCCCAAATCGCGAAGCTCGTCGACATAGCTGCGGTAAGACCCGTGATTGATCGGATTTTCCCGTTCGAATCAACACAAGAGGCTGTGGCTTACGTCGAAACAGGGCGTGCAAAGGGTAAGGTCGTCGTTAAGATCCGATAGTAGGAGGGGTCGATGTCTGTTTCCTCGCAGAAGCAACGGCGCCTGCTCGATGCGAAGTTCTTGCGACGTCGTGACAATTCAACCGTGGAATACAGATCCCCTTTGCGCGTCACGAAATCCGGACTGCCGACGGTTTCGCTGCCGCCTCACGCCGTTTTCGGCTCGCCGACCCCCTGGCCGCGCGGGGCGGCCGGCGAATCTCCAACGCGGTGTGTTCGACCTCGCGCCAGAATTCGCAGAGCGCCGGATAAACCGCATCGCGCCAACGCGGACCGATAAACAGGTCGTAGTGATTGCACTGCTCAACGGTGAACTGCCGTCTGGGCCGCATCGGCGATGCTTCGTACAGCGCATGCGCGCAATGCGTTTGCCCCGCGCCCGTGATCTCGTCGCTGTCGCCTTCGATCGTGCACAGCGGCGTATCGCGCAGCGCGGCGATCCGCACCTGACGCCCGGCGACCGACCATAGATTGCGCGGTAACAGATGCTCGTGAAACACCACACGAAGCATGTCGAGGAAGTAGCACTCCGCCATATCGAGGACCGCGGCATATTCGTTCGCCGTGCGCAGCGCTTGCTGTGCACCGGAGATATCGCCGGCCAGCCACCTGGACCAGTAATCCGCTTCGAGGCGCAAATGCCGCTCCGGATGCGCGGCAAAGAGCGCCGCCTGCTGGATGAAACCCGGATACACGAGGCGTCCCGCGCCGCGATAGGGCGGAGGAACGAGATCGATCGCATTATCGTGAAACCACTGGAGCGTATGGGAGCTCGCGAAGCGGTCCGTGACGGTCGGGTTCAAACGGGTATCGATCGGACCGCCGAGCAGCGAGACACTCGCGATCGGCGCGGTATCGTCCTTGGCGAGCAAGGCCGCGGCGGCGAGCGCGGGCACGCTCGCCTGACAGATCGCGACCACATGAACGGGCGAGCCGAACGCGCGGGCGGTGCCGACGAAGCTTTCGAGCGCCCGCACGTAGTCGTCGAGCGACAGCGGGCCGGCTTCGCGCGGAACGTCGCGCGCGTCGGCCCAGTCGGTCACGAATACGTCACGTTCCTGGAGCAACGTTTCGACCGTCTCGCGCAGCATGACCGAATGATGTCCGGCGAGCGGCGCACACAACAGCACCGGCAGCTTTTCGTCAGCTGATGACGTAGGCGGTTTGCGTTTGAATCTGAGCAGCGCGCCGAGCGCAGGCGACGCGACGACGCTTTCCTCGACGGCCACGCGGCTATCATTGGCGAGAACGGAGTGGATCGCGAACGGTGGCGTCCGCTCGAAAGCGCAGGCGGACCTGAGCAGCCAGTAGCTGAACGCGTCGACCGCCTGTTCCGTGCTGAGCCAGGCCGCTTGCGCGCCCGGCGCCGAGCCGGATTCGGATAGCACTCCTCCGGCCATCGCGCGCGCGAGGCGTTGCTGGGCATCGATGAAGGCGTACCACATGATGAACTCCGGCGTTCGTCGATCATGAGGGCAGCGTTGCCTCACCGACGCGAACGCGTGATGCGGATACCGCGGAAAGCTTACCGCGAAACGTCGGCGTGCGTCTGCAACGAAGCTGAAAGCAGCGCGCGAATGACATCGAGCGTGACTCACGGTTCGCTTTGACGCTTGACCAGGATCAACGAGAGAGGCATTGCACGGCATTACGCTGACGGTGGCAACCGTTCGCGCCAACCCGAGGAGCATCCAATGACCATATCTGCAAACGCGCAGCAAGGAAGCTGGTCCGTGAGCGTCGAGACAGAGGCGGCGCCGGAAGGCGGATTTCAGGCGACGATCCATGTCAAACACGAGTCGCCCGAGGGCGACTTCGAACACACCTTTCATCATGCACGTGTGTTCATCGTGGAAAGAGAAGCGGTACTCGAAGGACTGCGCGAAGGCATGACATGGATCGCGCTGAAAACGACGCGGACCATCGGCGTGTGAAAACGCGAGGCGGCGCGCGGCTGCGCGCAAGCTCATCTCAAGCAATGACCGCGACCGATCGTGGCGCGGTCATTGCCCATATCCTCCGGCACGTGCGGCACGCCAACACCGACCTTGTCCGCCTCCAGTGCTTTCGCGACTTCGAGCGAGCGCATCCGCCCACGGCTACCGTTCGAGTTTCCTGAGTTGGGTCAGCGAACACGGCTATGCGCGCGACCTCGCCGAGCGGGCGCTCGCGCATACCGTGGCGAACAAGGTCGAAGCGGCCTATCACTGCACTGATTTGCTGGAATAGAGCCGCCCGCTTATGGAAGCATTGGGCGCACGTCTGCACATCGGCCTGACTCCGCAAAAAACACCGATCTGCTGGACGAAACCGGCATTATCCCGCCTGTCCCTACGTACCACGGCGTGCATTCCGGCGTGAACAATATCGCCGTTCGTTGACGCTGCGGGACACTGAAATCATCCATCGCCCATTCCCTGTCCCTGTAGTCGCCTGCTAGGTTGGCTATTCGCCAACAGGTACAGAGGAATACGGAATGTCGTATCAACAGGATTCGGACGGCGTGCGCGTCGTGCTCAGTGCGCCGCAACTCGCAGCAGTGCTCACCCGCCAGTCGATCAGCCACACGGACATGCTTTCCAACCGGCTATGGGGCGGGTTGCAACTCGTAGGGGGCCTGCTGGAAATGGTCGGAGCCGGGGTGCTGTGTGTGATGCCGGAACCGACGATGGCAAGCAAGGCCGGATGTATCGTGTTCGGCGCACACGGGTCTGACACGGCGGCAGCGGGTTTGCGTCAGGTCTGGACAGGACAGGATACGGCCACGCTGACCCAGCAGGGCACGACGAAGCTGGCTGAGGCGATGAAGGCCAGTCCCGACATGGCGAACAATATCGGCCTGTCGCTCGATATGGTCGTGCCGTTCGGCTTTGCTGGCTCGATCAAGGCTGCGCGCGCGGCCAGTGTCACAATGGGCCGGATCAATCTGCGCATGCACGAGGCGAAAGCGTTCAAGCCCAGGCTCGGGGGGCACACACTCCTGAAGCAAGTCGAAAAGGACGAGGCGTGGCTACTGGATCGACTTAAACGGGAACCAAAAAGGGAGATTGTTTCGTCGTTCTATAACCTTCGCGTAGCAGAGTTAGCTATATCGGATGTTATGAATTCAAATGCGATAAAAATCCGGAATTGGGCGCGTTCATCGAACAACAATATTCCTCTTACTTTGGTTAAGCGGGTTGAGGGAAATATTGGGTATGGAATAAAAAGAAAAAACCTCAAGTTTACGCAAATGAATCTAGTTACGGTCGTGCTGAAATATCAAACATACAACAATATGCCGTATTATGTGCTCACTGCCTACGTGGAATAAGGAAAGTCATGTTATCAGATCGCTATCCTCGGATGTATGAACTTTTTGGCGCATATTTCAATCAGGATTTCGATTTATGGGGAGACACGATTCCTGAGATCGCTTCCTGTTATAAAAGGGATAGTCCGCCGGACTATCATCAGGAAATAATCAATGAAATAAATTTATTCATGAACGAGCACCCTGGCGACTTGGACTCCGCATTTGAAAGAGATTACGGCCCGGGGTTTAACCCGGAATTATGGGGCCACACGACCGCGTCGTTTCTTGAAGAATTAAAACGTCTCTTTAGCGACTCTTAGTGCGCGTCGAATTCTCGTCATTTCACCTCTGCTGCGCGGCGGGTGGCCGACAGCCGATTGACGGGGATCGAGCGGGTCCATGACGAGACTCCTGATTTCGACGGCATATCTGCTCCGCCGCGAGGCGCGTACCTGCCCTATGCGTCTGAAGAGTGGATTTTTTTTCGAACCGCGAATGCATGACGCTGCACAGCCGCCCTCGCATCGGGCCGGATAGCGCCGATGCAAGATTCGAAGACTAGAATAAAAGGACCCCGTGTCGTGGCGGGCGCGTTGCACCCGAATAGGGAGCGATCATGCGCTCTGGAATCCTTGGTCTGTGCATTGGCGTGGCGGGCACACTCGCGCTGTCTGGCTGCGTCTATTCTGGCCCGTATTCATACTACCCGGGCGCAGGCGGCTATTACACCTGCACCAGCGCCACTGCAGAATCAACAGCTAGCAACGGTCCAATGCCGGCAAGCGGTACCGCCGGCGCGAACGCGACGCGAAACGACCTTGCGTTGTCGGGACAGAATTGCACGTATATCGCGGTACCTCCGCCTGCTTATTACGGCTACCCAGGCTACTACGGCTATCCCGGGTACTACGGTTATCCGGGCTATTACGGTTACCCCTACGGCTATCCATGGCCGGGCTACTACGGATGGTGGGGACCTTCAGTGGTGATCGGAGGCTACTGGGGAGGTGGCTACGGACATGGAGGCTACTACGGCCACTGGCACGGACATGGTGGGCACTGGCATTGAGAAGCCGTCAAATGCCTTAAGAGCTTGGCGAAGCGTGCACGCCCACTCGCCTCGCAAGATGCAAAACATAAATATCGAATCGATATAAACATATCGAAATAGAATAATTCTCAGCGCGGTTGTTCGTCGCTACGCTGTGCTGCATATCGACAGCGAGGACCTATGACCGCATTCGTTCCAACGTCCATGTCGACGCGGCGGCGCACGCTGCTGCGTGCGCTTGCCGCGACACCGTTCGCCTCGGCTTGCGCGTTCGCGGATGCGAACGACGCCCACTCGACGGACGGCGTGACGCTCATTCTCGGCGATCAGGCGGGCGGCACGCGCGCACTCGTCGAAGCCGCGAAAGTGCTCGACGGCACGCCGTACGCGTGGCGCTGGGCCAACTTTCAGGGCGCGGCACCGCTGTTCGAAGCGCAACGGGCCGGTTCAGTCGATCTCGCGCCAGCGGGCGACTTGCCGGTACTCGCGGCGGCCGTCGGCGACCCATCGCTGAAAATCGTCGCGACGCGAGTAGGCTCGGGCGCGCAACTCGGCATTCTGGTCGCGCCGCGTTCCACGATTACTTCGGTATCGGATCTAAAGGGAAAGACGGTGTTCGTGTCGTCGGCGCGCGGCAGCATTTCGCAGTTCCAGCTGTATGGCGCGCTGGCCGAGGCGGGGTTGTCGAAAGACGACGTGTCGGTGCGCTTCATTCTGCCCGTCGATGCGTTCGCCGCGTTCGCATCGGGTTCGATCGAAGTATGGGCAACATTCGATCCGTACTACGGCATCGCCGTGCAGCGCGGCGGGCGTGTGCTGCGCGACGGCACCGGCATCAACAGCGGGCTCGGCTTCATCACGGCATCGGGCGGCGCGCTCGCGGACCCGCGCAAACGCGCCGCGATCGCGGACTTGCTGCGGCGTTATCAACGCGCGGGAGACTGGGCGATTGCGAACCCCGAGGCCTACGCGCAGATCTACGCAACGCTCACGCGTTCGCCACTCGATGCGGCGCGGCAGATCACGAAACGCGCGTCGCTGAAGCAGCATTTCGTCAACGACAGCGACATCGACGCGCTGCAAAAAGTCGCGGACCGCGCGCAGCGCGACGCGATCCTGCCAGGCCGCATCGACGTGCGCGCGATTTCGGAGACCCATCTTGCCAACGCATGATCTCGCCCTGACGGAGCGTGCCGCCGTGTCGACTCAATCGCAGACGCTTGAACTCGCCGGCTTTGCCGACGCCGCAGAACCTGCCGCGCGTGAACAAGGCAAGCGTGTCGTCGCTGTGCTGGCTGCGCTTGGCTGGCTCGCGGGCGCGGCGCTCACGCGATGGTGGCCCGCGCTCGACGATTGGCCGTACACGCGCGAACTGCTGATTCTGAAGCTGGTGCTCGCAGCGGCGTCGTTGGCAATCGGCATTGCCGGCCGCCGCGCAGGCACGGCGGCGAAACTACGCCCGGTCACCACAAGCTCCCGTCTCGACGCATGGCTCGATGCGACGCCGTGGCTGCTCGCGCTGTCGCTCGGCATCACCGGATGGGAAATCGTCACCGCGCAACTCGAATGGCTGCCGCGTCCGTTCTTCGCGCCGCCGCAAGCCCTGATCGCCGTCTACGCCGACGATCTGCCGCGGCTCGCCGCGAGCGTCGGACATTCATTCGTGCTGCTTGCTTATGGCTATGTCGCCGGTGCGTTGACCGGCTTCGTCATCGGCGTCGCGATCGGCTGGTCGAAGGCGGTCGGCTACTGGGTGCATCCCGTGCTGCGGCTGATCGGGCCGCTACCTGCCACCGCGTGGCTTCCGCTCGCGTTCTTCTTCTTTCCGTCGAGCTTCAGCGCGAGCGTGTTCCTGATCGCGCTGGCCACTGCGTTTCCGGTTGCCGTGCTCACGTGGTCCGGCGTCGCGAGCGTCAACTCCGCTTACTACGACGTGGCCCGCACGCTTGGCGCGCGACCCACCTTCCTGATCCTGCGCGTCGCGATTCCCGCCGCGTTGCCGTCCGTGTTCGTGGGCCTTTTCATGGGCCTCGGCGCGTCGTTTGCCGTGCTGTTCGTCGCGGAGATGATGGGCGTGAAGGCCGGACTCGGCTGGTACCTGCAATGGGCGCAGGGCTGGGCCGCCTATCCGAACATGTATGCCGCGCTGCTCGTGATGGCACTGATGTGCTCCGCCCTCATCACGCTGCTGTTCCGCGCGCGCGATCGTCTGCTCGCCTGGCAAAAAGGAATGCTGAAATGGTAGCCGCTTCTGAAGCGCAATTCGTCGCCGACACGCGGCAAGGCGCGCGCATCGACGTGCGCAACGTCAGTCATCGCTTCGTGCTGCGCGGCGCCGCCTTGCCGGTGCTCGACGACCTCAGCCTCTCGATCGAGCCCAGCGAATTCGTTGCGCTGCTGGGGCCGAGCGGCTGCGGCAAGTCGACGTTGCTGCGACTCGTGGCCGGCCTGGAAGCGCCGGTACAGGGGGCGATCCATGCCGACGGCGAGCGCGTCAGCGGACCCGACCCGTCGCGGGTGGTCGTGTTTCAGGACCCGACGCTGTTCCCGTGGCGCACCGTGCGCGACAACGTCGGGCTTGGTCCCGAGATGCGTCGCGCGAGGCGCGACGGCGCCGCGCGCATCGATGCCGCGCTCGAACTGGTCGGGCTGTCCGCATTCGCGAACGCGTTTCCGCATCAACTGTCGGGCGGCATGGCGCAGCGCGCGGCGCTCGCACGCGCGCTCGTCAACGATCCGCAATTGCTGGTGCTCGACGAACCGTTCGGCAAGCTCGATTCGCTGACGCGCATGCGCATGCAGGGCGAGCTCGTGCAGCTGTGGCAGGCGCAGGGGTTTTCAGTGCTGCTCGTCACGCACGACGTCGAGGAAGCGCTGTACGTCGCGAATCGCGTGATCGTGCTCAGCGAGCGGCCCGCGCGCATCGTCGCGCAGGTGCGCAACGACGCGCCGTATCCGCGGCATCGGGACGACCCGGCGCTCGTCGCGCTACGCCGCCAGGTGCTGGCGCAACTGGGCCTCGACACCTGAGACGCGCGCCGACAACTCGCTCATTCATTACCACACCACACCTCTGGGAAAACACAGCAATGAACCATTTCGACGACGAGCGCGCGCCGACGAACCTCGCGCGCCGCGCATGGCTCGGCCGCGCCGCGCGGACAGCAGGCGCGGCCACGCTAGGCGGCGCCGCGTTCGGGCTGCCGGGGCTGCGCGCATCGGCCGATGAAGCGGTGAAGCCGCTCAAACTGTCGTGGAACGCGGGCGCGATCTGCACGGCGCCCGTGCCGGTCGCCGCGCAGCAAGGTTTTTTCCGCAAGCATGGGCTGCAAGTGGAACTCGTCAACTTCGCGGGCTCGACCGACCAGTTGCTCGAAGCGATCGCGACGGGCAAGTCCGATGCCGGCGTCGGCATGGCGCTGCGCTGGATCAAACCGCTGGAACAGGGATTCGACGTAAAGCTGACGGCGGGCATCCACGGTGGCTGCATGCGGCTGCTCGCGACGCGCGCATCCGGCATCGTCGATCTGCAAGGGCTCAAGGGGCGCACCGTCGGCGTCAGCGACATGGCGAGCCCGGCGAAGAATTTCTTCGCGATCACGCTGAAGAAGATCGGCATCGATCCCGACAACGACGTGCGCTGGCGCCAGTACCCGGCACCGCTGCTTGGCGAGGCGCTCAAGAAAGGGGAGGTGCAGGCGATCGCCGATGGTGACCCGACCATCTGGACGCTGCGCGAGACCGATCACCTGCAGGAGGTGTCGAACAATCTGTGCGGCGAGTACGCGAACCGCGTGTGCTGCGTGCTGGGCGTGCGCGGCTCACTGATCCGCAAGGACCGCTCAACCGCCCAGGCACTCACGCAGGCGCTGCTCGAAGCGACCGAATGGACCGCCAACCATCCGGCCGAGGCGGCGGCGATCTTCGCGCCGAACGCGCCGGGCGCGAACGTCGCGCAACTGACCGGGATGTTGAAGAGCCACACGGATCGTCACCATCCGGTCGGCGATGCGTTCAGGAAGGAAATCGCGCTTTACGCGGACGATCTTAAATCGGTCGGCGTGCTCAATGCGGGCACGAGTTCGGATCGCTTCGCGACGCGGGTGTTTTCCGACGTGTTGGCTTGACATAGAGTCGGTGCAAATGATTGCGCGGCGCGTGAGTTTTGCGCGCGCCGCGTTTCTTTGTCGGCCTGCCAGCGGCGGCCGTTCGTATGGGCCGCGGCTCCCGCCCAAAAGACAGGAAGTAAACAGAGATTTTCAAATGAAATAGACCCCTCGACTTCCAAAAGGCACTTTGATATTGTCGCCGCCATGAAGATAACCAATCATCGCGCGCGGGGCGCACTCGTCTTTCTGTTCGCTTTTCTCATTGTCTGGTCTCGTGCAACTACCCGGCTCGAGCACGGATTCCTGTGGGCGGAGGACGCCCCCATCTTTATTCTCCAGGCGCATCAGTTGGGCTTGCGCGCCATCCTGACAAACTATTCTGGCTATTTGCATCTGGTACCTCGGCTGATTGCCGAAACGCAGCGCGCTATCGTGCCATTCAGCGCGACTCCCTACTTTTTCGTATGGTGCTGCGCGGCTGTCACGTCAGGCGTATGCGCATACATCGCGTTCGCTCTTCGCCAGTTCACACCGGTCACTGCTGTATTCATGGGCCTTGCGCCGGTCCTCGCTCCTCAGAACGGCGAGGTGCTGCTCTCGATCACATACCTGCAATGGATTCTGCTGCCTGCGCTGCTCGTGCTGCTCTGGGAAGCAGTATTTGAAAGCCAGGGTCGCCGGTCGCTGCCGCGAGCCACCGCAGTTGGATTGTTGACGCTGACCGGGCCGTTCGGTGTTCTCCTCATGCCGATCGTCGCGATAGCTATTGCGCTGCGCCGGCTGAGATCAAGATCTGCGTCGATAAACTTGCCGATTTTGGCGACATATTTCGTCGCTGTTGCAGTGCAGACCATCGTCATGCTGCGCAATCCGCAGCCACCGAAAGGAATACACGATATCCCCTGGGTCACCTGGATGATTCAGGCGATGTTTACGGATTTCCTGCCCTCGGTGATCGCCACCACCACGGCCGGCTGTCTATTCGCCGTGCTTGTGATTGGTGTTTGCGCTCTGTCGCGTGCGCGGCTGGTGTTTGCATTTCTGCTTTACTTTGGCGTGCTTCTCTGGGGTCTGGGTGTCACGAGGGTGGCACCGGCCGTACAAATCGCCTGGTACGGAACTGGCGCGCGCTATGTATATCCGTGGGGCATTTTCATGCTATGGACGTTGACGCTGTCGATTGCCAACACGAGGATTACATTGCTCAAACCGGTAGCTGCGGTTCTGATTTTCCTGATTCTGCTTGCTTCCGGCGAACGATTCGAAGCGCAGCTTCTGCAGCAGTGGGAAATTCAATCGAACTCCACGTCCTATCACGTGACTGTTCCGCCGGGCTGGTCCATCGATTTTGCGCGGTAGAACAGGTGTTGGCGTCGTACGCCTTATCGACCGCGAGCCGCAGACGCGGATGCTGCAACGCCGGCAAATGCGGCCCGCCCGAGATTGCCGAGCACCGTATCGTCCTGCGGCGTATGAATGCGCGCGCACAGCACGTCGCGATAGTGGCGCTCCAGCGGGTTGTTGCGGCTCAGTCCGGGATTGCCGCTCGCTTCGAGCGCGAGCTGCACGGCTTCGATCGCGTGCCGGCTGACCAGATACTTGATGGCCGGCGCTTGCGTCGCGTCGACGTGACCGGCCGCGCCCGCATCGAGCAACGCGCGGTTGTTGAATAGCAGCGAGTCGATGCGGCCCGCCGTCTGCTGAAAGCGCTCGAGGCTCGACAGTGGCGCGTTGAGGCCAGACGGTGCGCGCTGCGCAGCCCATTGCACGAACCAGTCGCGCGCGGCCCGTGCCACGCCGTCATAGATCGACGGCAGCAGCACGTTCATCCAGATGCCGGTCAGCGGGTCCATTCCCGTAGCCTGCTGCGCCGGTTGCAAATCGACCGCATGGTCGAGCGGCACGAGCACATTGTCGAAGATCACCTCGTGACTACCGGTCGCACGCATGCCGAGATGGTTCCACGGCTCGCCGAAGCGGATGCCCGGCGTATCGCGATGCACGAGCCACGCGCCGACGCGCGGCGAGTCTTCGTCCGTGCGGCCCCAGACCGCGAACCACGTGAGCCCCGGGCTGCCGGTCGAATAGAGCTTGCGGCCGTTCAGCAGCCAGTGATCGTCCGCGCGCCGGCCGATCGTCGCGGGCAGGCCGCCGCGCGACGGTGAACCAAGCTCGGGCTCGACGCGTAGCGAGTTGATGAGCGCACCACGCTCGACGGCGTCGCGTGCGATGCGTTCCTTGAGCGCGGCAGGCCAATTCGGATTGGCCTGCAACCGCAGGTGATACAGGCATTGCATCACGAGGATCAGCGCCGTCGACGGTTCGCCGCGCGCAATCGCGCCGACCACGCGCAGCGTTTGCGCGAGCGTAGCCTCGCGTCCACCGAGCGCGCGAGGCACGGTCAGCGACAGCAGGCCCGCGCGACGCAGGCGCGCGAGGTTGTCGTGCGGGAACAGCGGGCCAGCGTCGAGCGCGGCCGCGCCGGCCGCGAACTCGCGGGTCAGCGCGTCGAGCCACGCGGCGGCTTGCGGACTGTCGAGATCTGCCAACGCATCGAGCGCGGCGGCGTCGCGCTCGGCTTCGGCAAGCGCGTTATCAGGGGGACGGCTCGTCATTGTGAACAGATCGGTTGCGATTGCGGGTTGCCGGGTTGCGAGCGATCTCATCGCGCGTCGAGCGGGAATTGCCGGTCGAAGCTTGGCGTGACGTCGAGGCGCGTCTTGATCACGTCGGCGCGGTGATAGAGGTCGGCGGTCTTTTGCTGCTCGGCGACGAGGCCGTCGTCGATCGTGACAGGATGCAGCTGTGCGCGTTGGTAGACGGTCTTCAGCACGTCGGGCGGCAAGCCGGTCACCTTCGATTGCATCGCGGCGACTTCGTCCGGATGCGCGAGCGCCCAGCGCTGCCCTGCCGCTACGCGCTTGAGGAAGTCGGCGATTTCAGCATGCTTGTCCTCGATCGACGTCTGCGTCGCCGCCTGAAAACTGAGACCCGACGACAGGCCGATACCGTTGGCGATGCTGCGGTCATGATCCTTTTGCTCGGCGAGCGCGACGTATGGGTCCCACGTGGACCATGCATCGACATTGCCCGACGCGAGCGCTGCCTTCGCATCGGCCGGCTGCATGAAGCGCAGCGACACGTCGGAGAGCTTGATGCCGGCCCGCTCCAGCGTCGCGATCGCGAGATAGTGGCCGATCGAGCCGCGCGTCGTCGCAATGCGCTTGCCCTTGAGGTCGGCGGCCGTTCTGATCGGCGAGTCGTCGGGCACGATGATCGCGAGGTCACGCGGAATCGAGCGCGTCGCCGCGACCGCGCGCACTCGCGCGCCCGCGGCGTAGGCGAAGATCAGTGGCGCATCGCCGAGACCGCCGACGTCGATCGCGCCCGCGTTGAGCGCTTCGCCTAGCGGTTGCGCAGCCGGGAAGTTGAACCATTCGATCTTGTACGGCAGATTATTCAGTTGTCCGGAGGCTTCGAGAATGCCGTGCGTCTGCAACTGCTGGTCGCCGACTTTCAGCGTGGAATCGGCCATAGCCGCAAAAGGCACGCACGCGACGAGCAGAACCCCGGAGAACTTCAGTAGAAGCCGATTCATAGCACGAAGAACCCATGTGTGCCGTCGCGCTCGAGCTGCGCGACGAGGCCGTACTCCCATTCCAGATATGCGTTCATTGCCTCGCGCGCGTTGTCGGTGCCTTCATAGGGACGCCGGTAACGATCGATGCGCGGCGACGCGAGATGCGCATCGCCGCTTTCGGTCGGCAAGCCCGCGCGGATCCACGCCGACGTGCCACCTTCGAGAACCTGCACCGGCTTGCCAGTCAGCGAGGCAATCTCCGGCGCGGCGAACTTCGCGAGCGCGCTCGTCGCGCACGTGATCACGTAGCGTTTCGCATCGGGTAGCGTGCGCAGATCGTCGATGGCGCTCGTGAGCCGCGAGCGCACGAGCCACCAGGCGCCCGGAATATGGGCTTTCACGTGATTTGCGCTCGCCGTGACGTCGATCACGAGCGTGCCGCTCGAAGGGTCTGCGAGGAGCGCGGTTAGTTCCTGCGCGGACACGGTAGGCGTGGACGCCGGCTCGGGCTTTGCGCCACGCCACGCGCCGCTTGCGGTGAGGTCTTGCGGTGCGGCGCCGTCGACGACATACACGTCGATGTTCATCTGCGCGAGCCAAGAGGCGGTCATGTTCGCGCGCACACCATCGTCGTCGAACAGCACCACGCGCGCGCCGCGCACGGGGGCAAACATGTCGGTTTCCTGAACGAGCTGGCCGCCCGGTGCGCCCTGAAAGCCCTGCGCATGCGCGCGTTCGTATTCGGCGGGCGTGCGCACGTCGAAGCGATAGGTGGTGCGCCACGCGTCGACGGCCCAGCGCGCGGCTTCGCCGAGTGTCGTGCGGCCCACCCCTGCGCGGTCGGCAAGCGCGCGCGCCGCGCCACGCGACGCGCCGAGGTTGACCGCGTCCAGCCCGGCTCGAGGATCGAACTGCCGGTCGCTGCCATGTTCGAGCGACTGTCCCGCGAGCGTCCAGCCGATCGTGCCGTTGCGCAGCGCCGCGACGGGATTCGGCAAACCCGCATTGACGAGCGATTGAGCGCCGATGATGCTGCGCGTGCGTCCCGCGCAATTGACGATCACGCGCGTCTTCGGGTCCGGTGCGAGCGCACGCGCACGCAGCACGAGTTCGGCACCGGGCACGCTGATGCTGCCGGGAATGTTCATAGTCTGGTATTCGTCGAAACGTCGCGCGTCGAGCACGATGACGTCGTCGCCATCGGTTAGCAGCGTCTCGACGGCCTCAGCCGACAAAGACGGCGTGTGCCGGCGCGCTTCGACGAATTCGCCAAACGCCTTGCCTGGCACGTTGACGTCGCAAAACACCTCGCCGCCGGCGCGAATCCACCCGTCGAGGCCACCCGCGAGCAACGCGACCTGGGTGTAGCCAAGCGCCGTCAGCTTGTCGGCGGCGCGTGTGGCAAGTCCTTCGCCGGCATCGAACAGCACGATCGGCACATCGCGGCGCGGCAGACGCGTATAGGCGTCGAGTTCGAGTTTCGACAGGGGGAAATTAGCAGCGAAAAGCGGATGAGCCTGCGCATGCGGGTCTTCTTCGCGCACGTCGAGCAGCGCGATTTCGCGGCGCGCGAGAAGTGCTTCGCGCACATCTTCGTAGGTGCGAACCGGATAGGTCGTCATCAGGGGTGCTGTTCCTTGCTGAGGTCCCACAGGTTGGGGAGCGCGTCGTTCGAGTAACCGGAGATGAAGGGCTTGGCGAGGCCGTCGGGCGTATAGGTCGAGCGGCGCACCGCGCCGATGTTCGCGCCATACACGTGGATGCTGATCGACGTGCGGTCGTCATACGCATTGCGCACGCGATGAATATCGCCGATCCCCGGTGACACCGCTTCGACGTCGCCCGCTTCGAGGCGCACTTCGGCACCCGTCTGACGCAGCGTGCCGTCGTCGTTGCGCGCGTACGGCGCGGCGAGTTCGGCGCCGCGCAGCACACCGATCAAGCCCCAAACCGTGTGGTCGTGAATCGGCGTCTGCTGTCCCGGTCCCCACACGAAGCTGACGACGCTAAAGCGCTGGCGAGCATCGGCATACAACAGGAATTGCTGATAGCGCTCGACGGACGGTTGCAGATAAGCGTCCGGTAGCCAGTCGTCGACACGGATTAGCTCGCGCAATGCGTGCGCGCCCTGTTCGAGCAACCCGGCTTCGTTCACGCCTGAATCGACGAGGTGCGCAATTTCGCCAACAAAACGGCGCAGTCTATGAATGGCCATCAGTCGAGCAGCTCTGGTTCGGCCTCGACGAGCCCTTCATAGAGGCTATCGAACGCATGTCGTGCGCCGTTCGCGCGGCCGACCTGCTGATGCGTGAGGGCCGCCATGTCGTGCGGGATCGGTTGCGGCGTGCCGGCCGCCTGTGCGAGCAGTTGGGCATGGCACGCGTTGTCGAACGCGATGTACCACCATGCGGCGGCTTCCACGGAAGGACCGGCCGTGAGGATGCCGTGGTTCTTCAGGATCACGGCCTTGTGCGACCCGAGTGCGTCTGCAATGCGTGCGCCTTCGGTGGTGTCGAGCACGACGCCGCGAAAGTCGTCGAACAGCGCATGGTCTTCGTAGAAAGCGCAGGAGTCTTGCGTCAATGGATCGAGCTTGCGTCCGAGCGTCGACCATGCCTTGCCATACAGCGAATGGGTATGCGCGGCGGCCACCACGTCGGACCGTGCCTCGTGAATCGCCGCATGAATCGCGAACGCGGCCTGATTCACCGGAGCGTCGCCGATCACGATCTCGCCGTGACTGTTGACGAGCAACAGATCCGACACGCGGATGCGGCCGAAATGCCGGCCAAGCGGATTGACCCAGAAATGATCGGTCCATTCGGGATCGCGCGCGGTGATGTGACCCGCCAGACCCTGCGCGAAGCCGTAACGCGCGAACAGACGGAATGCGCCGGCAAGACGCTGCTGCCGGTGCAAGCGCTCTTGCGCGAGCGAGCGGGGCGGCTCGGCGTCGTCGTCGAACCAGAATTTGCGTAGCGGCGTGGGACGAAATGCAGGCGAACGCGTATCGGCGAGTACGGTGCTCATGGTGTCGTCGCGCTCGCGTTACGCCGCGTGGCGTGCGCGCGACGTCAGTTCGCGCGTCGCGGGGATCAGTTCACGGCCGTAGTCGATCGCGTCTTCGAGCGGATCGAAGCCGCGGATCAGGAACGTCGTGACGCCCAGCGCGTGATATTCGGCGAGCGTTTGCGCGACCTGCGCCGGTGTGCCGACGAGCGCGGTCGAATTCGAACGGCCGCCGATCTCTTTGGCGACCGCGGTCCACAGCCGCTCGTCCGCGTGCACGCCGTCGCCGGCAGCTGCAAGCAGACGCCGCGCGCCTTCGCTCTGTTGCGGACCGCCACGCGCGAAGCCTTGCTCGACGCGAAGCCGGCGCGTCTCGTCGAGAATGTGTTCGGCGCGTTCCCATGCGGCTTTTTCAGTCGACGCGAGGATCGGCCGGAACGACACCGAGAAGCGCACGCTACGGCCGTGTTTCGCGGCTTCGGCTTGCACGCGCCTGATCTGCTCGTGGACCTGCTGTTTCGATTCGCCCCACAGCGCGTAGACGTCCGCGTGCTTGCCCGCGACTGCGAGCGCAGGTGCCGATGCGCCGCCGAAATAGATCGGCACGTGTGGCGTCTGTTTCGGTTTGACTTCGGAGAACGCCTTTTCGAAGCGGTAAAAACGGCCCTCGTGATCGAACGGACCCGCTTCGGTCCAGAGACGGCGCAGGATCTGCAAATACTCGTCGGTGCGCGCGTAGCGCTCGTCATGGCTCAGGAAGTCGCCGTCGCGCCGCTGCTCTTCGTCGCTGCCGCCGGAGATGAAATGCACGGCGAGGCGGCCGCCGGAGAAGTGATCGAGCGTCGCAATCTGTCTTGCCGCGAGTGTCGGCGCGACGAAGCCCGGCCGATGCGCGAGCATGAAGTGCACGCGCGACGTCACGCTCGCGGCGTAGGCGATCGTGATGGTCGCGTCGGCGCTGGTCGAACCGTGGGGTACGAGGATGCGGTCGAAGCCCGCGTTCTCATGCGCCTGGGCGAAAACGCGCACGTAGTCGGTATCGATCGCGGGGCCTTGCGGAGCATGCGTCTCCGAGACCTTGCGTTGCTGGATCATGCCGATGAATTCGACGCTCACGATAGCTCCTTTCCGGATATTCGTTTCTATGGAGAAATGGAAGCAGAAGCAGACGTGACGCGGTGCACGCCTGTGCGATGAATTCAGGCTAACACCGGGTTATGCGAACGCTAAATATTAGATTTAGCTAAAGATATAGGGCGTGCTTGTTAGGGGCGTAGGCGGGTGTTGATCTTTCAGGCCAATGCGTCGGCTTCATGCGACGCTAGCCGCTCTCTGCTGATAACGGCAATAAGTTCGCCCGATGAAAAGTTGTCTGGAAGGTGCACGGCACTATTTGATCGTGTCAGCGGCAACCTTGCACACCGCGGCGTCCTGGTCGCCCGTGCCGCCACTGCATCCGATCGCGCCGACCACCTTTCCTCCCTCTATAAGCGGAAATCCTCCCGGCGACGCGACCAGTCCCGGCTCCAGCGTACCGATGTAAGCATGTCCGGCCTCGAACTGGTTGTAGAAGACCCGGGTTTCGCGACGAAATCGTGCTGATGTACTGGCTTTCCTCTGCGATACCTCAATCGATGCGTACTGCGCGCCGTCCATTCGTTCAAACGCAAGGAGGTCGCCATTCGGATCGACAACAGCTATGTTCATTTTCCAATCGCGCCGCTTCGCTTCTGCTTCTGCAATCGAGAGCAGCTTCTTCGCGGCGTCTACACCGATTGCAGTGCCATAGGGAATGTCGAATGGGATCTTGTCGGGCGTCCCGCCCGCAGAGGGTTGAGACGCGGGGGGTTGCGCCGCTGCAGCGGTCGCTATGGCGAGGCAGGCCACGCATGCGATCTGGACGAGGTTTTGCATCGGACCATCTCCTGTTGGTGGTCGGAAGGTTCGCGCTGCGGCGCTGTCGTCGCCGCGCTTTTGACCCTATTGATCGTAGCTCACGCCGTTAGCCCGTTGACACCGTGGATACCCCGACTCTCTGTTCTTTGGCGCACACAAACATGGCGTGAGTTCGCATAGCGCTGCGCCGGTGGCTTGTCGTAGTCAGCGACGCCCGCTGCGGCCCCATACATAGCGCACCCACCGTTGCCACCGGCTCTGCGGCGGCGCGGATGAGTCGTGCGCAGCCTGCGCTTTGCGGTCGCGCTCGGCGCTCTTTCGCACCTGTTCGTGGATCTGCCGCAACGTCATGCCGCCGGGGCCTTTCAGTTTGTCGGCATCGGAATCAGGATCGGAATTGGGATCGTCTGTCATAGGAGTCGTCTGTTCCTCATGAGGCGACTTGATCTTGATACAGACGCGGTGTCGCAGCAAGCATGCAGACGCGGATCGCTGAGCGGCGCTCAGTCTTGCAGACGGACTCACTTCGAGTCAGCGGGACTGGCACAATCAAGGGGATTCACAAGCCGCTCAGGAACCCTCATGCCAGATGTCGCCCCGTCTACTGCGCGTATCAGTCCGCTGTTTGCCCTGTTGCCCTTTCTGCGCCGTTATGCCGGACGCTGGGCGCTTGCCTTCATGGCGCTGGTGACGTCGGCGGGTGCGACGCTGGCGTTGCCGGTGACGTTCAGATATCTGATCGACCGGGGCTTCGCCGGCGGCAACCGGGCGCACATCGATCGCTATTTCCTCGCGCTATTGGCCGTTTCGTTGGTGCTGGCCGGGGCCACGGCGCTACGCTTCTATCTGGTGTCGTGGCTCGGCGAGCGGGTCACGGCGGACTTGCGCAAGGCGGTCTACGAGCACGTGCTGGGGATGAGTCCGCAATTCTTCGAGACCACGCAGAGCGGCGAGGTGCTCTCGCGACTGACCACCGACACCACGTTGATCCAGACGGTGGTGGGCACCAGTCTGTCGATGGGCTTGCGCAACTTCTTCCTGCTTACCGGGGGCGTGGCGATGCTGGCCGTGACGAGCCCGGTGCTGTCGGGCTACATCATGGCCACGCTGGTCGTGGTGGTCGCACCCATCGTCATTTTCGGGCGGCGCGTGCGCAGACTCTCGCGTGCGAGCCAGGACAAGGTGGCGAACGCTAGCGCTTTGGCGGGGGAGGTGCTCAATGCCATGCCGACCGTGCAATCGTTTTCGCAGGAGACCCGCGAGGCGCAGCGGTTCGCCGGCAGGGTGGAAAGCGCATTCGAGACGGCACTCACGCGCATTCGGGCGCGCGCCTGGCTGACCGCCGTGGTCATCGTGCTGGTGTTCGCGGCGATCGTCTTCGTGCTGTGGCTCGGCGCGCAGGCAGTGCTGGCCGGGCACATGACGGCTGGCCAATTGTCCCAGTTCATCCTCTACGCGGTGGTCACCGCCGGAGCAGTGGGGGCAGTCGCCGAGGTGTGGGGCGATCTGCAGCGGGCTGCCGGCGCCACTGAGCGACTGCTGCAACTACTGGCAGCGCGCTCGCCGGTGGCGCAGGCCGAGGCCGCCGCCCGGTTGCCGACGCAGGGGGACGGCATCCGCTTCGACAACGTCAGCTTTTCGTATCCGTCGCGCCCCGGCATCGCCGCGCTTTCCGGTTTGTCGCTCGATATCCGCCCGGGCGAGCATGTCGCATTGGTCGGACCGTCCGGCGCCGGCAAGACCACTCTGTTCCAACTGCTGCTGCGCTTTTACGACCCGCAGGCCGGCAGCATTCTGATCAACGGCGTCCCGACACGGCAAGTGCCGCTTGCGGAGTTGCGCCGGGAAGTCGGGGTGGTACTGCAGGAGTCGGTGATCTTCTCCGGGAGCGTGCTCGACAACATCCGCTACGGCGCACCCGAATCCACGCTCGGTCAGGTTCAGCAGGCCGCCGAAATGGCCGCCGCGGCCGGCTTTATCGAAGAACTGCCGCAAGGCTACGACACATTTCTCGGCGAGCGCGGGGTGCGGCTTTCTGGTGGACAGCGGCAGCGCATCGCGATTGCGCGCGCGATCCTGAAGAATCCATCCGTCCTGCTGCTCGACGAGGCCACCAGTGCGCTCGACGCCGCCAGCGAACGACTGGTGCAACGGGCGCTAGACAATGCCGCGCAGAATCGCACCACGCTGGTCATCGCGCACCGTCTCGCTACAGTGCAGCAAGCTGACCGCATTGTCGTGCTGGAACAAGGCCGCATCGTCGCGCAGGGCCGACACGCCGATCTCCTTCAGGCCTCGCCGCTCTATGCACAGCTTGCCGCGCTGCAGTTCGGCGAGACGCCAGGGCAGACGGAGCAGCGCGGCGCAGTGCGCGATCACGTCGACTCTGCGTGAAGACAGGATCGGACAGGTCGACAAGGCGCGTCGCCCGCCAGACAATGGCTTGAGAAACGCGCTCGAACTGGCTTGAATCCAAACGTCTTTTTCCAATGCAGCGTGGGTTTCAGCGGCCGTCCGCGATTTTTTTTGGCGCCACCTGTCCATCAGCATGCGGCCTGCGCGTCATTGTGATGGCGGCCCGATTCAATTCATCCGCCTCAACCCCATGACGGAGGCTCAAATGGAATACCTGTTGATGATCTACTCGGAAGAAAACAGCTGGAACAAGATGACCGACAGCGAGCGGCAACAAGGCGTTGCCGCCTATCACGCTTACACCGAATCGTTGAAAAAAGCGGGGGCTCTGGCGGGCGCCAACCGGCTGCAGCACTCGAACACGGCCACCACGGTGCGGCTCGTCGACGGCAAGCCGCAGGTGCTTGACGGACCGTATTCCGATTCGAAGGAGCAACTCGCCGGCTACTACCTGATCGACGTGCCCAACCTGGACGCGGCGATGACGTGGGCGTCGCGTTGTCCGGGCGCGGCGCACGGCATCATGGAGGTGCGCCCGGTCTGGACCGCTCCCTACGAAGCGCCATCAGCATGAGTTCGTCCGGCGGCGCCGGTGACGGCGCCGCGCGTTCGATTGCCGAGGCGGTCGCCCGCCGCAGCTACGGCAAGCTCGTCGCGCTGCTGGCGATGCGCACGCGCGACGTCGCCGCGGCCGAGGACGCGCTCGCCGACGCATTCGCGGCGGCGCTCGCCGACTGGCCGAAGCACGGCTGCCCCGCGAGTCCCGAAGCGTGGCTGATGACGGTTGCGCGCCGTCGGGCGATCGATGGCGCGCGCCATCGTCAGGCCGGCGACCAGGTTGCGAACCAGCTCCTGATCCTCGCCGACGAGATCGACGAGTATGAAGCAGGCGCTTTGCCCGACCGGCGGCTTGCGCTGCTGTTCGCGTGCACGCACCCCGCGCTCGAGGCGGCGATTCGCACCCCGCTGATGCTGCAAGTGGTGTTGGGGCTGGAAGCGAAGGCGATTGCATCGGCATTCCTGATGTCGCCCGCCGCGATGAGCAAACGCCTCGTGCGGGCGAAGACCAAGATCCGCGAAGCGGGCATTCCGTTCAGCGTACCCGAGCGCGAGGAACTGCCCGACCGGCTTGCCGCGGTGCTTGAAGCAGTCTATGCGGTGTATGCGGAAGGTTGGACGGACCCAGTCGGCGGCGATACGGAGCGGCGCGACCTCGTTGACGAGGCGCTGTATCTCGCGCACCTGCTCGTCGAACTGCTTCCCGAGGAACCAGAGGCGCTTGGTCTGCTCGCGTTGATGCTGTTTGCGCAGGCACGGCGCGATGCGCGACGCGATGCGGGCGGTGACTACGTGCCGCTGTCGGCTCAGGACCCGGCAACATGGAACGCGCCGATGATCGACGCAGCCAACGCACTGCTGAGGCGCGCGAACGCGTTCAATGCAATCGGGCGCTTTCAGCTGGAGGCCGCGCTGCAGTCGGCGCATGTGCATCGTTGCCGGACGGGCTGCCTGAACTGGAATGAGATCGTCCAACTCTACGATGGGTTGCTCGCCATTGCAGCGTCGCCGGTGGTCGCGGTGAACCGCGCGCTCGCGTTGGCGGAACGTGATGGCCCGCAGGCGGCGCTCGACGCGCTTGCGCCGTACGCGGACGATCGGCGGCTGGCCGACTACCAGCCATACTGGGCCGCACGCGCCAATCTGCTCGCGCGTGCCGGCGCAACGGCGCAAGCACTCGACGCGTACGATCTGGCGATCGGCCTCGAGCGCGATCCGGCTGTGCGCCGGTTCCTTCAGCGCAAGCGAATGGAGCTTGCACCGGCGAGCAGCTAGCGGCGCGCATTGCGTTTGCCGGTTTCGTCACGTCGTTGGTTGCGTGGCCGCTTCGCCTAGAAAAAGCACGATGGGAAGTCGGGTCCGGTTGACGGAATAAGTCCGGCCTGTCAGGTGTTTACGATATTGCGGAGCCCCATACCAGCAGGCACCGCCGGTGTCTTGCCGGTGATAGTAGTAACGCCTCATTTTCAGTGGCTCCATGGCCGGGCGCAGGTCCCGAGTGACCCGCCCGGCAGGCAGCAAGGCGGGAGACACATCATGAACGGCCGCAGGCTTTGCAAGATTGCCTTGGCACTGGTGGCAGGGGCGGCGATGGCCGCCAGCGGTCCGACGCTGGCCGGCGATCATGGTGGCGGGGGCGGCATGCACGGTGGCGGCTTTCATGGTCATGAGGGCTTCTTCCACCATGACGGTTTTCACCATGACGGCTTTCACCATGGGCACGGGAACGTGGCCTTCGTGGTAGGCGGCGGCTGGCCGGGCTGGTGGGGATATCCATACTACGGCTGGCCGTACCCAGTTTCCTACCCCGGCTACTACGCGCCCGCGGCGCAATACGCGGCGCAATACATCGAGCAAGGCGATGGGTCGGACGGTGCGTCGGCGAACGCATGGTGGTACCGCTGCGACCAGCCCAATGGCTACTACCCGTACATCAAGGACTGTCCGGGCGGCTGGCAGACGGTACCGGCCCAGCCGTCGCCGTAATGCGGAGGTACTGATGAAACCGCGTACCGTTCCCCTCCTGATGGCGGCTGCGGTCGTTGTGGCCGCCTGTACGGCGATGCCGTCGGGCCCCAGCGTGATGGTGCTCCCCGGCAGTACCAAGAGTTTCGACCAGTTTCTCGGTGATGACCACGACTGCCGCCAGTTTGCGCTCGGACCCAGTCACTCAAGCGACTCAGGATACGGCGCGCAGTACCAATACGACACCGCCTACATCCAGTGCATGTACGCGCGCGGACACCGGGTCCCGGTCTATGGCCTGATGCTTGCGGCGCCACCCGCGACTCCACCTGCCAACTACAAGCCGTACTACCCGCCGCCGGCACCGGAAGGGAACGCCCCCTGAGCGCTGTGGCGAATCTTCGAAGCGATTGGAGCAAGGGACCGCGCAAGATCGGCGCAACGGCGACTGCGGTCGAAGCGGCGCCGCGCCGAGGCCAAAAAATGGAGCAAAGCGGCAAGCAAAAGCGCGGCCCGAGGGCTCGTCAATCGTCGATGCGAGGCGACAGCAGATCCTGCAGTCCAATGGCGACATACATCTCGCGCCGCATTCTGTCCGCTACCGCGTTGACGATTTCAGCGCCGTCTTGCGACGGATCGACATGCACGCGGAACGGCCGCTTACCGAAGGGCATATTCACGACGTTGACGATCTGGCGTGCTACTTCCTCAGGATCGGCATCGGCCGGCTCCAGACTTGCCAATCCCTTGAGGGCCTGGTCGGCAACGCCCGCGTAGGGGCCGTTTTCGTATTCACCCACAACGCCGGTGTCCGCCGGTTTGCCGGAATGAGCGAAGTGATTGGTGCCCCGCGTGAAAGCGCCCGGGACCATGATCGTACTTTCAATGCCCCAGCGCGATACTTTGGGTTCGCCGAAACGCAGGGCGAGGTCGAAGCCGTCGATGACGAGATCGCCAAGATTGTCTCGCGCGATCAACTCGATTTCGAGATCGGAATGCGCATCCATGAACCTATCAAGCTGTTGCCCGAGAATGGTCCGATAGAAGACGGGGTCCAGATTGATTCTCAGCTTTCCGCGCACAGCCACGCTGGATATCGAAGGCAGTCACGCCTCATTGGTGACTAACAGTCACTTATCTAGTGCCATCCATATCATTTCGTTTCGGCCGCCGTTTCCCGAGAATGCACCTCACCGAGACATTTCGCCTCGGCCAAAGAAAGGAAATTGCCATGAACATCCGCCTTCTCATCGTTTCCGTCGCGGCCGCCGTTTCTCTGCCTGTAGCTGCACATGCACAGCCCGACGGGGCCAGCGTGACGCGCGAGCAAGTGCGCAAGGAACTCGTCCAACTGGAGCGCGCCGGTTATCAGCCCGGTCGAAACGATCCACATTACCCGGACCACTTGCTGGTTGCCGAGGCGCGGATTCACGCGGCTGCCGGCGCCGATCCGTATGCCGTCGACGCCGTAGGCGGCGCAACGGATGGTCGGTCCGCTTCCGGAAGCCGCGTCGGCGCGAATGTGACGCAGAACGCGTTGTACACGCATCACTGAGCCACCGTGATGCCACGATTTGGCCACCCTATTCACCCATGCAAGGAGAGTGAGCAATGTATGCAATTACCGGAATCACAGGCAAGGTCGGCGGCGCAGTGGCCCGTCGGCTTCTGGCGGCTGGTCAGCCAGTGCGAGCGGTCGTGCGCGACGTCTCACGGGCAGGTTCGTGGGCGGAGCGCGGCTGCGAACTCGCGACGGCCCAGATGGACGACGCGGCGTCGCTCGCCGCTGCGTTCGAAGGCGCGACAGGCGTTTTCATCCTGCCTCCTTCGGAGTTCGATCCGGAGCCGGGGTTTCCCGAAGCGCAAGCGGTGATCGACGCCGTGTCCGCGGCGCTTGTGAAGGCGCGGCCCGAAAAAGTGGTTTGCCTGTCAACGATCGGTGCACAGGCTGGTGAGATCAATCTGCTCACGCAACGCACGCTGATGGAGCAGGCGTTGCGCGATATGCCGATGCCGGTGACATTCCTGCGGCCTGGCTGGTTCATGGAAAACGCCGCACTGGATGTCGCGTCCGCTCGTGACGATGGCGTCATCGCCAGTTACCTGCAGCCGCTCGACAGGCCCGTGCCAATGGTGGCCACCGCCGACGTAGGGCGCGTTGCGGCCGAACTGCTCATGCAAACATGGAGCGGCGTGCGCATCGTCGAACTCGAAGGTCCGCGCCGCGTGAGCCCCAACGACCTCGCATCGGCTTTTGCTCGCGTGCTAGACCGCCCGGTAACCGCCGACGTTGTCGACAGGCAGACCTGGGAGGTGCAGTTCCGCTCGCAGGGCATGAAGCATCCGCTGCCACGGATGCGGATGCTGGATGGATTCAACGAAGGTTGGATCGATTTCGAAACGCATCCCGACGAAGTTACCCGCGGTCAGGTCGAGCTGGATACGGTTCTGGGCGAGATGGTGTCGCGTCCGGTCTGACTGGAACCGGTCGGGCGACACGGGCAGCTGCGCTGCGCCCGACCATTGCATGACATTCACATTCACGCAAGGAGTGCACGATGGAATACAGCACGCTTGGTAGAACCGGCCTGCGCGTCTCACGACTGAGCCTGGGCACAATGACGTTCGGCGCAGGGTCGGGCATCTGGGGCGACATTGCCGGACTGGACAGCGATCAGGCCACCCGCCTCGTTGCGACGGCCGTGGAGCGCGGCGTCAACCTGATCGACACGGCGGACGCCTATTCACAGGGCCGCTCCGAAGAAGTCGTGGGGCAGGTGCTAAACGCGCTGGGCCTTGACGAAACGCGAATGCTCGTCGCCACCAAGGTCCGATTGCGCACCGGCCCCGGCCATAACGAAGTGGGGCTGGGCCGCTCGCATATCATGCGTTCAGTTGAGACCAGTCTGAAGAGAATCGGTCGCGATCACATCGACCTTTTCCAGTTGCATGATCGTGACGCGCTTGTTCCACTCGACGAAACGCTTCGTGTCCTGGACGACCTCGTTACGCAGGGCAAGGTCCGCCACATCGGCGTGTGCAATTTCAGCGCTGCCGAGCTCGAGCGTGCCTTCGGCATAACCTCCCGCACCGATCGTGTACATGTCGCGAGCAATCAGGTGCACTACTCGCTGACGAGCCGCGACATCGAGCACGAAATCATGCCTGTTGCGGCGACAAATTTGATGGGCCTTCTGGTCTGGAGCCCGCTGGCAGGCGGCTACCTGAGCGGCAAGTACTCTGAGAAAGGCGAAGCTACCGGGCGCCGTACGAAGCTCGACTTTCCTCCGGTTGACGCAGTCAGGGCCGAGCCGATTCTCGCAGTATTGCGTGAAGTCGCCGGCGAACTGGTGGCTATGCCAGCTCAAGTCGCACTGGCCTGGTTACTCGCACGCGAGCAGATCACTTCCGTCATCGTCGGAGCCCGCACGTCCGAGCAGCTCGCGCTCAACCTCGATGCGCAGAATCTCCTGCTGACCTCTGAACAGCTCGCGCGCCTCGATAGGGTCTCCGAGACGCCAGTGCCATTCCCCCACTGGATGCAACGCTTCCATGACCGGGATCGCGTCGCCGCATGATTGGCAGGGCGTCGGGAGTTTTGCCTGAGCGGGCCCTGTTGTCTTCGATACGTCTGCCGGCACGCGCCGCAGCATGTTCACCGTCATGCCGACCTCGGCAGGCACCGGACAACTCCTCAACCAGCTGAGCCGGAGGTGTGGGGCGCGGTTCCACCATGATGCGTCGTTCGTCTATATCGAGAATCGGACACTTGGGCCACTGCTTCGCTGAAGGAGCAGACCTATGCGCGCCGCAAAGAAGGTCGTCCGCAAGCTTTCGCGGTGACTCTTGCAGCCAATCACGAGAGCCGCCTGGACGATTCAACCGAGGATTTGTGCGGAAGCGCACGTCGGTGGGGTCGAATCGTAAGGTGGGTTGCGTAGATTGTAGGAGCGACGCAGGTGTGGCCGAGAGCTTGAAGGCACTGGTCTGCAAAGCCAGCGACAAATGTCCACGCGGGTTGGAATCCTGCCACCTGCTCCAGATTCTCAGCTTCGCCACGGGTTCACTGTGACGACTTTCGCAGTGCTGATGATTGCAGGCAGGGGGGCGGCCATCTGCGGCCGTTGACTAGCGCTTCCGGACGGCCGTCCAAGTGTCGGCTTCCCTCAGGCAGCTGCCCTTCGTGCGTCTGCAAGCAAATGAGGCAGTTGCCGCTCGATGGCTGCGGCCTCTTCTTTGATGATTGCAACGACGTGACTGCGACAGGGTTCTTCGAGCCGACTGGTGATCGCTGTCAATCTCCAGCATCATGACGAACCTAGACCAATTCCCCCGTCGCATGTGATGGTCTGCCCGGACATGAACGAGTTCGAAATCAGAAACTCGATCGCGCGGGCAACGTCGTCAGGCTGGCCAATTCGTCCTACCGGCGTTTTTGCCACATAACCGGCAAAAACCGATTCCCTATCGTTCGCTGAGAGAAAGTCCCACCACGGCGTATCAATGACACCAGGCGAAACCGCGTTGATCCGCAACGGCCGTAGTTCCATCGCCAGGATCGGCACGATCGCGGCAATCGCTGCATTCGCTGCACCAAGGCCCGCTGAGCCGGGCATGGCCCAGTGTGCCGACACCGCAGAGAGAAAAGTGATACTTCCAGTTTTCGCAATCGACGAAAGGGCCGCCTGAGCACATGCGAAATGAGGAAACACTTTCTCATCGAATCCCATGCGGACCTCGTCGAGACTAACGGCAGAAAATGGGCCTCCGCCCTTGCTACTGCCCAGCGCGAGAACCAGATGATCCAACGCGCCAATCTCAGCGAACCCACTGACGATGGTCGATACATCGGATGCATCGAATCTCAGCGTATTGGCGGTGCCGCGCAACGCGACTTTTGCTTTGGCCAGTTTCGCAGAATCGCGCCCAGCAATCGTAACCGTGTATCCCTGATCCAGAAGCCGCCGGGCTGTAGCCAGGCCAATTCCGGAAGAGCCACCGACGATGAAGACATGTTGTGACATGATTGAAGTCTCCGTGCTTTGAAAATGCCGGGTATCGGAACCCGGGCGGACCAACATCGAAGCTCGATGTATCAATGTGCGAGGGACGGGGCGCGCAACTGAAAGCTGAGCTGACTCGTCATGTTCATGATTGAATAGATGGGTAATTGACCTTACCCACATCCTCTGCGCTTTCAGACCCCGCAAGCAGTATTGAACCGATTCTGGTATTGGCACTACCACGATGACGATGAACGACAGAACCCCCATCCCCGAAGGTCGCCGCGCCGAGCTAGGCGCATTCCTGCGGTCACGGCGCGAGAGCCTGAGTCCGGCCACGGTCGGATTGCCGGACGGCTTTCGACGACGCACGCCGGGCCTGCGTCGCGAGGAAGTCGCGATGCTCGCGGACGTTGGCACGACGTGGTACACCTGGCTCGAACAGGGACGCGATGTCCGCGCGTCAGAAGAGGTGCTGGCGGCTATCGCGAATGCGTTGCGACTGGACGCCGTTGAGCGGCAGCATCTGTTCGTATTGAGTGATCGTCCGTCGCCGCAAGTCGGGTCGACGAATCCAGACAAGCTCGAAGAACCGCTACAACGGATGCTTGCCAGCCTGTCAGGCCAGCCCGCTTACGTAACCGACCGCCGCTGGGATATTCTGGGCTGGAATCGAGCCGCCGCACTCATATTCGGAGACTACGAGCGGCTTGCAGTGGATGAGCGGAATCTGATGTTTATGGTTTTCGCCAATGCGCGGCACCGTCATTTGCTCGTTGACTGGGAGGAAACGGCGCGTACGTCCCTCGCAATGTTCCGCCATGACAGTGCGCGGTATGCGGGCGATCCTGATTTTGAACGACTGATTTCGACGCTGCGTCGCAGAAGCGACGAATTCGATGCGTGGTGGCCCAGGCACGAGGTGCTCAATCCGTTGTCGAATATCAAGCGCATCAGGCATCCGCGAAAAGGCTTGATGGTATTCGAATACACGAGTTTCGCACTGCAGGACGGTTCCGACCGCAAACTCACGGTCTACACGCCGCTTAACGAATGCAGGACCGTAGACAAGCTGGACGCTCTCATTGAGTCCGCTAAGCGCCTACTTTAAGACCCGAGGCGATCAAATAAGCGCGATTGCGCGCCGCCTTTCCGACGGCGCGGTGCGAATCCATCATCGCTGGCCTTGCTACGCGGTGTAGCGGTCATGGTGACGAATCCAGGCTTGCGGATTCGGCCCGTCGTCGTCCTGCCGTCCTAGCGGCGTCAGGTCGAGATAGTTGTACGTGTTGAGCAACAGGTCGAGGCCGCGCTGGTATGCCGAATACGTATGGAACACGTTGGCGCCATCGCGAAGAAAGACGCTCAGGCCGGGCAACTCCCCTTGTGCCGCCCAAAGCTTGCCCGCCTTCACGAGCGTGGCGGCGTTCTCAAAGTTGTGCTCGACGCTGCCGGCAGCTTCATCCAGTGTCACGTGGAAGTCGTAGTTGAAGTCGCTGCCCGCCGATGAATACCACGGGAAAGTCCACCCCATGCGCTTCCTGAACGCCTCGATTTTCTCAAGCGGCGCACGGGATACGACTGCGAACGCTGTATCGCGGGCATTCAGATGAACAATGGCACCGGCGAAATTGTCGGCGCAATGCGAACAGCTCGGACAGCCCGCCTCCCATTCGGGATCGAACATGAAGTGATAGACGATGAGCTGACGGTGGCTGCCGAACAGATCGCGCAACGTCGCGCGGCCGTTCGGCCCGTCGAACGTGTAGGCCTTGTCGAGCTTGACCATTGGCAGATCGCGGCGCGCGGCGCTCAACGCATCGCGCTGCCGGGTGAGTTCCTTTTCCCTGGCGAGAAGCTGCTTTCGGGCAGCCAGCCACTCAGTCCGTGACACCACCTGGTAGTCCATGGCGACCTCCTTGGGTCTGCAGTGAAGGGTGACCGGTTGTCTTGCCGCGGCGTGCGATGTACTTCTTCACTGCGAGCACGGCGAGGCTGCCACCGGTGGACCCCGCCGCTTTTCCAAGAAAGGCGACGGCGGCCGAAGCACAAATCGGACACATAACGCGGTCCTCCTGTCGTTCGAATGGATTGGACTCAGGCTGGCGGCATCAGGCACGGCCGCGTTTCGATCACGCCTGCGTCCTGTAACGCCTTCGTGTAGCGAGGCCACGCCGACATATAGGCTTCGCGCCTGGCAGCATCCGGTTCGGCGCGACGCGCGAAAGCGGCCGGGCCTTCATAGATCAGCATCGGGAAGTTCATGGCAGTCCTTTTGAGAGGTGCGAGCGGCAAACTCGCCGCTCAATGCAATGACGCGCCGACGCAGATGGTTTGGACAAGGGCCGCAAAAAATCGCCCGGTCGAGAGGCGTTTCAATGACTATCAATTCGCCGAACTGAAGCCTGGCATGGCGCCATGGGTCGTTCCGGTCATGCATGGAACGAAGGGGCCCCTTCGTTATGACCGTTTGTCACGAGCGCTGGTAAGCGGCTCGTAGAGGTCAACGAACAGCTGATCCGGCGTGTAATAAAGCCGTCGCACGCGGCGTAGTGACGGCAGCGTTGGTCATGCTGCCCGCGGTGCTGTCACCGTAGCCCATCTCTCGACAATCTGACGATTCGCAAACCGCCACAGCACAAAGCCGTGGAACTCGATCTCCTGTCCGGACGCCGCGTCGGTGGCGCGCCAGGTGTTTCTGACCATCACCTTGTCCCGCTCGGCGATGATGTCTTCGATGGTGACATGCAGATCCGGCCATTTTTTGTAGAGCCCCGTCATCATCGCAATCGCAGCTTCGGGCCCGATTTGGGGGCCCGACGGTTCGTCATGGTCCAGGAAATCGGCGCTCAGGTTTTGCCGCGCGACGTCCGCTTTCTTCCGGTTCACGAAGTCTTCGAAGTGTTCGATCACGAATTGCTTCATTTCCTGGAGACTGAAACCCGGATCACCTTCCGGCGGTACTGGAAACGGCTGCATGGTTCACTCCTCGTTGGTCAAGAGCTTGAACGCGTGCCGCCATTCGTTGCGCAGGAAGCCCGGCAGACACCACAGCATGCAGAGCGGTTCGAGCGCACGTGCCGAGACGATGCTTCCGCAGTCGTAAGGCTCCCAGCCGAACTCACGGATGATCCCGGCAACACGTGCCTTCGCCTCTTCGTTGTCGCCGCAGAGGAACATCGTCGGCATGCCTTGCGGGAATTGCGGATCCACCATCAGCGCATTGCCGACGCTGTTGAATGCCTTGACCACGTGTGTGCGGGGAATCTGGGCTTGAATCTGCTCACCCACTGATTCGTTCGGACCTGTCGTGTATTTCAGCACGCCGTTGACCGGCGGCGCGTCGGCGAGCGGATTGGTGGCGTCGATCAATGTCTTGCCGGCGAGATTGTCCGCTCCCGCAAGCTCGATCACGTTTCCCGCAATGCGGCCGAGGACTGCCAGCACCACGATGTCGCCGAAGCGGGCCGCCTCGTCGAACGTACCGGTCCTCGCGCCGGCGTGATCGCGCGCCCATTCCTGTATGTCGGTCTTGCCGGGGCTGCGCGTACCCAGCATCGCCTCGTGGCCATGTTTGAGGAAGCCCGCCGCCAGCGCCCGGCCGACCTCACCCGATCCCAATACGCCAACTTTCATTTCATCCTCTCCTTTGCCGGCGATCGCCGGCGTCGCCTCCGCGATCAGGATCACACGCCGTCAGGCGCATTTCCCGCTGCGTCGCGCAACAACGAGAAGCCGATTGCCGTGCCGAACCCGCGTGTGTAAGCGAGTTGCACGAGCAGCATGGCTGCAGGTTCAGTGTAGCGCGCAAGCACGAGGGGTCCGGCGTCGATCGGCTCGGCGCCTATGTCGCCAACCAGTCGCCCGACGATCGTCCGCGCATTTGCATCGTCGCCGCAAACAAACACGCCTACACGTTTCCCGCCGACCAGCGCCTCCGGGGAGTGCAGCAACTCCGCGAACGGCGGGATGGCCTTGATCACTGTTGCCCAAGGCGCCAGCTTCGCGATCTCTTCCGCGCCGGAGGTCGTCGTGCCGACGAGCAGACCGCTCATGTCGGGCTTCAGCGCATTCGTGCAGTCCCATAAGACCTTTCGTTCGGGTGGCGTGCCGACCTGCGCAAGCGCGTCGGCCGCTGCGGTCCAAGGCGTCGCCAGTACCGCGACATCGGCAAATCGCACCGCTTCGGCGACAGTGCCGACATCCGCACCCAGCGCCGCTGCCGTCGTCCGGAGTTTCTCCATGTCGAGACTGAAACTCAGCATCACTGAATGCCCTTGGGCTATCAGATGCTTCGTGAGGCCGGTTCCGACATTCCCCGCGCCGATGATTCCGATTTTCATGGTCGAGCCTCCATCCCTATCGTCAGGCCTGGGCTATGTTTGCCCAGATGGTCTTGTATTGGGTATAGCTCTAGAGCGCCTCGGCACCTTGCTCGCGTCCGTAGCCGGACATCCTGTAGCCGCCGAACGGTCCGCTCGGGTGGTACTTGTGCTAGGTGTTGATCCAGACCGAGCCGCAACGCGCGCCCCAGATCGCGAGTCTGAATACCCGAGGCGAGCCCGTACGGCGTGTCGTTCGCGATGTGCACGGCCTCCGCCTCGCCCTGGACGTGCGGTTCGTATGACCCGCGATAGGCGCCTCCCATCGCGTGCATCGCGATTCCGCCGAAGAAGCGGAAAAGCCCCGCGCAGTGGGGCATGATGATATCGAGGAAATCACGGTACGGCATGTCCATATCCATCGATTCGCGCAACGCAAAATCTTCCGCCCTCTCTTCAAGCAGGTCGGCCACACGGAACAGGATTTTTGCACGCGCTTCATGATGCATGCGCGGCCAGGCGCCTGTTTCGAATGCCCGGCGTGCCGATTCGACCGCAGCATCGGTGTCTGCCACAGTCGGCTTCGCGAACTCCGTGACCGTTTCTTCGGTGGTCGGATCAATGCTTGAAAGCGTCGATCCGTCGGATGCATCGCGCCAGGTGCCATCGATGAGAAGTTGACCGCGCGGCATACGCTTGCGCTGCGGGAGCGCCATCGATTCCTGGATCATGATCGACCTCCTGACCGTTGCCCAGTGGAGGCCATTTTCTGCGCCGATGCGGTGCTCGTCTACGCTGTCTGGCGATGAAACAGTTGTGAGCGGAGGTGCAAGATGAAAGCGGACGGAGCCGGCTCGATCGACCTCTTGAGGTCATTGAAAACATTCACGGCGACGGTCGAGCTGGCTAATTTCTCGGCCGCCGGCCGCCAGCTCGGGATCACGCCCGGGGCAGTGAGCAAACAGGTCGGCATGCTCGAGGCGCGGCTCGGCTGTCGGCTGTTTCAGCGCACGACGCGGCACCTGTCGGTGACCGAGCAAGGGCGGCGGCTCTACGCGATGGTGCAACAGCCGACGCAACAGATCGACGAGGCGATTGCGACGCTGTCGTCCGACGAGACGCAGTTGAGCGGACCCGTGAAGGTTTCGCTGCCGATCGCGTTCAGTCGCGTTGCGCTGCTGCCCGCGCTGGCTCGATTCAGGGAGCGCTTTCCCCAGATCGAGCTCGACCTGCGGTTCGAGAATCGCCGCGTGGACCTGGTTTCAGAGGGCTATGACTGTGCGATTGGTCAGCTCAAGGATACGGATTCAAGTGTTGTCGCACGAACGCTTGCGCCGTTGACGTTGATCCTATGCGCGGCACCGGCATACCTTGAACGGCACGGCGAACCCTCGTTAGTCGAAGAGCTGGAGCAACACGAGCTCATTTCGTTTCGTTCACCGAATTCAGGGAGAATTCAAACGTGGAAGTTTCAAGCGCGCGCGAGGGAGATTGTGCTTCAGCCTCATTCCCGCCTCGTTGTGACGGACACCGAGGCCTTGACCGAACTCGCCGTCGCGGGTTGTGGCATCGCCCTGTTGGGTGCACATCACGCGGCTCCGTTGATCGATGCCGGCAAACTGAAGCATGTGCTGCCGAGATACGCCGAGCGACGCAGCGACATCTGCGTCTACTACCCTGCTCGCAGGCATCTGCCGCCACGCGTCTCGGCATTTGTCGAGTTTGTCGTGGCGCAAGTGCGGGAAAGTGAAACGGTCAAGCGCGCGACCGCGATAGGCCGAAGACCCTTACCGCACAAGGCTCCGACTCGACTTCCCAGCACGTGATCCCTTCTCATCGAATCGGAAAAAAGTTCGACGAGAAGGGGGAAGCAGTCGCTGAATCATTGCGTAGGGCGGATTCGGATGGGCGAGGGCAGCACCCACGCCATGCGATCTCACATCATCCGGCCTTAGCGGATCCCGCGTTTGATCAGCGGAATGAGCGAGTCGATCGTCGCGGGTGTCTGGACACCTGCGCCGGTGTTGATGGTCAGTCCCGCGAAATGATAAGCAGCCGAGAGCACGCATTGCGTGACCGGCAGGAAGCCCTGCAGATAAAGTTGCTGGTCGAGCGTCGCGGTGATGAATTTGCTTTGCAGCCCCGAAATCGTGGCCGGTGCCAGATCGATACCACCAACGATGATTTGCCCCGGCTTCTTGCCAGCCTGCTGGAGCGCCTGCGGAATGAACCCGGTCACGCCGCCGTGCTGAGTGCCAATGGCCTTCAGATTAGGGTGCGCCTGGATAAAGGCGACCAGGATCGGCACGGCGAGCGATGAATCGGAATCCACCTGAGGTGAGATATTGAGCCTGGTCACCTTCACACCGGCCTTCTCCAGCGTTTCGGAAAGGCCACGGTCAGACTGGCTGCGCACACTCTCGTTGAACACACCGTATTCCAGCGCCTCGTCGCCCTTCTTGAGCCCAGCGTTGAGCATCGCTTGCGCGGTGATCTGCCCGCCCACGTAGAGTTCGACGCCGGCGTAGCCGAAGCCCTTTGCGTCGTAGAGTGCCTGGTTCTCGGGTAGCGGCGTATTGCCGACGGTAACGATGATGCCTTGGTCTACCGCCTGCTTGATCAGCGGCGCGAAGGCTGGATCGCCCGGATGGCCCATGATGCCGATGCACGTCGGATGCGCGGCCATAGCCTGGCGAAACTGCGCAAGCATCGTCTCTGGACTCCAGGCCGAGAACTGCTCGATCACCTTGATGCCCAAGGCATGCCCCGCGTCCGCAGCCCCGGTCTGACGTGGCAGAGTCGCGCCGTCGCCAGGGTTTCCGCCCATCTGCATATACATCGTCATACCGGCGCCGAGCGGCCCCGTCGAGGTCGGCTCGGTGGCACCGGCCTTCGGCGCGAGGCCAAACGCAAGAACGCTCAGCCCCAGGAGGAATCCCGTCATGATCTTGATCATTTCTGCTCCTTTCTCCTGATTTAACGGCTTTATCGCCGCCCAAGCCTGAACCTTTCGCGCAACACGCGCAGCTTGGCGGGATTCTCTACCAACAGATGCAGCGTCACGGCGACGATGAACACCACTCCTTCGATCGCCTGTACCCAGAAGCCGGCGATACCTGTCGCAACGATTCCGGCCTCCAGCATGCCAATCACGAAAGTGCCGAAGAAAGTACCCACGATCGTCGCCGTGCCACCGAACACTGAGGTGCCGCCGATGAACACACCGGCCAGCGCAGGCAGCAGGTAGCCCTGCCCCTGGGTTGAAAAATAGTTCAGATTCTCGAGCGTGAGCAGCACAGTCGCGAAACCGGCCAGCACACCCATCAGCGTGAACAATTTCATCGTCTCACGCACCACATTGATGCCCACGACCTTTGCTACGTTGCGGTTGTCTCCGATGAACAGCACGTGCTCGCCAAAACGATGGCGATTGAGGATGAACCACATGAACACTGCGAGCCCGAGCGCCCAGAGCGCTTGCATCGGGATCACACCGAACAGCGTGCCCGCGAATACTGCATAGGCTGAACCGTTGGCGAGTTCCTGGAGCGCATTGGAGAGCCCGCCGGACAGGATCGAAGCAACACCAGCCCAGAGGAACTGCGTGCCGATTGTCACGATGATTGAAGGCACACCGACCACCGCGACCAGCACCCCGTTCACCACGCCGACCAGCGCGCCGCCAGCCAGCGCCGCGATCACGGCTAGCCAGGCTGATCCAGTGGTGTTCACGCACCAGGCGAACAGAAAGCCCGAGAATGCCATCACGGAGGGGAAGGACAGATCGATCTCCCCCGCCGCGACCACGAGAGTAAGCCCAATCACCAACACCGCCAGCGGCGGCACGGTGGTCAGGAAAGAGAAGTAGATCGGCCAGCCTAAAAAGACGCGCGGTGCGGTTGCCATGAACAGGCCGACCACCAACGCGAACACGACGAGGCTCGGCACTCCCTCGAGGCGAGCAACACCCGGCAGGCGAAAACACACTAACCGCGCCGGCTGTTTGTCTTTTATGGGATCACTCACGTCCCTGTCCCCGCGGCCGGCGCCGGCCCGTGCCCGCTCTGCTGCAGCGAAATCAAATACCGGGTGAGTTCCTCGAGGCTCATCTCACCCGACTTGATATCCGCGACGATCCGGCCACGATCGAGCACGACCATCCGGTCGGCGAGTTCGTGCACGTGGGCGAGGTTATGTTCGATGTAGATGCAGGCGCGGCCGGACTCCTTGATCGAGCGCACGAAGTCGAGAACCTTGCGGACCTCGCTGACGGCAAGCGCCACCGTTGGTTCATCGAGAATGATCAGATCGCTGTCGAAATACATCGCCCGTCCGATCGCGATGCCCTGACGCTCGCCGCCGGAGAGTTTCGCAATCAGCGAATCCGCGTCGACCCCCACGCCGCGGAAACCGAGCTGGCGCTTCAAAATCGCGTTGGCAATGCGCCGCTCTTCAGCAACCCTGATGAAGCCGAACCGGTTGATGATCTGCCGGCCGACAAAGAAATTGCGCCATAGCGGCTGCTTCTCGCCCAGCGATTTCTCCTGATATACCGTCTCGAAGCGCAGCCGGTGCGCCTCGCGCACCGAAAAGCGGCTCCAGTCGACCTCCTCGTCCCGGATGAACAGCTTGCCCGTGCTCGGCCGCACGACACCAGTCAGCACTTTGATGAGCGTCGACTTACCCGCGCCGTTATCACCGATCAGGCCGACGATCTCATTGCGCCCAATGGCAAGATCGATGCCGGACAGCGCGCGTATCTTGCCGTAGGACAGGCTGATGCCCTGCGCGCGCACGATATGCTGAAAGGCGCACGTACCTGGCGCTGCCTGGCTCGCCTTCACGCTACGCTCCAGCTCGAATGATCCACAGCGACGTTGTGTACGAGGACAGCCATAAAACTTTCCCCTTTGCTTATCGATCGCCGCATCAACTTGCTTTGGAAAGTCTCTACAATTTAGCAACACTTAGAGTCCAGTTCAAGGATCGCCTGGACTGGACTGCTGCCGGTTTCATGGGCACCAGGATAAGGTGGACAATGGAACCGGAGGCATTGAATGAGAACCAGAAGTGCAAATAGACCGATGCGCACGCATTTCATGCCACCCGTTCTTTTTCAATTGCGGCTCGCGACGGCGAGTCTCGCTGCCAATCCGGCGAAAACTGACGCAAGCAGATATTGAGGGGCCCGCGATTGACGGCGCCGGCTAGCCCAGCGCTGGCTGAGTTGACTTGCGGAAAGTATGACGACGCCGTTCACGATCAGACCGATGAAGTTGAGCACTGTCGCGAGCGTCATGATCTGAACGGCCACTGCGCCATCTTGCGGACTCACGAATTGCGGAAATAGTGCGAGGACGAACAGCGCCATCTTCGGATTGAGCAGATTGGTTAGCAACCCCTGCGCGAAAATCTTTCGAATGGGAAAACGAGCTTCGCTTCGTGCCGGTGCAGTCGAGATTGGGGATGCGCGAAACGTCTTCCACGCGAGATAGAGCAGGTAGGTTGCGCCAGCGAACCGGACAATATCGTAAGCAATTGGAACAGCAAGAAATAACTGGGACAGGCCAAACGCTGCCAGCATTGCGTGACAGTAGGTTCCCACCAGAATTCCGGCAAGCGATGCAAAGCCGGCAGATCGCCCCTGGGTTACGCTTCGGGACGCTATTAGCAGCATATCCGGACCAGGCGTCATGGTAAGGGCGACACATGCCCCCGAGAAGAGTCCGAGCGTAGTGAGGCCGAGCATGAAATCCCCTTTCGTTTTGTTGGCAATACAAAAGGGATCTCAGTTTAGTGAACGAATGTTAAGGGGTCAATCAGCTTGACTGGCTGCTTTCGGTTGCGGATTCGACCGGCATTGCGAACCGCTAACTCGCGCCAACGCGCCGGCTAGTGCTCGTCAACTCGACAACAAAGTCAAGAAACGCTCTCGTCTTCGCCGGCACATGATGTCGCGATGGGTAGTAGGCGTATAAGGGATACCGCTCGTCTGCCCATTCGGGAAAGAGATTGATCAATTTGCCGTCGGCAATCAGCGGCTCGGCAACGAGAAGGAGCATCTGCGCAATTCCGGAACCGGCGAGGCATGACTTGATAATCGCACTCGGATCGTTGACCGTGAGCCGTCCCCGCGTGTCAACCACGATGCGCTTTCGCTTGCGATGGAATTCCCAGGGGAACGGTTTGCCCGTTTCCGGGTTGCGAAATTCAATGCATTTGTGGCTTCGGTTTTCAAGGTCCTCGGGTTTTGCGGGGCGTCCCCATCGAGCGACGTACGCGGGCGCTGCGACCGTAACAATACCGGTATCGAGCAGCTTTCGCGCGATCAGGGTGGATGCTTTGGGCTCGCCGAATCGCACGGCGAGGTCGAAGCCGTCCATGACGAGATCGCCAAGATTGTCCCGCGCGATGAACTCGATTTCGAGGTCGGGGTGCGCGTCCATGAATCCGTCCAGCTGCTGCCCGAGAATGGTCTGGTAGAAGACGGGATCCAGATTGATTCTCAGCTTGCCGCGCACAGCCGACGCGCCACCTGCCGCGGCCGTGGCTGCTTCCTCCAGCCCGGCGAGGTGGGGCATGACCTGCTCGTAAAAGCGACGGCCCTCTTCGGTCAGGGAGACGGAGCGCGTCGTTCGGTTGAAGAGCCGGATCTTCAGCCTCGTTTCCAGCCTCGCAATCGCCCGGCTGACGCCCGGCGGCGACATTCCTAACGCCTCCGAAGCGGCTGAAAAGGTCCCCGCATCAACGACGGCGGCGAACACGCCAATACCACTGGACAGCTTCTCGCTACTGGATCTCATGGTCGCGCGGGTGGATGCGGGTGACTGATCGCAACGGATCAACGGAAGGTCAACACGGCAACGCTGCACCGGACAGGCGTGCTGGATACCCAAGTCCATCATGCCTCATTGGTGAGTCGGTGTCACTTGTCTAGTGCCATTCATGTCATTTCGCTACGTCTGGCGGTTCTCCAGAATGCATTTCAACGAGACATTCCGTTTCGGCGAGTCGAGTCGGCGCAATCGGTTCGCAGACTGCGTTGTTCGCGCATCACTGAGGCATTACGATGAATCGCTCTGCAGCGCGTAGGCACCTGGGAGCCGCTAATTCAACGCGGCGCCACTTTGTTGCAAAGGAAGGCAATGTCGTCCACAGCCGGTCTTCATGACGTGCTTCCGGCACTCCTGCCTCGGCTGCGGATATTCGCGCTGCACCTCGCACGCGATAAGCACGATGCCGAGGACCTTTTGCAGCGAACCTGCCTGAGAGCACTTGAGCGCGCCCATCAATTGCAGGCGGATACCGCACCGTTAAGTTGGATGTATTCGATCATGCATAACTCGTGGGTCAGCGAAATCCGGGCACGCAATGTTCGAAGTCGGGCCCGCGTCGATTGGGATGAGAGCTTCGTGGACACTGTAGCGGACCCGCAGGGGGCAGATCCGCAAAGCGCGGTCTTTGGCACACAGATCATGAATGCGGTGCAGCGTCTGCCCGATGCGCAGCGCGCGGTCTTGCTGCTGGTCGCCGTTGAAGGTCTGAGTTACCAGGAGGCAGCGGACGTGCTAGGTGTGCCGATCGGCACGGTGATGAGCCGCCTTGCGCGTGCCCGCATTGCGATCAGCGCCCGATTCCGGTTGAGGAATATGTAGTTTGAGGCCACAAAACGCGGAATATTTTCCGACGCTTCGGCGTTGTATTGACTGAATTGGTTTGACTGACTACATCCAGACTTCATTGAACGTCACGCACAAGCGCCGTCTGGTCCTATAGCACGTAAATACTGCGAATACCTGTGTCAAATTCTTCCAAGATACTACTGTTCTATGATGGAACAACCGAAGCAAAAACTGCTTTGATTCGGTGTGCACATCTTTCCGTTGCGCTTTCGGCCCTTGTCGACGTCATCACAGTTGTCGATTACGTGGGGACAAACGCCATGACTGGAGGCATGTTGAGCGATGTCCTGATATCGCGGATGGAAGAGAACGCCCGGTCTGCCTTGAAAGACGCAATCGACGAGTTAGGCTTGCATGGTGTGTTCGCACGCGGCCACGTCGTATTTGGCCACGCTGCAGACGCAATAACACGGATGATCGAGATATTGAGTTCTGATCTGATCGTCATCGGCCACCGTACGAAAGCAGGCCTCGCACGCTGGGTCGGAACCCGTCCGCTTCACATCGATCTGGTGGAAAGGTTGGCGGGGATGATGATCGTCACCGTTACGCCTGATTGAGTATCTGGGTTCGCATGCGCGGTGCTAACCGGGCCGTGATATCGACCCGGTATTCGTTGCACTTATCTTGTGGATCGGCCTACGCTGTTATTTCCAGCATCGGACTTTGATTGCCTCGTACCTTATCCATAACTTCCTGCGAATGTAGAGCACTGACTGGTTTAATCAAATGCAAGACTTCGTAGAGCAGTTTGTGAACGTCCGAATCATGAAATGCCACACGACCGACTGCCGACTGATATTCAAGCACCTCTTCCAGATCGGTCGGCCGTTCACCTTCTGCGTCTGGGTGTGCGAGGTCGGGAAATGCGGACAAGGTCCACGGGTTCTCGATGATCGGCTGTATCGCCGAGAGATATTCCTGCCCCAGCGTCGCAAATGGAACCTGTTGAGTCGCCCGCGCGGCAAGAAGATTTCGTAGAACCACAGCCTCTTGCAGTGCGGCACTCATACCCTGGGCGTGGACGGGATTAAAGCGGCACACGGAATCGCCAATTGGGATCAGACCACGCGGGAAATCCTCGATACGATCAAAGTGCCGCCGCCAACTTTCAGGAAATGCGAACTGCGTGATCTTGCCGTGGAGCGTTGAATCCTTGATGGCGTTGTACAAGGTGGGGCGGTCGAGGCTCGAAGCGAGCGCAAGAAATTCCTCTCTGTTGGCCGGTAGCCGATCAACGCCTCGCTGTACGAGGGTAACAAGCCAGTAGCCATCCTCACGCAGGACCATGACGCCACGGCAGCATCGCGCCGGGGCCTTTGGCGATGTCACCAATGCCTTGAAAAGGAGTTTCGAATCGTCGGCTATCTCAAGGACCGCGGTCGCATAAGAAAGGCCCACACCAATGATCGTTTCTTCGGGCATCGGGTGGCCTGTCGAATTCAGGAAATCCAGTGTGGGGATCCCGCGGCCAGACGCGTCCACCACCACGTTTGCCGGAGCTTCCTCGAGTTTCCCTTCAGCGGTAATGAACGACACCGAGCAGACAGATCTTCCGTCAGGCTCGCCAACTATACCAACCACTCGACATCCGCCGCGAAAAACGACGTTTTTCCGCTCCTCTACGCGCTGACGCACTACACGTTCAAGTAACGGCCGCGTCATTGTGAAGAATGGCACGTCAAGATAGCGTCGCGGTAAAGCCTCCTGTTCCGGCATTTCCACCCGTAGATGAAGTCCGGCGTCCCCGGCGTGTGCCCCCGCATCCGCGAGTGAGGCTGTGAAGTTCGGGAACAGGTCGCACAGCGCACCAAGTCCACCAGAGAGCAGACCGTGCGGATGCTTGCCTTGCGGCACGCCACGCCGCGGACGCGTGTCGGACGGCAAGTGATCTCGTTCGAGAACGATCACCTGGTCGAAATGATCGGCGAGTGCTTGCGCGGCCGCAAGTCCGCCGATTCCTGCGCCGATGACCACGGCGCTTTTGTATGTAGGGTTAGTCGACATCAGAGTTCCTTATTTGTTCAGGGTGACGAGCTGATTCGCCGAAGCGGAACGACGCAACGGCTTCAATACGAGCGTCGATCGGTCCAGCGAATCAACTCACCTGATTAGAACGCCGATGATCTCCTCTATATTCCGCTTTACGAATTGCACTCAATTAAATAGAGCCACTACAACAAGGAAGAAGTGTTTATTGACGGAATCGAAAAACCGGCTTGCGCGTTCCTGGAAGTAGATGTCGGTGTTCTTCCGCCCATGCCGCACTGTTGGCATTCGACAGCTTTTCCGGTCCTTATTCGTTGTGTCGTACTAACTGATGAGGTTGAAATGAAAATCGAAGATTCCGTAGTTTTCGTGACCGGCGCCAGCCGCGGACTGGGTCTTGCATTCGCACGTGAGGCGCTTGCCCGCGGTGCGGCGAAGGTTTACGCGGGTGTCCGTAACCCGGCGGTTTTCAGCGAGCCCGGCATCATTCCCGTCAAGCTTGACGTGACGGACCCCGCTTCGGTCGACGTGGCCGCCCGTAACGCATCGGACGTGACCCTATTGGTCAACAACGCGGGAATCGGGGAAATAACCGGTTCGCCGCTCGCCGATTGCGCGGAAGATCACGCGCGCCGCACCTTCGAGACGAACTACTACGGCGTCATGCGAACGACGCGCGCGTTCGAGCCGTCACTTCCCGGCGACGGCAACGGCGCCATCATCAACGTGCTTTCCGAGGCCGTATGGCGAGTGGTCCCAATGCTGGCGCCGTATTCGGCGTCGAAGGCCGCAGCCTGGAGCTACAGCAACAACATCCGGGCCCAGCTGAAGGAAAGGAATATCCGGGTGTTGGGCTTGCACGTCGGCTTCGTGGATACCGATCTCACGAAGAACCTCGACGTTCCGAAAGCGAATCCCGTCGATGTCGTCCGCCAGACGTACGACGCGCTTGAAGCGGGTGAGAGCGAAGTGCTAGCGGATGCCGGCGGCCGGGCGCTGAAGCAGACTCTCTCGCTGGCGGTTCCGGGCTACATCGATCCCGATGTCGTCGAACGGAAGTGAGTGGGGGAGAAGCTGCGCCGGTTTTGCGGGGCAGCGCTTGATGTCCAGGATGGCCGGCACAACTCACCCACCGCGAGCAAGATATTGGTGAACTGCCTGAATGGCGGCTGCCCCTTCGCCCACGGCCGCCGCTACTCGCTTGACGGAACCGCTGCGCACATCGCCGGCCGAAAAGATGCCGGGCCGGCTGGTCTCGAGATCATGCGGCGGCCGATCTGCTGTCCAGTTCCCGCCGGCCTCGGCTCCTGTTAGCACGAACCCATCCTTGTCCAGGGCGACACAATTACCAAGCCACGAGGTATTGGGCTCCGCGCCCAGAAAAAGGAAAACGTGCCGAATGGGCTTGAGTTCGATCTGCCCCTGCCGGTCCCAGCATATTGCCTCGAGTCTCGACTCGCCGTGTAACTCGACGATTTGTGTTCTCGTCTGAACCGTGATATTGGCCGCCGCGTTGATCCGGCTGATCAGATACGCCGACATGCTTGCACGGAGTCCTTCGCCACGAACGACGACGTGGACATGACGCGCGAACCTCGCGAGGAATACCGCAGCCTGTCCGGCCGAATTCCCGCCGCCCACCACGATCACCTCTTCGTTTTTGCAGAACCCGCCCTCCATGAATGTCGCACTGTAGTAGACACCGCGACCTTCAAAATGCTCGAGACGGGCAAGCGCCGGCTTCCGATAGCGCGCACCGGTGGCAATGACGACAGCGCGAGCATAAACGCGCTCGTCATGATCGAGGCCAAGGTGAAACGATTGGGTGTCCGTACAGTCGATCGACAGTGCCTCGATGGGCACGCCGACCTCTGCGCCGAACTTGCGGCATTGAGACAGGCCGCGACCGGCTAGCGCCTGCCCGGATATGCCAGTCGGAAAACCAAAGTAATTTTCGATCTTCGAACTGGTGCCGGCCTGACCTCCCGGGGCCTTGGCGTCCAGAACCGCCACCTTCAATCCCTCTGATGCAGCGTACACCGCGGCTGCCAGCCCGGCCGGCCCCGCACCCACCACGACGAGCTCGAAGTGCTCGCCATCGAGCCGGTCGGGACTCAGGCCGATTGCGTCTGCGACGGCCCTGTGGCTGGGTCGCGTCAGCACGATGCCTTGCATCGTGACCACAATCGGAATATCGGCTTCCGTTACGCCATAGCGTGTCAGGAGTTCTTTTGTCTCGGCGTGCTCGATAGTATCGAAGTAGGCCGAGGGTTGACCGTTTCGGCTCAGAAAGTGGCGCAGGCTAAACGTAGGGGCTGAGGACGTACTGCCGATCACTATCAAGCCTACTTGTTCACCCTGGATGAAAGCGACCCGGCGCAGGATATAGGCGCGCATGATGGTTTCGCTTAACTCTGCTTCAGCAATCACGAGCGCGTGGAGCGACTCCTCATCGATGACGATGACCTCGCAATCGCACAGCGCGCGCGTCGTGGCCACCGCGGCCCGGCCGGCGAGCGTGCCGACTTCGCCGGTGAAAGTGCCGGGGCCATGTATGCCGAGAGACCGAGGGCCTTGAACGGACCGTCTGGTGGCCTCGATCGTTCCGGAAAGAATGGCGAACATGCCCGTGTGCCGGTCGCCTTCGGAATAGAGGATGTCGTTGGCTTTCAGCTTGCGCAGCTCGCCATATCGCTCCAATATCGCCAGTTGCGCTTCGTTCAGCGTGGGGTATACCTGATGGTGGCGGCTTCCGCCTGATGACAGCTCGTTGGGATTGCCTGAAGTGTCCTTGTCCATGGCGGATTCCATCAAGTCAACATGAGGTACTCGTCGTGGATGTGCTGCATCCGGTGTAGGGATGATATCTCTGTTGAGCATTACGGAAACGGCGTTGCGAACCGTGTGCAACCCTTCCGGCCTGCTAGACTGGAAGTTCCCCATGCAAGTCATGGAGGGAGACATGACAATCGTCTACGTCGTGAAGACCGGCGAGAAGTTCCTCTGTACCGCAGAGGACGGCGATATCGGCCTGGCACCGGAAATTAAAGAAGCCACGTCCTTTCTCTCGTACGAGGAAGCGAATAAGGTCGCGAACGAGCACGCTGATCCCGGATACGAAATCGTCACCGTCAACCTCACGAAACGCGGATGAGGAGTCCGCTCCTCGGCGTTCAGTGATAGAGGGCTAGCAATTTAGCTAGCACCATGCGACATGGTGCCCCGGTCTTCTGCGCCCGAAATAATCTATCCACATGCTTGAGAGTGAGTCGCTCCCTGTCAGCGAACTGTCACTCGAACCGCCTAGCTTGTTCCCCATGACGAACGCCGCACTCGCCATGCGTACTTCGTTGCGGACATCGTTACTTATCACTCGGGGAGGGGCATGGTATGAAGGTCGAACAATGCACGGAGCGCGAGGCTTCCTGGGTGGCGCAGTTCGGGCAATCGAAAAGCGGCGTCGAGGAATTGTGGCGTGCTGCCCTCGCTGCAGAGCAGGAATTTAGCGCCGAGTTCGAGCTGGTGGCGCCCTCGATGCGCGAGAGCGCCGTCAATCTCGTTCACTACCTCGCGGTACGACGCCATGATGTGCGTGCCCTTCAGGACGAGTTGGCGCGCCTGGGACTCAGCTCCCTCGGACGCATGGAGGCGCACGTCATCGCCTCGCTCCAGGCCGTGCTCCGAATCCTCTACGTGCTGCTGCGCGAACCCTTCCCCCCTGATCTCGTCGAGGATCCGCCGATCACGTTCGATACCGGGCCCGCGTTGCTCGCCGAGCACACCAACGCCATCCTGGGTTTGGCGCCGCAAGGTCGGCAGACCCGGATCATGGTTACGATGCCCGGGGAAGTGGCCGACGACCCGGATCTGATTCGGGCGATGGTTGAAGCAGGCATGGGAATCATGCGCGTCAATTGCGCACACGATTCGCCACCGGTCTGGGAGCGGATGGTCAAGCATCTGCGTGAGGCGGAGCGAGACCTGGGCAAGCGTTGCCTGGTTTCGTTCGACCTTGCCGGCCCGAAACTCCGCACGGGTCCGATCGCGCCCGGACCGGCCGTCGTCAAATGGCGGCCAACCCGCAATGCATTGGGACAGGTGACCGAACCCGCCCGCGTGCGACTGGTGGCGGACAACAGTCCGCCCGATGCGGATATGCCGACGATTCCCGTCGAAGCTACGCTTCTGAACAAGGCCAAACCGGGCGATTCCTTTGCATTCGTTGACACGCGCGAGCGCAAGCGCGTGCTTCACGTCGTTGAAGTTCGTCCGGGCGAGTGCCTGTGCGAAACCGACAGGCCTGCATTTGTCGTACCCGGAACGTGCCTGACGTTGCGGCGAGAGAAATCGTCCATCGCGAAGGGCGAAGTGGGCGCGCTGGCGACGCTTGAGCAGTGGATCGCGCTGCGCGTCGGCGATACCCTGGAAGTCGTGCACGGGGAAGCACCCGGTTGCGGTGCAACCTACGATGACGACGGCCAGGTCATTGAACCGGCATTCATCTCGTGTGCGCTCGCTGAAGTGTTCAGTGGAGCGCGTATCGGCGAGCCGATCCTGTTTGACGATGGGAAGCTCAGAGGTGTGATTCGCGATGTCACCGAGGATCGCTTGCGGGTCGAGATCACCGGCGTGGCAGGAGGCATGGCAAAACTCCGGTCCGAGAAGGGCATCAACCTGCCGGATACGGACCTTGCGCTGCCAGCAATGACGCGCAAGGACATCGAGGACCTGGCGTTCGTCGCGAAGCACGCCGACGCAGTGGCGATGTCGTTCGTACAGCGTCCCAGAGACATCGACGACTTGCTGCGCGAAATCGGGAAGCTCAACGCGTCACACCTCGGCATCGTTCTCAAGATCGAAACGAAGACCGCGTTCAGCCGGCTGCCGGACCTTCTGTTGAGCGCGATGCGTCATCCGCCGATTGCCGTGATGATCGCCCGTGGTGATCTGGGCGTGGAGGTGGGTTTCGAGCGGCTGTCCGAGGTGCAGGAGGAGATGCTGTGGTTGTGCGAAGCGGCGCACGTGCCGGTCATCTGGGCCACGCAGGTGCTTGAATCGCTAGCCAAGGGCGGGCTGCCTTCACGCGCCGAGGTCAGCGACGCAGCGATGGGCAGCCGCGCCGAGTGTGTGATGCTGAACAAGGGACCTTACATTCTTGAAACGCTCAAATTCCTCTCGGACGTGCTGGAGCGGATCGAGGAGCACCATCGCAAGAAGTCCGCGCTCCTGCGCAAGTTGCAGGTGGCCATCCGCAAGCCGCCCGGGTCGGATGCGTAGCCGTGCGATTCTGCACGGGAGCACGACTGGGTTAAAAGAAGTAGTCACGAAATTGACACAACTCGTGCCTAGCTTGCTAGAACATTAACGCTGTCAATTCATTTAGCGGAGGCGGGCCATGCTGTTCAAACGAGGATTCGCAGTTCTTGCCATTGCACTGCTGCCCGTCGCGGCCGCGCAAGCGCAAACCGTCGATATCACCGGAGCGGGCAGCACTTTTGCAGCCCCGATCTACAACAAGTGGGCCGATGCCTACCACAAGGCGGGGGGCGGCAAGGTCAACTACCAGGGCATTGGTTCGGCGGGCGGCATCAAGCAGATCCTCGCGAAGACTGTCGACTTCGCAGGCTCCGACGCGCCGATGAAGGACGACGAACTGGCGAAGACAGGCCTGTTTCAATTCCCGACGGTGGTTGGCGGCGTGGTTCCGGTCGTGAATCTGGCGGGCGTCAAGCCGGGGCAACTTGTTCTGTCGGGTGCAGTGCTCGGCGACATTTATCTGAACAAGATCAAGAAATGGAACGATCCGGCGATCGCCGCGCTGAATCCGAATATGAAGCTGCCTGATACGGATATCGCCGTGGTGCGCCGCGCCGACGGCTCGGGCACGAGCTTCATCTGGACTAACTTTCTGTCGAAGGTGAACCCCGAGTGGAAGTCGAAGGTCGGCGAAGGCACGACGGTGAACTGGCCGACCGGTACGGGCGGCAAGGGCAATGATGGCGTTGCCGCGTTCGTGCAACGCCTGCCGGGCGCGGTCGGCTATGTCGAGTGGGCGTATGCGAAGCAAAACAACATGGTCTACACCAGCCTGAAGAATGCGGCGGGCGCCGTAGTTTTGCCGAAGACGGAAACCTTCAAGGCCGCCGCATCCGGCGCGGACTGGAAGACCTCGTTCTACCAGATACTGACGAACGAGCCGGGTAAGGATGCATGGCCGGTCGTCGGCGCGACCTTCGTGCTGCTGCATGCGACGCAAGAAAAGCCGGCGCAAGGCGCGGCGACGCTGAAGTTTTTCGACTGGGCGTTCAAGAACGGCGGGCAGGCTGCCAGCGATCTCGACTACATCTCGATGCCGGATTCGGTCGTGCAGGAAATCCGCTCGCAGTGGAAGACGAAGGTCAAGGACGCTTCGGGGAAGCCGGTGTTTCAGTGAAGGTAGCGGCTAGTACAGAGCATGGACGGCCAACCGGCTACGCCAACCAATTCGTGATCTATCATGCAGGGAGTCAATTGACTCACGTCAATCGACTCATGTACCGAGGCGGGTAATGTGTGAGTGGCGGTCTTTTATCACCGCGCGCCAGGAGCAAGATATGGTCACGCCCAACGTCGAAGATGTCATCAGGCAGATTGCCACTGCTACCAACATCCCAGTGGAAACGGTCTCGCGGATGTACGAGGAGACGTGGACGGAATACAGCGAGGGCGCACGAATCACGGACTACCTGACGGTCCTCGTCGCTCGTCGTGTCAAGGACAATCTACGTCGTTGGCAACGAGAATCGCATTGAGGGCCTGTGCGGGGCACTCAACAGCATGTATCGGCACGCTCAATGCAGTGTCTAACCGTATTCAGCCAGTAGACGACATTCGACCGCAGTTTCACTCAGTCACTCAGACATCAGCTCCACACCAGCACACAGCCGTTCGATCGCGAAGGCGCTCGAGTGCGCTCGGGTATCCGGAATCGCAGGCACCGAGGTTAAACTGACGCGATCGGGCGCTTGAGGCCGTTCGCGGGTTCATGGACCTGTCGACTCCCGCGAATGTTCAGCCTGCCCGAGTTCTGGAATGCTCAATCGGAAAAGGGATGTGATGGCAAAGGATGAAATTGTCTGGGGAATTTTGGGTGCAGCAAAGATCAACGACAAGGTGGTCGTGCCCACACACAACGCGCCGAAGTGCCGGGTGAAGGGCATCGCGTCGCGATCGCCGGAGAAGGCGCGGGAAGCCGCGGCCAAATATGGTTTGGCTGTCGCATACGACAGTTACGAGGCGCTCCTGGCGGACCCGGAAATCGACGCGGTATATATTCCGTTACCCAATCATCTCCACGTGGAATGGGCGGTCCGATCCGTCGAGGCGGGCAAGCACGTCCTATGTGAAAAGCCGATTGGTTTGGACGTTGAACAGGTTGAACGACTCATCGCTGCGCGCGACGCGAATGGCCGATACATACAGGAAGCCTTCATGGTTCGCACGCATCCGCAATGGATGAAGGTGCGCACGCTGATTGACGAAGGTGCAATTGGCGAATTGCGGGCGGTGACCGGCGGTTTCACCTATTACAACACGATCGCAAACAATATCCGCAACCAGAAAGAGTTCGGTGGCGGCGGTCTGCTCGATATTGGTTGTTATCCAATCACAACGTCGCGCTTCACTATTGGGCGTGAGCCAAAGCGGGTGGTTTCGCTGATGGAACAGGATCCCATCTTCAAAGTGGACCGGCTCGGCTCCGTGCTGATGGATTTCGATGGTGTGCAGGCGAGCTTCTTTTACTCGACCCAGACCTATCCCTATCAGCGGATGCAATTTCACGGTACCAAGGGGCGGATCGAGGTCGAGATTCCATTCAATGCACCTAATGATCGGCCGACGCGCCTTTTGATCACTGAAAACACCAGCGACGGTGTCGCGGCTGATCGCTGGCTGGAACTGCCGGTGTGCGATCAATATGGCGTGGCAGCTTCCACGTTCGCCGAGGCGATCCTGAGTGGAAATCCGCAGGCTATTCCGCTAGAAGATGCGCGCGCAAATATGCGAGTGATCGATGCGGTGTTCCGCTCGGCCCGATCGGGCGCGTGGGAGAGCATCCAGCAAGGTTGAAGTGTTTCGCGGGCGCAATTTCCGTCGCGCCGGCCGTAGGGTTTTACATCTTGAACGCACGTGCGTTCAAGATGTAAACAGACCCTAGGACTTAGGTCCGATTGACTCGGGATCCACGCGTGGCACCCTTCTACAAAGCCGCTCCCACGTTCCAGAACAACCGTGTTTCCAGCGAGAAGCCTGCTCACCAGGCACCAGCGGCATGAACACGACAACAGAATACGGAGGTCACCATGTTTTCACGGAGCCGGGAGTTCGCGGTTGCGGTCATTGCTGTGTCCGTGATGGCTTCCGCGGGAACCTCCTGGGCAACCGAGCAGGCTCAGCAACGTCGCGCCGGGCGTGACGTTCGCCAGGAGACACGCGAGGGCGCCCGGCATACGAAGCAGGAGTGCAGGGCCACGGACCAGAAGAGCAATTCGCAATGCCGGCAGGACAAGCGGCAAAGTAAACAGGGCGGCCGACAGGCGGCCAGGAACATCAAGTATTGAGCGTTCGCCTTCAGGTGCGCCAGCCTGGCACTGAACCAGCGACAGCACGGGCGGGACTGACTAGCTGTATCAGATCAAGTGGGGAACCTGATGCGAGCCTGCCGATTTGTAGCGATCTGCACCTTGCCGTTCATGATCGTTGGCTGTAACACACCTCCGATCCCACCAGGCAAGCCGGTTGATATCCCGACTGCTCTCGAGCAAGTTCTCACGGGCCTGTGCAATTTCAGAAAAGATCAGGCCGGCCGGAAACCGGATTTGGGCGCTGCGATTGACTCGGTCACCGTGGAGCTTGACCTGACCGTCGACGGGGCCAGAAATCCCCCTGTGGCGGTTGCGCCGGATATCCAGTTTATTCCGACGGTTAGCTATGGTCAGATCCTCACGACAAACAGAGGGAGCAGACTTGTGCTTACCCTGAAAAACACCGGCAGCGGCGCCCACCCCGGCGACTGCGATATCACGCCACCCGCCAGGTAGAGACCGCCATATATTTCGCATAACGCGAACTGCCACTGATCTCGCAGGAAATATGCATCGCTCCTGATGCGGAAAATCCGCCACGCGGCGGCCCCGCCGCGAGCAGCAAATACTCGCTCGCGCTCGTTGATGACCCAGCCGAAGCTCCTGATTCTCGATGAGCCGACGCTCGGGATCGCCCCCGTCATTCTCGAGCAATTGTCGAAAGCGCTGGAATTCCCCCAACCGGCGCAACCGTGCAGGCGACGCCAAAGCCGTGCAGGCCGAAGGCCGTCATGACTGTGGCGTCGCTGCCACTGCAAGCCATCCGAATCTCGCCGTAATGCTTTCAAAAGGCGGAAGCCTTTGCTACCATCGCGCTCTCTCGCAATGCGAATCATTCGCATTTACAAACTGACCGAGGCGCTTGCTCGATGGTAGACATGAAGAATCAAACAACCGCACGTCCAACAAGGCTCACACTCCATCGTTCCATGCAGATTGCCGTCTGGCTGGCCTTTGCCGGCGCCGCGCAATCCGCTTTCGCGCAGAGCGCCGCCAGCGGGGAAGCCGCGGGGCCGGCCGCCAGTTCGGGCGCTACGGCGTCGGCCGCGCCGGCGGCTAACGGCGGCGGCCAGGCCCTACCGCCCGTCAACGTCAGCGCGGCCGCCCAGACGGATTCGCCCATGCACTTGCGCACGCCCGTGTCGATCGGCGCGCTCGGCACACGTTCGCAGCTCGACACGCCGTTCTCGACTACCGTCGTGACCGGCGAGGAACTCGCCGACCGTCAGGCGAACAAGCTCGGCGAAGTGTTCGCGGGCGACGCGTCGGTGACCGACAACAGCAACGCGTATAGCGCGTGGGCCACGTACATCTCGATTCGCGGCCTGCCGATCGACTGGCAGAATGGCTTTCGCATCGACGGCAATCCGCTCATCTCGTACGGCATCACGATGCCTTATGAAAACCTCGAACGCGTCGAGCTGCTGAAGGGCCTTGGCGGTTTCATGTACGGTTTCGTGCAGCCGGGCGGTGTCGTCAACTACGTGACCAAAAAGCCTGCCGATCAACCGGTGACGAGCGTGTCGGCCGGCTACCGGATGGACAGCGTGTTCAGCCAGCACGTCGACTTGAGCCGGCGTTTCGGTCCGGACGACATGTTCGGCGCGCGCATCAACTACACGCACGAGGCGGGCAAGACTTACAACGCGGGCAACATCAATCGCAATTCGCTGGCGGTGTCGCTCGACGGCCGGCTCACGCGCGACCTCGACGTCTACTTCGACGCGATCTATCAGCAAAGCCGCTCGAGCGGCCAGACGCCCGCGGTCTATACGGGCCGCTATACCGGCACGAGCCTGCCCGCGACGATCAGCGGCGGCACCAATCTTCTCGGCGGCACCGATCAGCACCTGAACACGAACCTGCAGCTGTACACGGTGGGCGTCAACTATCAGATCACGCCGGACTGGTCGTTCAGGACGTCGGCGAGCTACAGCAAATCGGCGCGCGACCGCAACGAAAGCACACTGACGCTGCTGAACCAGGCGGGCGACTATATCGACAACCGTTGGAACGGCGACGAAGGCCACCAGGACATCTACTGGCAGGGCGTGCTCGAAGGCAAGGTGAAGACCGACATCTTCACGCATCAACTGGCGCTCGGCGCGTCGTGGCAGTACCAGACGAACGACTACAGCGCTGTTTCGCACTACTTCACATTGGGCGACGGCAACCTGTATCAGCCGAACCCGTGGCGCTACTATTCGGGCGCCGGTCTCGACAAGTACCGCGCGAGCGAGATCACGCAGAAGGCGCTGTTCGCGAGCGACACGATCCAGCTGACGGATCGCTGGTCGCTGCTCGCGGGCCTGCGCTACACCAACTACGATCAGCAGTCGTACAACGTCAACGGCTCGCTGGCGTCGTCGTACGGGCAGAACGGCGTGCTGACGCCGACCGTCGCGCTGATGTACAAGCTCGAACCGCACACTACGCTTTACGCGAGCTACGTGGAGGCGCTCGAGCAGGGCGCGATGGTGGCCGACATCTACGCGAACGCCGGCGCGCTGCTGCGTCCGCTGCGCTCGCGTCAGTACGAGCTCGGCGTCAAGAGCGCGCATGAGCGCTGGAGCGCGACGGCCGCGCTGTTCCGCATCGAACGTGGCGCCGCGTACGCGAACAGCCAGAACGTCTACGTGCAGGACGGCAACTCGATCTACGAAGGTCTCGAAGCGGGTGCCAGCGTGCGCCTCGGCCGCAGCTGGCAGGTGGCCGGCAACCTGATGCTGCTCGACACCTGGTACGCGAAGGGGCAGGCCTATAGCGGCAATCGTGTGGCCGGCGCGCCGCAGTTCGTCGCCGCCGGCCGTGTGACCTACGACGTGCCCGCCGTGCCGGGCCTGCAGGTCGGCGCGGACGCGAAGTTCACGGGCAGCACGAAGGTGCGTCCGGCGGGCGACCTGGAGACGGGCGGCTACATGATCGTGAACGTCGGGGCGAACTACATGATTCGCGTCGGTGGTCACGACGTGACGCTGCGCGCGGCGATCGACAACATTGCGAATCGCCGCTACTGGATGTTCCAGTACTCGGACTACATCGGGCCGGGCGATCCGCGGATGGTCAGCTTGAACGCGAAGATCGACTTCTGATCCTGATCGACGGGCTCACTGCACGCCGCCAGTGCGCATGGCCCGGTATTCCCGCTGCACGATGTTCATGAGTTCCGCCACTGAAGTCAGCGCGCTCTGTTGCTCGTAGGTCACGCGGCCTCGCTGCATCAACATGATGCGATCCGCGATATCGAGCGTCTGCGCATAGTTGTGCATGATCATGATGATGGAAAGGCCGCCTTTTTCCTTCAGGCGCATCAGAAGATCGATGATGAGCCCCGCTTCGCGCGCGCCCATCGCGGCGAGCGGCTCGTCGAGCAACAGGATCTTCGCATTCGAATGCACGGCGCGCGCCACGGCGATGGCCTGGCGCTGGCCGCCCGAAAGACGCTCGACGGGCAAATCGACCGAAGGCACGTGCACGCCGATATCGTCGAGACATTGCGCCGCGCGCTCGCGCATCTGCTTGTGGTCGAGCAGCCTGAACGGTCCGCGCCGCACAAGTTCGCGATTCAGGAACATGTTGTGGTAAATGCTCAGCGAATTCGCAAGCGCGAGATCCTGATACACGCATTCGATACCGAGTGAACGCGCATGATCGACCGAGCGCAACAGCGTCTCCTCGCCGTTGATATAGAGCGTGCCGCCCGTTTGCTGATGAAAGCCGGTGAGGATTTTCACGAGCGTGGACTTACCCGCGCCGTTGTCGCCGAGTATGCCCAGAATTTCGCCTTCGGCGAGCGTGAGCGAAACGCCGTCGAGTGCCGTCACCGCGCCGAAGCGTTTGACGAGGTTCTCGCCGCGCAGCGCGAGCGGAGGGGTGGCCGCGCTGTTCGCGGCGGTCGTGGCATTCGCGCCCGCGGAGGAGGTTTGCGATTCGTCCATCAGCGTCCTGCCTTGCGGCGAATGCGCCCGACGTGGATGTTGAAGATCATCGCCGCCAGAATCGCGGCGCCAAGAATGATGTTGAACGTGAACGCGTTGATGCCGATGAGCGTGAAGCCGTCGTTCAGTATGCCGAGCACCGCCGCGCCGATGAGCCCGCCCACGATGGTGCCGGAGCCGCCCGTGAGCGGCGTGCCGCCGATCACAGCGGCGGCCACGGCAAGGAACATGATCTGGTTGCCGCCCGCCTGCGGGTCGATCGAGGTAATCCGAAAGGCTTCGAGCATGCCGGTGAAGCCCGCGAGCACTGCGGCGAGGATGAAGTTGCCGAGGCGCAGCCGCCTTACATGAATGCCGGCCTCGCTCGCGCCCAGTGGATTCGCTCCGGCGGCCTGCGTATGCAGGCCCCAGCGCGTATGCCGCAAGAGCACGTGCATCGCGAACGCGATCGCCAGGGTCCAGATGATCTCGCTGTAGCCCCACGCGCCCATGAAGCCGGCAAATGTAGGAGACCCCGGCGTAGGCGCTGGCGTGCCGCGCGAGATGGTGAGCGTGATGCCGTTGATCAGAAAGAGCGTGCCGAGCGTAGTGACGAACGAGGGCAGCCGCAACCACACCGTCACGGCGCCGTTTGCGAAGCCGACGATCGCCGCGGCCACGAGCCCCGCGATCACGGCGAGCCACATGGGCGCGCCGGCGTCATTCGCGAACACCATCATGAATGGCGCGAAGGCGAACACCATGCCCGCCGACAGATCGATGTCGCCGCCGATCATCAACATGATTTCGCCGAACGCGATGATCGCCACCGGCGCGATGAACTGCGAAAGGTTGACGAGGCTCGCGTTGGTGAACAGGAAATCGTGATTCGCGAATTCGAAGTAGGCGGCCAGAATCACGGCCACGAGGAGGATGCGCAGCTCGGCCGCCCATTGCGACGCGAATGAAACACCCGCGCGCCGGGGCGCGCGGACCGCTTCGGTGTTGCTGGATTGGTTCACTGTATTCATCAGGACTTGATTGCGCCGGACCTCGGAACGATTTGCTGCTTGTCGGTCTTGCCTTCAAAGCGTGTCGAGGTAGTGAGGTACGGCTCGACGTTATCCTTCGTCACGAATTTCAGGCCGGTGTTGATTTCGGCCGGCCCGACGAGGCCGCCCGAGCTGAGGAACACGAACGCCTGCATCACAGTATAGAAACCCTGGACGTAGGGTTGCTGATCGATGGTGAAGTCGAGGAAGCCTTCGTGGATCAGCTGGATCGTGGTCGGCAGCAGGTCGAAGCCGCCGCCGTGCACGCCCTTGGCGGGAAGGTTCGATTCCTTCATCACCTGCGCGACGCCCTGCGTGCTACCCGCATCCACGGCGAACATGCCCTTCAGGTCCTGGTGGCCCAGATAGAACGCCTTGATCTTCGATAGCTCCTCGTTGACAGTCGCGCCCGTGGCCACGGTCTGAATCTCGATCTTCTTGCCGGACTTCTTGATGGCGTCGCTCGCCCCGTCCATACGCGGCTGGATGTTGAGTTGCCCCGGCGTCGCGATGAAAAGCCCGACCAATCCGCTGTCGATGAGGCTCACGATGCGCTCGCCCATCTGGTAGCCGGAAAGATACAGATCCTGGCCGATATAGGCGAGGCGCGGATTCTTCTTGTCGCGCGGCGCGTCGGCGTTATAAGCGAACACCGGGATGCCGGCATCGAGCGCGGCCTGGATGGGCTTGTCGAAAGCGCTCGGATCGACGATCGGCACGGCGATGGCGTCGGCCTTCGCGGCAATCGCCGAGTTGACGGCGCGGACCATTTCACCCGCGTCCGAAGTGGCCGAGCCGGTCCACTGATAATCCATGTTGAGCAGCGAGCAGGCATCCTGAATACCGTACTGCGTCGGCACGAAGAACGGGTTGGTGGTGACGTGATTGACGAACACGATCTTCCACTTCTTGTGCGGGGGAAAAGCCGTCCCCGCGGCCTGCGCGGTGCCGATCAGGCCGCCTGCGCCGCCTAGCGCACCCATCAGCGACAGCGCCGCGCCGAGTCCTGCTCCCTGCATCAGCCCCCGCCGCGTCGTGCTGATAGCGTTACTGCTGTGTTCCTGGTCGTCATCCCGTTGCTGTGCCATCTCTTCCTCCGGTTCTTTTCTTCGTGGGTCGATGCGGTCGACGATGAGTCGATCGCGTGCAGATGCTGGACGGCACCGGGAATGCGCTGGGCAGCACGGGACTTTGGCGTGGCGACGTGCAACCCCGATTCGGAAGTGCTCGATACGCGCCGTGCGGTACCGCAAAAATGTTAGTGCAGTGCGGTTGCGCCGCCTAACCCATGTATACCCCTAACTAGTTCGACTATTGGGACGCCGGGTCAGTGGAGTTCGGCCCGTGGCGCGCTGCAGCAGACAGGAGGCGCAGAGCAGGGCGCCGATCGCGATGCGTGTTTACCACGAACGGTCGGTCGCGCAGATCGGTGCGCGGCGCTCAAAGCTCCCGACCCGCCAACGTCGCCGCTACACGCTCGCGCAACGTCGGCAATACCTCGGCTTCGAACCACGCATTGCGCTTAAACCACGCGATATTGCGCGGCGACGGATGCGGTAGCGGCATTACATGCGGTCCAAACTCGGCCCACCTGACGAGCGTATCGGTCGAGGTTGGGCCAAAAGCGTCGCCGAGGCCGAAGCGCTGCGCGTACTGTCCGATCAGCAGCGTCAATTTCACCGAACGCAGATGTGCGAGCAATTCACGTTGCCAGCGGCTTGCGCACTCGGGCCGAGGCGGCAGATCGCCGCTCGCGCCGCGACCCGGAAAACAGAAGCCCATCGGCACGATGGCAAATATCGAATCGTCGTAAAAGGTCGTATCGTCGACGCCGAGCCACCCGCGCAGACGCGCGCCGCTCGCGTCGCTCCACGGCACCCCGGATGCATGCACGCGCGCGCCTGGCGCCTGACCGACGATCAGGATGCGCGCCCGGACGGACGCCGCGAGCACGGGGCGGGGCGCGTGCGGCAGGTTCGGTGCGCACAGCGTGCAGGAGCGGATGTCGTGAAGCAGCGCGTCGAGCGACGCGCTGTTTTTCGACGTGCGTTTGGTGGTGACAGCCATAAAGCGATGCAAGGTGACTGGCGGGCAGTCGCGTCGTGGGGCTGCCTGGTTCTACGTCTGAACCGGATAGATCAGCGTGCCATCGGCCTGGGGCTCGGCGCCCGGCGTCATCGTGGCAGCGTTCGTGTGATGCGCGTCCATGATGTGCAGCACGGTCTCGTCGTGCATCAGCAGATAGTCCGTGATGATACGCCGGTGGCAACGCCACCAGACCGCTTCCGAGCACATGATCGCGCAGCGCTGCCGATGACCGAGCGTCAGAAGTTGCGCGAGTCCTTCGCGGAACGCGTCGCTCATTGCATAGTCCGCGTAGTTGCGAAAGGCCGGATGCGTCCAGTACGCGTTCGGCGACGGCGCGTCGTCGTTGCGCTTGCCGCGGCGTCCGCCGAGTGCCGGGAGATGCACGTAGCCGATATGTTCCGCTGCGAGCGAAGCGGGCAGCGTGTCACGATTGAACTGCGGGTTGGTCCGCGAGCGCGGGATGCTGCGCACGTCGACCAGCAAGGCGATCTGCTCGCCTTTCAGCAGATCGACGAATTCCTGCAACGGGTGCGTCGAGTGGCCGATCGTGAAAAAAGGGCGTTTCGTTTCCATGCATGCGTCGCCGACGACGATAGCGGCGGCGATCGCTACAGGTTTACAACGTGGGACGCAGTAACGTCAATCGCGGGTGGAATCAGGTGTCGCACGTTGGCGATACGAGCCGGGTAGCCAACATCCCAGTATCCAGGCCAGCCTTGCTCCCGCGAGTCAGAGTTGCAACAATGCAGCCCCGCCGGCGTCCGCGCAGCACGCCGCCGCCCGCGCATACTCTTTCGACCCGCTTGCACCATGACCGACGGCTTGCCCAATCCCCAACGTGCGTTTGCTTTCATCGCGATCGCCATCGCGATGACGATGTCGGTTCTCGACACCTCGATCGTCAACGTCGCGCTGCCCACCATCTCCAACGACTTCGCGGTATCGCCCGCAGACGCAATCTGGGTCGTCAGCGCGTATCAGCTGGCGATCACCGTGTCGTTGCTGCCGCTCGCGGTGCTCGGCGACAGCCTCGGCTACAAGCGGGTCTACTGCTACGGACTCGCGCTTTTCACGGTGGCGTCGTTCGCCTGCGCGAATGCGCACACGCTGCCGTTGCTTGCCGTCGCCCGCGTGTTTCAGGGCTTCGGCGCGGCCGGCATCATGAGCGTCAATATCGCGCTGGTGCGCTTCATCTTTCCGAAGGCGCGGCTCGGCGTCGGCGTCGGTTATGCGTCGCTGGTCGTGGCCGTATCGTCGGCGGCCGGGCCCAGTATCGCGTCGGCGATTCTGTCGGTCGCGCACTGGCAGTGGCTGTTTCTGGTCAACGTGCCGCTCGGCGTGCTGGCGCTGTCGATCGGCGCGCGCACGTTGCCCGCGACGCCGACTTCCGGCGCGCGCCTGAGCGCCTTGAGCGTCGTGCTCAACGCGCTCAGCTTCGGCCTGCTGATCTCCGGTCTCGCCGCATTCAGTCAGCCGGGCGCGACGCAGCGAGGCGTCGTGATGGTCGCGGTCGCACTGTCGGCCGGCGTGCTGTTGGTGCGGCGCGAAAGCCGGCTCGCGACGCCGATGCTGCCCATCGACCTGCTGCGCATGCCGGTATTTTCATTGTCGATGGCGACATCGATCTGCTCGTTTGCGGCACAGACGATGGCGTACATCGTGCTGCCGTTCTATTTCGAGCAGACGCTGAAGCTGTCGGAAACACAAACCGGCCTCCTGATGACGCCGTGGCCGCTCGTGACCGCGTCGATCGCACCGGTCGCGGGCCGGTTGTCCGACCGGATGCAGCCGGGTCGCATCAGCAGCATTGGGCTCGTCGTGTTCGGGTGCGGTCTCGCGATGCTGTGCCAACTCGGCGATACGGCGACGCGCTTCGACATCGTGTGGCGGCTGGCGATCTGCGGCCTTGGCTTCGGTCTCTTTCAGTCGCCGAACAATCGCGTGATCATCGGCAGTGCGCCGAGGCATCGCAGCGGCGGCGCGTCCGGGCTGCAATCGATGGGACGTCTGCTCGGCCAGTCGAGCGGCGCCGTGGTGGTCTCCGTCGTGTTCGGACTCGTACACGGCCAGCACGTCACGCTGATCGCGGGCATTGCCGCGGCGCTCGCGTTGATCGCGGCCGGCGCGAGTTCGGTACGGCGCATGACGGACCACAGCGAGGCCCTGCAGGAGCGACAAGCCACGCCGAAGCGGCCGGTCTCCGAGCGTTGACGTGGTGATGGAGCCGCCTAAGCGAGATTCGAAGGCGCCGCTTTCAGCACGTCGACGTGCTTCGGAATCAGGCCGAGATCGAGGAACGTATCGGCAATCTGTTGCTGCTCGCCGAGAATCGCGCGAGTAATCGGCTGTGTGCCGAACTGCTGGCGTTGCACCGCCACGTCCACGACCGCCTTCGGCAGGCCCCATAGCTGCGCGAGTTCGCTCGCGAGCTGATCCTTGTTCTGCTGACCCCACAGTTCGACCTTGTCGAGTTCTTCGATCACGATCCGGATCACGTCGGGATTGTTCGCCGCGTAACTTTGCGACGAAAAGTAGAACCCGCGATCGCCGACCACGCCGCTTGCATCGGCAATCACGCGCGCGCCCAGCGAATGCTCCGCCGCGGCGAAGAACGGATCCCAGATGACCCACGCGTCGATCGACGCCCGCTCGAACGCCGCGCGCGCATCGGCGGGTGCGAGGAAAACGAGCTTCACGTCGCCGTATTGCAGACCGTGCTGACGGAGCAGCTTGACGAGAAAGTAGTGGACGTTGCTGCCTTTGTTGAGCGCGATCCTTTTGCCCTTCAGGTCCGCGACCGAGCGGATCGTCGATTGCGGCGGCACGAGCACGGCTTCCGACTGCGGCCGCTTGACGGTCGCCGCCACATAGGCCAAAGGAGCGCCGGCGGCCTGTGCGAAGATCGGCGGCGCCTCGCCGACGTCGCCGAAATCGATCGAGCCGACGTTCAGCGCTTCCAGTTGCACGGGGCCTGCCGCGAACTCGGTCCACGTCACCGATACGTTCAGCGGCGCGAGCCGTTTTTCAAGCGTGCCGCGCCCCTTCAACAGATTCAGATCACCCTTCTGGTTGCCAATGCGCAGCGTGCGCGCGTTACCTTGCGCGAACGAAAGCGGTGCTGCGGCAGCCGCTGCGGCACCGAGCGAAAGTTTCAGGAAGGTGCGGCGGTCGTGGAGTGTTCTGGTAATGGGCATGACGGGCAATACGATCAAGAGGGCAGGATTTGCTGCGGCCGAAGCGCCGCCGCTTGCGTCGTGCGATGTCACCAGATCGTAGAGAGGCGCCCGTTAGCGCACAAACAATATCGAGTGCTATCGATATCGTGATTGAACGGAAGCGCCGGTGCGAGGTTTGCGGACGCTGGATCGAGCGAATGTCCGCTGGCGCGGACTTCGTTTCGGGTGGCGTGCCCGAATGGTGCGGTTATCTGACAGACCGCGACGGCAGGCGGTCTTCAGGAGCAAGCGCCCTAAGCTTGCGGCGGCAAAAGTGCCGAAAGCAGGCGGCGCAACTGCGCCAGTTCCGCCGGTGTCAGCCTTGCAGTGAGAATGCGCTCGACCTGCTCGACTCGCGGACGCAAGGCCGAAAGCTGCTTTTTACCGGCGGTGGTGAGAAACAGCACGTAACTGCGCTTGTCGACAGGATCGTCCGCGCGCTCGATCAGGCCGTTGCGAACCATGCGCGCAACGAGATCGGCAATCGTCGAACGGTCTACGTCGAGTTGATCCCCGAGTTGCCGCTGACTGACACCAGGCGTCTCCTGCAAGAACTCGAGCGCCGCGTACTGGACGCTCGTGATCTCTGTGGAAACCTCACTTAGCCAGACTGCTGCATGGCGCTGTTGGGCACGGCGCACCAGGCTGCCCGTAAATTTGGGGAGCGCGCCGGCGTCTTCAGATTTGATCGGCAATTTCGGGGTTTCGGGTTTCGAAGTGGTTTAACGCGCGCGGAAGATGGGCTCGAAGAAAGCGTTCAACTCCGCGTATGCGTTCAATGGAAGAACATGGGCCACGTATTGATCGGGACGGACGATAACGAGCGCGCCTCGTTCTCGATCGATGCCGCGCTCGTCGAAGATATCAGTCGTCGCGTCGCTCGTAAATGCCTTTTCGTAGTCGATGAGACCGTGGCGCCCCTTGCGCGGCAGCAGGAGCGCGGGCAGAGCGTCGAGACGGACTTCGCGATGCGGCTGCTGCAGCACCGCGCGCAGATCGAGGACGCTGTCCACGTCGGCGTCCTTCGGCGTGACTAGCCGCAAAACCGAATCGGGCGACGTGTCGAGATGCTCGCACAGCGCATTGAGCGCACGGCCGGACGCGTCCGCGAAAGCATACAGGCGCCAGCGGCCGTCCGCGCGACCGGCGTGCCCGAGATGGAACGGTTTGGCATCCGCGAGGCGAACGACTGGCGACGAGTGAAAGCGCGTGCCGATCGAAAAGCCTTTGGCGAGCGCCTGATGCGTCGCTTCGCCCGTCAAGGTGGCCGGCCGGTAACGCGTTGCGATGCCAGCCGTGTAGCGGCCGGCGCGAACGAAGTACGCCTGAAGCTCCGCGGGATCGACGCCGCTTGCCTCGGGCCGGTTGGGGTCCTTCGGCGGAGCGGCCATCATCGCCGACCATTCCTTGTCGAAATCGATCAGCTCCTGCGCAATGGGTTGGCGCTCGTCTGAATAGGTGCGCAGCAGATCGGCGTCGCTACGCCCCTCTAGCACCGCGCCGAGCTTCCAGCCGAGATTGAAGCCGTCCTGCATCGACACGTTCATGCCTTGGCCCGCTTTTGCGCTATGCGTATGGCAGGCATCGCCCGCGATGAACACGCGAGGTTCGCGGGAGGTGCCATCGGCGGCAACGGCGTCGTCGAAGCGGTCGGTGAGGCGCTGCCCGACCTCATAGACCGAGAACCACGCCACTTCTTTCACGTCGAGCGTGTAGGGGTGGAGAATGCGCTGAGCCGTCTCGATGATGCGATCGACCGTGATCTGTTTGATGCTGTCGCGGTTCTCCGGGGTGACATCGCCGAGGTCGACGTAGAAGCGGACAAGATAGCCGCCCTCACGCGGAATGATGAGCAGGTTGCCCTTGCTCGCGGACTGAATCGCCGCTTTCAGCCGGATGTCCGGAAAGTCGCTGACGGCCAGCGCGTCCATCACGCCCCACGCGTGATTGGCCGCGTCACCCCGCAGCGTTTGTCCGATCGCAGTGCGTACCCGGCTGCGAGCGCCGTCGCAACCGACGACATAGCGCGCACGCACGGTCACGGTTTCGTCGAGCCGCGCGGGATCGGTATGGCGCAACGTGACTAGCACTGGATATTCATGCGTATCGTCGCGCTGAACGTCGACGAATTCGAGGCCGTAATCCGGTTCGATCCGTCGCGCGGAGCGGCGCATCACATCGAGCAGATATTCCTGGATGCGGGCCTGATTGACGATGACGTGCGGAAATTCAGAAAGACCTGTTTCGGTATCCTGAACGCGCCCGGTACGACTGATCGCGCCGCGGTCATTTGCATCGGGGCGCCAGAATACCGTTTCGTTGACCCAATAGGCTTCCTGCAGCAGGCGATCACTGAGGCCGAACGCATTGAACATCTCGACGGTCCGGCACGCTACGCCATCTGCCTGGCCCATCTGCAGGGGGCCATCGCGGCGCTCGACGATGCGCGTGCTGATCGACGGGAATTGCGACAGTTGTGCCGCCAGCACGAGTCCAGCAGGGCCGCTTCCGACGATCAGCACGTCGACCGTCCCGGGCATCTGCGCCGCATGGCCGTTACCGATGGCTGGCTCGATCGTCGGATCGCCGACGCGGAAACCGTTGAGATGAAATTGCATGACATCCTCCTCCGTTCTGTAGATATCTACTGAACGCAAATATACTCCGTACACCAACCATTTTGAAGTACTTCTTGCGAGGATGATGTTTACCCTGGTGGTCTATCGACCATGCCAACCGCCGCCGTGGCCACCCCAGTAGCCGCCAACGCCGATACCCAAACTGACGGACGGTGCGACGTAATACCCGGGACCATAGCCATAGACGGGCGCTGGCTCGTAACCGTAGCCATAGCTGGGGGGTGGGGCGACGACGCAGCCCGCCAGGCCGATCGATAGGACTATCGCAAAGAGTAGTCTGGTCATGATTCTTTCCCTCCGGTCATCGGGGATGAGCAGTACCAGCAATCATCGTACCCAAGGGAATACCCCCCATCATTGCGCTTGAACAGCCCGCAGGTCACATGCTAAGTTAGGCTGGTATCGGTAACATCAGCACGTCAGAAAATATCTCTCCCGATGAGCACTATTCAAAATCCAGTTCTGCGCGGCTTCAACCCAGATCCCTGCGTATGCCGTGGCAAGGACGCGTGGTACATCGCGGTATCAACATTTGAGTGGTATCCGGGCGTTCTCATTTACGAATCTGAAGACTTCGTCAACTGGGAACTCAAGGCCACGCCTCTGGACAGGCTATCGCAATTGAACCTCATCGGAGAGCAGCCCTCCGGTGGCATATGGGCGCCCGCGCTGTCCTATCACGACGGCCTTTACTGGCTCGTCTATACCGACACCAAGGCATGGAAAGGCGAGCAGAAGATCTCCCCGCTGCGTGACATGCACAACTACCTCGTGACCGCCCCCGACATCACCGGACCCTGGTCGGAGCCCGTGCATCTCGTGTCCGGTGGATACGATCCATCCCTGTTCCACGATGAATCCGGCAAAAAGTGGCTGGCCTATATCCGGCGCGATTTCAGAGGTATCTACGAAGACCTTTTCGCCGGAATCATTCTGCGCGAATACTCGGTGCAGGAAAAAAAGCTGATCGGCGAAGAGCGCGTCATCTATAAGGGCGCCAATCTGAAGACTGACTACTTCATGAAGTGTCAGATCTACGAAGCGCCGCATTTACTGAAGAAGGGAGACTGGTACTACCTGATCACGGCGGAAGGGGGCACGGGCTATACGCATGCGACGTGTGTATCGAGGTCCCGCGAGATTTTCGGTCCGTACGAGCTTCATCCCGACACGCCGATGCTCACGTCGCGCGACGTGAACGGACGAATCCAGCGGACCGGCCACGGCAATCTGGTCGAGGGTCCGCACGGCCAGTGGTACATGACCTACCTCGGATCACGACCCATCGATGCGCACACGAAGCGCTCGCCGCTAGGTCGCGAGACCTGCGTCGCACCGATCGAATGGCATGCGGACTGGCCCCGTCTGGCCAGTGGCGGAGTGGTTCCCCGCGAATCTTTCGCGATCGACTCGGACATCGAGCAAAGGCTCGACAGCAGTTGGGCGATCGACTTTGGACAACGTGCAGAGTTGCCCCTGGAACTGCAGAGTCTGCGAATTCCTATCGGCGATGACTGGTGCAATCTTCACGAACGTCCGGGCTATCTGCGGATCCGGGGCCAGGAGTCGCCGACTTCGCGGTTCCATCAAAGCCTGCTGGCCTGTCGCATCCGTGACTGGCAGTTCGAAGTCGAAACAGAGCTGGAATTTTCTCCCATGTCGTATCTGCACATGGCTGGGCTCATGGCGCGTTACGACGAGAACACTTTCTACTATCTCTTTGTCACCCGCGACGACGACGGCACAAAAATACTCTCCTACATGGAGATGGATGCCGGCAGCTTCGCCTACAGCAATCGACTCGCGACGCTGCCGGAGGCCTCCGGGATCGGTCTGCGGGTTCGCGTCGTGGACGCGAAACTGCGCTTCTTCTATCGCTCGACGGACGGTGACTGGAACGATCTCGGACTGGAAAAAGATTTCACGAAACTGAGCGATGAATATGCAACCCCCATCGGCTTCACGGGGGCTTTCGCCGGTATCACCGTCAACGACATGCTTGGCTTTCGCGAACCTGCCGACTTCAAGTCATTCTCCTACCGTCAACTGACCGGATAGAACCGGGATTTCGTGTCATCGCTGTTGTTTAATAATAAGGAAGACCTCATGCGCTTTCGTTGGAGACATCGCTATCTCGTGCTGCTGATCCTGTTTGCGATCTATCTGCTCTGTTACATGGACAGAATGATCATGGCGGCGGCTATTCCATTTATTGCGTCCGAGTTTCATCTGTCGGCGATGGAAATGGGCGGAATCCTCAGTGCGTTCTTCTTCAGCTACGCGCTATGTCAGATCCCAGCTGGCCTGCTCGCAGACAGGTTCGGCCCGCGGCTCATGACGACAATCGGCGTCACGTGGTGGACGATCTTCACCGCGCTCACCGGACTGTGCAATTCGCTCGGCTTGATGCTGGTGGTGCGGGTCGCGTTCGGCATCGGCGAAGCGCTGTTTCCCCCCGCCGCGTTCAAGGCACTCTCGGCATGGTTCCCAAAGCGCGAAGTGGGACGGGCGACCGGGCTCATGATGACCACCAATGCGCTCGGACCCGCACTGGCGCCGCTGTTTGTGGCGGCCGTCATGGCCGCGTGGGGGTGGCGCGCGATCTTCACGAGTCTGTTCATACCCGGCATCGCGATGGCCGTATTCGGCTGGATTTATATCAGAAACAGCCCGAAGGACAGCAAGCACGTTTCGGAAATCGAATTAGAGGAAATCGGCAACAGCGAAAAGAAATTGCCCACCTCCGTCGGCAAATCCGATTTCGCTGGATTGATGAAAACGCCACTGGTCTGGTGGTGCTTTGTCACCCTGTTCGTTTTCAGCATCGCGTCGTGGGGGATCATGAGCTGGTTCCCGACGTATCTGCTGAACGCACGCGGCCTTTCGACGGCGAGGATGGGCATTATGGCGTCGGTGCCATTTCTCGTCGGCACGATCGCCTATTGCATCACGGGCTTTCTTTCCGATAAGTTCTTTCGCAATCGTCGCGAGTTGCTTGTCGTGCTCGGCTGCGTCGTGGCCGCCATCTTTGCCTATCTGACGGCCCATGCCGAAACTGCGGAAACGGCGGTGTTCGATCAGACGATCGGCTATTTCTTCTCGACCATGGCCGGCTGTTCGCTGTACACCATCCCGAACGCTGCGCTGCCGAACAAGGTCGTCGGGTCGGCAATCGGCTTTGTCAACGCAGGGGGGCAACTGGCGGGATTTCTTTCTCCGCTGATCGTCGGTTACATCCTGACCAGGACGAATAACGACTTCAATGTCGTGTTCCATCTCTTCGTCGGCTGCTTTTTGCTGGCTTCGGTGTCCGCATGGTTCATCAATACGAGGACGGACCTCAGCGGTACGGACACGCAGACCGCCGGGAGAGAGGTGAGCGCACAGAATCAGACAGCGGGATAAGCGGAGCGACCGGGGCCTAAGCTAGTGATACCTTCGGTAAAGGAGCCGGGGAGATGAAGAAGTGAGTCCGGCGGACGCGGTCGGTGATGGACAAGGGAACCTGCCGCGTGGCACGATCCGCAAATACATGAACCGACCTGACTTGTTCATGGGGCCGGTCAACACGAAGCGTGGCAAGGTATACGGCGTGTGGCATCGACCGTTCCTGCGCGAACGTGGAACGGACGTTTCAGACCTTGTGTGGCTGCGCAAAAAGTGGCGTGGCGAGCACGCCGGCCTATTGCCCTGAGGCCCCAATACGACCGGCAGACTGAAGCTGCTGGTGGCGTTCCACGCGCCCGTCGAAACCCGCAAGCGTCTGGATTTCGACGAGCGAGCAGAGAAGGTCGTAGCCGTGAACTTCGACAAGGTGTTCGGCCGGGAACTGGTGAAGGCCGTTGCAAGTGCGAAGTAACACAGTCATCTCAGTTTGTGCTTACGCAACCAGGAGCGCAATTTCGTGGTGGTGATTTCTCCTGTCTCAGTATCGACAGCCTGTACGATCCGATCGATCCGAAACGTCCGGTCCGCATTGCGAAGGTGGCAGCGCGCCAGGATATAGCCGCCTTCGGGGTCATAGTGACGTGTCGTGATATTCCGGGAAGTGACCTCGCCGATCCCGTCCCTGTACTCGATGGTCAATCGTTCAATAACCGTTATTGCACTTTCAGACTGCACGTAACGGTCTGTCGGTCCGTATGTGTCGTTGAAGGAGCGGCGATGCTCCGAACTGACTTGACTGGACGGTGTTGCTTTGTCTTTCGCGCCACGCTTATGCATCCCGAAAAACATTCCAAGTACGAACAAGGCTATCTCGAAAATTATGTAGTACAACGTCATATATTTTCCTTGTGTCTTGTTCGCGCGATTCTATCCAACAACCTGCTACCGACTGCGCAGGTCGGCGCAGTTTGCGCCGATTTTGCTGAGACTGGTGCGAAAGGTACTTTTCTGCCCTCGGGAAAATGTGGGCATTGCTCGCCGCGGCTTTTCCCTGGCGACAGCTTTCAAAAAGTCTTTGCACCGTGGCTGACGGCCTCATGGACCCGACGCTCGTCGGCACTCCGTCGCGCGCGATCGCATTGGCGCAGCGGCCCGCAAATGACGTCGCAAAGGACACTTTGCAGACGGGCGACGGTGCAAAGGGACTGGTTTATGGTGAGGCGTTACGGCTGAGAGAAGGAACTGCGCGGCACTGCTGCGCCTCCTTGAATACGAGAAGAAGTCCGGCGCGCTGGTCGAGGTGGCCGTCGCGAAAGGTGGCCGTGCGTACCTGCTCGCTCAAGGGACTTCCCGATCGCCGACCGGTACCGGTGAACACTGCAGCGCTTCTCGCTGACGCTGCTCAAGGCTGCTTTTTTTGTTGAACCGCGAACCGGACAGATGCACCTGAAAATGAGATGCCCGGGATTATCGTTAATTTTCGTCAAAACAGCTCTATCCCAAATTAAAGCTGTTGACCGTGACCCGTCTGGATGATTAATTCTTCAGGTATTGTCTGGTAGATAGGAAGAGGTCGAATGGAGCAGCAGACACAGAAATACACCGGAGGCAAGGAGGAGTGCCTTCTTTGCCGGATCACATATTCAATATTTTCCAACTTCCCGTCAATGCCGTCTGCGATGGCTCTGAACGTCGAAACGGGCGTATGGTTTCCGCACGATAGGCTTCGCTCATATTCGACCGGATACCAAATGGCCGACGCCCTGGGTTACGCATGGGCGTGCAAATGTCGCGAACGCGCCAGTAAGCGGTACGACGAGCAAGTGACGTTGGTGGATCGCGTTACGGGTCAACCCCTTCGGAATTTTCCTTACCGGTTTCGTGCTGAGGGCGGAACCGTGATGCAAGGCATAACGGGAGCTGATGGTCTTACGGGTCGCGTCAAGACCGCCGAAGCAATTGACCTCGATTTGGAACATACGATAGGAGAAGGTGATGGCTGGGAGTAGACTCACGACGGTAACTACGAACACAACGGCTAACTCAAAGGTGACCGTCAAGACGGACCCAACTGAACTCATCTATCTCGCCAAGACGATATACGGCGAAGCGCGGGGGACAAATCACGAGTCGAAAGTAGCAGTGGGCTGGTCAATCCGAAATCGTGTCGAACGCAAGTTTCGCGGTAGCACCTATAAAGAGGTGGTGACTGCGCCGTGGCAGTATGACGCGTGGCTAAAGAATGATCCGAACTACCGCGAGGTACAGCATCCAAGTAACAAGGCGGCTTGGAATGACAGCCTGGACGCAGCGAGGGAAGTCTATTACGCTGCGTCCGCTTCCAATCCGATACCAGGGGCGACGCATTATTACAGCCCTGATGCGCAGGCCCAGCTACATAAGAAAGATCCGAAAATGTATCCAGCGGTGCCCCGCTTTCTTACACTTGATGCTATACAAGTCCCAAATCCTTCGGGGGTTTCTGAACATGACCTCAAGTTTTACAAGAACGTTCGCTAGCGTAATTTTGTCGTGTTTGACCGCCGTCAGCTACGCTCTCCCCTTGGCGGCATATGGTCCAGACGAGCCTGTCAATGATCTGTATCGAGGTCCCGGTGGATGGGCGATATCTGTGAAATGCAAGCACAGCGGAGCGCCCGATGATTGTGTTGTCTCTGTGTTAAAAAACGGAAAAACAACTCAGACAATTATCAAGACATCAGTCCGACCAGGAGTTCAATGGTACGGGGACATCGCGATGATGCGGTTCCCTTGCGGTACTGGCTGCCGCAACGATATGTTCTTCAGTCCGCCGAACAAGGTTGACGGGCATGAGTTAGTCGCGCAAGACGCGATTGATTTCAAGCGCCGTCTGGTTGTTAGTGTGGCGTCTAACCCGCTCGAGGTTTTTAGACTCTTTGCAGGCAAGGGGCCTGTGGCGACACTGCACCTTGCGACTTCGTACACTCAACCGGACGTTGAAAGACTTCGCTGGGGGCGTGATCGTCTCGATGTTTGGTATCGAGACGATTCAGGGGCGTTGAAACGAGCGTCGGTCGCAATTCCGCGAAATTGATCTTCCTGCTCCGCGATGGCTGTTAGAGACTATGCAAAGACACGCCCCGTTTCGGCGGGGGTCTCTAACGAACAAAAATCACACCCTGTGATTTTCACGCTGTTTCGGGCAGGGCGGGCGCGTCCTCGGGGCCGAGGTCATAGCCTTCGTACTCGGGATTCGGCAGCTGCGGTACTGGCACTTAGCGTCCTGACCAGAACGAATAACGACTTCAATGTTGTGTTCCATCTCTTCGTCGGCTGCTTTTTGCTGGCTTCGGTGTCTGCAAGGTTCATCAATACGAGGACGGACCTCAGCGGTACCAGCACGCAGACCGCCGGGAGAGAGGTGAGCGCATAGAATCAGACAGCGGGATAAGCGGAGCGACCGGGGCCCACGGCGGTGATACTTCCGACAAACGAATCAGGGGCCGTCCCCGGCCCCTGCCACTCGCCCCGCCCTGCGAAAACGCATCAGCGCCGCACCGCGTCACCTTTAACACCCACCATCAACGCGACCCCGCTAACCACAAGCAGACCCGCAAGCAGATAAACGGCGAGATCCATACTGCCCGTCGTCGTACGTATCTGACCGATTACCCACGGGCTGACGATGCCGCTAGTGATCCCGATGCTGCTAATGAACGCAATACCCGACGCAGCCGCTTTGCCGGATAGATAGCTGGTGGGAACCGCCCAAAAAATCGGCAGCGCAGCAAAGATCAACACGGCGGCCAGCGACAGAATCGCCAGCATCGCGGGAAAGCTGCTCAGGTGCAGGGTGAGCGCCGCGAGAGCGAGCCCGCCGCCCACCGTGCAGAATGCGAAATGCTTGCGGCGTTCCCCGGTTCGATCCGAGCGGCGCGCAATCAGAATCAGGCCGACCGCGCCGATAGCATTCGGCACCACCGTGTAGAGACTCACTGCCACGACATCCTGAACGCCGAAATCGCGGATCATCAACGGCATCCAGAAGTTGAGCGTCAGCGAGGCACAGGTCAGCGAAAAATAGATGAACGCGAACAGATAGACGCGCGGATTGAGCAACGCGGCAGAGAAGCTGCGAGCGTCATGCATGCTGTCTTTCGCCTGGCCTTGCGCGCAAAGCGCGACGAGCCGTTCCTTTTCGGCCTGCGTGAGCCAGCTCGCGTCGTGAGGCCTGTCGACCAGATAGCGCCAGGTGAGCAATCCGAGGATCACAGCGGGTGCGCCTTCGATCGCAAACATCCACTGCCAGCCGAACAGGCTCAGCACGCCACTCATGTCACGCATGATCCAGCCGGAGAAAAGTCCGCCTAGCACACCCGCCACCGCCACGCCCGCGAAGAACACCGAGATCACGGCGGCACGCCGGCTGGCAGGAAACCAGTACGTCAGATACAGCACGATGCCGGGGAAAAAACCCGCCTCGAACACGCCCAGCATGAAGCGCAGAATGTAAAAGTGCGTGGGCTTCGACACGAACATCATGCTCATTGACGCAATGCCCCATAGCAGCATGATCCGCATGAAGGTTTTGCGCGCACCGTATTTGGCGAGCAGGATGTTGCTCGGCACTTCGCACAGCACGTAGCCGACGTAGAACACGGCTGCGCCGAGTCCGTACATCGCGTCGCTGAAGCCGAGATCATGCTTCATCTGCAGTTGCGCGAAGCCGATGTTGATCCGGTCCAGAAAGGACACGACGTAGCAAAGAAACAGAAACGGCACGATGCGCCAGGCGACCTTCTGAAACATCGAATCGTCGCTCGCGACAGGCGCGATGTGGCCGATGGCGTCGCCATCGAGGGAGTGTTGCATGTCTCGCTCCAGGTGCGGGACGCGCCTGTGCGAAGACGAGCGCGCCCGAGGCGTCTAGCGCGCCTTCATGGTTTGAACGGTAAAAAGGAAAGACCGGACGGCCTTTCCTCGAGTGCGGGAGGCGATCAGTTCTGCAGCGCGTCCCACATTTCCTTGTCGCGCTGCGCGGTCCAGATGCGCGGATGGCTGATGCCGCTTGCCTCGTCGTAGGCTCGCGACACGTCGAACGGCAGGCAATGCTCGTAGATGAAGACATTCCCGAACTTCGGGTCCATTGCCTTGCGCGTGAGCGCCATTGCACCCTTCAGGTCGAGCTTGTCCTTGAATGCGTCACGGCCTGCCTGCAGCAGCGTGGTGACGAAGTCTTTCGTGTAGTCGATGCCTTTGTTCACTTCCGCGGGCGTCAGCAGCGCGGGGCCGCGCCCCGGCACCAGTTTGTCCGCGTTCAGCGCGCGGAGTGCTTCAAGCGTCGCCGGCCATTGTTCGAGTTGCGCGTCGCCGCAATAGCAGGCCGCGTCGTACTCCACCAGGTCGCCGGAGAACAGCACCTTCTGCGACGGCAGCCAGACGACCGTGTCGCCCTTCGTGTGGCCCGAGCCGAGATGCGCGATGCGCACTTCGAGCTTGCCGAGAAAGAGCGTCATTTCCTTTTCGAACACCAGCGTGGGCCACGTCAGACCGGGCACCGTTTCGGCACCGGCAAAAAGGCGCGGGAAGCGTTGGATCTCCGACTTCATATCGGCTTCGCCGCGCTCGACGATCATCTCGTAGGTGCCGCGGCTGGCGATCACCTGCTGCGCGCCTTCCTTGAAGTAGGCCGATGCGCCCAGCACGCGCACCGCGTGATAGTGCGACAGCACGACGTATTTGATCGGCTTGTCGGTGACGCTGCGGATCTTCGCGATCAGGTCTTGCGCCATGGCTGGCGTGGCAGTGGTGTCGACGATCAGCACGCCGTCGTCGCCGATGATCACGCCCGAGTTCGGGTCGCCCTCGGCCGTGTACGCGTACGCGTTTTCCGACAATTGGGTCCACGTGATCTTCTTTTCTTCCAGGTCGGCCTGGGATGCGAAAGCCTTCGCCATGAGTGTCTCCGTCTGACGACTTGTTGGAGGATGACTAATAGTCGTCGTCGCTCTAATATTTGTCAATGACAAAATACCTTGTCATTCACTAACATAGGGTAAACGCCGTTGGTTGGACGGAGCGGTCCGATCGGATACCATCTAGGCCTTCCACGGCGACACCGAACGGGTCGAATTTCCTTCGGGTCAGGGTTGGGCAACACGATGGCTGATACGACAATCGAAAAGAAACAGCGGGGCATTCAGAGCGTCGAGGTTGGCGGGCGTCTTCTGCAGGCGCTGGCGCGACAGCGCGAACCGCTCGGGCTGACAGAACTCGCCGGCGAGGCGCAACTGTCGTCGGCGCAGGCGCATACGTATCTGGTGAGCCTGACGCGCCTCGGCCTCGTCAAGCGTGACGCACTGACCGGCAACTACGAGCCGGGGCCGCTCTCGTTGCGGCTTGGTCTCATGCATATCGAACAACAACCGGTCTATCGCATCGCGGCGCCCTATGCGGCCGCGCTCGCGGAGCGGATCGGTCTTAGCGTGGCGATCTGCGTGGCGGGCGTGCAGGGTCCGGCGATCGTGCGATACGAGCGCAGCGGTTCTCCGCTGCATGTGAATCTGCACATCGGCACGGTGATGTCGCTCGAGGCCACGTCGACGGGCCGTGTCTTTTGCGCGTTCTGCGCGCCCGAGCAGGTCGCGGCAATGGCGAGAAGCCAGGCGCAGTCGATGGACCCGGCGCCGGCCCGCGGCCGTGCAGCCAAAGGGCCGGCTAGCGCGGAGTGGCGCAAACGCTTCGATGAGATCCGCGCGCGCGGCATCGAGCGCGGCATCGATGCACCGAGTCCGGGCATCAGCAGTCTGAGCGTGCCGGTGTTCGATGGCGAGCACCGGATGCAACTCGCGTTGACGGCGATCGGCTCGTCGGGCTCGATCGACGTCGAGTGGGACGGCACGGTCGCGCGTCAGTTGCTGGAAACTTCCCGACGTATCACCGAAGCAGTGGTCACACCCACCTGAGAACCATGCAGATCGAATCCCCGGGCGCGTCCGACGCGAACTCGCCTCAACTCAACGACACGAAAGCTCAGCGCGGGATCAGCGCGCTCGACAACACCGGCGAACTGTTGCTGGCACTCGTTGCCGCCGGCCGCCCGCTGTCGCTGCGCGATCTGGCCGCTGCCGCAGGGATGCCCGCGGCCAAGGCGTTTCCGCATCTGGTGAGTCTGCTCAAGGTGGGCTTGCTGAGCCGCGACGACGCGGGTCTTTTCAGCGCGGGACCGCTCGGCATGGAACTGGGCCTGATCGCGTTGCAGCGCATGTCGCCGATTCGCGATGCCGAACCGGAGATCGTCACGCTCGCGTCGGAGTCCGGCATGAGCGTCGCGGTGGCGATTCTTGGGCCTCTGGGTCCGACCGTGATTCGCTTCGAAGAGTCGGCCAGACCGCAACACGTGAGCCTGCGGGTGGGCACCGTGATGTCGCTCGTCAACACGGCGATAGGACGCGTGTTCGCCGCGCATCTTGTGGACGACGTATTGGTCGGCCTGCTGTCGCAGGAATCGATCAGACTCGCGGGCGCGCCGCTCGCCGAGGTGCTCGTGTCGCCGAAAAAGGGCGCGCCGTCGTTGGCTCCGGCCTATCTGGCACGTCGCGCGAAGATTCTGAACGAGGGTATCGATGACGCGCTCGATGCGCCGGTGCCCGGCATCGGCGCGTTGGCCGCGCCTGTGTTCGATCACACAGGCAGCGTCAGTCTGGTGGTTGCCGTGATTGGTCCGTCGGGCAGCTTCGATTTCGGCCTGCACGGCACGACCGCACAAAGGCTGCTCGCCACGACCAGGCGGCTGTCGTGGCGGTTCGGCTGGATTGGGTAGCCGTACAGCGTCGGATTGGTCACTCAGGCGTCGGTGCCACACCCGCGCGCGCCAGCGCGAGCGCTTCGAGTAGCACGTCGGCATCGCCAATGTGGTTCGCGAGCAGCAGCACCAGCTTCGCGTTCATGAAATGGCTTTGCTCGTCGGTCAGTCCATTGTGCGCGTCGATGAGCTTTTCGTAGAACGCGTCGGGGTCCGCAATATTCGTTTCGATGTTCAGCTTGTTCATGATGGTTATCCGTTGCAGGTTGCGCGATCGACGGCCTTGGCGACCGACGCGGTGTCGAGGGCGCGCCAGCGCGCGCAGACGTGCTGATCCGGACGCAGCAGATAGAACGTGCCGGGCCGGGCATCGAAGCGATGCGTGACGATGCCTTCGACGTCCTCGACCACCTTGACGTGCGGCATGTCGGGCAGAGCGGTCACGGCCGCGCCACGCGGCACGACGATCAACGAACGCACAGGAACCGCGAGGCGTGCGAGCGCGCGAAGCTGTTCGGCGCATTTGGTCAGGTCGTCGCCCTGTCCGCAAAAATACACGCCTGTGAAGTCGCTGTGGCCTGTCTGATTCAGCAGCCATGCGTCGTCGCCTTCGAGTTTGACGGGCGCGTCGGTGCATGCTGTGCCCGGCACCATCGTGCCTGTGAAAGCGTCGGCGTCGGGCGTGTTCAATGGTGAGTCGCGCAGCACCGCCGGCACCGACAGACGGCCGCTGTTGACGATGCGCCGCGCGAACGGACACTCTTTCGCGAGCCTCAGCGTGGCATCGCGGAACATCCGCGAAACCGCGCTTTTTGGCGTGATGAAGTCGGTGGCGCGCGATGAGTTCAGGATGTTTTCGTCCGCCGCATATTCGCGCTCCGAGGCATAGGTATCGAGCAGGGCGGGCGGCGCGTCGCCGTTGACGACCAGACGCAGCTTCCAGGCCAGATTGTCGGCATCCTGCACGCCGCTATTTGCGCCGCGCGCGCCGAACGGCGACACGCCGTGCGCCGAATCGCCGGCGAACAGCACGCGGCCATGCCGGAAACTGTCCATCCGCAGACATGAGAATGTATAGACGCTGACCCATTCGAGCTCGAACTCGGCATCGTCGCCAAGCAGTGCTTTCACGCGAGGAATCACTTTTTCAGGCTGCTTTTCCGCGACCGGATCGGCGTCCCAGCCGAGCTGGAAATCGATGCGCCAGACGTTGTCAGGCTGCTTGTGGAGCAGTACTGATTGATTGCGATGGAAAGGCGGATCGAACCAGAACCAGCGTTCGGTCGGAAACGGCGCCTTCATTTTCACGTCCGCGATCAGGAAGCGGTCCTTGAAGGTGCGCCCGTGGCTGTCGAGACCAAGTGCCTTGCGCGCTGTACTGCGCGAGCCGTCGGCGGCGATCACGTATTGCGCGCGCATCGGATAGATGCCGTCGGGCGTTTCGACCTGCAACTCGACATGGTCGTCTTGTTGGGTCAGGCCAATCACATTGCTTTTCCAGCGCATCTGCAGATTCGCGGTTTGCTTCGCGCGGTCCGCCAGATAGCCTTCGACGTAGTACTGCTGCAGGTTGATGAATGCAGGGCGCGCGTGGCCTGTCTCGGGCAGCAGGTTGAACGTATAGATCAGCTCGTCCTGCAGGAACACCTTGCCGACATTCCAGCTCACGCCTTTATCGACCATCTGCGCGCCGCAGCCGAGCCGGTCGAAAATTTCCAACGTCCGCTTCGCGAAACAGATCGCGCGCGAACCGCTCGACAGCGTGTCGTCGTTGTCAAGCAGCACGGTGCGAACGCCCTGCTGGGCCAGATCGATGGCCGCGGATAGCCCGACTGGGCCCGCCCCGATCACGACGACCGGGTAGGTGAGCGGGGCATCGGAATCGTGGTCGGCGGCTCGCTCGTAGTCGAACCGCATCGTTTGGTAGTCGATCTGCATGGCGTCTCCAGATTCTGCGGCGTCTTGATTAATATATAGCAAGGCGTTTTGCTCCTTGCTAATATTTGACCATTCTATAAAGCTTTTCGAGCGCTCGTATCTGTATTTACCCTGGTGCCGGGCGTACCTGCCTCAAAAAGCCTTCGCTTTTCACGACGCGAGATCGTTCGATTCGCCCGCGACACGAAGGGCGGGTTGGCGGAAGCTAGACGGGCGACAGAGGTTCCACGTTTTCAGGTAGAACCGCGTGATCGTCGGCTCCCTTACGCCTGCGCGGCGGCAACTGGCACTATCCCGAACAACGTGTCGACCTACAGCGCGCTGCTCGAGAATGTACAAAAACTACATTTAAGGCGTTGCAATGATGTAGTTTATCTACTACTATTGCCTCGTCGGTCGAATCGACCGACTGCGCAATACCTGCCTGATGCAGTGCGCGTGCGCTTGCCGCAAGCGGCGAAGCAGTTCCGAAGGTATATTTACACTCTTGCCTGTTACCGGTAACAAAAACGGTAAAAGGCGGCTCTGACGCAGCCGTCAGAATCGTGCAATGTTTCCGGTCAGGAGGCATTGATCCGGTCTTCAGCGTCTTCTAATTAATTAGTCGTACTAAAGCGAATTTGGAAGAGAAATTCATGGCGTGATGCGCGCAACCATCGTGGCGAGGTGTGCGGATTTCTCCGCAGCGGAGACAACGAGCGCATTTTCGTCTGACGAACTACAGGCTATGCGTTGTGGCAAAGCAATGGCTGGTTGTGCGAGACGGCTATTGGGTTATTCACGTTCCTCGCAGACATGACGATTACGGATGAAAAGAATGACGAAACGAATTGCTGTAGTGACCGGCGGTATGGGCGGTTTGGGAGAGGCGATTAGTATGAAATTGCACGATGCCGGCTATGCGGTTGTAGTCACGCACTCGTTGAGCAACGCCAGCTCAGCTGGATGGCTGGCGAACATGGAAACTCAGGGCAGGAACTTTCGTGCGTATCCGGTCGATGTGGCCGACTACGATTCATGCCAGCACTGTGCGGCCCGGATCCAGGCCGAAGTCGGTCCGGTTGACATTCTGGTGAACAACGCCGGAATTACCGAGGACATGACACTGCGGAAGATGGACAAGGTCAGTTGGGACGCGGTCATCCGCACCAATCTGGATTCGGTATTCAACATGACGAAGCCGCTGTGCGAAGGGATGGTCGCACGAGGCTGGGGACGCATCGTCAACATTTCTTCTGTCAACGGCTCGAAAGGCTCGATCGGCCAAACCAACTACGCCGCGGCCAAGGCCGGCATGCACGGCTTCACGAAATCGCTGGCACTGGAAGTGGCGCGTAGAGGGGTTACTGTCAACACGGTTTCGCCGGGCTACCTGGCGACGAAGATGGTTACGGCGATTCCACAGGAGATTCTCGATACAAAGATCCTGCCGCATATCCCTGTGGGACGTCTGGGCAGGCCCGACGAAGTGGCGGCGCTCGTGCTTTACCTCTGCTCGGACGATGCCGGCTTTGTGACCGGAGCCAATGTTGCGATCAACGGCGGCCAGCACATGCAGTAACAGTCATGCGAAGCCCGCATGAGCCGCTCACGCAACAACCCTATTGCTCCTCGAGAGAAACGTGACATGAGTGAAATCTGGATGGGCCTGATTATCGGAGGCTCGGCCCTTTGTATCGCCGTGTTCATGGTGATTGGTCACTATCGCCGTGAGCGGTCGCGGGCACGGATGCTACGAGATCTGAATGATCACGAGTGCTGGCATCAAACGCGCGAAAGAATGTGATCGCACCGCCGCACACGGATATACGGACCGGACTTATTCGGTCACGACATCGAGAAAAGTGGATGAAGACGACAATCAAGAAACTATCTGGAGACACGGAGAGCCCTTACACGCCCCAGACTGCCGAGGATCCGATTTCACATCTCGAACAGATCCTGTCGTGCAATGGCGCAGAATCATTGTTCGGCCGGACCTACTTGCGCGCACGTGTTCAGCAGGTGAGCGCTACGCGAGGGCTGACTCCGCTGCAAAGAGCAAGGCTTATGAGGCTACTTAGTCGGGTCTGAATAATTCGAAGCGCCCAGTGCAGCAAGGGTTTGAAGTGGAAAGTGGTTGGTGCATGTGCAGGAACCTGGCAGATTATGGGTAGTTTCCTGCAAATTCTGTCGAGGTCTGGATGGGCCCGAAGACAGCGGTGAGCGAAGGCGATTTGTTCCGACATTCCCTGCGCGAGCAGACTAACCTGAAGCATCCGCCGGTACGTCTGGCTGAAGCGCTGGAGCAGGCGACGCTCCTGAGCGACGTGCAGCCGGAAGCGACCATTGTTGATCGCGGCGACAAAGGCGTCTTCGTCGATGGCGTGATGACCTATCACCCGGGATTGCGACGCGGGATCACGCGCGGCGTGCGCGCGATGATCCGAAGGCGAAGCGCGATCGGAACTCGCTCAAAGTGCGCTCGGTGATGCGATACACGCAGTGCCGTGCGGCGCCGGCCATAACCTGCGGATGATCCTCGGAATACGGAGGCCTTATTACGCCCTTGTTCTGATCGCTTTGCTCAACCGCCCAATCACTGTGGTCTTCCAGCAGTTAGGACAACGGCCGACCAAAGCGAATAATTCAGACACGACTACTTAACCTTATCGCGACGCAACCGGCCTTCATGCGGAAGCCCTGGAGTGGAACGCGACACGCTTGACAAAGAAGGGGGATTCGCCGATGATAAATTTAGAACGTTCTAAATTTATCATCGAAACGAACCGAGTCGGACAGACATAATGAGTGGAGACAACCGGATCGCAAACGCCGTGGGATCCGATACGGTATTACCTCGCGCGACTGACCCGTGGTGGACAAGTCGAGCCGCGGGTTTCGAGCCGCACTGGCAGACTGACATGCTGACGCTCGATTGCGGGGTTATCGATGCGGCGCAACAGCATCGCGGCGGCTTGCTCGCCGAGTTGATCGAAATCGATCGACACGGTCGTCAGCGCGGGAGTCCACAGCGCCGATTCGGCGACGTCGTCATGGCCCGTGACGGAAAAATCGATACCCGGTTCCAATCCCCGTCGGTGCAACGCGAGCATCACGCCGAAGGCAACCGTGTCGTTCGCGCATGCGGCCGCGGTCGGAGGCTCCGGCAACGCGAGCGCTTGATCGAGCAACGACATGCCGGAATGTCGTGTGAGTTCGCCTTCAATTTCGAGGGCGGCGTCGCGTCGGATCTTATAACGTCGCAAAGCATCCCGGTAGCCGGCGACGCGTTCGCGGCCGACCCACGTGGAGGACGAGCCACCCAGCAACGCGATCCGCCGATGCCCAAGCGCGATCAGATGTTCAACCGCGACACGCATCCCGTATCGATGATCGTACCCGGCGTAATCGAGGCCGCTGTCGGGCAGGTCACGCGACACAAGTACGCAGGGCATGCCGGCTTTTTTCAGATGCGCAACGAGTTGATCGGATTCGGTGCGATGCGCCGGACACAGCAATAGGCCATCGACATTGTGCTCGCGCATTTTCTCGATGAAATGCGTCTGTCGAGATGTGTCTTCCCGTACATCGGAAATCAACACGGTCCGATCGATTTGGTAAAGCGCACGTTCCACGGAGGACGCGAGGCCCGCGAAATAGGGATTGGCAAGATCGTTGACCGATACGGCAATGACACCGCTACGACGCGATCGCATCGATGCCGCATTGCGGTTATACACGTATCCGAGTTCCTGAATGGCGGCCTGCACCTTTGCCACCGTCTTCCTGGCGACCAGGGGACTTTCGCGTAATACGAGCGACACGGTGGGAACGGACACGCCTGCCCGTTCGGCAATATCTCGGATGGTGACTCTGGGGGGAGCCTGCATGAGCGGCAACGCGACAACAAAAAGATGGACGGAAGGGGGTGGCTTTTCGATTGGGGATCATACATGACAATCCGGGCGGAAAACCACCCGACCGGGACGACGACCTTGACGGCGCGGAGCGTTGTTGCGAATTCCCTCGACGTGATCTGGCGGTCCGCCACGGCGATCCCTGTCGCCTGATTGCTTGTCAAGATTATCCGTAACCCGGACCGTTCGCCCGAGCAGCATGGGTTTCTAGCGTTGTAGCGGAAGACCGGTCTGTCAAAATGAGGTAAATCAATAATGAGTAATTATCCGAAACTACGTTTCGGTGTGGTCGGTATTGATCATCGACATATTTACGATCAGGTAAAAAGTCTGCTGGAGATTGGCTCTGAATGTGCCGGGTATTGGACGGCAGGCGAAACCTATATCGAGAAAGGGTTCGTCGAACGATTTCCGGATATTCCGCGTATCGATGATCGCCAGCAATTGCTGGAAGACCCAAGTATTCAGCTGATAACCTGCGCGGCCATTCCATACCAGCGTGCTGATTTCGCCATTGAGGCGATGCTGCACGGTAAGGATTTCATGGTGGACAAGCCCGGTGTGACCACGCTCGACCAACTGGAGCGGGTTAAAAAAGTCCAGCGGGAAACGGGGCAAATCTATTCCATCAATTTTACCGAGCATTTCGAGGTGCGGGCCGTGACAACCGCGACCGAGCTCGTGCGCTCCGGCGCTATTGGACGCGTCATACAAACAGTGGGTCTGGGTTCTCATCGGCTTAATCGCGCCACGCGGCCTGCGTGGTTTTTTGATCCGGTTCAATATGGTGGCATCCTGGTTGATATCGCTTCGCACCAGATTGAACAATTTCTGCATTTTACGGGCAGCGCCGACGCGGAAATTGTTAGCGCCCGTTATGGGAATGTCGGCCATCCTGATGATCCCGGATTGCAGGATTTTGGCGAGATCGCGCTTGCCAATGAGATGGCGGGCGGCTACATACGGGTCGATTGGTTTACACCGGATGGTCTGGCGACCTGGGGGGATGGAAGATTAACCATTCTAGGTACCGAAGGTTATATAGAGCTGCGCAAATATATCGATATCGCAGGACGCCCCGGCAAGGATCACTTGTTCATCGTCAATCAAAACGAAACGCGTTACATCGACTGCTCGCAGGCTCGGCTGCCTTATTACACAGATCTAAAACGCGATATTTTCGAAAGAACCGAAACGGCAATGACGCATCGTCACTGCTTCAAAGTATGCGAGTTGGCCTTGACGGCTCAAGCCGTTGCAAAATCCATCAACAGGAAGGATGTCTGATGCGCGTGGGTAAAAATGAAACGCTAGGATTCGGCTTGATTGGTGCGGGGATGATCGCTGGATTTCATGCTAAAGCCATTCAGGCAGCGAGCCGCCAATACGATATTCGCCTGATGGGGGTATGGGGGAAGACACAGGAGCAGACTGCCGAGTTCGCGTCAAAAAACGAAATACCGTTTTATACGACTCAGCTCGATGAATTGCTTGAAAGACAGGATATCCATGTCGTTTGCATCGTCACGCCAAGCGGCGCTCATTTGGAGCCTGCATTGAAGGCAATTCATGCCGGCAAACATGTGATTATCGAAAAACCACTTGAAATCACGATTGAGCGGGTGGATGCGATGATTGAAGCCGCGCAAATGGCCGGCGTGAAGATTTCGGCGATTTTTCAGGCGCGCTTTGCGTCTGGCGCGCAAGCTGTAAAAAAGGCACTGGAATCGGATCGTTTTGGTCGGCTATGTTTGTGCAGCGCCTATGTCAAGTGGCATCGCACCGAAGAATATTATTCCGGATGGAAAGGCACCCTGGCTTTGGATGGTGGCGGAGCGGTAATGAATCAGGCTATTCACGCCCTCGATTTATTGCATTGGTTTGCGGGCATGCCGTATGAAGTTTATGCGTGGGCAACGCGTGCGGTTCATAAAAAAATCGAAGCAGAAGATACGGCTTGTGCGACGTTCAAATTTCCCAATGGCGCGTTGGGCGTGTTCGAGGCAACAACCGGGGCCTACCCAGGCTGGGAGCGACGCATAGAAATCTGTGGCGAGCGCGGCTCGGTATCCATCGAGGATGATCGGATCGTGCGGTGGGAGTTTATGGATACCCAGCCTGAAGACGAAATATTGCGTGGTCAGCAGGAAGGGAAAAATTCCTCGTCCGGCGCAGCAGCGCCCGATCAGATCAGTTACCACGGCCACCAAAAGCAGATCGAGGAGATGGTGGAGGCTATTCGCTTGGGGCGGCCGCTAAGTGTAGACGTGAAGGAAGCGCGTAACACGGTCGCTTTGGTCTGTGGGATATACCAGTCAGCAGAAGAACATTTGCCGATCAAAGTTGACGCGCTTTGATTTTTATCAGGAGGAGAGCGATATGTCAGGTGGTGCATCCGAGCCTATCCAGGCTATTGATAGAGAAGATGAGAAGCCTTGGTGGCGGATTTTCAATCGAACCCATTGGATGATTTTTGTCGTCGCATCGATGGCCTGGATGATCGATTGCATGGATCAGCAAATATTCAATCTGGCGCGCGATCCCGCAGTTGAGTTCTTGGTGAATAAAGAACTGACGAACATTTACGCACCCTATACAACCTCCGTATTTCTGGTTGGCTGGGCGATCGGCGGACTGATCCTCGGTTCATTGGGCGACCGTTATGGTCGGGCAAAAATGCTACTCGTGGCCATATTGATGTATGCGGTCTGTACAGGGTTGAGCGCATTTGCTAAAGGATTCTGGGATTTCAGCTTTTATCGCTTTATTACCGGCTTGGGCGTCGGAGGTGTTTTTGGTTTGGCGGTGGCGTTGGTGTCCGATTCGGTCCCTGATCGCTCGCGTGCTCCCGCTCTGGGGATGCTTCAATCCCTTTCGGCGCTGGGTAATATTTCTGCCGGATTGATCGGCATCGGTGTAGGCTTTTTGGCAATTCGTCAGGCGCTGCCAGCGAATCTCCAGGCCTGGCAGATATTGTTCCTGATTGGTGGAATTCCGGCATTGTTTCTGGCTCCGCTTCTTTTAAGGATCAACGAGCCTCAAAAATGGGTCGATGCGAAAAAAGAGGGGGAGCTGAAAGGAATCAAGTTCGGATCATATGCAAACCTGCTAGGACACCCGGTCTGGAGAAAACACGCCTGGTTGGGGCTCGTTGCCTGCGGCGCAGGCATTATTGGCTTGTGGGGGATTGGTAATTTCCATCCGCGCATTGTGCGTTCAATCGTGGATGCCCACCTTGCCGCGTCGAACTTGACGCCGGAGGCGATCGCCGCCGAGAAAACCTACTGGGGTTCTGTCGGCTTGTTCCTGCAGAATATCGGTGGTTTTCTGGGCATGCTGGTGCTGTCTAAATTGGCACGAGTCAAAGGACGCCGAATTGCGCTTGGATTGGCTCTGTTGTTGTCGTTTTTGACGACAGTCATGGTTTTCAGGTTCATGCGTGAAATCGACCAGATGTACTGGATGTTACCCGTCATGGGGTTTGGTCAGTATTCGGTGTTCGGCGTTTATGCCATTTATTTGCCCGAGCTTTTCCCCACCAGTCTGCGCGGCACTGGAACGAGTTTTTGTTATAACTTCGGTCGGCTATTGGCCGCGACGGCGCCTTTCACTATCGGCCAGGTGACACGCAGCCTGGGTGGCAATATCGAGGCTTTCAGGACAAGTGGAATTGCGGTGAGTTTCATTCTCCTGTTGGGAATCATAGTATTGCCATTTTTGCCGGAAACAAAAGGAAAGCCATTGCCAAAAGATTGATGCCGTGCTTTTCGAGATCCATTTTGATTTGGTCGATTGAATCCAGACGTTCGGTTAGCCACCAATGGTGGCTGATCGCGATTTCTAAGTTTGCAGATTTCTTATATAGATGGAGACATGTGATGCGGCAACGCATGATTTGTGCAATCCAACGATTATTTGGGCTGGCGGCGGTATTGTTACTGCTTTCAGGTTGTTCCGGGGGGGACAATCTAATCTCGTCAGCCGCGAATGGCGTGTCTGAAAATCAATCGGATGAGAGCCAACAAAACGTCAGCGGTGCCGCCGATTGCGATTCAACGCCTTATATTGCGGCGGCCTCCCGCTCCCAGAAGGTTGCTCAATCGCGAATGTCGGTGCAGCCTTACGTGTTGACCGGCGATACGGTGACGGTGGACAGCGTCGCTTCCACCGGTACCCAGGGCAAGCTGGCCGCTGCGTTGACAGCGAAAGGATACGGTACTCAAGCGGATCTCGAACGCATCGGTAAACTGGTCATCAACGCTGGCACGCTCAGCGGCAAGGACAGCGCCGTTTTTTATAGCGCGAAAGACGGCACCGGGATGAAGAACCTGCAGGAACTGGAAGTCGTGGGTACGGCGAATTTCCTGGGCAACGGCACGAATCCCTGCTACTTCCCCGATCTCTTTCCCGGTCAGGATCAATCCGGCTGTAGTCTGGAGGGGACGCCGACGTCCAATGCCGCTTCCGATGTGCAACTGGGCGTCATTCCCAAGGCCATGTTCGCATCGCATCCGTCGCTGCGCCGTGTCACGATCGCCAATGCTACGCAGGTGGCGAGCCAGGCATTTTCACTGATTCCTACCTTGCAATATGTGGATTTGCCCAATGTGGAAATCCTGCAGTCTCAAGCCTTCGCCATGGAGAAATTCAGCAACACCAGTCAACTCTCCGAAATCCATCTGCCCAAGCTCAAAACCAGTTGGGAACGGACGTTTTATTACAACGTAAGCCTGAACAAGCTTGTTCTTGGCGACACGCCCCCTTATTTCAGCCGGCCCGCCAGCAAGGAGGGGCTATGGTTCAGCTATGCCACTCAAGTTGAAATTTATGTGCCAAGCAAAGCCAGCTACGATGCCAATTATCTTAACAAGGCCTATATTTCGGAAGTCGATTTCAGCAGTTTCCCGGCGCATGCCAGCAGCGGGGATGTCATCGTCACACCGCCAGCAATCAATGCCTATCAAGATGGTTGCTTTCAATCATTGCGTGCAAAATACCCTGGTTCTGGGCTATACGGTGGCAGTTATAAATACAGCTTGCAACTCTATTCCTTCAACTCCGCACTCAATCGCGCCATCAAGGACGGCACCACGAGCAGCACGCTTGCCGATGGCAGCCCAGGCTGGGGTATGACCAACGGCAACCAGATCAATACGCTCGATGCGATGGAATGGGCGAAAATCAACGGCTTTGACCAGGTGGACATTGCGTTCTATTACCTACCCGGCTACAGCAACACCGATATGCCTCCTTTGGCTGCCGCAGCCGGCTGCAAACCGGGCGAATGCGTCAGTCAGGACACTATTCGCGCACGCATCGATGAGCTAAAACAGTGGGGGCAAACTATCGGCATCGATATCAGCGGCACCGGCATTCAAAATAGCTTTTCAGACTCGTTGGAAAAGCGCCGCGATCTGGACTTGGAACGCTCCAAATTCTATCTGGAGATGACTGCGCGTTTGGGCGCCCCCATGATGCGTATCTTCACGGGACCGCCGCCGGTGCAAATCAGCCGTATCTCATGGAAAGATTTGATGGACACGCAAATCATTCCATTGGTGAAAGAACTGGCGCAATACGGCATCGATCATAACTTGCGTGATAAGCATGGAAACTATGTGATCATCGGCGTGCAGAATCATGGGGACATGCTCTCCACGGCCAATCAGGTTCTGTATTTCTACAGCCGTATGAACGATGCGTCTGGTCGGCAGTATCCCAATGTACGGATGATTAATGACACGGGGTACTACCGTCCGTTCAACAGTATCGATTCGTCGCAAACCAACTGGTACGACGAAATCGCGACGGCGAGTCCAGTCAGTGTGAGTCTGCAAGTCAAGAAAAAGCCCGGCGGCGCCGAAACCAGCACGATGATGGACCTGCCGCGACTCTTTGCGGGGGTGCGCGGAAAAGGTTTTGGTTCTTTCCAAACGCCGAGCTACCAATACAACACGGTCCAAATCGAAGTATTGTGGGCGCCGGGTGACGAGGACAATCCTGAAAATGTCAGCGACAAGAACAATGTCACGAGTGCCTACTATGACCGGGTGATGGAATACACCCGTTCCGTTTGGGCGGCGGGCGGTAAACGATAAGTGTGGGCAAACGATTGTCGATCGTTGGGGCAGTCCGGAGGGTACTGTCGACTCAATCGCGGCGATACAGTAAGCGTGGCATGGCTCAAAGGTGCGCTCGGTGATGCGATACACGCAGCGCCGTGCGGCGCCGGCCATAACCTGCGGATGATCCTCGGAAAACTGAGGCTCTTTTACGCCCTTGCTCTGATCGCTTTGCTCAACCGCCCAATCACTGTGGTCTTCCAGCAGTGAGGACGACGGCCGACCAAAGCGAATTGTTCAAACCCGACTACTTAACATACCGTGGCGTTCAGCGAGTGCTACCGCAACAGCGTTGACCTCCGGGACGTCGAACGCAATGACTTCACCTGCGACGCTCGCGACCAGTCCGTCGAACAGATGGCTGGCATTCTGCGCGTCGTCGGCAAAGAGCGGACCTATCTTGTAGCCTGTCCTGCAACGGCGCAGCACGCCGTACCCTCTGATCTGATCGTTGCGGACATCCGCCAGAGCCAGAGCCAGCGCATGCGGTTGCGCGATCCAGCCCGCAAGGAACTCGGAACGCGTGGCCGAAAAGCATGCGCTGTCGTAGGCAACTAGCTGCGCGAACGGCACATGTCGCGCGTTCGTCAGAAATGAGGCGGGTCGCAAAATCGGCGTTGGTTTTTATCGAAGTTGTGACGGGGTCGGTGATCGTAAAGCTCGGATTTGTCGTGTACGAAAGTCTCTTCAAGCGCGGCCGGAAGGACGCGCGTTTCGAAAGCCGTCCCGCTCCGGCTGTGCGAAATGCAGAAGCAGGAATGCAGAGGCCATAGCCTCGTGCGTGCCACGGAGGATGCGTGTCGTCTATGCCAGAGCCGTTCAGAGATGTTTGAACACGCCGCTCGCCACCTTGCGCAGTTCGTCGAACTGCGTGACGAGTTCGAGGCACAGAATAAAGGCCAGCATCGCTGACGGCCCCGGCCAGCGTTCGATCCATCGCAGCATCGGAGTCGCGTAGCGCACGCGGATCGCATCTCGCGTCATGACCACGGCAATCACCATTCCCACGGCAGCACCGACCAGCAAATCGGTTGGGTAGTGAAAGCCGAGATAGGCGCGCGGAAGGCAAATGAACAGCGCGGTATAGAGAATCGCCAGCACACCGATACCGCGCGACACGAGGAAGATGCCGGTGGCGACCGCCATCCATAGCATCGCGTGATCGCTCGGGAAGGAACTCCAGCTTGTCAGCAGTGCGTCCTTGATCGCGCCATCCGCAAAGTGCAGATGCAATTCAGGGCTATAGATGGGGCGTACCCTGAACGGCAACCAGTGAGTCAGCAGTCTGCCGACAAAAAGCGCCACGATGCCGCTGAGAAGCGTCGCGAGAACCATCTCTCTGCGCCATTCGCGGCGTTGGTCTTGCTGAAACCACATCCACCACAGCACGGGAATGAGTACGAGACCTTTGAAGCTGTACAGATCGGCGATGGCCTGTATGGATTGGGTCGCGAAATGACCGAAGTGAAGGTTGGACAGATATGTTTCGATAGACGAATCAAAGCCGTTCATTATTTTGTAAGAAGATTGGGGTCATCGCAAAATGCCGTTAGCATAGCGTATTGGATACGCCGCATTTTGCGATGCTTACTTTCACTGACAATCTTTACCGCGAATTTTCATTGCTAACTTTCAGTGACGGCTTACGGGGCGAACTGATCGTTAAAAATCCCACACCTCAACTCGTTTAACTTCGGTAAAAAGTTTCCGCTGACAAATGCTGATCGAGGGTGCGTCATGGAAAATGCCGGTATTCAGTTAGCTCGGTTGCCCGCGTGACCATGCGACGCCTGCATCTGCTCGAAATCGAAGACGAGCCGTGGTGCCCCCGGGCCATCCGTGACGGCGCTACCGACTGGCTGCACTTTCTGGCCAATGCCCACAAGGGATTCAACGTCATCTCAGTCAAGCTGCGCGAGGCGATGCGACGGGTCGGCAGCGACCGGATCGTCGATCTCTGCTCGGGCGGCGGCGGCCCGTGGCAGACGCTTGCACCGTTGCTCGCGCAGTCCGGATGCGTGACGGTGCAGTTGACGGACTTCTATCCCAATCGCGCCGCGCACGAGCGGGTATCTGCCGCGTCGACCGCGCGCGTCACCTATGTGAGCGAACCGGTGGATGCGATGGATGTGCCGTCGGGATTCGACGGTGTGCGCACGATGTTCAACGCTTTCCACCATTTCCGGCCGCACGATGCGCGGGCGATCCTCGCCGATGCGGTGGCGAAGCGCCGTGCGATCGTCATCGTCGAGGGCGCCGACCATCGCCTGCTCGGAATCCTGTTCATTCTGCTGATGCCGCTGATGATGCTCGCGCTGACTCCGCTGATCCGGCCGTTTCGCTGGTCGCGACTCGGGCTCACTTATGTCCTCCCGGTGATCCCGCTGCTCTGTCTGTTCGACGGCATTGTTTCGATGCTGCGCATCTACAATCCCGACGAATTGCGCGAGATGGTCGCGAGTATCCCGGACGAACAAAGCTTCGAATGGGACATCGGCACGCAGCCGGTGCACGGATCGCCGCTCGGTCTCACTTACCTTGTCGGCGTTCCCCGGGGACCAGCGGGCTGATCACTTGCGGGCCAGGTGGTCAGATGTCGCGTTGCTACCCGCCGGCAACTGGCCCATCGCCTGAAACAGTGTCGCCGTATCGGTCAGACGCCTGCCGATCAGGCGGATTTCTTCGAGCCTCGCAGTTTCGTACTGCTGCTCGCCGCCGCGCGCGGATGAAGCCGGTAGCGCGCCGAGCCGGTGGCGTGACGTGGCTTCGTCGAACGCCTCGCGTGCAGCATGAGTGGCACCGCTCGCGGCTTCGAGTGCCTGCGCGTCGTGTTCGAGCGACGCGAGCGTGTCCGCGACGTTCTCGAACGCGGCCAGCACAGTCTGCTTGTACTCGAACACGGCCGCCTCGTAGGCGTCGATTGCCGCGCGCCGCTGTGCGACGAGCGCGCCGCCATGAAAAAGCGCTTGCGACAAGGTCGCGCCGATGCTCCAGATCGCGCCGGCGCCCGACAGCGCGAGCGGCCAGCTGAACCCGCCTTGTCCCATCGATGCGTTCAGCGTCAGGCTCGGAAAGAGCTGGGCCGTTGCGACGCCGACGTCGGCTGCGGCGGCTTTCAGCGCCGCCTCGGCTGCCTCGATATCGGGCCGCGCGCGCAACAGGTCGGATGGCAACACGACGGGCAGGTCCTGCGGCAAGTGCAGGCTCGCGAGATCGGGCTCGGGCGGCGCCGCGTCGGGCGTGCGGCCAAGCAGCACCGCGAGCGCATGTCTTGTCACCGCCAGCCGCTGCCGCAACTCGGCCACGCTGACCTCGAGCGTGGCGATGCTTTGCCGCGCGGCCAACACCTCGCCGTGCGTCAGCGATCCGAGTTCGTAATGCCGTTCGGTATCGTGAGCCTGATCGCCCGCAAGCGCGACCATGCGCTCGGTCGCGTCGATCTCGGCGCGCAACATCGCCGCCTCCATCGTTGCCGTGACGATGTTGGTGGCCAGTGCGCGCCGCGCGGCTTCGCGTTGATACGCTTCGATGTCGACACGCGCGGACCGGGCCGCGTTGGCCTGGCGCACCGCACCGAACAGGTCGAACGTATATTGCGCCTGGACGACGCCGATAAACTCGTTGTAAAGCAGCGTATTCGGGCCGCCGGGGACCGGAATGCCGAGATCGCGCCCGCGCGACGTCTGCCCGACCAGATCGACCGTCGGCAGCAGCGAGCTGTGAATTTGGCCCCGCAGTTGTTCGCGCGCGGCGGCGAGGCGTTTGTCGGCGGCGGCGAGCGTCGGGCTGTTGCGCAAGCCCTCTTCGACGAGGGCATTCAACGTCGTCGATCCGAACAGCCGCCACCATTCGGGCACAGGTTGCACGCCGATGGTGAAGCGCTGCGCGACACCGAGCGCCTCGACCGTTTGCGCGGGCTGCGGCTCGACGCCGTAATGGACGGGAACGGGCATCGCAGGCGGCTCACCGCTGGGGCCGAACGTGCATGCGCCAAATGCGATCGTCGCCGCGGCACCGCACGCCGCGCGCCAACGATCGATCGCCGACGCCGGCCCGACAACGGGGTTGCAGTCTCTACCCACGATCAACTCCACGTATATGCGACTGTCGCGGCCGCCGTTTGCCCACCGCGTTCGCCATGCCGTACCTTGAACGCGGTCGCGTATAGCGCGGGCAAAAAGAACAGCGTCAACACGGTGGCACCCGTAATGCCGCCCATCAGGGCGGTCGCCATCGGTCCGAAGAAGGCCGAACGCAGCAGGGGGATCAGGGCGAGCACGGCTGCCGCGGCGGTCAGCATGATCGGGCGGAAGCGCCGGAGCGTTGCGCCAATGATCGCGTCGAAGCGCGCGTGGCCCGCGGCGATATCGCGTTCGATCTGGTCGACGAGAATGACCGAGTTGCGCATGATGATGCCGGACATCGCAATGACGCCGAGCATCGCCACGAAGCCGAACGGCTTGCCGAACAGCAGCAGCGCGCCGACCACGCCGATGAGCCCGAGCGGCGCGGTGAGCACGACCATCAGCACGCGCACGAAACTGCGCAGTTGCATCATCAGCAGCGTGAGCACCACCACGAGCATCAGCGGAAGCTGCGCGATCACCGACGCCTGCGCCTGGCCGCTGATCTCGCCCGCACCGCCGGTCTCGATCCGGTAGCCGATCGGCAACGACGCGCGTAGCGGCGCGAGCGTCCGATCGATCGCCTGGATCACGTCGAGGTCCAACGCATTGCCGCGCACGTCGGACTGGACCGTGATCGTCGGAAGACGGTCGCGGTCCCAGATCACCGCGTATTCGAGCTCGTTGTTCAGGTGTCCGAGCGTGCCGAGCGGAACCGGGCCGTTCGGCGTCGGCATCGCGAGGTTCACGATCCCGGCGGGATCGACCCGCTCGCGCTGGGGCGCGCGCAGGTCGACGCTGATCAACCTGTCGCGAACCCGGAATTGCGTGAACGTATAGCCCGACAGCGTCATCGCGAGGAAGCTCCCCACGTCTTCCGACGTGACGCCGAGTTCGCGCGCCTTCTGCTGGTCGATCTCGAAGCGCACCGAGCGTTCGCCGGGTTCGTCCCAGTCGAAATGGACGCCCGTCGTGCGGACATCGGCTTTCATCGTCGCCGCGACTTGTTCCGCGATCTCCCGCACGGTGCCGAGGTCGCTTCCGCTGACGCGAAACTGCACCGGATAGCCCACCGAAGGCCCTGTCTCCAACGGCGAAACGCGCGTACGCACGGCGGGAAAGCTCTTTTGCAGTGTGCTCGCGAGCCAGCGCTCGAGCGTCGCACGATCGTCGACGGACTTTGCGGTGATCACGAACTGCGCGAAGTTGGGTTGGGTCAGCTGGACGTCGAGCGGCAGATAGAACCGGGGCGCGCCCGCGCCGACGAAGTCGACCAGATGATCGATCTCGGGCCGGCCGGCCAGCGTTTTTTCGAGGCGCGCGGCTTCGCGCAGCGTCGCTTCGAACGACGCACCTTCGGGCAGCCGCATGTCGACGAGCAGTTCGGGCCGCTCGGAGCTCGGGAAGAACTGTTGCGGCACGAGCGCAAAGCCGGCCAGCGCGGCAACGAACAGCGCAGCCGTGACGCCGAGCACGACGAGACGCCGCTTCAGGCACCACGCGATGCACTCGCGCAGGCAGCTATGAAAGCGGGTGACGGGCAGCGCCGTCGCCGGGGCCGGGCCCGTCTGCGTGTCGTCGTGCCAGCGGTTCTTGAGAGCCGCGTGGCGCATAGGCCCGCGTGCGGTGTGCTTGCGATGGGGCAGCAGGTGATAGCCGAGCAACGGAATCAGCACGACTGCCGCGAACCACGAGGCGATCAGCGCAATCGCGGATACCTGAAAGATCGAGCGCGTGTATTCGCCGGTGGCCGATTTTGCGAGCGCGATGGGCAGAAATCCCGCCACCGTAACAAGGGTCCCCGTCAGCATCGGAAACGCTGTGCTGCTGTAGGCGAACGCCGCGGCCCTTGCGCGGCACCATCCCTGTTCGAGCTTCACGGCCATCATCTCGACCGCGATGATCGCATCATCGACGAGCAGGCCCAGCGCGAGGACGAGCGTGCCGAGCGAGATCTTGTGCAAGCCGATGTCGAACCCATCCATGCCGAGCGCGGTGATCGCAAGCACGACCGGGATCGAGATCGCCACCACCACGCCGGCGCGCCAGCCCAGTGAGATGAGGCTTACGGCCAGCACGATCGCAATGGCTTCGGCGGCGGCCTCCAGAAAAGCGTTGACCGAATGCGAGACCGCGTGCGGCATGCTCGACACCTCGACGAGCTTGAGTCCCGCCGGCAGACGCGCACGCAATTCGGCGGCCTGCGCATCGAGCCGCTTGCCAAGCTGAATCACATCGCCGCCAGCCTGCATCGTGATGCCGATGGCGAGCACGGCGCCGCCGTCGGTGCGAACCTGCGAGACCGGCGGATCGTCGTAGCCGCGCCTGATCGTCGCGATGTCACCGAGACGAACGAGTCGATGGTTGATATCGATCAGCGTGTCGGCCATCGCCTTCAGATCGGTGAACTGGCCGCTCGGACGCACATACACGCGATCGAACGCGGTGGTCAGCGTGCCGCTCGGCGTGACCGCGTTTTGCGCATTGATCGCCTGCGCGAGCTGTTGCGGCGTGATACTGAGCCGCGTCAATTGCGCGTTGGGAATCTCGATCGTGATGTGCTCGTCGGGGTCGCCGAAATAGTCGACCTTCGCGACACCGGGCACGCGCAGCAGCACGCTGCGCAGTTCGTCGGCGTAGTCGTGCAATTGGGCCGGCGAGAACCCGTCGCCCGCGAGCGTATAGATGTTCGTGTAGACGTCGCCGAACTCGTCGTCGAAGTACGGCCCCCGCGCGCCGGGCGGAAGCGTATCGGCGATGTCGGCCACTTTCTTGCGCACCTGGTACCACGTCTCGCGCACCTCGTTCACCGGCGCAGAGTCTTTCATCGTGAAGACGATCAGCGATTCGCCGGGACGCGAGTAGCTGCGCAGATAGTCGAGATGGGGCGTTTCCTGGAGCTTGCGGCCAATCCGGTCGGTCACCTGCTCCTCGACCTGGCGTGCGGTCGCGCCGGGCCAGAAGGTGCGGATCACCATCGCGCGGAACGTGAACGGCGGGTCCTCGGATTGTCCGAGCCGGGAATAGGCGAGCACGCCGAACAACGTCGCGAGCACGACGGCGAAAATGACGACCGCCTGATTGCGGATCGCCCACGCGGACAGGTTGAAACGGCCAGTGTCGTCCGCCGCCGGCCGTCGCGGTCCACCGGCTCCGCCGGACCCCTGGCTGAACAGTGCCTTCATGATGCGAAGTCCTCGGGATGCAACGGCGCGACCGCGCGCACGGTTTCGCCGGCGCTGACGGTATGCACGCCTTGCAGCACGACGCGCTCGCCGTCCGTGAGGCCTCGCGAGACGGAGATCGTGCGGTCGTCGTAGCGGCCGACCTGGACCCGGCGCAGCTCCAGCGCATGGTCGCCGGGCCGAACGACCCAGACGGCCGGCGTGTTGCCCTCGTGAAAGAGCGCGGTGGCGGGCAGCGTGATCGGATCGTCCGCTTGCGCCTCGCCCGCCGCCTCGGCGAAGGTGACGTTGGCCGTCATGCCGAGGTGGACCTCGGGACCCGGCGCATCGAGCGTCAGTCTCGCGCGATAGGTGCGGCTGCCGGGATCCGCGGCCGGCGATAGTTCCCGCACGCGCGCCGCGTAACGCCGGCCGGTGACGGCCGGCAGTGAGATGCTGGCTGCGCTGCCGACCGCGAGCGCCTTCAGCAGGCTCTCTGGCACGTCGCAGAGGATATCGACCTCGCCGGACCAGGCGAGATGGTAGACCGGTTGTCCCGCCGCGAGGTTCTGCCCGGTGTCGGCGTCTTCGCTGGTCACGACGCCAGCATGGTCTGCCGTGAGGACCGTGTATTGCACCTGATTTTTCAGCAGCGCGAACTGCTCCACTGCCTGATCGCGTTGCGCAACGGCCGCCACGTACGCGTCCTGGGTTTGCTCGAGCTGTGTCGTCGCGATCAGCTGTTCCTGCGCCTGTGCCCGGTCGCGATCGAGTTGCTGCTCGGCGAAGGTGAGCCGATGCTGCGCCGCCATCAATTGGGCCTGCGCGCTCGCGAGGCTGCGTTGCGCGTCGTCGGGATCGAGCCGCGCGATCACGTCGCCGGCCTTGACCGTATCGCCGAGATGCACGTTCCGCACGATCAGTTTGCCTGCGATGCGAAACGACAGCGGCGTTGCATAGCGTGCGTTGACTTCGCCCGGCAGCGTCGCGAGAACGGGCCTGCTGTCCCGATGCACAGCCACGGCGATAACCTGGGGCGGCAGCGTCACCTCGGCTTGTTTCGCGTGACAGGCGGCGAGCGCGAGCGCGCCTGACACCGTCAGCATGATCCCGTGCCAGCGCATGCGGCTCACGAGTGTTCCTCCAGCTCGCCGGCTTCGAACTGTGCCTTGGTCCGGCGGCGCTGCACTTTGCCGCTCGAAGTCCGCGGCAAGCTGCCCGACTGCACGATCGCCACGTGACCGACCTGCAGGCCCGCGCTTTCGGCGACCTTCTGGGCGATCGCGCGGCGCAGCGTCGCGGCTTCGGCCGGCTTGCCCTCGGCACAGACAACGAGCGTCTCGTCGCCGTCGCGCATCACGCTGAACGCGATGACACCGCGGCTTTGCACGCTCGGCAACTCGGCCACCGCCCATTCGATGTCCTGCGGATAGTGGTTCGAGCCGTGAATGACGATCAGATCCTTGCTGCGGCCGCAGATATAAAGCTGGTCGCCGACGAGGTAGCCGAGGTCGCCGGTCTGGAGCCAGCCGTCGCGGTATGCGTCGGCAGTCGCGTCGGCCAGGCCGTAATAGCCCGCGGTGATGCTGGGCCCGCGCGTGACGATTTCGCCGACGCAGCGTTCGGGCAACGCTTGCCCGGATTCGTCGACGATCCGCAGCTCGTGCCCGGGAAACGGATGGCCGCAGCCGACCAGTTCGATCGAGCGCAATCCGCTGTCACGCGTGGCCGGTATGGCTCGACCGAGGCCCAGCGTCGACGCATAGACGACGTCGGTGACGATCGGCTGGCCGTGGTCGTGAAACGTGATCGCGAGTGTTGCCTCGGCCATCCCGTAGCACGGCAGCAGCGCTTCGGCGCGAAAGCCGGCCGGCTCGAAGCGCGCGCAGAACTGGCGCAACGCTTGCGCGTTGATCGGCTCGGCCCCGCAGCCGGCTACGCGCAACCGCCGCAGGTCCAGCCCTTCGAGGTCGGCGTCGCGGGTACGGCGCGCGGCGAGCGCGTATGCAAAGTTCGGCGCGAAGCTGATCGTGCCGCCGTACTTCGTGATCGCCTCCATCCAGAGCCCAGGGCGGCGCACGAACGCTTCGGTTGCCAGCAGCACGCTCGGCAAGTCGCAGATGAGCGCGCCGAGCACGCTGATGAGCCCCATGTCGTGGTGCAGCGGCAGCCAGCTGACATAGACATCCTGTTTGCGCAGATCGATGCCTCGCGGTCCGAGGAACGCGCTCGCATTCGCGACCAGATTGCGATGCGTGACCATCACGCCTTTCGGCAGCGACGTGCTGCCCGACGTGTATTGCAGGAAGCACAGGTCGTCGGGATGCACTGTGGGCAAATCGCAGGCGGGCGGCTCGCTGTCGCCCAGCGCTTCAACGGTCACGATGCGTTCGAGGCCGGTGTCGACGGCCAGCACATCCTCGATGGTCTCTCTTGCCGAGTCCGATGTGAGTAGTATCCGCGCGCCCGCCGAGCGCACGATGTGACTCACCGTTTCGGCGTAGCGCGTGCGGGTCTTGAAGTTGAGGCTCCCGCGAGGAAAGATCGGTACCGGGACGAGACCGGCGAACGATGCGCCGAGGAAGCTCAGGATGAACGCTTCCGGGTCGAGGATCACGAGCGCGATGCGCTCGCCCTTGTTCAGGCCCAGTGCCGCGAGCTTCCTCGCACGCTTGCGTGCTTCGCGTTCGAGCGCCTCGTAAGGATAGTAGTGCTCGTCGCCGTTCGAGGAGACAAAGCGAAGGCCTCGAGCGTCGCCGCGCGGCAGCGCTGAAACGGCATCGACTAGCGTCTGGTCCATGTTGACGGCTCCCCGGTCATGTCATTGAGCATCAGCGATCAAGCGACGCAGCCGGCGTCCAGTCGCGGATCGGCTGCAGTCGGCGACGCAGCAGTGCGATCACCTCGTCGTCGTTGCGCGCCGGCGCGCCCGGCAGGCGCACGAAATGCGTCGCGAGCTTGCGATGCTGGCGCGTGACGAGCAGCAGCCAGATCTGCGCGATGTCGATGCGATCGAAAACGACCGCGTCCTCGCGGCCGTACTTTTCGAGGTTCGCCGCGAATTCCTTCGTGAGCTCGCTGTAGTGCGTCCCTTTGCGGACGTGGTGATAGATGTGATAGCCGGCGTTGAAGACGCGCGCATTGAAACGCGAGTCGATCGTGTTGGTGCTGCTCGTATACGGGTTATCGGGATGATCGGGGTCGATGAACGCGTGCTGGACCCAGTTGCCGATCATCATCATCAGCCGCACGAACACGAACGGGAACACGAACACGACGAGCGTCGCCCGCAGGTTCCAGTACGCGGCGGCGGTGATCGCTGCGTAGAACGCGACCTCGCCCACGAGCAGTTGCCGGATCAGCTTCGTATTGCGCGAGCGCCACAGATAGACGGTGAGCTCGAGCGGGACCAGCGCGGCGAAGCGCAGGTAGTAGTGCAGAAAGCCGCTCACGCTATCGCGCTGGAACGGCATCGTGGAGCTCAGATCGCGCGGCAGGTTGTCGTCGATGTGATGCATGCCCATGTGATGGACATAGAAAGTGCCTGGCGTCTGACCGAAGAACGGGCACAGCACCCAGTCGAGCAGGATCTGGCATGCCCGGTACTGCTTTCTGAAGAGCCGCCGATGCAGCGTGCAGTGGTAGCTCATCGTGAAGCGGTCGCCGAACGCGTTCCAGACGAGCACATACGCAACGCCCAGCCACCACGGAAAGTGGCCGAGGCCATACAGCACGCCCGCGGCGGGGATGAACAGCAACGCGCACTGGACGTAAAGCCACAGATGCGGCAGGTCGCGACGATCGTTGAGCAGGCGGTACATGGCAATTTCCTTCAGGGGCAGTTTCAATGGTCAACGGGCAGGCAGTTCATTTCAGGTCGGCTCGGGCAGTTCGATCACGCCGCTATGGCCATCGACCTTCAGCTGCATCCCCGAACGCACGCGCGTGGTAAGGCCCGGAATCTGGACGACGGTCGGAATGCCAATCTCGCGCGCGACGATCGCGGCATGGGTCAACGGACTGCCGCGCTCGATCAGCAGCCCGGTCGCCGCCGCGAATACCGGTACCCAGCCGGGGTCGGTCCGATAGGTGACGAGGATGCCGCCGTCGAACTCGTTGGCCTCGCGCACGACCTTCGCCGGCCCTTCCGCGAAGCCCGGCGAGCAGGGCGTGCCGCGCAGCGTCGCGCCGGGCGCGTGGGCAGGCGCCGCGTGGAGCGCGGCGAGGTTCGCGGGTTGGCTGAGCCAGGCCGCAACCGGGCCATGCGTGACGAAGCGTGGCGGCAGGTCATCCATGTCACGATAGGCCGCATCGTCGCGCTTGCGCTGCTCGACGAGCGGGCGCAGTTCGCGGTGAGAGACGGTGCCTTCGAAGCACCCCCGAATTTCTTCGAGGCGCAGATGGAAGATGTCGCGGCCGGTCGCCAGCACGCCGTCGCCGGCGAGACCCTCGCCGATCGCGCGGAACATGCGGCGCGCGACGCCGAACGCGCGCGAACGGCAAAAGCGCACGGTCTCACGCGCCCGGATGGCGGCGCGCACGCGGCTGCGCGCGCGTGCAAAAATCCAGCGCTGCAGCGGATTGAGCCGCTCACGCAACAAGGCGTCGATGCGCGCTTCGATGGCGGTGCGATCGATCGACGCGGCACCATGCGCCAGCGAGACCTTCAACATATCGAACAGCACGCCCGGGTCTTCGCGCAAATCGGGCTCTTCGAGCTTCAGTTCGTTCTTGCTGCGGTAGGCGAAATCGGCGAGGTAGCGCTCGATGGCGGCGACGATCTCAGGCGCGCCGCATCCGCGCAGCGCCGCATACGCTTCGGCCGACGGCGTGTTGCGGATCAGCGTTTCGATCTGCGGTTTCAACCGCACGGCTTGCGCAATCGCGGCCAGCCTGCGGACCGGCTCGATGGACTCGATGTCGTCCATGCCCCCGACGACCGCCACTTCGAGCCAGTCAGGCGCATCGGGCATCCACCGCTTGATCAGGCGCCGCACGACGCCGTAACTGAGACCGATCGCCGATTCGAGCACGATCATCATGCCCCAGCGCGCGAGCAGCGCCTGTTCGAAGCGACGGTAGTGCGCATAGACGGCGTCGGCGGGAAGCGAGCGATAGTCGAGCGCGTCGAACTCGTCGTAGACCGGATAAAAGAACGCGCGAAATTGCTCGACGTTGCGCTCGAGACGCGCGAAGTGCCACGTGAACTTCGCGCCGCTCAATGCCCGGATGCAGGCGAGTGCGGCGCGCGAGCCGGCCTTGTACGGCGTGATCAGCGCGGCGAAGCTCGCAAGATCGAGCGGCTCGCCGACGCCCATCTGGACTTCCATCATCTTGCGCCCGAGATCCTGGAACGGCGCGAGCCCGGAAAGCTTGTACCAGTGCAGCAGGTTGTAGTACACGCGCCCGTTCAGGAACGCGAGCGTCGAGCCGAGGAAGCCATCCATCTCACGGCGCTGTTTGTGCGGAATTGCGAGCAGCCGGCAGAACTCACGGAACACCTGCGCATAGACGTGCTGCGCGAATGTGAACGTCAGCTGCGTCGTCACGCCAGGATAGTTCTCGACGATGTTGGAGTTGTCCCACAGCTGGAATTCGCCCGTCCGCGTGGGGTCCGCTGCGACCGGTGTGGTCACCGGGCGCGCTTGCAGGATCCACAACTGGTTCTGCGCAATACACCATTCGATATCGAGCGGCTCGCCAAGCGTGGTTTCGAGCGTGCGGGCCGTCGCAACGACGCGCTCTATCTCGTCGTTGGACAGGGCTGCTATATCGCGCAGCTCGGCCGGAACTTCGCTGATGTGGCGGCCGTTATGACGCTCGCGCTTTTCGCCGATCACTACCTGCTTATGCTGTCCGCTGTGGCGGTCCACGGTGATCGTGTCTGCGTCGACTGCGCCCGACACGAGTCCTTCGCCGAGCCCGTAGACGGCGCTCAACACGAGCTCGTCGCGGTTGCCGTTCGCCGGATTGATCGTGAACACGACGCCGCTCGTGTCCGCCTGAACGAGGCGCTGCAGGATCACGGCCATGCCGGCGCCGGCGATATCGAGTCCGTGCTGATGCCGGTAGCGTAGCGAGCGCTCGGACCAGGCAGAAGCCCAGCACCGGCGCACATGTTCGAGCGTCGAGTCGAGACCGCGGACGTCGAGGAACGTGTCGAACTGGCCTGCAAACGAGAAGCTCGCGCTGTCTTCTTCGACACCGGACGAGCGCACCGCGAGCGGCCCGTCTCCGATGCTGTCGTACGCGCGTGCGATGTCGGCGCGCAACGCGGCGCTCATGTCACAAGTCAGCACGGCCTCGCGGATCGTGCTCGCGATCGCGGCGGCATTCGCGGGCGTGAAGTCGCGCAGCAGCGCGGCGATGGTTTGATCGAGGCCCGCATCGCGCCGGAAGTCCGCGAAGCAGTCGGTACCGAGGATCGCCCAGTGCGGCACCGCTACGCCGAGGTTCGCGAGCCGATGGAGCGATCTGCCCTTATTGCCGGCGAGCCGCTCGATGGTGTCGGCCGGACTCGCCGCGGTCAGGATCACGCGTGACGATGCTGCCGGGGCGGCGCTGCCGCTCGCGGGGTGGACCTCGTGTGGCGCGCAGCTTCCTGCCGCTTCGAATTGCCCGCGTGCAGGCGTAATGGTGTCTAACTTCATTGCGGTCCCCGTTGGTCAGGTGCTCGACGAAGCGAGCAGATCTCTCGCTTCCTCGGCGGTACCGCGTCCGCCGTGAGCGGTCTGCGGGAAGCGCGCGTGCAGATGCGCGCCGAGGTTGATCCAGTCGTAGGCGGCGTGGATCGTGCCGCGCCAACCCGACGCCGTATCGAAGCTCGCTGGAAATTGCGGGTCGCCGCCGAGGTTGCGCAGACGCTGCGCGAGCTCATCGGCCAGCGCGACGTAGCGCTGCGCATCGCGTGCCGATCCGATCGAACACTGTTCGAGTTCGCGGATGCCGTCGATCAGCACCGCATCGAGCGGCAGCAGCCGGATCGCGTCGAGCGTCGCTTCTTCCATCGTCGACTGCGGCGTCACACCGTGCGCCCCGAGCGTGACCATGCAGGCGGTCTGCATCATCCGTTGCAGCGCGTATTCGAGCACCTTCCATTGGCCGCGCTGGAGTGCGCCTTGGGCGTCCTCACGCGCGTTCTCGAGGCCAATGTTGGCCCAGATCATCTCGAGCCCCGCTTCGGCGAAGCGCCCGGCGGGCATCGGCAGCAACTGGGCACCGCTCGCGCGGCCGGCCGCGAGACGCGCACCGTCGATTGAGATCAGGGGCGCACGGGACACCGGCGTCGACGTCGCCTGCTGACGGGCGTGGATTTCTCCGCCGCCCTTCCAGCGCAGGCTCACGAGGCCGAGCCGGCTGAAGTCGGCGATCAGCGCGCGGCGCCGGCTGGCCGCCTGCGCGTCGCCACGGCTGGCGATCGCCGTGCATGGCGCGTCGAAGGTGATCGACCGCCAGGCCTGGGCGGCTTCGTCGTCGAGCGCAAACACGTCGCTGCCTCGCAGCACATGGACCCGTTCGCCGATCTGCCAGGTCGTCGTGTCTTTGCCAGGGCCGATCAGCACGTTGTCGGCCACGAGGCTCACACCGTTGACGCCGAACTCGCGGATCAGCGCGACGCCCGCCGCGAGCAGCCCGCTTTCGGTGCCATGCTCGCGCGGCGCGTGCAGCAGGTTCCAGAGACGGCCGGCGCGCCCTGCATCGACGGCTGCGCGTTCGAGTTGCAGCGACAGCCATTTCGGGCTCATGTAGCACTCGCCGAGGCGCGCCACGTGACTCTTGGCCGCGTGAAACGCGGCGGTCCCGATCCAGGCGCGGGCGTAGTCGGGCTCGCCGAGCGCGAACATCGCCACCGCATAGCGGCCGGTCTGACGCGCGAAATCCTCGAACCACAGCGCTACCGCCTCGCAGAGCGCCTCGCGGCCGAGCTCCGCTTGCAGCGTCTCGATCAACGCCGGGTTGTCGATCGGCAGCGCGCCGATAAAGCGCTGGCAACGCTCGAGCAGATTCCACGACAGCCGCGCGACCGCGCGACGGCCTTTGCCGAGCGCTTCGCGAACTTGCGCGAGTTCGCGGCGCAGGCGCGCCGGACTCAGCAACCTTACTTCGACGCGGCGGCCGTCGATGAACAGGATGTACGGCATCGTGGCCGGCTCAATCCCGCTATCGACGATCGCGACGAAGTCGACGTCGGAGCGCTCATTACCGAAGCCTTCGGCGATCGAGCCTTCGAGAAAGACGGCGCTCGGTGCTCGCTGTTCGAACTGGGCGCCTAGCGTGGCACGCGATTTTTGCCAGAGGTCGGCGAGCATCGGATCAGTCATCAACATGGTGAGGTTTCCTGAACGTCAAGCCGTGCGCGGCACGAAGTAACCCGCCGCGATCCCATAACGAAAGATCCTGCGCAGCAGCGTTTTGCCGGTCGCGCGAGGCAGGGCGGGCAGGATGGCGGCGGTCGCGTCTCGCGCAAAGCGCACCTGGCGCGTCAGGTACGACTCGTAGAGCTTGACGACCTCGTCGTAGTAACGCCGCTCGAGCGGCTTCATCGCGGCGGCGTCGAAGACATGCCGCGGCACATAGCGAGGCACGTGAAACGAGGGAAACTCTGCGCATACGTCGTTGATTTCGCGCAGCGTCGTGGGCGTGCCCGACGTCAGATGCAGCGTGCGTCCGCGCACCAGTGGGAACTTCGCCAGCGCCTCGGCCACGCAGTCCGCGACCCAGTCGATCGGCACGATGTTCAGCGTCGCGCCGTAGTCGCCGGGCATCGTGCGCACGATGCCCGCGGCCGTCAGGCGCACGACGGTGTAGAGCGTGTCGAACTTGCGGATCACGCCGCTCGCCGAGTCGCCGACGATGATCGACGGGCGCAGGACCGCCGCCGGCAGACCGCTGCGCATTGCCGCTCGCACCGACTGTTCCGCGCGGTACTTGCTCTGCTCGTACGGGTTGCCCAGACGCTGGCCAAGTTCGAGATCGTCCTCGCTGAACACGCCGGGGCGCTCGCCGCAGACGTACGCGGTGCTCACATAGAGCAGCGGAATCGGCGCGTCGCCGCTACGTTGCGCGAACTCGACGATGCGCTGCGTGCCGCGAAAGTTGATCGCCTCGTAGACCTCGGGCTTGCGTCCAAAGCTCGTTAGCGCGGCACAGTGGACGATCGCGGACGTGGTCGCGCGCAGTGCCTCGTAGGTGTCCGGATCGAGTCCAAGGCGGGTTTCGGCGACGTCGCCGTGCACACATGCGAAAGTTCCGGCGGCTGGCGTGTGGCCGCGGTAAGCCGTTGTCGCGAGCGGTGTGCCGTCGTTGCGGACCACGGGTCCATCGGAGCGCAGAAAGGCGACGACCGGATACCCCATCGCCGTGAGCCGGGCGATCACTTCAGCGCCCAGCAGACCTCGTGCACCGGTGACGAGAACGTGCTTGTTCATAGTGAGTGACGATCCAGGGTTGCGTGTCATTTGAGGAGCAGTGCGGCCAGCAGTCCGAGCTCGACGGCGACGACGAAGCGGGTGCCGGCCCAGCGTGGCCGGCCCGGTCTGCTCGCGGGGCCTGGCCAGGAAACGTTGAGCAAGACGAGCCACACGAGCGGCAGCAACGCGGCATAGATCAAGTACGTTTGCGACAGGCCCGCCAGGCGCGCAAGCGCTACGTTGATGCCGAGCGAGAGAATCAGGAGGGCATTCAGCGCGACCCGGATTCCGCGCGCCGTGAGGTGATAGGGCTGCAGCGCGGTGGTGCCCACCTTGCGCGAGAACTTCCAGAATTCGTAGCCGGTCCACATCGAACCCGCTACGCACACGACGACGTAGACGCTCAGATCGCGCTCAGCCATGTCGCGCCAGAAGAAATAGCTGTAAGTGAAGATGGCGAATGGCGCGCCCTCGAAAGCGGGTAAGCAGAGTAACGGCCGGGTCGGAAACAGCCGCTTGAAAACGAACGGGGCGGCGAAGGCCAGGGCGGTGGCGGCAGCGGCGGCTGTCCACGCGTGCTTCATTCCGGCGTTCAGCGCGACGAGCAGGACGACGATTGCCGCGAGGCTGGCGAGGAGGCGTACGCGCAGTGCCGCGCGTCGCGCCGCCAGCGCGTGCCCGGCGGGATAGTCGCGGTCGAGGTCGTCGAGGTCGTCGATCAGGCGCAGCTGGACGAACAGCAGGAAGAATGACGCAAGGCCGGCCAATACACGCCAGCCCGGTTCGAGGGCGACGCCGGCTATGCGTCCGTACAGCAGAAGCGAGCAGACAAACGCGCCGGCAATCGGCACCGCCTCGCACGCCAGCGGAATGCGGCCGAGCGTGTTGCGCAAAGCGTCTGCCGCAACGGCAAGCCGGTCACGCCTGGCACCCGAGGTGGCCAGCGAAAGGCGCGGGCTCATGTGCGCATCCCCTCATCGGCGGCTACACGGACTGCGGTGTGGCGGATGCACAGGTCGACCAACGATCCGACTGTGAAATGCGCTTCGCCGGATCCTTCGCTCAACGCTTCCAGCGGCAGGCGCTCGATGCCGAACGCCTGCTCGATTGCGACCACCGCTTCGACGAGCGACAGCGAATCGAGTCCAAGATCGGCGATGAGCGAACTCTCGAGGCGAATCTCGGCATCGAAGTTGCGATGATGCTCGCGGCAGACGCCAAGAAGCTGCGTGCGTACGACTTCGAATACGCTGTTTCGCGTCGACGCATTTTTCGGTGCGGTGGCCATGCTGGGTTCCTTTCCGTTCACGCGTTGCTCGACGCGGCGTAGCGCCACGGCAGCGTCTGGCCGCCGGCCAGAATGCCGTGTGGGTGGGCGATCGCGAGCGGCTCGATCGCGAGCTCGGAGCGGACGGTTTCGAGTGGCCACTGCAATGCTTCTTCCCACGGGAACGAAAGGGGAATGCGGGCGTGCTTGCCACGCAGCCACGCGCGGCGCAGAAACCGATGGACCCAGAAGTTCGGCCACCAGGGCGCAGTCAGCGCGGTGCCGAGCAGACCCACGATGCGCGCACGCATCGGCTCGAGGCCGCAGTCGAAGGCGAGAAGCGAGGTCTCGCCAGCCCAGTCCTGACCATAGCCCGTCAGCACATGCAGCAGGTCATGAATGCAGCCGCTGCGCTCGATGAACCACTGACGGTCCGGGCCGGGGAGGATTTCTTCGAGGCCCGCGGCCAGCCGGCTCGCCTGGAGCAGACCATCGGCGCTGTAGCCGCTGTGCTCCATCATCGCCATGTAAGCGCGGCCGAACGAGCCTGGCGGCAAGCGGCGCAGCGTGTCGGAGTCGGCGAGCGTGGCGAGCAGTGACGGCTGCTCGGAAAGCAGCGCGCCGGCGTCCGGCTCCCTGAGAAAACGCTGGTACATCGTCTCCATCTGGCCGCCGTCGAGCGCGATCATCACTTCATAGGCATGCTGAATATCGTCGACGTTCGCCCTCAGCGCCTTGATCGCCCGCAAGGCGCGCGGCCAGTCGATGTGGCGTCGCGCCATCGCGTTGTTCTTCAGGGTTGCTGTCATGTGCGGCTCCGGGCAAAGCTCATGAGGGCGAGTCACGAATGGCGATCGACCGATGCCACTCGATTCGGGTTCGGATACGGCGAAGAGGAATCGTGCTGAGACGGCTACTGCCTGCGGATGCTTTTTGCAGGGTTCATGCCAGTCATCCGTCGGCGGCACGGAGGTCGTCCTCTAACCATGCAATGACGGAATGGAGTGCCCGGATCTCAAAAGGCGGGCGCGGGTATCGCGCGGATTCGGATGGGGTCTGCGATGTCCCGAGCCACGTTCGGGGAGACCGTCGCCGCTGTCTCGATGTCGGTGCTGGGCCAACAGGTGGAGGGAATCTGTTGGTCGCGGGTCGACTGTGGGACGTTTGATACCGAGCCCGTTCGCACACCAACGTCCGAACGTCTAAACGTGCGGATGTATCGCGCTGCCCTTTGAAATATGGCTGTCTGCTTGCGTCATTGCATCGGACGAGGACTCACTGCGTGCTGCAAAAGAATGCCTGGCACGAACCGTGCGCGAGGAGCGCGAACAATCGATGGCGGCGGGGCACCGCGTCCGCGAAGCGTTTGGCTTGGGAATGTTCAAGAGGATGGGGGTGGAGTAATGAATCAGGCGTGGAAGGCAAAAGCGGGGCAGTTCCTGCCGGGAGCGAATCTGACTGTGTTGCCGCACTGGGAGCGCGACGCGGTACCGAGCTATGACCGTGCCGAGGTCTCGGTGCCAGGGCGCCTTCACTTCGCCGTATTCGACTTTATGCAGATGGCGCCTGGCTTCGGCGGCGGCGGACTTGGCGTGTCGACGAGCACGGTCGGACACCGGATCACCGTCACGAAGACGACGAGCGGCGAGGGCGGCTGCGACGTGCCGAGCGGGCGACACATGCTCGAGTTGTTCAAGCGGACCGTTGGCTACGCACGCGACGACATCCGTGTCGATCGGGTGCGCAGCATCCAGCACAAGCACAGCGGCTTCGGCTCGAACGTGTCGTTCAACACGGCGACGCTCGCGGGCCTGAACGCCTTGTTCGGCTCACCGTTTTCGCCGCACGACATGTGGGAAATGATCACCCGCAACTACGTCGAGAACGCGAAGGATGACGAGCACGTGTATTTCGGCCTCGAGACCGGCGTCGGCGAAGCGTGCCTGTTTTTCGGCGGGCTGGTCTGGGTCGACGAGAAGCACGGCAACGGCCGTTTCCTCGGCAATCTGAGTTCGGAAAACCTGTGGGTGACGACCGCCGTCGGCAATTACGACACGCTATCGACCGAAGCGCTGCGTGCCCACGGCGAAGGCGCGGACATGTCCGGCACCACCGAGGCGGGCTTCGTGCCGACGCATTTTGTCGAGTGGCAGAAGCACTACGGGATCGCGTGGCGCAACTTCATCGAAATGAAATTGCGGCCGGCACTGCATCGCAACGACCTGTTCGCGTTTCTGAAGCACGGTTGGGAGCTCAACAGCATGAGCAACATGAAGGTGCTCGAGGGCATTTTCCGGACCGACGTGATGCGTGAATTCGACGAAACGATGCAACGCGAAGGCGCGGTGTATGCGGGGATGAGCAGCGCTGGCCCGGGCTTCTATGCATTCTCCGATTGCGAGGAAAAGGCGCAGCACCTTGCAGCGGTGATGATGCATGGCTTCAGTGAGTTCATGAGCGAGACGACGGTGGCCCGCGCGGGCCAGAAAATGTCCATCGACGTCGCCGTCTAGCCGCGTTTTAGCGAACCCTCGCGAACCCTTGAACCGGAGCCGATAGAACATGGCCAAGCGCGTCACCTTCGTCAACACGAACCAGATCAAACCGGCGATTGCGCCGATTGCGTTCGACTACCTGTCGGCACCGATGGAGCGAGCGGGGTTCGAGCTCAATCTGCTCGACCTGTGCTTCTCGGACGACTGCGAGGCGGCCATTGCCGCGCACTGCCGCACGGCCGCGCCGGATTACTGGGGTGTGACGCTGCGAAATACCGACGACGTCTACTTTTCGAGCGGCTACAGCTTCCTCGATAGAATCAGGGACATCGTCGCGTTGCTTCGCCGTGCGCGCCCGGTCCCGGTCGTGATGGGCGGCGCGGGTTACTCGGTGATGCCGGACAAACTGCTCGCCTATCTCGGTGCCGACTTCGGCATCGTCAGGGAAGGCGAATTCAGCTTTCCCGAACTCCTGACCTGCCTCGAAGAAGGCGGAAGTTTCACGCACATACCCGGCGTTGTGTACCGCGATGCGGCCGGCGTGCACGCTACGCCGCTCGCCCCGAACGCATGCGGTCCGCTGGCCAAACTTGGGCCCCACAAACGTGAACTGGTCAACAACCCGCACTATTTCGCCAAAGGCGGCCAGATCGGCATCGAGACGAAGCGCGGCTGCAATCGCTCCTGTATCTATTGCGTCGAGCCGCTGATCAAAGGCCGCACGGTGCGCATGCGCGAACCCGATGATGTCGTCGCCGAGATGGCATCGCTGGTCGAGCGCGGGGTCAACGTCTTTCACATCAACGACTCGGAATTCAATCTGAGCGTCGCGCATCCTCTCGCGCTGTGCGCGGCCATCATCCGGCACGGGCTCGCCGGCAAAATCCAGTGGTATGCGTATGGTATGCCGCGGCCGTTTCCCGATGAGCTGGCGGCCGCGATGAAAGCAGCCGGTTGTGTCGGCATGAACTTCGGCGTCGACAGCGCCAGCGAAACGATGCTGAAGATACTCCGTCGGACCTTTGGCGCCCCCGACATCGAACATGCGGTCAATACGGCGAAGCGCCACGGCCTCGAGCACATCATCGAACTGTTGTTCGGCGCGCCGGGTGAGACGCAGGAAACTGTGCGCGAAACGATCGAGTTCATCAAACGGGTCGATCCCGAGCGCGTTTCGGTGACGGTCGGGCTCAGGATTTTCCCGGGAACCGAACTCGAACAGATGATCCGCCGCGAAGGCCTGAACGTCGGGAATCCGAATCTTCACGGCCGGATCGAAGGCAACGACGATCTTCTGCATCCGGTGTTCTATCTGCCGACCTCACTGGGCCCGGACCCGCAGAAATTCATTGCCGATCTGATCGGCAATGACCGGCGATTCTTCGGGGCCAATGCGAGTCTCTTCAACTACAACGCGAACGACGCGCTGGTCGAAGCGATCGCGCAAGGCGAGCGGGGCGCGTACTGGTCGATTCTGAACCGGATCGAGAAACGCTTCGAAGCGGCCCACAACGGTCACGGCGGTCACTGCGCGTCCGCGCATGGCGGCGAGCCGGAGTGGGCGCCGATCGCGGTTTTGCCGATCGAATCAGGCCCGATGCGGCGTGCGATGCCCGAAGCGGCCAATCACCCGATGGCCCGCGTACTTTCAACGCAGGAGCAGTCCATGCTTTCAGATGACGGCCCGCCTGAGCCGTACCGGATCAAGATGGTCGAGCCGATCAGGCTGATCGACCGTGAGCAACGGCAGGCGCGGCTTGCCGCTGCCGGGTACAACGTCTTTCACCTCGAAGCGGACGACGTCTACATCGATCTGATGACGGACAGCGGCACCTCCGCGATGAGCGCGAACCAGTGGGCGGGCATCATGACCGGCGATGAGTCGTATGCCGGTTCCCGCAGTTTTACGAAGTTGAGGCAGGCCGTGCGGGACATGCTCGGCTTCGAGTACGTCTTGCCGACCCATCAGGGGCGGCCGGCCGAGCACTTCCTGTTTCGGACCCTCGTGCGGCCGGGACAGGTGGTACCGTTCAACGCGCCGTTCGATTCGACCGAGGCACACGTATCGATTGCCGGCGGGACCGCGATACCGTGCGTCGCCGAAATCGGCTACCAACCCGCTGTCGAGCACCCGTTCAAGGGCGACGTGGATGTGCAGAAGCTGCGCAACGTGATCGAGAGCGAAGGGCGCGACAACGTTCCGCTGATCATGGTCTCGCTGACCAACAACGCGGGCGGCGGCCAGCCGGTATCGATGGCGAACCTGCGCGCGGTGAAGGCGTTGGCCGACGAGTTTGCGATTCCGGTCTACTTCGATGCAGCGCGCTGCGCGGAGAATGCCTACTTCATCCAGCAGCGCGAAAGCGGCTATGCGAACCGGTCGGTAGCGGACATTCTCAAGGAGCAGTTTTCCTATGCCGAGGGCTGCACGTTCAGTTGCAAGAAGGATGCGCTAGTCAACATCGGCGGCTTGCTCGCGACACGGTCGAGGACGCTCTACGAGCAGGTCGTGCCGCTCCTCGTGCTGCACGAGGGCTTCGTCACCTACGGAGGGATGGCCGGCCGCGATCTCGAGGCGCTCGCGATCGGTCTGCGCGAAATGGTCGACGACGAATACCTTCAGCACCGCGTGCGGCAGGTCGAACGGCTAGGGGACCGACTGCTGGCCGGCGGCGTTCCGATCCTGAGGCCGACCGGCGGACATGCGGTGTATGTCGATGCGGCCGCCTTCCTCCCGCACCTGCCGCGCTCGGAGTTCCCGGCCGAGGCGCTGGCTGCCGAGCTTTATCTCGAGGGCGGGGTTCGCGCTGTCGGTCTTGGCTCACTGGCGTTCCTGAAAGAAGAACCGTCGACGGGCACCGCCAGCCCCCCGAGGCTGGAACTGCTGAGGCTGGCCGTTCCTCGCCGCGTCTACACCGATAGCCACCTCGCAGTGGTTGCCGCTGCGTTGATCCGCGTCTACCAACGACGCGATGCGATTCGCGGAATGCGCATCGTCTCTGCACCGGCAATGCTCAAGCACTTCACGGCGGTCCTCGCGCCGATCGAGGCGCATGACGAGATGCTCGCGGAGCCTCGCGAAGCCATGGTCTGAGGTGATCTCATGTCGGACAGTGTCTTCGAAGCGCTCAAGCTCAAACCGCACGATTATCCGGGCGTCCTCGTGACGTTGTGCGGTGTGGATGGAGCGGGGAAATCTTCGCTGATGGCAAGGCTCGAAAGCGCGTGCACGCGTGCGGGGCTCAACTGCGTGACGACGTTTACGCCGACCCGCCGGATCCGGAAAGATGCGGTGTTCCGGCAATTGGTCGACAGCCACTGGCATACCTCGAATTCTGGTTCCGGACCCGATGGAAGCGCACGGCGCGTCGACATGCTCGGCATTCTGCTGTCCATCATGGGGGACCTCTTCCAGCATATGACCGACACGGTGATCCCAGCACTGGAACGCGGTGACGTCGTCTTTTGCGACCGCTACGTGTACACGTCTCAGGCTGAAATCGGTACGCGCTCCGATCCCGCCGAGACTGCACCGGTGCTCCACAGCATCGCTGGCCATCTGCTGCGTCCCGACGTCGCCTTTGGCCTGAACGTTTCTGGCGCGACTTCACACCGACGCGTGCGGGCAAGGAACGACGAGAACGACCAGCCGCCGCCGATGCGCTTTCTGATGCGTCAGGTGGCGGCCTATCGCGCCGTGTTCGAGGTCAACGGCGTGGTCGCGCTGGATGCGGAGCGCAGTATCGACGAGACGTTCCGCACGGCATTCAGTCATATCGTTGCTATCGAACGGTTGAATCGGGGCTTTCAGGTATGCGACAAAATGCGCGTCGACAGGTTTGGATGAGCATCTATCCTTCGAGCAGGACCATGATGCATGGAACATCAGACCAACGGAGACGACGATGCTCAGTCCACATGAGATCGCAACGCTCATGCTGCTCGAGACAAACCCGAGTTCGGAAAATTTCGATCCTGGCGATCTTGACGCGCTGTGTGAGCGCCAACTTGTTTTGCTGGAACAGCTCACGTCGGGATATGCGCATGGGCGGCTGACTGCGCAAGGCCGCTCGGTGTTGAGATCGGTCGGGAGGGTTCACTAGTTCCCGGGTGTGCAGAACCGGGAGCTTTGGCGTTCAGGAGCGATCACATGCAATACCCAACGGCGCGCCGGGCGGTACAGACCATTGTGCGCGAACATCAGCAGCTTTCGGCGGTGGTCAATGGCATGGCCCGTTATGTCGAGTCATTGTCGGAAGGCGGGCATGCGCCCGAACCGATGGTGATGCGGGCCATGCTTTACTACATTCGGGAATATCCGGAGCAGATTCATCATCCCAAGGAAGACAAATATCTGCTCGCGCGCTTGCGAACGCGCACGGACGAACTGGACGACGTCATCGAAGAGCTGGAGGCGCAGCATGTAGCAGGCGAAGCGCGGGTACGTGATCTTGAACGCGCGCTGACCCGATATGAACTGAGCGGATCTGCCGAGGCGCCGGCACTGCGGGCCTTGGTTGGAGAATACGCGGCGTTTTACAGCCATCACAGGCGGCTGGAAGAGGAAGTGATTTTACCGGCCGCGTTGCAGTTTCTGACCGCGGCCGACTGGATGGAACTGGACGAGGTGTTCGGCGAAAATCACGATCCGTTCAGCGGCAGCGAGATTCAAGGGGAATTGGACCGTTTGTACTCGTTGATCTTCAGTACGGTCTCCGGGACGATTCAATAAGAAAAATCACCGTTTAAACGAACGCACGGACACGCTGCTCGGGCGAATACCTCGAGCAACGAACTTTTAATGTCGAGCGACGACGCTTGCCCGAGCTTCGCGTAGTCATTTTTGAACCATACGGCCGCCACTTCGCGTCCACGCGCGAAGTGCGTTTTTAGCAAACACAGCGTGCGTTCTACGGTCCGACGTGCGAGACGCCAGATCGCCCGAGGGGAACCGCACGGATTTCCTCGGTTACCGTGACGCGCGTTGGTGTTAAATCCCCGGCGAACTGGACGCTCGCAGGGAGTCTCGCTGGACGTCGGGGGTCTGCCCCGTGCAGAGCCAGTGAATGTCGAGATCGAAAGCGGCGGCGAGACGGGTACACGCATTGAGCGGAGGCACTGTAATTCCGCTGCGCCAATACTGCACGTCGTATTCGCTTACGCCTAACCACTTCGCTGCGTGCGCTGAACTGATTCGGGCTCGCTTGAATGCCCTGTCAAGGCGCGCGGCGAACGCGCGCCTCAGGCGGTCGTCCTCGACGCTACGCTCGAGATGGCCAATATGTTGCAAATGCAGATTCATTCCTCGGATCTCTCAGTTTTATTTTCTCAGAGATATTTCAACGGCCCGTTGTTCACTCCGCGGCGAGACATTACTGGTCGGGCATGACAGCCGCGTGACCGAATGTGCGCATCCGCACACTTTTGCATCGCTTTTGAATCGGCACGTCGAAAGAGGATGACTCTATAGGATTTGCCGCGTTGCACAAGGTCGCGCTAACCCTGAATTTTCTGAAGATTAGGCCTTTCCGAAGGTCTAGGGTTTTCACTGATAACGTCGTTCATCCTTTTACAGAAAGGCTTTCCGCGTTGTCAGCTGCCGCCGCGCGCGATGCAAGCCGCTATGTCATTGACATTTGATCACTCCACCCTAGAATGAAATTGCTGCGTCGCATCAAATGATCCGTTCCGCACTATTCGTGGCTGACAGCCATGTTCTGTGCATGCGGCTCAAAGACGCCGATTCCGCATCTTCCATGGAGCTAGTGATGAACAGTATTACCCCGGAACAAATCGTCGCTGTACAGAAAGCGAATGTCGATACAACGTTCGACTTCCTGAACAAAACCGTCAATGCAGTCGAGAAGCTCACCGGGCTGACTCTGCAAGCCGCGAAGTCCGGTCTCGCGGAAAGTCAGGGCGCCTTGGTGAGGGCGTTTGAGGCGGGCGCGCCGCACGCGTTTATCGCGCAACAGGCAAGCCAGGCACAACCTGCGATCGAAAAGGCACAGTCCTATTGGCGCCAGGTTTACGAAATTGCATCGGGCACCCGAGCGGAATTTCTGGCGGTTGCGGAAACGCAGCTCAAGAAGTACCAACACGATGCGCAGCTCTACGCCGAAAACCTGGCGAAAACTGCACCCGCAGGAAGCGAAACCGCTGTGACGGCATGGAAGACGTTCATCACGACGCTCATCGAGACGGCGAATACGGCCTATGACACTGCGACGAAGGCCGTGAAGCAGGCGGGCGCGAGTGCGGAGACCGATATCAGCGTGGCGGCGTCGAGTTCCACCAGGCGCGTTCGACAACTCGCGGCGCCGGTCGAAACCAGCGACGAGTAATCGCTTCGTCGCCACCGGACGCGGTCAAAGTCATGGACGAGCCACGCGCCAGCTTCGCTGGCAGTGGCCGTCCGGGTTGCCTGAAGTGGTTTCAGCACCGGGCGCGCAGCGCCCGTACTCCCGGATGCACAGGTACATCGACGTGAATGCGGCGGATCGACGCGAAGATGCCCACAGACTGCAGGAGGTGCGCATGATGACGGCAAAGAAGACCCTGCGTTCATCGGTTGAAAAATGGCTGATGCCTGCGACGTCCGTCCGGCTCACCCGATTCGGCCACCGGGACGCGAGCCACAGGCGTTACATCCTTGTCGAGGCGCAGCGGCCGCAAGGTCCAGTCGGGCTGTTCTTCTTCCATCATGATGACGGCACGTGGCAGGTGTTTCCACCCGGCAAGGAAGGGTAGCAACGGTGACGCAGTCGTAGCAGGCTGTTTTTTTGTAAGTTGGCGTGCGTCGATGTCGTTATATAAGTTACAACAACAAGACTGAATAGCGGCATTCACCCACGCGCAACCGCGCATGAGAACCGGATTAATCAGAGATCAATGTGATGTCCGCTGCAAACGAAAGTCGTGACCCTAGCCCATACACGTTTCACAATATCGACCCTGCAATTGCCCACCTCGAGCAGGCGCTGGGTGCGCAAGGAGCCGATTCTCTCTTTTCCAGAACTTATTGGCGGGGGCGAGTACTTCAGGCACTGGCAACGACGGGCCTTTTGCCGAGGCAGCAACAAAGGCTGCAGAAACTGCTGGACGCCATCGACGCTTCCTGCTCGAACCGGGCAGCGATTTCGTCCTCTCCGCCGTTCGACGAACGACGTCAGTGGGATACACATCTATTGCAGCTACGCAAAGAAGATCCACCGGAAAAGCCCTCATGAAACCTCATGCCTTGAGCGCGTTCTTTCCCTTCGGACCGAGCAACGGCAAGTCGCGGATCCGCACGCCGGTTGCGTCGTCGATCGCATTCGCGAGCGCCGCAACGGGCCCGACCTTGCGCCGCTTCTCAAACACCGATGAACGGCAGGCCAGGCCGGTCTATCAACAGCACGTCCACGCGTTTGGGCACGGACGGGAAGCGCATCATCGAGTAAGTGCTCCAGTCGAAGCTCGTGATGCGTTGCCGGTCGAAATGGGTTTCCTCATAGAGCGTCCAGCTCGAGGTTTGCAGGATCCCGCCTTCGATCTGATTGCGCACGCCGTCCGGATTCACCATCTGCCCGCTCATCGTCGTTTTGGACAGACTTCCTCACAGCTCTGATTCGCACAAGCAGCGCTCCTGATCCAGCCGACGGTTGAAATGCGCCGCTACTACTTTACAAATGTTCTGGCGAGGCATCGGCATACACACGTTCGATCGGTCAGTCGGAATGGATCTACCCACCGACTGATATTCCTGGTGCATCACCGCTATTTGCCAGAGTTCATCGACCATATCGATGGTAACTCCAGAAACAAACATATAGAGAAGACCGCGCAGTGAGTTGCGAGCCAGTTCATGATGGGCGAACCACGGTCAATCCAGGCTTGAGTTTGGCGGATTAATAAGTGAGCGTAAGGAAACAATTAGATCTGCAAGTTTGGAGTCGAGAACAAACAACCGCAAGAAGAACAATCATAAAGACCCGAGGAATAACCATGAACAGAAGACAATCGCTCCTGGTGGCGTTTGCTACCGCACTAATCCTAGGTGCTTGTGGAGGGGGCGGTAGTTCGCCGACCGGAAGTTCGACGACCGGCTCTCCGTCTGCGACAACTCCAGCTACGCTCACTCCAACTGCTACAAGCGGCCACTATGGGGCATATTCACAGTTGGTCTCTGGCAAATATCAAGTATTTGTCGTGGACACAAGCACTAATGTTACGACCCAAATCACAAGCATCGGGAATAACACGTCGCCCAGTTTCAGTGCGGATGGCACAAAGGTTTTCTATACGACAGACAGAAATGGCACATCGGAACAATACTTCGCGCCCGTGACTGGCGGAACTGAGTACCCGGCCGTATCGTCGTCAAACCTGTTTGCTGTGGGAGACAGTCTCACCTTTGGTGTTGGCTCATCCGGCGGCGGCTACCCAGCGCAACTGTCCGCTCTGCTCAATAACCGAACTTATGTGAACGTCGGCGTCGGGGGCCAGACCTCAACGCAGATCGCCGCACGGATTGGGGCAGAGTCGTCAACAATGACGCTCGATAACAATGCGATACCGTCGAGCGGGCCTGTGAATGCCTCTAACTTATCGACCAGCCTGCTTTCGACACCCGCAGACGATGTGACCCGAAGCGTGCCAGGAACAATCTGCTCCGTTCACGGTGTGCTTGAGCGCACGGCGGCTGGCGGACCTCCTTCTACAAGTGAAACGTACACGTTCACCCGCGATACCACCGGGCAGGCGGTGGCCTGTTCAGCGGGGTCCAGCTTCGTCGCCGACGCGCAGGGATATGACACGTGGACCGCGCTCATTTGGGTCGGTCGAAACAACTATACGAATGCGACAACCGTTGTCGCTGACGCCAAGGCCATCGTGAACTGGCTAAAGCCATACACGACGCACTTTGCCGTGTTGTCCGTGATCAAGGGCGAATACAGCTACGAATACGCGGGCCAACCTGGCGCACAGCAGATTGACGAGCTTAACGCTACGCTGAAATCGACATTTCCCGACAATTTCATTGATGTCGAGTCCGCGCTGGTCAGCTCTTACAACCCGAGTCTCACACAAGACGTTCAGGACCATGCAAACAACATCCCACCCACGTCCCTGCGCTCCGACACGGTCCATTTAAACGACGCGGGATACGCGATAGTCGCTCAGCAGGTCAAGTCATTTCTTACGTCAAAAAACTGGTAGTGCGAGCGGAGAGAGTCAGGAACCTTGGGTTCCTGACTCTTTCTTCATCTCCAGTTGAACTGGTTGAAACTCCGACCGAATGTCAATGCAAGTTCTCGCGATCAGGATGCTCACAAGCAATGCTAAGCCTGATTGCGAGCACGGATTCACCCATTGATTTCGCGAGTGATAGCTGACGCGCGGTGATATTGGTCACGCCAGCGGTTCCGGCCGCTCCACCGCACTGCTTCGCTGTGATCGTCAATACATTGGTCGCAGTGGCGAACGCCGCTGTCCGAATGTCAATGCAAGTTCTCGCGATCAGGATGCTCACAAGCAATGCTAAGCCTGATTGCGAGCACGGATTCACCCATTGATTTCGCGAGTGATAGCTGACGCGCGGTGATATTGGTCACGCCAGCGGTTCCGGCCGCTCCACCGCACTGCTTCGCTGTGATCGTCAATACATTGGTCGCAGTGGCGAACGCCGCTGTCAGAGTCGCAGAGCCGACCGGAGAAGACCCCGTGGACACCGCCGTAGCCCCGAGCTGCATCATGCCGTTGGCGGTGTAGCGGCCTGCGGTCACATCACCGGACGATCACGCCGGCGTGCTTTCGGCGTTCAGCTTCGACACCGCACCCGTCGTCTCGTCGAAGCGATAGCCTTGATTCTCGAGGTGAGCGTTGATCGTTTTCATTTTCTCGGTCGCCTGAGTCAGTTGCTGCTTCAGGCCGTTCGAGTAGTCGGCCCATTTCCTGACGGTCTCCCTGGCTTCGGCAATCGCGGCGGCATGCGCTTGCGCGTCGCGCGCAATCTGCGCCTTCAATGCATCGAGCTCCTGCGAGTCGATACCTGCCGGCGACCCCGACTCGGCGGCGCTCGCCGCTGCGGCTTCGGCACGCTCCTGCGCATCGGACAAGCTGGCTGACAGCGTCGCGATTTGCGCCTGGGCAGTCTGCAATTCAACTGTGGCGGCATCGCGTTCAGCATGCGCGCCCTCGACCTCTTCGCGTCGGGCTGCATGCGCTTCCTGTTCGGCCTGCAACTCCGCGCGAATCGCATCGAGCTCGGCTTCAAGACGAGCGACCGCTTCCGAATGCGCAGCGTCCAGCGTTTCGGAGACTGACCCGGCCGACTCGTCCTCGCCCGCGGCGTCGGTCCCCTCCCGCGGGGACGCTTCACGCTCCGCGCTCGCCAGTTCCGCTTCAAGGAGCGAAACGCGCTCAGCAAGCTCCTGCGCGCGCTTTTCCGCTACGTCGGTCCGTTGCACCGCGAGCGCGATGTCCTCTTCGAGCACCGCCGCTGCATCGACCTTCTCGTCGTAAGCGCTCGTCATCTGATCCAGCTGGACTTGCAGCGCATCGAGTTCCTGAACGGTGGTTTGCAGTTCCGCGAGTGCATCGTCGCGCTCGTTGCTGGCATCCTCGACACGTTGGCGCATCGCGGCGAGGCGTCGCGCCACTGCACGTTCAGCTTCGTCCTGCGCCGACGTCCACAGCCGGTCGAGTGCATCGCGCATCGTGTCCGTCACGGTTTCGGGCAAAGCGGGACGTTCGACGACCTGCGGCACCCGCGGGGCGCGCGTTTCGCGCCATTTACGCAATGCCGCGGCGACCGCGACCACCGAACCGGTATGGACTTCGGACCAGATGGCTACGGGAGACACCTTCTGGCCTTCGTCAGCCATCCGGTTGGCGATTTCGGCTACGAGATCGTCCGTGATCGTAATGTTGCTTGACATGTCTGCCTCGGCAAAGTGCACGTAGTGACGAATACCGTTTCGTCGTTCGGGAGGCCGCCGCGCTATGGGACTCGCCTCGTATCGTTACGAATTGTCGGATACCTGCCCGGCGGTCAATCGGTCGAAAAGCCGAGGTTACGGCGGGGTATTCATGGGATTGCGCCGCGACCGCGCGACTCCCGAAGAGGTAGCAACGATACCAGGATGATGGGTTGACTGCCTGATGGCGCGGCAGCCCGTTACGATGCCCGGGAGAGCGTGAACCGACGCTCACCACCATGGAAAGTCGCGAAGATGAATCGCAAGCTCGACGTACCATCGGCCGCCACGGCCGCCCCGCCGGCCGACGACGAAGCCGCCGCGCACTGGCAGCGCAACCTTTGCGTGTGCGTGTTCGGCTCGTTCACGACCATCGTCGCGATGACGTTGCTGCTGCCGTTCCTGCCGCTCTACGTCGAGCAGCTCGGCGTGACGGACCATGCGGCGATCGTGCAGTGGTCGGGCGCCGCGTTCGGGGCGACTTTTTTCAGCGCTGCGCTCGTCGCGCCGCTGTGGGGCAAGCTCGCGGACCTCTACGGCCGCAAGCTGATGCTGATCCGTTCGAGCCTTGGCATGGCGGCCGCGATGTCGCTGATCGGCATGGCGCACTCGGCTTGGCAACTGGTCGCGTTGCGGCTGCTCGCGGGGCTGCTCGGCGGATATGCGTCGGGCTCGATGATCCTCGTGGCGACGCAGACGCCGAAGTCGCGTTCGGGCTGGGCGCTCGGCGTTCTGTCGTCGGGGATCATGGCAGGCAATCTGGTCGGCCCGCTGTTGGGCGGTTTCCTGCCGCCGCTGATCGGCATTCGCGCGACTTTCTGGGCATCGGGCGCGGCGATCTTCGTCGCCTTTCTCGCGACGGCGTTCATGATCCGCGAAACGCCGGTCCGCAAGCGCGCGGACAACGCACGGAAGCAGGGCGCTTGGGCATTGGTGGACGACAAGGGGCCGGCTATCGCGATGCTTGCCACGGGTCTGTTGCTGATGGTCGCGAACATGTCGATCGAGCCCATCATCACCGTTTACGTCGCCCAGCTCACGAAGCCTCAAAGCGTGACGATGGTCGCGGGCTTCGTGATGTCGGGCGCAGCGCTCGGCAGCGTGATCTCCTCAACGCGGCTGGGCAGGTTCGCCGATCGTGTCGGGCATTGGAACGTGCTCATCGGCTGCCTCGCCGTAGCGGCGGCGCTGCTCGTTCCGCAGGCGTTCGTCACCGCGAGCTGGCAACTGATCGTGCTGCGTTTCCTGATGGGAATGGCACTGGGCGGCCTGTTGCCGTGCATCGCGAGCGTGATCCGCCACCATGTGCCGGCGAGCGTGACGGGTGCGATTCTTGGGTACTCGGTGTCGTCGCAGTACGCGGGACAGGTGGCCGGGCCGCTGTTAGGCGGTTTCGTCGGCGGACACGTCGGAATGCGCGCGGTGTTTCTCGGCACCAGCATGCTGATGGCGCTCGGCGCGCTCGCGAACTGGCGCTTGAAGTCGGGCAGGGCACGGGCAGCGGCAGCTCGCGGATCGTGAAGTGGCGCGGATGCCGCTCGGCATCTCACGCCACGCCAAGGAGTTCCTTCAGTTGCGCCGTTTTCGATCGGCTGACCGGCACCTGGCTCTGCTCCGCGTCGTCCATCACGAGATTGACGCTTTCGTCCAGCTTCACCAGTTCGACCGCGTACTGAAGGCTCACGATGTGGCTGCGGTGAACCCGCAGGTAGATGCCGCTGTCCAGACGCAGTTCGAGATCGGCCAGCGAGAGATTGGACAGATAGCGCTCATCTTTCGTGACGATCGTCGTGTAATGACCGTCGCCCTGGAAACGCACGATGTCCTTCAGATCGATCAGAATCACGCGGTTCTTGAGGTACACGGGAATTTTGAAAAGGCGGCGCGGCAAAGCCGTGTTGGAGCCCGCCGACGGGCTGGACGGTTCAGTGGTCAGATCGGTGACATCGTAGAAGATCATGCAGGTGCCGCAGGCGCCCCCGGCGCCCGTCATCTTGGATACCTTGATCATCAGGATCCGGTCGGGAATGTTGATCATCATCGCCACCGGCGGCGGCGACCTGACGGGACAACCGCCCACGTCCTTCGACTGCAGCAAAAAGCGAAGTTTGTCGCGGCTCTTTTCCGGGTGCAACTGCACGACGTCGATGCCGAACAGACTGTCCTGCGCAACGCCGAGTGATTGTTCGCCGGCCGGACCCAGAATTTGCAGCGCGACGTCGTTGAACGCTGTCACCCGGCCCTGTGGATCGAGCCAGACAATGCCCGGATTGAACTGCTCGAGCTTGTGCTGGAACGTTTCCGCGCGGCGCTCGCGCGCGAGCGCAGCCGCGGGCTCAGAAGGTTTCACGTTGGGTCTCCTGTCTTTATGCGCTGTTCACGCTCTGTGGCGGAGGGACTTTCCGGGTAGGTGTGTGCCGATTTTCGCGCAAATTTCCCGGGCGTTCACGCAGGTAAACCCGTCGTTCAGGCGAGCGGCATTGGAATGCCGCCGCAATCCGCGAAATGGTCCCGCCCGGCGCGCGTGCGAAGGATGGCGCAAGGGCCGGATCGTTCGCGAGAGCCGGGTTTCAGGTCCGTTTTCCGGTAGTTGACGCTCACGAACCACCGTTCGGGAAATCGCGTTGAATTGCTGCATTGCATTGTGAAATCCTTGATTGCGTCGATGAAGCGCCCGCTCGCAGGTGCATGACGACAAGGAGGCCCGTGTGATCCCTCGCCCATTCGAATACCACGCTCCGAGCACCTTGCCGGAGGCCATTGCGCTGCTCAACGAGTATGGCGCGCAGGCGAAGGTGCTGGCCGGCGGCCACAGTCTGCTGCCGATGATGAAGCTGCGTTTCGCCGATCCCGGTCATCTGATCGATCTGGGCAAGCTGGCGGAACTCAAAGGCATTCGGGAAGCCGACGGCGAGATCCGCATCGGCGCGATGACCACCGAGAACGAATTGATCTGGTCGGAACTGTTGCAGACCAAGTGTCCGGTGATCGTGGAGGGCGCCCGGCAGATTTCCGATCCTCAGGTGCGTTACCGCGGCACGCTCGGTGGCGACCTGTCGCATGCCGATCCGGGCAACGACCACCCCGCGCTGATGATGGCGCTCGACGCTTCGTTCGTGCTGGCGGGCGAACACGGCGAGCGCATCGTGTCGGCCGACGACTTCTTTCTTGGCACTTACGCGACGCTGCTCGAACCCGGCGAAATCATGACGGAAATCCGCATCCCGACGCCGCCGGCGGGCACCGGCTATTGCTACGCGAAGCTCAAGCGCAAGACCGGCGACTTCGCGACGGCGGCCACGGCCGTGACGCTGCGCGCGAGCGCGGGAACAGTCAGCGCCGTGCGAATCGCGCTGACGAATGTCGCCGACAAGGCCATCCGCGCGCTCGATGCGGAGCAGTACCTGCAGAGCAAACCGCTCGATGAGCCAGCGATCGCCGAAGCCGCCCGGCTGGCGATGGGAGTCTGCGCGCCGGTCGCCGATCTGCGCGGCGACATCGACTACAAGACGGCAATGGCGGGCGAGATGACGCGCCGGGCCCTGACGACCGCTTTCGCGCGGGCGGCACACTGAAATCCGTTCCTGGAGACCGTGAGATGACCAACAGAACCGTCGTGTCGTTCAAGCTGAACGGTAAGGAAACCGATGTGATCGTCGAGCCTCGCGAACTGCTGATTCATACGCTTCGCGAAAAGTGTTTGCACACCGGACCGCACATCGGCTGCGAGACATCTCATTGCGGCGCCTGCACGGTCGATTTCAACGGCATGTCGGTCAAGTCCTGCACGTTGCTGACGGTGCAGGCGGAAGGCGCCGAGGTGCTGACCGTCGAAGGCCTCGCGCAAGGCGGCGAACTGCATGCGCTGCAGGAGGGCTTCATGCAGGAGCATGGGCTGCAATGCGGCTTCTGTACACCGGGCATGCTGATGCGTGCCTATCGACTGTTGCGGGAAAACCCCTCGCCGAGCGACGAAGAGATCCGCTACTGGATGGCGGGCAATCTATGCCGCTGTACGGGCTATCAGAACATCGTGAAGGCGGTGCAATACGCGGCGCGCAAGCTGCGGGGCGAAGCGGTGGAAACATCGCATCCGTTGATGACAGCGGATACCCACTGACGACCGGGAGAACGTGATGGGCAATCTCGACACCAATCTCGACCGTCTCGCCGCGCTGGAGGGCATGGGCTGCTCGCGCAAACGCCGCGAGGACCCGCGCTTCATCCAGGGCAAGGGCACCTACGTCGATGACGTGAAAATGCCGGGCATGCTGTTCGGCGTGATGGTGCGCAGTCCCTATGCGCATGCGCGCGTGAAGCGCATCGACAAGTCCCGCGCGCTCGCGCATCCAGGCGTGCACGCGGTTCTGACCGCGGACGACCTGAAGCCGCTCAAGCTGCACTGGATGCCGACGCTCGCCGGCGACGTGCAAGCCGTGCTGGCCGACACGAAGGTCTGCTTCCAGAACCAGGAAGTCGCGTTCGTCGTCGCCGACGACCGCTATGTGGCCGCGGACGCCGCGGAACTGGTGGAGGTCGAGTATGAGGAATTGCCGGCGGTGATCGATCCGCTCGCGGCGCTCGCCGCCGACGCACCGGTCATTCGTGAGGACATTCAGGACAAGCAGGCCGGCGCGCATGGCGCGCGCAAGCATCCGAACCACATTTTCACCTGGCAGATCGGCGACCGGGACAAGACCGACCGCGTGTTCGACAACGCGGAGGTCACGGTCGAGCAGACCATGCTGTACCCGCGCGTGCATCCGTGCCCGCTCGAAACCTGCGGCTGCGTCGCGTCGTTCGACAAGGCGCGCGGCGATCTGACGGTCTATATCACATCGCAGGCGCCGCACGTCGTGCGCACGGTGGTGGGTTTGCTCTCGACGATCCCCGAATCGAAGATCCGCATCATCTCGCCGGATATCGGCGGCGGCTTCGGCAACAAGGTCGGCGTGTATCCGGGCTACGTGACGTCGATCGTCGCGTCGATCGTGCTGGGGCGGCCGGTCAAGTGGATCGAGTCGCGTGCCGAGAACCTCAGCAGCACCGCATTTGCGCGCGACTATCACATGACCGGCGAACTCGCGGCGGATCGCGACGGCCACATCAAGGCGCTGCGCGTGCAGGTGACCGCGGACCACGGCGCGTTCGACGCATGCGCCGACCCGACCAAGTGGCCCGCGGGCATGTTCCACGTCTGTACGGGCTCCTATGCAATTCCGAACGCGTTCGTGTCGGTGGACGGTGTCTATACCAACAAGTTTCCGGGTGGTGTTGCGTACCGCTGCTCGTTCAGGGTCACGGAGGCGGTCTATCTGATCGAGCGGATGGTCGACGTGCTGGCGCAAAAGCTTGGCATCGACAAGGCCGAAATCCGTCTGCGCAACTTCATCCGCAAGGAGCAGTTCCCGTACACGACGCCGCTCGGGCTCGAATACGATTCGGGCGATTACGAGCCGGCACTGAAGAAAGTGCTCGCCGCCGTCGACTATCCGGCGCTACGTGCCGAGCAGGCCGCGCGGCGCGCGGACCCGACCGCCGAATGGCTCATGGGCATCGGTGTCGTGAACTTTACGGAGATCGTCGGCGCCGGGCCGTCGAAGATGTGCGACATCCTCGGCGTCGGCATGTTCGACTCGTGCGAAATCCGCGTGCATCCCGACGGCTCCGCGGTCGCGCGGATGGGCACGATCACGCAAGGTCAGGGCCACCAGACCACTTACGCGCAGATCATCGCGTCCGAGGCGGGCATTCCGGCGTCGGTGATTACCGTGGAAGAGGGCGACACGTCGACCGCGCCCTATGGGCTCGGTACCTACGGCTCGCGTTCGACGCCGGTCGCGGGCGCCGCGGTCGCGCGCGCGTCGCGCAAGATTCGCGAGAAGGCCCGGCACATCGCCGCGCATCTTCTCGAAGCGAGCCCCGGCGACGTCGAGTTCGATCTCGACCGCTTCGTGCTCAAAGGCTCGCCCGGCCAGTTCAAGACCGTCAAGGAAGTCGCGTGGGCGGCTTATAACAACGTGCCCGAGGGGATGGAAATGGGGCTGGAGGCAGTCGATTATTACGACCCGCCCAACTTCACGTTCCCGTTCGGCGCGTACGTATGCGTGCTGGATGTGAGTCGTTATACCGGCGAAACGAAGGTGCGCCGCTTCTATGCGCTCGACGATTGCGGTACGCGAATCAATCCGATGATCATCGAAGGGCAGATCCACGGCGGTTTGACCGAGGGATTTGCGGTCGCGATGGGTCAGGAACTGCCCTATGACGAATCCGGCAATCTGCTGGGCGGCACGCTGCTCGATTACTTCGTGCCGACGGCGGTCGAAACGCCTCACTGGGAGACCGACTTCACGGTGACGCCTTCGCCGCATCATCCGATCGGCGCAAAGGGGGTGGCGGAGTCGCCGCACGTCGGCTCCATTCCGTGCTTTACGGCCGCCGTGGTCGATGCGTTCGCCCATCTGGGCGTCACGCATATGAACATGCCGCACAACGCGTATCGCGTCTGGCAGCAATGCCGCGCGCTGGGGCTCACGCGGCAGTGATCGCGACGCGCGTCGGCGACGCAAAGGCCGCGGTGCTGAAGGCCCGCACCGCGGGGCGCACGCACATACATGCGATGGGGGCATCGATGAAAGTCGTACTGGAAAAGGTGTTTCCGCTGGCCGCCACGGCGGATAACGCGTGGCAACTGATGCAGGACATCGAGGCCGTGGCCGGCTGCATGCCGGGCGCGAAAATTACCGAACGCGTCGACGCCACGCACTACAAAGGGACGATCACGGTACGGCTCGGGCCGGCTGTGATGTCGTTCAAAGGCGATATCGAGGTGGTGGAGCTCGACGCGGCGGCGCGCCGCTTGCATCTGACCGGCAAGGGCGCGGACACGACCGGCACCTCGGCGGCGTCGATGGATCTGGTTGCCGCCGTGCAGGCCAGCGGCGAGGCCTGCGAGCTGGTGGGCAAGAGCGAGGTGACGATGAGCGGCAAGGCCGCTTCCCTCGGTGGCCGGCTGATGGGCCCGGTGTCGGAGCAGATGCTCAAGCAGTTCGTGGCGAACTTTGCGGCGCGGCTGCAAAGCTCGCAGCCACGGCCTGAAGCGGCGCCGGTCAGCACCACGCCAGGCGAGCCGCAGCCGCCTGCTGCCGCATCGGACGTCAACGCGCCGCCTCCCGAACTGAATGGCCTCGCGCTCGCGTGGGCCGTGGTGCGCGACTGGTTACGCGGGCTTTTTTCCCGCAAGACGGCTTAAGGCCGGGCAGCGATCATGGCCAGCGACCGCATGGGCGACGTCGTCGAGCTGCAGGCTCGGCTTGCGCGGCAGGGCTTCATTTGCGAGCGCAGCTTTGCCGCGACCTTGCTGCTGACGATGGAAATGCGCCGGCCATTGCTGCTCGAAGGCGAGGCCGGAGTCGGCAAGACGGAAGTCGCCAAGGCGCTCGCGCGGCTACTCGATACGCGGCTGATTCGCCTGCAATGCTACGAAGGTCTCGACGCGCATTCGGCGCTCTACGAATGGAACTACCAGCACCAGTTGCTGGCGATCAAACTGCTGGAACAGGACAGGCGGCCGATTCCGGACAAGGAACAGGACATTTTCTCGGAGCGCTATCTGCTCAAACGGCCGCTGCTCGAAGCGATCACGACGACCCCTGCGCCGGTGCTGCTGATCGACGAGATCGATCGCACCGACGAGGCGTTCGAAGCCTATCTGCTGGAGTTGCTGTCCGACTTCCAGATGTCGATTCCGGAACTTGGCGTGATTCGTGCCAACGAGCGGCCGTTCGTCGTTCTGACGTCCAACGGTACGCGCGAAATCTCCGACGCGTTGCGCCGTCGCTGCCTCTATCAGTACGTCGACTACCCGGGCTTCGAAAAAGAATTGCTGATCGTGCGCAGCCAGATCCCCGAGGTGCCGGAGAAGCTCGCGCGGCAGATCGTCGAATTCGTCCAGTCGGTACGGCAAATGGATTTGCAAAAGAAACCGGGGCTGGCTGAAACGCTCGACTGGGTCGCCGCGTTGCTGCGCCTCGGCGTCAGTTCGATCAATGCGGACGGCGTCGATCGGATCATGGATTCGCTCGCCGCGCTGGTCAAAACCCGCGAGGACCAGGCGGGCCTCACGCGGCCCGTCGTCGAAAGACTGGTGGCGTCATGCTGACCGGGATCGACTGCACCGCCGCGCGAGCCCGCTCGCCCTCGGCCCTCGAAGAGGCGCTGGTAACCCGCTATACGGGTTTTGCCGGCTGGTTGCGCGCGAACGATTTCCGCGTCACCAGCAGTGACGTGGCTGCGTCGATGGACGTTGCGTTGCGCATGGGCCAACTGGACAGCGAGGTGTTGCGCTGGAGCCTGCGCGCGTTGCTGTGCTCGAATGCGCAGCAGTGGCGGCGCTTCGACGAACTGTTCGACGCTTACTTTTTCGTGCCGAATCGGCGCAGTCTGGTCGAAACGCGGGCCGGCGGCGCGGGCCGCATCGACATGGCAAAGAGCGCAGGAGCGCGCGACGGTAGCGAGGGCACGCCGCTTTCACTTGCGGCGGGGCGCGGGGCCAGCGCGGCGCAGCCAAACGGCAGGACGGCCGAGCAGGGCGCCGCGTGGGAAGAGTCTTTGGCGCACGCGGATTTCCGCCATTTGCATCAGCCCGACGAACTATTCGCGATCGATGCGGCGATCCGCCGTTTCGCTCAGCGCCTGCAAGGCATTGCGGTGCGCCGCGAACGGCGCGCGTGCAGTGGCCGCACGATCGACATCGGGTGGACGATCCGCCGCAGCGTGTCGCATGGCGGCTTGCCGCTCGATCTCGGCTGGCGCCGCAAGCGGCGGCTGCGGCCGCGCATCGTGCTGCTGCTGGACGTGAGCCGCTCGATGAGCCTGTACAGTTTTTTCTATCTGCGACTCGCCCGCGTACTGAGCGCACGGGTTTCCGACGTGCATTGCTTCATCTTCCACACCCGGCTGGTGGGCATCGGACAGGCGTTGCGCGACCCGGACCCGTGGCGTTCGCAGGAGCGGCTGCAACTGCTGTCGGCGGGTTGGGCGGGCGGCACGCGCATCGGCGACAGTGTCGATGAATTCAACCGGCAGCACGCGAGGCGGCTGCTCCATTCGCGCACGGCGGTCGTGATGGTCAGTGACGGCTACGATGCCGGTGAGCCCGAACGTCTGCGGCAAGCGCTCGCCACGCTGCGGCGCCGTTGCCGGTGTCTCGTGTGGCTCAATCCGCTCGCGAGCCGCGCCGATTTCACGCCGGCCAGCGCCGGCATGCAGGCGGCGCTCCCTTATATCGACCTGCTGGCCGGCGCGCGCGACCTGACGAGCCTCGAGCGCGTGCTGCCCCGGGTGTTGACGATTCTGCAATGAGTATCCCGCGATGAGCACCGAGACCCTTCTCCAACTTGAACAACGGCTGATCGAACAGGCGCGGCCGTTCGCTGTGGTGACCGTGATACGCGCGGCGCCGCCGACCTCGGCGTGGGTGGGCGCGCAGGCGCTGGTCGAAGACGACGGCACACTGCACGGCTGGATCGGCGGCGGCTGCTCGCGCGCGCTTGTGATCGAGGCCGCGCAACAGACGATCCGCGCGGGCCGGCCAAAGCGCATACGCATCAGCAACGAGCCCGACCGTGCGGAAGCGGACGTCGAAGCGCATGCGATGCCGTGTGCCAGCAATGGCGCGCTCGAACTGTTCATTCAACCGACGCTGCCCGCGCCCGCGGTGCTGGTACTGGGCTCGACGCCCACTGCGCTCGAAGCCTGCGTGCTGGTGCAGCGGATGGGCCTGCGCGTGTGCGCGGCGGCGAACGTGACCGCGCCGTTGGCGGCGTTGGGTCTGCCGCGCGTCCTGCAAGGTTTCGAGGTGGCCGCGTTCGAGGCGATCAAGCCCTTGTTGGTTCTGGTCGCCACTCAGGGCGACGGCGACGAAGAGGCGCTCGAATCAGCCTTGCGCAGCACGGCCGCTGCCGTGCTGCTGGTCGCGAGTCAGCGCAAAGCGGACCGGTTGCGTGACACGATGCGCGTGCGTGGCATCGCGCCGGAGCGTCTGGCAGCGCTGCATGCGCCCGCGGGTCCGCACATTCACGCGCACACGCCGCAAGAGATCGCGTTGGGCGCGGTCGCCGGGTTGGTCGCGTTGCGCGGCGAGCTGGAAGAGGCCGCCGCTGCCGGGGCCGATGCACAGGCTGATGCCTGCGGTGAAACGGTGCCACCGTTGTCGCCGTGCGAAGCATCCAATCAGGCTGGCGCGCCGCTCGCGCGTTATCTGAATCCCGTGTGCGGGATGGAGATCGACATCGCGTCGGCCAAACATGTGCTCGACTTTGGCGGCGAGCGTTTCTACTTCTGTTGCGACGGTTGCAAGCAGGAGTTCGAGCGCCAGCCCGCGAAATATCTGGCGATCGTCCAGACCAAAGCCCATCTGGAGAAGACGTGAACGACGCGGGGCAGAGCGCCGCGTGCCGCGAGCCGCCGGCGTTCTCGGCGGTCGTGCTTGCCGCCGGTCTGTCGTCGAGGATGCAGGGCCGGCATAAGCTGCTGCTGCCGATCGGCGGTCAGCCGGCCGTCAGACGCACCGTGAGCGCGCTGGCGGGGGCGGGGCCTGTCGAAATCGTGGTCGTCACCGGTTACGGCGGCCGGGCGGTGATGGAAGCGCTCGACGGGCTGCCGGTGACGTTCCGGAACAATCCGCGCTATGAGGAAGGGCAGATGACTTCCGTCGCGGTCGGCGTGGCCGCCCTGAGCGCGCCCTGCAACGTCGTGATGGTGTGTCTGGCCGATCAGGTGCTTCTCGATACCGCCGACTATCGCGAGTTGATCGACGCGTTCGCCGCGATGCCACGGGGCTCGATTCTGGTGCCGTTCTGCAACGGACGACGCGGCAACCCCGTGGTGTTTTCCGCAAGCTATGCGGCCGAAGTCGTCAGTGGTCACGTGAATCCGGGATGTCGAAAACTGATCGAGGAGCATCGCGACGAGGTGTTCATTCACGCCGCTGCCCACGATCGTTTCGCGCTCGATATGGACACGCCGGAGGACTATGCGAACGTCCTTGCCCGACTCGGCGGCGCGAACGCTTTAACGTGACACTGCCTGCACGGGACCTGAATTCAACGCTAGATCTTCGCTGACGGAGACCTCGCGCCGCACGCGCGAATCACAAGTTGCACGACCTGCTCAGTGGCCGCATCGAACGCCTTTTGCGACAGCGCACGCTTGCCGCTGAGCGCGCGTATCTGCACATCGAAATCCGCGTAGTGCTGCGTCGTGGCCCAGATCATGTACATCAACGTTTTCGCATCCACGTTCGCGAGCAGGCCCCGCGCGACCCAGTCGTCGATGACCCTCACGCGGGTATCGAGCCACGGCTTCACGCGATGCGCGAGGATGTCCTGCATGTGCTCGGCGCCGTGAATGATTTCGTTTGCCCATACCTTCGATCCGAGCGGCCGCCGCCGCGACAATTCCATCTTCGCGCGCACATAGCCGCCGATTGCGTCGACAGGGTCGTCGCTGCCTTCGAACGTATTCGCCGCCCGATGCCAGTCTTCGAACAGGTTTTCGAGCACGCGGCGATAGAGTGCGAGCTTCGTCGGGAAGTAGTAATGGACGTTGGCTTTCGGTAAGCCCGCGCGTTCGGCGATCATCGCCGTGCTCGCGCCTTCGAAGCCGCGCTCCGCAAACACGGCCTCCGCGCACGCGAGCAGATGGGCTTCGTTGCTCTCGCGAATGTGAGCCTTGCGACGCCGCAAAGGCGGTGCCGCTTCGTCGTTGTCCGTTTCGCTCAACATTGTGTCGTGGTGTTTCATCGTGGGCCTCGGTGCTGCGTCGCGCTTTATTCTAGCCGCTCGCGTGCGCATCGACATAACCGTTCGCGCCGACTTGTCATTCGGGCAAAAAGACATGCTGCATCGCAATGGCATGCTTCTCGCTCTTATGTCGAACTGTTTCGGCGCGCACAAAAGACATTGCTTTGATGATTTTAATCAGCTACAACCTGTCCAATCGGACAGGATTCGAAGCAGGCATCACGGCCAGGGTTTACCAACGCATCAATCGGACGCTTCAGGCATTTGCGCTATGCACGCCTCGTGTGCATCGATGCCCAAAAGTGAATCCTTCTGCGCCACCGATGCACCAGTTTCACTTCGTCGCGAGGCCATGCACAGTGTCTCGCATTTGGACTGCAAGGCGTGTTGATCCAGAGGAGCAAGACGAATGAATGCGGTATCCGAAGCGTTGAAACAAGGACTAGATACGTCGATCACGATTAACGGCAATCGGCTGTGGGATAGCCTCATGACGATGGCGAAGATCGGCGCAACGAAGAAGGGCGGCGTCTGTCGTCTCGCGCTCACCGATCTCGACAAGCAAGGGCGCGACCTCATCGTTAGTTGGGCGAAGGAGGCGGGCTGCACGGTGAGCGTCGATCAGATGGGCAATGTGTTCATGCGGCGCGCGGGCACGAACCCGAATGCCTTGCCTGTGCTGACGGGCTCGCATGCGGACTCGCAACCCACCGGCGGGCGCTTCGACGGCATCTACGGCGTGCTCGGCGGGCTCGAAGTGATTCGCAGCCTCAATGACCGCAACATCGAAACCGCGCATCCGATCGAAGTCGTGATCTGGACCAACGAAGAAGGCTCGCGCTTTGCGCCCGCGATGGTGGCGTCGGGCGTGTTCGCGGGCGTCTTTACGCTCGACTACGGCCTCTCTCGCAAGGACGTCGACGGCAAGACGATCGGCGCAGAGCTCGAACGGATCGGCTATGCGGGCAACGTGCCGTGTGGCAGCCATCCGCTGCACGCGGCGTTCGAATTGCATATCGAGCAGGGTCCGATACTCGAAGCCGAACAGAAGACGATCGGTGTGGTCACCGATGCGCAAGGTCAGCGCTGGTACGAGATCACGCTAACGGGCCAGGAAGCGCATGCGGGCCCAACGCCGATGCCGCGCCGCAAGGACGCATTGCTGGGTGCGGCGCGCGTCGTCGATCTCGTGAACCGTATCGGGCTCGCGCACGCGCCGCTCGCGTGCGCGACGGTCGGCATGATGCAGGTGCATCCGAACTCGCGCAACGTGATTCCGGGCCGAGTGTTCTTCACGGTCGATTTCCGTCATCCGGACGATGCCGTGCTCGCGAAGATGGATGCCGAATTGCGCGAGGGTGTTGCGAAGATTGCAGGCGGCATCGGCCTCGAAACCGAGCTCGAACAGATCTTTTACTACGAGCCCGTCAAGTTCGACGCGGCGTGTGTGAAGTCCGTGCGCGCCGCTGCCGAACGCTTCGGTTATTCACATCGCGACATGGTGTCGGGCGCGGGTCATGACGCGTGCTATCTCTCGCAAGTCGCGCCGACGTCGATGGTGTTCGTGCCCTGCGTGGATGGGATCAGTCACAACGAAGTCGAAGACGCGACGCCCGAGTGGATCGAGGCTGGCGCGAACGTATTGCTGCACGCGATGCTGGAACGCGCTTGCGAGAGCACCCCGTAAGCGCTCGATGAAGCGGTAGCGCCGCAACGCTTCACCCATAAAACACGCCGTCCCGGCTTCGATCACGCGAAGCCGGCAGGCACGGCGACGTCCTCACTTTGACGAAGGAACGTGTATGGCCATCAAGCAAACCGGCGACATCGCCGCGCACCGTCTGTCGTCCGAACAGCTTTCGTGCGAATTTGCCGATATTGCACCGCTGCTCGACCCGACGGCCGCCGCCGCGGCTGCGAGCCGCTGTCACTACTGCTACGACGCGCCGTGCGTGCAGGCCTGTCCGACGCAGATCGACATTCCAGGCTTCATCCGCAAGATCGGCAACGGCAATCTGAAGGGCGCTGCCACCGACATTCTTTCCGCGAATCCCCTGGGTGGCATGTGCGCGCGCGTGTGCCCGACGGAGATCCTTTGCGAAGGCGCCTGCGTGCGCAATCATCAGGACGCGCAGCCCGTGGCGATCGGCGCGTTGCAACGTCATGCAACGGACTGGGCGATGGCGCGCGATGCCGTGCAGTTCAAACGCGCAGCGGCCAGCGGACGCCACGTGGCCGTCGTCGGCGCCGGGCCGGCGGGACTCGCGTGCGCGCATCGTCTTGCGGTGGCCGGTCATCGCGTGACGATCTACGACGCCCGCGATAAAGGCGGCGGCCTCAATGAATACGGAATCGCCGCCTACAAGACCGTCGATGACTTCGCGCAACGGGAAGTGCAATGGCTGTTGTCGGTAGGTGGTATCGAGCTGAAGACTGGCGTCGCATTGGGCCGCGACACCACGCTCGATACGTTGCGGCAGCAACACGATGCCGTGTTTCTTGCCGTCGGACTCGCGGGTGTGCGCGCTTTGGAACTCGAAGGTGAGTCGTTCGATGGTGTGATGAACGCCGTCGATTTCATCGAGCAGGTGCGTCAGGCGAAAGATCTTTCGACGGTACCGGTCGGGCGCCGCGTGATCGTGATCGGCGGCGGCAATACGGCTGTCGATGCGGCCGTGCAAAGCCGCAAGCTCGGCGCGACGAGCGTGACGATGGTGTATCGGCGCGGCGTCGAATCGATGAGCGCGACATGGGCCGAGCGCGAATTCGCGCAGAAGCAGAGCGTGACGCTCGTCACACATGCGAAGCCGGTGCGATTGATCGGCAGCGATGGATCGGTGACCGGCGTCGAATTCGAACGCGCTGTGAATGGCCGCGGCGCGGAGCGCTTCACAGTGGAAGCCGATATGGTGCTCAAAGCAATCGGGCAGACGCTGGTACCCGTCGGGCTCGATCGCGAACTGTTGACGCTCGACCAAAGCCGCATTGCGGTCGATGCGGACATGCGTACGTCGTTGGTCAACGTTTGGGCGGGCGGCGATTGCGCAGCATCGGGCGGCGTCGATCTGACCGTGCAGGCCGTGCAGGACGGCAAGCTCGCGGCGGCATCGATCGATGCGGCCTTCGCGCTCGCCGCCGTCAAGGCGGCCTGAAACCCGAACGCACGCCAACGCACGCAACGTTACCTGAAAAGCGAATCCCCACGGAGCCGAACATGGCCGATCTACGCTGCACGATTGCCGGCATCACTTCGCCGAATCCTTTCTGGCTCGCCTCCGCGCCGCCGACCGACAAAGCCTACAACGTGAACCGCGCATTCGAAGCGGGCTGGGGCGGGGTCGTGTGGAAGACGCTCGGGCTCGATCCGCATGTGGTCAACGTCAGTTCGCGTTACGGCGCGGTGCAATGGAACGGCCAGCGCATGGCGGGCCTGAACAACATCGAACTGATCACGGACCGTCCGCTCGACGTCAACCTGCGCGAAATCAGGGAGGTCAAGCGCGACTGGCCCGACCGCGCGCTGATCGTCTCGCTGATGGTGCCTTGCAATGAGCGCGACTGGAAATGGATTCTGCCGCTCGTCGAGGACACGGGCGCCGATGCCGTGGAACTGAACTTCGGTTGTCCGCATGGGATGAGCGAGCGCGGCATGGGTTCGGCTGTCGGCCAGGTGCCCGAGTATGTCGAGATGGTCACGCGCTGGGTGAAGCAAGGCACGAAGCTGCCGTGCCTCGTGAAGCTCACTCCGAACATCAGCGACATCCGCATGGGCTCGCGTGCCGCCTACAAGGGCGGCGCGGACGGCGTGTCGCTGATCAATACGATCAACTCGATCGTCGCCGTCGATCTCGACCAGATGGCGCCGATGCCGACCGTCGATGGCAAGGGCACGCACGGCGGCTACTGCGGTCCCGCCGTGAAGCCGATTGCGCTGAACATGGTCGCTGAAATCGCGCGCGATCCCGAAACGCCGAATCTGCCGATTTCGGGCATCGGCGGCATTTCGTCGTGGCGCGATGCGGCCGAGTTCATGGTGCTGGGCGCCGGCAGCGTGCAGGTGTGTACGGCGGCAATGCACTACGGCTTTCGCATCGTGTCCGATCTCGCGGACGGCCTGTCGAACTGGATGGACGAAAAAGGCTACGCGACGCTCGACGAGATTCGTGGCCGCGCCGTGCCGAACGTCACCGACTGGAAGTATCTGAACCTCAAGTACGACATCAAGGCGCGCATCGATCAGGACAAGTGCATCGAGTGCGGCCTCTGTCATATCGCCTGCGAAGACACGTCGCACCAGGCGATCACGCGTGAAAAAGACGGCAAGCGTCATTTCGAAGTGATCGATGCGCAATGCGTCGGGTGCAATCTTTGCATGCATGTGTGCCCGGTCGAGCAATGCATCACGATGGAGCGTGTCGATAGCGGCGAGTACGCGAACTGGACGACGCATCCGAACAATCCGGCGCGAGTCATTGCGGACACACCAGAAGCGACCGATGCACTACAAGCGGCCAAAGCGGCCTGAAAGACCGCGGCCCCACCCTCAACGAGCGTTCAAGTGGAGATCCATCGATGAAGCAGACAGCGCAATCCGCCGACGCGTCGCATGCGACCGTCGCGCACGGCAGCAGTCTCTATAACGACGACCTCGCGCCGACCGGCCCGGCGCAGCGCACATGGAAGTGGTATCACTTCGCGGCGCTGTGGGTCGGCATGGTGATGAACATCGCGTCGTACATGCTCGCGGCCGGCTTGACGGAGCAGGGCATGTCGCCGTGGCAGGCGGTGTTGACGGTGTTGCTCGGCAATCTGATCGTGCTGGTGCCGATGCTTCTGATCGGACACGCGGGCGCAAAGCACGGCATTCCGTACGCGGTGCTCGTGCGCTCGTCGTTCGGCACGCAGGGCGCGAAGCTGCCCGCGCTGCTGCGTGCGATCGTCGCGTGCGGCTGGTATGGCATCCAGACGTGGCTTGGCGGTAGTGCGATCTTTACGCTGCTCAACATCCTGACCGGTAATGCGCTGCATGGCGCGGCGCTGCCGTTCCTCGATATCTCGATCGGCCAGCTCGCGTGCTTTCTCGCGTTCTGGGCGTTGCAGATCTACTTCATCGTGAATGGCACCGATTCGATCCGCTGGCTCGAAAGCTGGTCCGCGCCGATCAAGGTCGTGATGTGCATTGCGCTGGTGTGGTGGGCGACGTCGAAAGCGGGCGGCGTCGGCTCGATGCTGTCAGGGCCGTCGCAGTTTGCGGCGGGCGGCAAGAAAGAAGGGCTTTTCTGGGTGACATTCTGGCCGAGCCTGACCGCGATGGTCGGCTTCTGGGCGACGCTCGCGCTCAACATTCCGGATTTCACGCGCTTTGCGAAGACGCAGCGCGATCAGGTCGTCGGCCAGGCGATCGGCTTGCCCGTGCCGATGGCGCTGCTGTCGATGATTTCGGTCGTCGTGACGTCGGCCACCGTCGTGATCTACGGCAATGCGATCTGGGACCCGATCGATCTGACGAGCCGCATGACGGGCATCGGTGTCGGCGTCGCGCTCATCATCCTCACGCTCGACACGATGGGCTGCAATCTCGCCGCGAATCTCGTCGGCCCTGCCTACGACTTTTCGAGCCTGTGGCCGAAGCGCGTTTCGTATCGTACCGGCGGCCTCATGACGGCGAGCCTCGCGATCGTGATGATGCCGTGGAAGATTCTCGCGACGACACAGGGCTACATCTTCGTTTGGCTCGTCGGTTATTCGGCGCTGCTTGGACCTGTCGCGGGCATCATGATGGTCGACTACTTCTTCATTCGCGGCACGCGGCTCAACCAGCGCGAACTGTTCGACGAAAACGGCGAATACAGCTATACGGGCGGCTGGAACATGGCCGCCGTCGTCGCGCTCGCGATCGGCGTGCTGCCCAATCTGCCGGGCTTTCTGCACACGGCGTTCCCCGCATCGTTCCCGAACGTGCCCGCGTTCCTCAATACGCTCTATACGTATGCATGGTTCGTGGGACTGGTGCTCGCATCGATCGTGTACGGCACATGGATGAAGCTGCGCCGCAGTGCGGGCGCGAGCATGGCGAACGCGTGAATTGCGTGATCTGACGAAGGAGGAGGCAACAGATGACAACCCTGATTCGCGGCGGCACAGTGATCGATTCCGACCGCACGCACCGAGCCGACGTGCTGATCGCGGACCCGCAAGACGGCGGCACGATCCTGCAGATCGATCGCACGATCGATCCGCCCGAGGGCGCGAAAGTCGTCGATGCGCACGACCAGTACGTGATGCCCGGCGGTATCGATCCGCACACGCACATGGAACTGCCGTTTATGGGCACCACGGCCAGCGACGACTTCTATACGGGCACGGCCGCAGGCCTGTCCGGCGGCACGACGAGCATCATCGACTTCGTGATTCCGAGCCCGAAGCAACCGCTGATGGATGCGTTCAGGGAATGGCGTGGCTGGGCGGAAAAGGCCTCGGCGGATTACGGCTTTCATGTGGCCGTGACGTGGTGGGACGACTCGGTCTATCGCGACATGGGCACGCTCGTGCACGAGCATGGCGTGTCGAGCTTCAAGCACTTCATGGCCTACAAGAACGCGATAATGGCCGATGACGAAGTGCTCGTGAACAGCTTCTCGCGTTCGCTCGAACTCGGCGCGCTGCCGACCGTGCATGCGGAGAATGGCGAGCTCGTGTTCCAGTTGCAAAAGCAGCTATTGGCAAAAGGCTTCAGGGGACCGGAGGCGCATCCGCTGTCGCGTCCGCCCGAAGTGGAAGGTGAAGCAGCCAATCGCGCGATCCGGATCGCCCAGGTGCTTGGCGTGCCTGTGTACATCGTGCACGTCTCGGCGAAAGAGGCCGTCGAAGCGATATCGCGCGCGCGCAACGAAGGGCAGCGGGTGTTCGGCGAAGTGCTGCCGGGGCATCTGGTGATCGATGAATCCGTTTATCGCGACCCTGACTGGACGCGGGCGGCCGCGCATGTGATGAGCCCGCCGTTTCGCACACACGAGCATCGCGAGGCGCTGTGGCGCGGCCTGCAATCGGGCCAGTTGCATACGACGGCCACCGACCACTGCGTGTTCTGCGCGTCGCAGAAGGCGATGGGACGCGAGGACTTCACGAAGATTCCGAACGGTTGCGGCGGCGTCGAAGACCGGATGTCCGTGCTATGGCACGAGGGCGTCAATCGCGGACGCATCACGCCGAACGAGTTCGTGCGCATCACGTCGGCGAATGCCGCGCAGATTTTCAATCTGTATCCGCGCAAAGGGGCCGTGCAGGTGGGCGCCGACGCGGATCTCGTCATCTGGGACCCTGCTGCGACGAAGACGATCTCGGTGAAGACGCATCATCAGAAGGTCGACTTCAACGTCTTTGAAGGGATGACGGTGCAGGGCGTCGCGATGCACACGTTCACGCGTGGCGCGCATGCGTGGGCGGACGGCGATCTGCGCGCGCAGCGTGGCGCGGGACAGTACCTGAAGCGGCCGCCGAATGCTGCCTACTACGACGCGGTGCGTGTCGCGAATAAATTGAAGGAGCCGCACCCCGTCGAACGTTGACGTACTGCGGTTCTTGTCTGCGACTGTTGGCCGATCGTTTCGCGTCGCGGAGGTTCGCCCTCGCGGCGCGAACGCGTGCATAGTCAGTCAAGAACCTGGCCGCTCTGCTGGTCTATCACGGCAGCAAGAGCAAGCCCGTTACACATGCGACTTTCCAGTGTGGCGAAGCGGCACGGGAAAGGTTCCTCGCCGGCGTCGTGCGTCAGTACGACGACCGCGAGCGCGCAGCACATGAGCGCCGCACGGCGGCACACACTTTCAAGCTTGGCGACATTCTTTGCTTGATCTGGGGCTGCGAGCAGACCAATGTCGACTTCTGCCAGGTGATCGCGGTTCCCTCTTCGCGTTCGGTGACGCTTCGCCAGTTGTGCGCCGAGGTTGTGGAGGACGGGCCGGGGACCATGAAGGGCCGCAAAACACCCAGTTGGGCCGTGTATGAACCGGGCTCAAATCCGTCCACGCATCGCGCCACCGGGCCGAATAGCGTGAGCGCCGGAGCCGGCAAAGCGTACTGTCGAGTGACGCGGCAAGTGAAATCCGCGACGCTGATTCCGAAAGGCTTTTTCACTAACGGTGGCACGCATGTCCTGGCCTGTGCCGTGGAATGTGAAAATTCCTGATGGTTGCGCCACAAATGATGGAAATTCCAACGGAGGGCAGCAGGTCTAAATCGACCGGGCAGATTGCAAACCTATGCAGGCGGCATGCGGCAATATGCGGCCAGGAGGAGACAGTCGACCTCGTGACGTAGATCGATAACAATCTGTCTGCGTCTACTGATCAGGGAGCATCGAAAGTGTTGATCGCCTTCGGCGGACTACCAGGCACCGGGAAGACAACAGTAGCGCAAACACTCGCACGCAGGCTCGCGGCCGTTTATCTGCGCATAGATACATTGGAACAGGCAATCAAGGCGTGCAAAAGCGGCCAATCGGATATCGGGGCTGCCGGCTATCTGGCCGCATATGCGGTTGCCGGCGATAACTTACGGCTTGGGTCGACTGTCGTCGCGGACTCGGTCAATTCGTTGCAAATTACGCGTAGCGCCTGGAGAAATGTGGCGTTCGAGGCAGGTGTGCAGATTTTCGAGATCGAGTTGGTTTGTTCGGATGCTGCAATGCACCGGCATAGGGTCGAGGGGCGAAAGGCCGATATCCCCGATTTTCAGTTGCCGACATGGCAGAGCGTGCTTAAACGTCAATACGACCCATGGGAATCGACGCACCTCGTCGTCGACACCGCAAAGTTTTCGGTTGAGCAGGCCGTCGAAGGAATCATGCAACGACTGCCGTTGGCCCCTCCTGGGAATCGAATCGTTTAGCGCAAAGCACGCCGAATATGCTGATTGCATGAGGCGACGTTCGGCCATCAGCGGTCAGTCGACGATCCGGGTGAAATCGTCGACAACCTTCGAGACCTCGCTTGGTTGAGCGAGGTCGCGAACGCGCTTCCACCATCGGCCAACCTTTCCTCGGAAGTTGCCATGCCACTACCGCTCGTCAATGGGCGAAACCGCCGGGCGAGAATCGGCCTTATTACGACCAGCCACCCGTCACCATGACATCCTCCGACGTGATCATGCGGCTGTCGTCGGCCGCGAGGAAGAGCGCCATGCGCGCGAGATCGCCGGGCTCCATTTCCTCGTCGATGCACTGGCCGCGTCGTATCTCTTCGCGGCCTTCGTCGGTGAGCCACAGGTCGCGCTGCTTCTCAGTCAACACCCAGCCCGGCACGAGCGTGTTCACACGGATCCCATACGCGCCGAGGTCCTTGGCGAACCCGCGCGTCAGGCCCTGCACTGCCGCCTTGCTCATTGCGTAAACCGGGAACTGGCTGCTCTTGAGCATCCAGCAATGCGAGCCGAGATTAATAATCGAGCCCGCGCGTGCGGCCTTCATATCCTCGACCACGGCCTGCGCTGCGAACAACTGATGCCGCACGTTAACTGCAACGCCTGCATCGAACGACTCGGGCGTAACGTCGGCGAGCGCGTGGCGGCGATCGTTCGCCGCGTTGTTCACGAGCACCTCGATCGGTCCGAATGCTGCCCGCACTTCGGCGATGGCCGCGTGCAACGCGGGAATGTCGGTGACGTCGCAGGCGACGAAGAGCGGTTTATGGCGCGCTTTACCGAGCGATTTGGCAAGAGCTGTTCCCGCGTTCGTGTCGATGTCGAGAAAGCCCACACGTGCGCCTTGCGCAACGAAGTGCTCGACGAACGAAGCGCCAATGCCACTCGCGCCGCCCGTAATGAGCACGACCCGGTCTACTAGACTGGGATAGCTCGCGTAACGTGCTTGTCCCGAAGATTTTTCGCTAGAAGTTGCCATTCACATCCCGTATTGATTAATCGCTGCGACGACGAAACCGACTGTGCGCCATGGAAGTTTTCTTGTGAGCTAAGCAGGTCCGGCTTCGTGGCGCCCTCCCGTCTGACGCCCAAATGACGCATTGTCTACGAGAAGGTGGCGATCCGCAAAGACGTGCTCGTCGTCGTGCGTTTCCAATACAACGCCGCCGAGCAAGCGACATGGGGGCCAGTGATCAAGCTGATGGACGACCCGCTGCGCCTCGGGGCCGGCCGGCAGCCCGCGAAGGATGCATTTTCAACCCGAAGCGACCTTTGTAGGCTCTCCCGCAATAAGAAAATGTCTGGCTATTCAAGAGACCGCGTCGCGTCTTGCGCTCTTGCACGGTGTCCAGTGAGTGCACCTCGGCGTTGTCATGAGGTCGTCCCTTGGCAAACAGTGGCGGCGTTTGAACGACCGCTTTGGAGAAATGTGGCCGTCCGCAGTGGGTCGACTGCTGCCGAATGCAGTCGGGTCGACGACAGCCGCTGTCGCCGGTTCAGCATCAGACCGTGTACGGCCACAAAGAGTAATTCGACTGCGTCGCCGGAATCGTCGACAACCCACCCACCGGGGGGGCGGTCTCGTGAAGCGAGCGGATTACTCAAGAATTTCCACTGTTTGCCGATATGAAAGTCGAGCGTTTTTTCATTGAAGCCGAAACTCATGACCCTGCGATTCAAATTATGGCCGCTGGCGTTCGCCTTGAGCGCAGCGTGTGCCGGTATCGTGGCATGCCTGAACGCCTGATTTAAGCATTCGACGTTTTCGATCTTCCGACCGCGTTCAAGATCTCTTTCTCGCGCGCCCTTGTCGCGATGGCGATCGGCGTGATCGCCCACCGCTTACCACCACGTACCGCGAATTCCTGGACCAACCATGCTACGCCACGACACCTCGAGTCTCCGACACGCTTTCACCGGCATCATGTTGGTTGCGATTTCCTGGCTGGTAACCGGCTGTAGCGACGGGATATCAGAGGCCGACGTTGCATTCGTTACCGCCGGGACACCGCCCCAATTCGAATCACTACGGATGTACGGCGCCGCCCCGGACAGCATCGCCCCGGGCCGCGGCAACGCTCATACCGCTGGCGGGCTTCACCAGGGATGCCAGGCGATCATCCGCTCCGGGGGCCGCGTTGTGCGCGAGACGGTGATTTTCGAGGACGCGCCGGGCATCTCCTTCGATCTTGATGTCACCCGTACACCCAACGGCTGGAACGTTACTTCGGACGGACTCACACCGCCGAGCACCGATCCCGTCGGTTTCCGCACGCGGTTCACCAACTGCGTGAACGCGATCCGGGACAAGTATGCAGCCGAACCGGAAAAGGCTCCGTTCAAATGAGCTTCGATGGTGCTGTGCGCTCGGTTTTTTTCGCAGTGTCGAGTCTTGATCTGTGTGACGGGTGGGCTGCAACAGACACCCGGCAAAGCGAGCGACCGTTTTCCGGCGACTCGAGAGATCGCTGTGGGTCGAACTGAGACAGCCACGGCCCGCGCACGCTCCGATTGAACGCCGCCCGCCGGAAACTTTTCACCAACTATGTCAGCAGTTTTTCACTTACCTGGCACGGTTTTCACTTTCTGTGGCACCCGACACGTACAGGGGCGACCTGTTGCGCTGGAACGGCGAGCTGAAGCGCGTCACCTCGTACGTGTAAGACCATTGCGCACACGTAGCCGACTACCACGCGCGGCCATTCCTTGCGGGGTGCAAGGTTATCAACGACATTCGCTGCACGCTTCGCATGCTTGGACTTACCAGCCCCGCTGGGACTGGTAGCGTGAATATTCGCGTACGCGAAAAATTCTTTGCTGCGTGCCAATGCCGGTAACTGGACTTCCCGGCATTGCGTTTCGGCTGTGATAACTGCCGGGATCGTCAGGCACCTCGCCTGAAGCCTTGTGCGACAGGCGTTTATCGGAAACGCGTGTGGCGTCACTTACGCTCAGTCATGGTGGTGTTTGCCGTTACCCACCACTCACGCAAATGCCCGGCTAGCCGCCCCGGCGCGCTTGCGAAGCCAGCTCAGGCAGGCGAACAGGGCGATAGCGAAAATCATCAGCAGCGTCGCAACCGCGAGAATCGAAGGGTTGATCGAATCGCGAATGCCGCTCCACATCTGACGCGGCACCGTGCGCTGCTCCGGGCCGCCAATGAAAAGAATCACGATCACTTCATCGAACGACGTGGCGAACGCGAATACGCTGCCCGTTGCGACGGCGGGCGTGATCAGCGGAAGCGTCACGCGCCGGAACGCGATCCACGGCGGCGCGCCAAGTCCCGACGCCGCGCGTAACAGCGATTGATCGAACGACAACAGCGACGCGGTGACCGTGATCACCACGAATGGCGTGCCGAGCGCCGCGTGCGCTAACACCACGCCGAGATACGAATTGACGAGTCCGAGCGGCGCGAACACCAGATAGAAGCCTGCGGCGACCACCACGATCGGCACGATCATCGGCGACACGATGATCGGCATCACGATCGAGCGGAACGGAAACTGCGCGCGGCTCAAGCCGAGTGCCGCCAGCGTGCCGAGGACGGTCGCGATCAGCGTAGCCGCCGCACCGATGCCGATACTGTTCGTGAATGCGCGTTGCCAGTCCGGCGAGCCGAGCGCCTGCGCATACCAGCGCAGCGAGAAACCCTGCATCGGATACGAAAAGAACGAACCGGAATTGAACGACAGCGGCACGATTGCAAGAATCGGCGCGACGAGGAAGAAGAAAACGATCGCGCAATGCACGCGCAATCCCGCGCCTGCGATGCGTTCGGAAAGAAGCCGGGTGCGCCCGTCTTTCATGTGGATGCGCCTCCTGATCACGAATGTGCGACGGTTCACTCAACCGAAGCGCAGGCGGTCGATGCCGACCAGCCGGTTGAAGATGAAATAGAACACCGCGGTAAACGCCACGAGATAGAGCGACAGCGCGCCCGCGAGTCCCCAGTTCAAGCGCTCGTTGGTCTGCGAGGCGATCAGCTGGCTGATCATTTCGTCGCCGGCACCGCCGAGCAGCGCCGGCGTGATGTAGTAGCCGAGGGCAAGCACGAACACCAGAAAACAGCCCGCTCCGACGCCTGGCAGCGTCTGCGGAATATAGACGCGTACGAATGCGACTGCCGGATGGGCACCGAGCGACTGCGCCGCGCGCATATACGACGGCGACACGCTTTTCATCACCGAGTAGATCGCAAGGATCATGTACGGCAACAGGATGTGCGTCATGCCGATCAGCACGCCGGTCCGATTGAAGATGAGCGGCACCGGATGACTGACGAGACCAAGACTCATCAGCAAGCTGTTGATCACGCCGCCCGGCTGCAGCAGCACGTACCACGCGGTAGTGCGCACGAGCAGCGAGGTCCAGAACGGCACGATCACGAACAGCATCAGACGGTTGCTTTGCCGGTCCGGCAACGTCGCCAGCAGATAGGCCACCGGATAGCCGAACAGCAGGCACAGCACCGTCACCGTCGCGCCGATCGCCACCGTGCGCAGGAACGCCGCGCGATAGACGGCACTATCGGCGGGCACTGGTGCGACCGAGCCGTCCGGCGCGACTGTTGTGTCGACGGCGTTCAGCAGGTAATCGGGCGTCGGCGAGATGGACGCCCGTTTCAGCAGCCGCCACGGCTCCGGGTCGTTCCACCGCGCGTCGAGACCGATCAGCACAGGCTTCCATTGCGCAGGCGTTTGCGAGCGGGTCGCGCGCGCGGTTTTGAACAGCAGGCTGCGAAACTCCGGCTGATAGAAGTTCATGCGGTGCGCGATATTGCCGAGATTGCCGGACGCGGCAGCGTCCTTCAGATCGTGCGCGAGCGCGGCAAACACGGGTTCGTCCGGTACGCCCGTGCCGTTCCACGCGTCAAGCGCCGCGGTGAGCTGCGGCATGCCGTGGCGAACTTCAGGATTTTGCACGCTGCGCGCGAGCAGACTGGCGATCGGTCCAACGAACGTAGCAAGCAGGAACACGAGGAGTGGTACCGCGAGCAGCAGCGCACGCAGCGCCGCCTTGCGGCGCACGGCCTGGAACGCGGCGCGGTCCGCGGCGGGCGTGCCGCGGCCGAATGGGGCAGTGGACGGAAGCGGCGTGTTCATCGGTGCGCGGGGCTCCTCGTGACTCGTGGATCGACGTTCGACTTATTGCGCCAGCCAGTTCTGGAAGCGCTTGTTGATCGCATCCGAATTGTCGGCCCAGAATTGTGCATCGATCTGCACCGGGCGCTTGAAGTTGGCCGGCGCGGTCGGCAGGTCGTTCAGTCGTGCCTTGTCGATCAGCGCAATGGCGTTCTTGCGCGGCGGCGCATACGCGATGTATTTCGTCAGATCGGCATAGGCCTGCGGCGTTGATGCGGACACGATGAACTTCGTCGCGGCGTCAGCGTGCTTCGCGCCGTTCACGACGCCCCACCACTCGTAGTCGTACACCTGTGCGTCCCAGACCACCTTGAACGGCTTCTTGTCCTTGTGCACCGCGTCGTCGATCCGGCCGTTGTAGGCCTGCGTCATCACGACGGCGCCGTCGGCGAGCAACTGCGGCGCCTGCGCGCCCGCTTCCCACCAGACGATGCTCGGCTTGATCGTATCGAGCTTTTTAAACGCGCGATCGATTCCGGCTGGCGTGGCGAGTTCCTTGTAGACATCCTTCGGCGCGACGCCGTCGGCGATCAGCGCCCACTCCATGGCCACCTTCGGCGACTTGCGCATGCCGCGCTTGCCCGGATATTTCTTCAGGTCGAAGAAGTCGTTGATCGAGGTCGGCGCGGTCTTGAGCTTCGTCGTGTCGTACGCGTAGACGGTGGACCACACCATCGCGGCGACCGCGCAATCGCTGATCGAGCCGGGCAGGAAGTCGCTGGTGTTGCCGAGCGACTTCCTGTCGAACTTCATGAGCAGGCCTTCATCGCAGGCGGTGATGGCGTCGTTGGTTTCGAGGTCGATCAGGTCCCACGTCGGATTCTTCGCCTGTTCCATCGCCTGGAGCTTGGCGAGGCCGCCGTCATACGACTCGGTGGCGAACTGAGTGCCCGTCTTGGCGGTGAACGGCTCGAACCAGGCCTGTTTCGCGGCGTTTTCATAGGCGCCGCCGAAGGTGACGACTGAAATCGTATCGGCCGCGTGAGCCGTGGCCGCAGCGAGGACGCTGAGCGTGCCAGCAGCGACGGCGATCCGGAACACAGAACGGTTGCTTTTCATGTCTAGTTGACTCCTGCGATGAGTGGCGAAGCGGACGAAGAAGACGAGGAAGCGGAATGGCTGGCGTCATCGGGCGACGCGGCGTCGCGCGCGGCGGCGGTGGCCGGCAGAACCTTGCAGTCGTCGCGCCGCCACACGACGGCGGTCTGATGGCCCAGTACGGGCAGGTCCTGATGCTGCGTATTCGGTACCTTGACCACCACGGTTTCACCATGCCCGAGCTTCAGATGGACGCGGTGATGGTCGCCGCAGTAGACGAGTTCCTGCACGAGCCCGTGTACGACATTCATGTTCTGTTGGGCGGCCTGCGCGACGCTTTCCGGCGTCGCGGCGATGTGCGCGCGTTCGGGGCGCAGCGCGAGCATTGCGGTATCGCCGTTGCCAAGACCGCTGCCCGCGCGGCCGTGGACGATGCTGCCGTCGGCAAGCTGCAGCGCGGCCCAGTCGGCGTCGTTCGGCGTGACGCGGCCCATGAGGCCGTTGTTCTCGCCGACGAAGTTCGCGACGAAAGCATTCGCCGCGTTTTCGTAGAGTTCGGTCGGCGTGGCGGCTTGCTGGATGCGGCCATCGGAAAACACCGCGACGCGGTCCGACATCGTCAGCGCTTCGTTCTGGTCGTGCGTGACGTAGACGATCGTCAGCGACAGATCGCGGTGAAGACGCATGATTTCGTATTGCATCGTCTCGCGCAGACGTTTGTCGAGCGCGCCGAGCGGCTCGTCCATCAGTACCACGCTCGGTTCGAACACCAGCGCGCGAGCCAGCGCAACCCGCTGCTGCTGGCCACCTGACAGTTGCGCTGGCCGGCGACCCGCGAGATGCGCGAGTTCCACCATCTCTAGCGCGCGCAGCGTGCGCGCCTTCTGTTCGCTGCGGCTCACCCTGCGCACCGAGAGCGGAAACGCCACGTTCTCCGCGATCGTCATGTGCGGAAACAGCGCGTAGTTCTGAAACACCATGCCGATGTCGCGCCGATGCGGCGGCTTGTCGTCGAGGCGTTTGCCCGCGAGCCGGATTTCGCCGCGGGTGGGCGATTCGAAGCCGGCGAGCATCATCAGCGTGGTGGTCTTGCCGGAGCCGGACGGCCCGAGCAGCGAAACGAACTCGCCGCGGGCGACCTCGAGGTCGAGCCCTTCGACCACGCTGTGCGTGCCGTCGTATGACTTGCTGACGCCCGAGAAAGAGATGAACGATTGATCAGGCATAGGAGTGTCGGCGATGGGTCGGCTATTCGTGCGCGGCAGCGGCGTCATGCCGTGCCGATGCGTTGCGCGAGATAGCGCGCGAAATCGTAATTGGGCCGCTCGAGGGGGCTCAGATGACCGGGTTTCGCGAGCGGTGCGTGCACGCCCCGAAACACCGCCTCGACGCCGCGCCGGTCTTCGGCGTTCACTTCGTCGAGCAGCGCCTTGAGCGTGCCCATGTACTCGGCGGCCTTGGGGTCGTCGATGAACTCCGGCGCGAGGCCGCCGCCGAAGCGGATATGCACACGGCCGACGCCCTGCGGCTGCAGGATCAGATACCAGAAGTAGCCTGGTGTGAGCGTGACGAGATGCGTCGGGTAGATTGCCAGCAGCGCGGTGGTACGGCGCCAGTGTCCCTCGAGCCGTGTGTTGGCTGGATGCGCGTTGCCGATCGGCAGCGTCGCTTCCTTGGTGATCCAGTGATAGTTGAACGCGGGCCGCCCCGGCGGACACTCCATTTCCTCGAGCTTCGAATGCGGCCCTACCGTGGCGCGATGCAGCATCGGCAGGTGATAGCTCTCCATGAAATTTTCCGCGAGGATCTTCCAGTTGGTATCCCACAGATGTTCTTCATGGAATGTCTCGACATAGCCGGTCATCCCGTATGGCTCGATCAGCGACGTGAGTTCGGCAAGCCGTGTCGATACCGATGGCGCGTCGTCGTTGAGCGTCACGTAGATCCAGCCTTGCCACGTCTCGCAGCGCACCGCCGGCAGTGCGTAGTTGTCCTTGCAAAAGCCGGGCTGACGTTCCATCAGCGGTGCACCGGCGAGCGTGCCGTCAAGCGCGTAGTTCCACGCGTGATACGGGCAAACGATACGGCGCACGTTGCCGCGTCCCTCGAGTAGCACCGACATGCGGTGCAGGCAAACGTTGGAGAACGCGCGCAAGTTGCCGCCGGCCTCACGCAGCACCACGACGGGCTGGTCGCCGATCTGCGCGCTCAGGTAGTCGCCCGTTTGCGGAAGCGCGCTCGCGCGCCCCACGCATAGCCATTCGTTGCTGAACACGTCACGCTGTTCAAGCGCGAGAAACGCCTCCGACGTATAGACCCCAGGCGGCATGGCGCGCGCGTCTCCGAACGGGCGCTCGCAGTTGGCGCGTAGCGCCCGGACCAGGTCGGGGCCGGTTTCTGTCGAAAACGAAAGCGCTGCCATGTGGCCTCCGCGTCAGCGTCTGCATTGCGATGAGTATCAATCTAACAATCCAAATTTCTAGTCAAAATACTGTTTTTTGATGCATTGCATAGACATAAGCAATGCAGACCCGCTGCTGGCTATTCGATGTGCAAGCGCCGGATAAAGGTCTCGCAAAAGGCCGAGAACCGCTTCACGATTTCGCGCGGCTTCATCGAACTGGACATCGCGATGCCGAGCGTGGTCGCATTGACGTTCTCCTTGAAACGCTTAATCACGAAGTCTTCGCCGTCGACCGTGCGGCTCGACTTGAGCGGAAAGTTGAGGATGCTGTAGCCAAGACCGTTGGCCACCATGCCGCGCACCACCTCCGGTTGGGACGACCGGAATGCCGCCACCGGACGGCCGCCGACCGCATCGAATAGCGCCGAGAAGTACTCGCGGCTATGGGGCAGATCCAGCATCACATAAGGCTCGGGAAGCAGGTCCGCCAGCGAGATCCGGCGCGCACGCGCAAGGCGGTGCGTACTCGGAAGAATAGCGTACGGAGGCAGCGAAAGCAGTGGCTTGAACGTGATGCCGTCCGTGATGTCGAGGCTATACGTCAGCGCAATATCGAGCGAGCCATCGGCGAGGCCGCTTAACAGCGTGTCCTGATGCGCCTCAGTGGTGCGGAACGTGATCGACGTGTGATCCTTGACGAAGCGGCTGATGATTGCCGGCATCAACGGTGGCGCGAGCGACACCATGCAGCCGAGCGAAATCGAACCGGACATGCCGCCGTCGAGCTCTTTCGCGGTCAGTTGCAACTCCTCAGCGTTCTTAAGCAGATTGCGAGCGTGGCCCAGCAGGTCCCGCCCCGGTTGCGTCAGCGACAGTCCGCTCGCATGATGGCGAATGAAAAGCTGGACTCCGAACGACTCTTCCAGATCCGCAAGGGCGGTGGAAATGGACGGCTGCGAGATGTGCAAGCGTTTCGCCGCAGCGGTGAATGACAGCGTTTCCGCAGTGACCACGAAGTATCGCAGCTGACGCAACGAATACCGCACCGGATGGCCTTCCATCTGCCTCTCCTCACGTCCGAACGACACGAATTCTCCGCCCGAAAAAAATCTTTGCATAGGTAAAAGCAATGCATAGCATTTTTTGAATGTATTTTTGATTGCCGAGCGCCGAGCGTACATTCTGTCCGGACCTAACCGTAATGAACCTCGTGCTGCTTTGAAAGGAGACGGCCATGATGGCTGAAACAATGTCGATCGACACGCTGGTCATAGGCGCGGGGCAGGCCGGCGTGGCGATGAGCGAACACCTCAGCAAGCTGGGCGTGCAGCATCTCGTGCTGGAGCGCGGCCGCATCGCCGAACGCTGGCGCACCGCGCGCTGGGATTCGCTGGTCGCCAACGGACCGGCATGGCACGACCGCTTTCCCAATCGGGAATTTGCAGGCGATCCAGACGGATTTCCGGGCAAGGAGCAGGTGGCGGACTACTTCGTCGCCTACGCGCAGCAGTTCAACGCGCCGATCCGCACCGGCGTGGAAGTGACAGGTGTCGCGCGCCGCGAGGGGCGGCCGGGTTTCAGCGTCGAGACCTCCGACGGCACGTTCACGGCGAACCGCGTGGTGGTGGCGACCGGCCCGTTCCAGCGCCCGGTGATTCCACCCATCGCGCCGCGCGATGCGTCCATCACGCAACTCCATTCGGTGGACTACCGCAATCCCGCGCAGTTGCCCGACGGCGCCGTGCTGGTGGTGGGGGCGGGCTCGTCGGGCACGCAGATCGCCGACGAATTGCGGCGCGCGGGTCGCACCGTGTATCTGTCGGTCGGCGCGCATGATCGTCCGCCGCGCAGCTATCGCAATCGCGACTTCTGCTGGTGGCTCGGCGTGCTCGGCGAATGGGACAAGGAAGTCGCCACCCCCGGGCGCGAACATGTGACGATCGCGGTGAGCGGCGCATATGGCGGCAAGACCATCGATTTTCGCCGCCTCGCGTACGAGGGCATGACGCTCGTCGGCGTGACGAAGTCGTTCGAGAACGGCGTGGTGAGATTCGAACAGGACCTTGCTGCGAACCTGAAGCGCGGCGACGAGAATCTGATGTCGCTGCTCGATGCCGCCGATGCCTACGTGGCACGAAACGGAATCGACCTGCCCGCCGAGCCGACAGCGCGCGATATTCCGCCTGATCCCGAATGCGTGACTCATCCGTTGCGCGAACTCGATCTCGCGAAGGCGAACGTCAACACCATTATCTGGGCGACCGGCTATGCGCTCGACTTTAGCTGGCTGCACGTCGATGTGTTCGACGAGCAAGGCAAGCCGAAGCATCAGCGCGGCGTCTCCAAAGAACCGGGCCTCTATTTTCTTGGCTTGCCGTGGTTGTCGCGCCGTGGGTCGTCGTTCATCTGGGGAGTGTGGCACGACGCGAAGCACATCGCCGATCACATCGTCACGCAACGCAAATATCTGGACTATCGCGACGCGGCGCAACGCAAGGACGATGCGCAGCGCGCGCAGGTTCGCGACACGCCTGACGCGCCCGACGTTTCGAATGTTCTGAAAGCCAACGAACAAGGAGTGATCTGATGCCGACCCATACTCGCATCCGGATGTTCAACACGAAGGACACGTATCCGAACCAGTCGCTCGATAACGATCTTTGCCAGGCGGTACGCGCCGGCAACACGGTCTATGTGCGCGGCCAGGTCGGCACGGACTTCGAAGGCAATCTCGTGGGTCTCGGCGACCCGCGTGCCCAGGCCGAACAGGCGATGAAGAACGTCAAGCAGTTGCTCGAAGAAGCGGGCAGCGATCTGTCGCACATCGTCAAGACGACAACCTACATCATCGACCCACGCTATCGCGAGCCTGTGTATCAGGAAGTCGGCAAGTGGCTCAAGGGCATATTCCCGATTTCGACCGGTTTGTGCGTCAGCGCGCTCGGCCAGCCGCAATGGTTGATGGAGATCGACGTGATCGCGGTCATTCCGGACAACTGGACGCCGTCTCAGGCTTAAGGAGCGATGCCATGACGTTCTCGATCGTCGGACGCTGCCGGCAGAGCGGCCAGCTCGGCATTGCCATCAGTTCTTCGAGTATTGCAGTGGGCGCGCGCTGTCCGTGGGTGCGCGCGGGCGTCGGCGCGGTGGCGACGCAAAACGTGACCCTGCCGGCACTGGGTCCGCAGATTCTCGATCTCATCGAAACCCGCGGGCTCGCAGCCCACGCGGCGCTCGACGCGGCGCTCGGCGCGCACGAATGGCGGGCATACCGGCAGGTGAGCGTGGTCGACAACGAAGGCCGCACAGCGATGTTCACCGGCGACGAGGCGCTTGGTCTGCATCACGCGGTCGCCGGCGACCAATGTGTCGCGGCGGGCAACCTGCTCGCGAATACGCAGGTGATCGATTCGATGGTCAAGGCATTCGAGTTATCGGCGGGCGCGCTGGCCGACCGGCTGCTCGCCGCGATGCACGCAGCAGTGAAAGCGGGCGGGGAAGCCGGGCCCGTGCATTCGGCTGCGCTGAAGATCGCCGATACGCAGGTCTGGCCTATCGTCGATCTGCGCGTCGATTGGGCCGACGACGATCCGATCGGACGGCTCGACGCGCTTTGGCAGGCATATCGTCCGCAGATGCAGGACTATGTGACGCGCGCGCTGAATCCGACTGCCGCGCCAAGCTATGGCGTGCCCGGCGATGAATGATCACACGAGCCGCACCCTGCTGGAACGACTGATCGGATTCGCGACTGTCGCGCAGGCATCCCGACGGTCGTGTGCGGGCCGGGCAGCATGGATCAAGGATACAAGCCCGATGAATTCGTGACGGTCGATCAGTTGCAACGCTGCGACGCGATGCTGGTTCGGCTGGCGCGCTACGCGGGTGAGGAGGCTATGCCGGATTGAAACAGCGGACGGACTTCGACTCTCATACAATTGTTCGCAGCTGACCCACGGGAACGGGGTGACAGTTGTGCCAATCTGAGCGAGCGCGCATGCGGAATTCCCACAAGGCAGTAGCTCCCGAGCTTCGAGGCGCGCATGGTACGCCTACGCTCAGCGGCTCGTTGCTCGCGCTTCTGTTCTGGTGGCAGTCACTGACGCCAACGCTGATTCCGCGGTCGTGGGGAACGCAGACTGTGATCGGCGCGATCTGCCTGGCCATTGGCTATGGGCTAGGCACATTGGCCGATCGTGGCGTGCATCGACTCATCGCGCGATGGCGGCGCTCGCCCGGCAGCGAGATCCGCCGGCGTAGCTGGATCGTTCTGGCAGTGGCCTGGCTCATTGCGCTAGTCCTCGGCTCGAATCTATGGCTCGGCTGGCAGAACGAACAACGCAGTTTCATGGGGATGGCATCCCTCGTCTGGTTGGACGGTCTGCTGGTTGGCGTGCTGTCGCCGTTCGCCGCAGCGCTCCTCGTGGTCGTCGGGCGGGTAGTGGCCCGCGGTGTCGGCGCAGTGAAGCGGTTCATCCAGGGCCACGTGCCGTCGATCATCTCGCTGCCGGCAACAGCGCTGCTCATCGTCGTGATCGGCATGGCGCTCGGTCGCGGAGTCGCGCTTCCCGCTCTCACCAGGTTCTCCAACTTCGTCCACGCGCAGAGGAACGAGGACACGACTGAGGGAACCGTGGCACCCGAGTCGTCAGCAGTGTCCGGCAGCAGTGGATCGTTCGTCGCATGGGACACCTTGGGACGCATGGGTCGCGACTTTGTGGCAACAGTCACAACCAGGCGGCAGCTCGCGATGTTTCACGGGACTGATGCCGGGCTCGTTGATCCGGTGAGAGTCTACGTAGGTGTGCGTTCTGCGGACTCTCTCGAGCAGCGCGCGCAGCTCGCGGTCCGCGAGCTCGAGCGCGCGGGCGGGTTTGATCGGAAAGTACTGGTCGTGTGGGTACCCACCGGCACGGGATGGATAGTCCCCAATGGGTCAGCTTCGCTTGAGCAGTTATACCGTGGCGACACGGCGATCGTGGCGATTCAATACTCTTTCCTGCCTAGCCGGCTCGCCATCTTTATGGACGCAGGGCTCGCGGACGAGGCGGGTATCACGCTCTTCAACGCCGTTCGGGCACGGTGGTCAAAGCTCCCGCCGCAACGACGGCCGAAGCTCATTCTGTTCGGCAAGAGCCTCGGCGCCGCGGGGGTGGAAGCGCCTTTCGTGGGGGTGAATGCATCTGCCTCGGTGGCCAACATGGTGGCCGGCACGGATGGCGTGCTCATTGCCGGTGCCAAACAGAGCAATCTTATCCATTCGCAACTTACTCGCGAGCGCGATCGCGGGTCGCCCTTCTGGCAGCCGATCTTCGATGGGGGTCGCTCAGTACGGTTCCTGAACCGTGATCCGCATCAAGTGGCATTGGACGCCGACTGGCCGTCCCCGCGAATCGTCTATCTTCAGCATCCGGCAGATCCGGCCGTCTTCTGGAGTGTCGAGGCGTTCTGGTGGCCGCCGGAATGGATGGCTCGGCCCCGCGGCTTCGACATGCCTGACGCCATGCGTTGGTTTCCCGTCGTCTCGGGCGTGCAGGCAGTGGGCGACCTGATTCACCAGCTCGACGTGCCGCAGGGTTTCGGGCACAACTACTCGTTGGAGGACTACGCCACGGGTTGGTCCAGCGTGGTACCTCTCGAGGGCTGGACGGACGCCGACACCGAACGACTGGCCAAGTTCCTCGACGAGATCCCTGGCGACGAATCAGAGCCGTGACCGAGCAGAACAGGAAAGTCTGTGCGCGGCTTCTGCTTACGCTGATTCAGGGCTGAAGCAAAAACTCACGCGTCGGGTTGTGCGCTCATCACGCGCCGCGCGAGGGTCGCATAAGCAAGCGGTTCAAATCGATTGAGCCCATCCTTAACGGCAGGAACGTCGTGATCTCTGGCTTGCTGCTCCATCTGTGCGCACGCATCCGCCATTTCGGGCTCCTGAATCATCGCGAAGGAGCCGCGTACCGCATGAAGCTGGGCAAGCACCGTTTTGATATCACCTCGTTCAATGGCGGCGTGCAGCGCAGCAAGCGATTCTTTCAGCGACTGGATCATCGCGGCATGGATGCGCTCGGGCAATGGCCCTTGCGATATGTCGCGCCTCGTCGCGGTGTTGCTCGCGGGACGCTTGCCGGCCTCGCTGACGAGCCGCCGCACAGTCGCATCCATGGTGCCAAGCAGGACAGGCTTGAGCAGGATCTCGTCGATTCCGGCTTGCGTGCATTGCGTACGCTCTTCCGCTGCCACATGCGCGGTAATCGCGATGATCGGCACAGTTGCGCTTTGGTCGCGCAGGCACCGCGCGAGCGCGTACCCGTCCATCCCCGGCATATTGATGTCGGTCATCACGAGATCATAGTGGCGCTCGTTGAAGCGCCGCAATGCCGTTCCGCCACTATCGGCCATATCCGCCTCATATCCTAGCGTAGCGAGTTGCGCGACGATCAACTCCCGGTTTGCAAGCTGATCGTCGACCACGAGGATGTGAATGGCGTGTGTGTCGATCCCGGCAGACTCCCATTGGGTTTTGCCATCTTCTGGAGCGCTGACCGGTGTGCCTGAACTCACCGGAATGGGCAACGTCACGACAAAGGTACTGCCGGCATTCAACTCACTCTTCACCTGGATCGTGCCATGCATCAAGTCGGTCAGCCGCAGACAAAGCGCGAGTCCGAGTCCTGTTCCGCCATAGCGCCGCGCAATCGAAGAATCAGCCTGTGTAAATGCCGAAAAAAGCGTCTCCTGCTGCTGGGGCGTCATGCCGATGCCGGTGTCGCTCACGCCGATCACGATCGGAGAATCATCGGCCGTGTCGTCCTTGAGATAGACCTCGAGCAGCACCTCGCCCGTGGCCGTGAATTTGATCGCGTTACTGACCAGATTGACCGCGATCTGCCGGATTCTGGTTGGGTCACCGAGATAGTGCGGCGCGAGCGCATCGTCGATGACGCAGTCGAATTCGAGGCCCTTCGCATGCGCGACGGGTTCGAACATCGCGCCCACTTGTCGAATGACATCACCGAGGTCGAAGCTGATCGATTCGAGCGTCATCTGCCCAGACTCGACCTTCGAAAAATCGAGAACGTCGTTGATGATCCCGAGCAGCGCAGTGGACGACGACGTGACGACCCTTAGCCGATCCTCCTGCGACGGTGACAACGGCGAGCGTCCGAGCAACTCGAGGTTGCCGAGAATGGCATTGAGCGGCGTACGGATTTCGTGGCTCATCATCGCGAGGAACGCCGACTTCGCCTGATTGGCCGCATCGGCTGCCGCACGCGCCTCATTGAGCTTGCGTTCCGTGTTCTTGAGAGACGTGATGTCGGAGAAGCTGCACAGCAGCACGTCATGCCCCTGGTATTTGGTTCGAACCAGGCTTACCAACAGATCGTCGACACGGCCGTCCTTCAGTCTGAGAGGCATCTCGAGATCGGACTGCCACGCGGGGGCTCCTTCGGCGCGGTCGTAGAGACCATGCAACTGGATGTGCAATGGTGGATCATCCGGATGTGTGTTCGACCCGACGGTACGCATCAAGTCGTTCTGCAACAGCACGTCACCGCGCTCGAACGATAGCAGTGCAAATCCCGAAGGCGCCGCGGCCACCATGGTGCGGTTCAGGTTCTCGCTTTCGAAAACCCGCTGCGAGCGCACATAGCCTGGGGTGAATATCCTGTGATCGAGCAGAAGCAGGAGTGTCCACAAAAAAGCCGTCACCAGCAGCATCGCCGCTGTGTAGCCTAGGAGGCCTGGCCAAAGATCGACCAGGATCGTGCGCCAGGTAAAGCCGTACACAAGCTTCCAACCCGTGCTCGTCACCGGACCGCTGGCAATATAGAGGCCCCTCAGATACTGACGAGTCACTCTCGTGGATGATGTGGCATGCAGTTCCGCGCTGAGAATCTGATCTGTGAGCCCGCGACCGCCGCCTGTTGGGCCCATGGCAAGGAAGATCGGCTTGCCTGCGGCATCGACGATTATTGACGCTTCGTCATGGCGCTCCGAGGCAATCGCCGCGCTCAGCAGACTCGCAGGAACGGTGCGAACGGCGACGAGGAATGGCCTGCCCTGCGCAAACGCCGGCATTACCAATTTGAACGCTGGTTCCTTGCCAAACGCATCTGCGGACGGTGGGAACCACACCGGATCACGATTGGCAAACAATCTGGCCGCAACTACCGGGTCTGCCAGATTGCCGATGTCCGGCGCGAAGCGGTGCACGAGTTCATCGACGCTTTTCACACCATTCGATTGGAGCAGGTCGCCGTCCTTCGGTGCCGGAAAGATGAAAATGAGTCGGTGATCTGGCGTATACACATACCCTGCCGAACCGTTGGGCTGCACCCTGGCGATCGCGCCAAGGCGGTAGTTCAGCTCTTGCGCAAGCGCCAGATACCGGCTGACTTCCGGGTCGGGTTGCTGCTGGGTGATATCGCCTAACACCATCATTGCGTCTAACCGCTGGCTCTGCCGCAGAACAATGCGTCCATGTTGCGCGGCAAACGTTTTGAGAAGCACGTCTGGAGCGGCAAGATGCGTATTCCACCTCTCTTCTGCCTGCAGAACAAAGGACTGCGTGAGGAGTTTCCAGTCGAGAAAATCTAGCTGCAGGCGCGTGCGCCGAACGGTGAACTCGGTGTAGCGGTGTTCGATGTAGTCGTTGACCATCGAATACAGCAAAACCCCAGTCAGCAGCACGATGATCAACGAAATCGCAATGCCAGCGCTGTAGAAAAACGTGCGCTGATAGCGACTCAGAACACTGGGCTCGTGATCTCCTGGCTGGCCTGTGGGCGCCCGAAGCGCACTGCCGTGCTCATTGGATTTCCCGATCTGCGATGGCATGATTGCCTTGCATCCAGCGAAAAAAGAGAGGGTCTTTCAGCATCATAAGGCTGTTCTCGCCGTTCTGTTCCGCTATCCGATCTGGCTGCCGCGACCTCTCACCGGGACAAGCGCAATCGTCCGTCCTGCCCGGGCCAATACAAGGGTTACGACGCGAGCGTCGCCTGCGCGCCCAGATCCGCGAGTGGGTGCGCGCACGGCCGCCACGGCGACGCCAGAAACTGCAGCACACGTTCAGGTCGTACTGCAGCAAGCGTTGCTGGCGCCCAGCGCGGCTTACGGTCCTTGTCGACGAGATGCGCGCGCACGCCTTCGCTAAAGTCGCCATCTTCGATGGCCCGCGAAACGATGCCCAGCTCCATCCTGAAGCACTCGGCAAGCGTCATCTGACGGCCACGGAGCAGCGCATCGCGCGTGACGTACAGCATGGTCGGCGAATGCGACGTCATCGCGTCATAGGTCGTCTGCAGCCATTGACGCACTTCTCGCGGATGCTCGCGGTCCATATCCTGGCGCAGCGTCGCGACGATGCGCTCGACGTCCGCGCAGCGGTCGAAGTGACGCTGAATCCACGGCATGAACGTACTCAGGCTCGCGTGCGGCACGATATTGCAAGGCGGCTCGAACACCGTGCGCAGCGCGTGCGTCAGGTCGTCGGCGCTCGCGTCGGCTGTCGCGATGTGCAACAGCCGCTCTTCGAACGTCTCGAGCCATTCGGACGGCACGCACACATCGGCCAGCCCGACATGCAGCGCCTCCGCACCCGTGAGTGACACGCCCGTGAGCCCGACATACAGTTCGACCTCGACGGGCATCACGCTGAGAAAACGCGTCGCGCCGACGTCAGGCAGAAAACCGATGCGCGTTTCGGGCATTGCAATCTTCGTGCGTTCGGTGACGATGCGCAGTCGCGCCGCCTGGCCGAGCCCCATGCCGCCGCCCATCGTGATGCCGTCGAGCAGTGCGACAACAGGCTTGGGAAACGTATGTAACGCGTGGTCCAGGCGGTATTCGTCAACAAAAAACTGTTGCCAGCTGTTGTCATTGCGTCGGCGCGTCTCGTACAGCGAACGCACGTCGCCGCCTGCGCAGAAAGCCTTCGTACCGGCGCCGCGCAGCACGAGCGCAACGATATCGCCATCGTCGCGGCAGCGTTCGACGATCGCGGCCAGGTCGCGCACCATCTCGTGCGACAGCGCATTCAGCGCGGCCGGCCGGTCGAGCGTGACGATCGCGACGCGATTGATGACGCGAAACAGCACATTCTGCCCGGTGGCCGACCGCTGTTCGAGAACGGCGCTCATCGCTGTGACTCCTTCGCCGCTTGCCACTGGGGGGCGCGCTTTTCGAGGAACGCGTTGACGCCTTCGCGCTGGTCGGCGCCGTCGAACAGATCGACGAAGCGCTCGCGCTCGACGGCGAGCGCCGCCGAACGTGGCACGCCGTTTCGAGCCTGCTGGATCAGCTCCTTGCTGAACGTGACGGCCTGCGGACTGAGCCCCGCGACGCGTGTTGCCATCTGCAACGCGAACTCGCGGGCCGCCCCCTTTTCGACTACTTCTTCGACCAGACCGATGCGCAACGCGGTCGCTGCATCGACGCGCTCGCCCGTCAACACGATGCGCTTCGCCCAGCCTTCGCCGACGAGCCACGGCAGCGTCTGCGTGCCGCAGCCGCACGGCAGCAGACCGACGGCCGTTTCAGGCAGCGCCATGACCGCATGCTGTTCGGCGATGCGGATATCGCAGGCGAGCGCACATTCGAGGCCGCCGCCCATCGCATACCCGTTGATCGCCGCGATCACGACAGGTCGCGCGTTCTGCAATGCTTCGAACGCCGCGCCGAAACGCGCCGCCGCGATACGCGCCACTTCCTTGTTGCCATCGGCGAATGTGTTGAGATCGGCGCCCGCGCTGAAGAACTTAGGACCGCCGCCCGTTATCACAATGGCGCGCACCTGGGCTTCGCCGTTCAGGCGCCCGATGGTCTGCTGCAACTGCAACAGACCATCGGGCGTGAACGCGTTGGCAGGCGGCCGCTTCAAGGTCAGCAACGCAACGCTGCCCTCATGCGCGTATTCGAGTTCGATCATCACGAGTCTCCATCCTTGCGGTAGAGCTTGATGACGGCGGAGAAGTCGAGCTTGCCCGCACCCTTCGTGCTCATCGTCTGATAAAGCTGCTGCGCGAGCGCGCCGAGATAGACGGGCTGACGTGCGCTCTTTGCGGCATCGGTGGCGAGGCCGAGGTCCTTCAGCATCAGGTCGGTGCCGAAGCCGCCCGAATAGCCCCGCGTCGACGGCGCCGTTTCGATCACGCCCGGAAACGGGTTATACGTGTCCGAACTCCAGCAGCGCCCCGTGGAGGTATTGATGATGCCCCCGAGCACCTTCGGATCGATGCCGAGCGCTTCGCCGAGTGCCATCGCTTCGGAGACGCCCGCCATCGTGATGCCGAGCACGAGGTTGTTGCAGATCTTCGCGACCTGGCCAGTCGAGGTATCGCCGCAATGGACGATGTTCTTGCCCATCGCCGACAGCACCGGCTTGACGTGCTCGAAGACGGCAGCGCTGCCGCCGACCATGAAGGTCAGTGTGCCCGCTGCCGCTCCGCCTGTGCCACCCGACACGGGCGCATCAACGAACGTATTTCCGTTTTGCTTCGCCAGATCGGCGAATGATTTCACGCTGGCAGGGTCGATGGTGCTCGAGTCGATGACAGTGACGTTCTTCGCGATGCCGGCGAGAATGCCGTCATCGCCTGTCAGCACGCTTTTTACGTGTGCCGCTGCGGGGAGCATCGTGACGACGAACTCGACGTCCGTCGCTGCTGCCTTGGGCGATGTCGCTGCCTTTGCGCCTGCGTCGACCAGCGATTGCACTGCCTGGGTATTCAGATCGAAGACGTTGAGTGCGTGGCCCGCCTTCAGCAGATTTAGCGCCATCGGCGCGCCCATGTGGCCGAGTCCTACGAAGCCGATTTTCATATGGAGTTGTCCTCTATTTTCCGACTGTGGCAAAGAAGGTCACAGACGACCAGGCAGGCGCTACTTCAAGGTAATCGTGGTATTCACGCCATCGCTGACAGTCGCATCGTCAAACCACCGGGCTGTCACCGTCTTCGTCTGCGTGTAGAACTGCACGACCTGCTTGCCATAGGGTCCGAGATCCCCGAGCTTCGAACCACGGGAGCCCGTGAAGCTGAAAAACGGCACAGGTACGGGAATCGGGATATTGATGCCGACCTGGCCGATATCGATCTCGCTCTGGAACTTGCGCGCCGCCGCGCCGCTTTGTGTGAACAGACCAACGCCGTTGCCCATCGGATTGCTATTGACGAGCGCGATGGCATCGTCGAGCGTTGGGACCGTCATGACGCACAGCACGGGACCGAAGATTTCCGACTTGTAGACGTCCATGCTGGTCGTCACGTCGCTGAAGATCGTCGGGCCGACAAAGTTGCCGTCTTTATAGCCCGGCACATTGACGTACCGGCCGTCGAGCACCAGATTTGCGCCTTCTTTCACGCCGGCATCGATAAGATTTAGGATGCGCTTCTTCGCTGCGCGCGAAACCACCGGGCCAACGTCCGTCTTCGGTTCGTGACCCGCGTTCACCTTCAGCGTCCTGGCCTTCTCGACCAGCTCCGGCAGCCAGTCCTTCGACGCACCGACCAGCACGACCACCGACGTCGCCATGCAGCGCTGGCCCGCCGCGCCGAAGCCCGCGCCCGCAAGCGCATTGAGCGTTTGCTCGCGGTTCGCGTCGGGCAGCACGACGGCGTGGTTCTTCGCGCCCATCATCGACTGCACGCGCTTGCCGTGCTCGCTCCCGAGGTTGTACACGTGTGTGCCCACAGCCGTCGAGCCGACGAACGAGATCGCTTTGACGTGTTCATGCGTGCACAGCGCGTCGACGACTTCCTTGCCGCCATGTACGACGTTGAGCACGCCCTTTGGCACACCGGCTTCGAGCGCGAGTTCGACGAGTTGCATCGTCGACAGCGGGTCCTGCTCGGATGGCTTCAGCACGAACGTGTTGCCGCAGACGAGCGCCATCGGAAACATCCACAGCGGGATCATCGCCGGGAAGTTGAACGGCGTGATACCCGCACACACGCCAATCGGCTGACGCAGTGTGTACGTGTCGACGCCGCCCGCGACGTTCTCCGCGAACTCGCCCTGCTGCAGCGTGCCGATCGAGCACGCATGCTCGACCACTTCGAGGCCGCGGAAGATATCGCCCTCCGCATCGGGCAGCGTCTTGCCCTGTTCAGCAGTCAAGGTCTTTGCAATGCGCGGCATGTTCTCGCGGATCAGCGCCTGGTACTTCAGCATGATGCGCATCCTTGCGCCGATGGGCGTGTTTTTCCACGTGGCGAACGCGGCGTGCGCGCAGCGGATTGCGGCGTCCACTTCCTCTTTGGTCGCGAATGGTACGCGCGCAAGCACTTCCTGCGTCGCCGGATTCACGACGTCGCGCCACTCGGTCGTATTCGACTCGACGAACTCGCCGTTGATCAGCAGTTTGACGGACGCGATCTTGCGGTCCGGGGTAGTCATTGGAATTGCGCTCATACTCAATGTCTCCAGTTCAGGGTCGCCGCTTGCATACGGCCCGGGCATGATGAATCGAATCGCGGCAAGTGCCGCCTCTGCGCGGTTTGTTACGCTCAAACGTGCCGCGCGATGACCATTCTTTGTACTTCGCTGGTCCCTTCGTAGATTTGCGTGATTCGGGCGTCGCGATAGTGCCGCTCGACGGCGTAGTCTTCGAGGTAGCCATAGCCGCCGTGGATCTGGACTGCCTTCGAGCAGACCTCTTCGGCCAGTTCCGACGCATACAGCTTTGCCTGCGACGCTTCTGACAGACACGGCCGGCCGGCGCTGCGCAGCCGCGCTGCGTGATGGACGAGAAGGCGCCCGGCGTTCAGGCGCGTGGCCATGTCGGCGAGCATGTTGGCGATGGTTTGATGCTCTTTCAGCGGTTTGCCGAACTGGATGCGCTCGTTCGCATACGCACGGGCTGCGTCAAAAGCCGCGCGTGCAATGCCGATGGCCTGCGCCGCGATGCCAATGCGTCCACCTTCGAGATTCGACAGTGCGATGCGCAAGCCTTCTCCTCGCGCACCGAGCAGGTTCGCTTCGGGGATTGCGCAGTCGTCGAGCGAGATAGGGCAGGTATCCGACGCGCGAATGCCGAGCTTGTTCTCGGGACGGCCCACGTTGAAGCCCGGCGTATCCGTCGGCACGATGAAGGCAGAGATGCCGCGTTTGCCCGCGTCGGGGTCCGTGACGGCGAACACGATCGCGATACTCGCTCGCGCGCCGTTCGTCACGAACTGTTTGCTGCCGTTGATGATCCACTGACCGTCGCGCAGCACGGCGCGCGTGCGCAGGTTGTTCGCTTCACTGCCTGCCTGCGGTTCGGTGAGGCAAAAGGCGCCGATGCGCTTGCCCGTCGCAAGATCGGCGAGATAGCGGTCTTTCTGCGCCTCGGTACCAAAGTTGAGAATCGGTCCACAGCCCACCGAGTTGTGCACGCTCATTAGCGTCGCACAGGCTGCGCAGCCGGCGGCGATCTCTTCCAGTGCGATCGCATAGGCGATGTAGTCGCTGTACGAGCCGCCCCATTCGGACGGCACGATCATGCCAAGAAAGCCGAGTTCCCCCATCTGCGTGACGACGTCTGCAGGCAACTTGCCATCACGGTCCCATCGCGCAGCGTTAGGGGCAAGGCAATTGACCGAAAAGTTGCGCGCCGCGTCGCGAATCATCCGTTGTTCGTCGGTATAGAAATCGTCCATGCATGTAGCCTCGAGTCTCTGGAACTCATGAGCGAACCAGTGTAGGCGCCCAGGCCATGACATTCCGATGCCGTGTTCGATCATTTTTGATGAGCGGATTTGCCACACATCGCGACAGACTGGACGAGTGCGTTGATATTGTTTAAATTAGAATCGTGTGTCTAATTTTGAAGGAATCTGCGATGACCGATGTTTGGCTGAATGCGGGCGAAGACGAGCGTCTCATGGCGTCTCATGGCTGAGTCGTCCGCAACGAAAAGAGCCCGGGGAGTCGCCCGGCGGCCCAGTCAGTCAAGGGGCCACGTGCGGGTGGAGGCGATCCTTGATGCAACGGCATCGAGTATCGCGCAGGACGGTCTGGCCGGAATGACGATGCATGGCGTGGCTCAAAGGGCGAAGACGTCAATCGGCTCTCTGTATCACTTCTTTCCCGACCGAGCCAGCTTGTTGCTCGGGCTAGTCAGCAGGCACGACACGGCTATTGCGGCGATCAACAGTGAAGTGATGGAAGTGTCTGCCGAAGTCTGGCAGCAGCTTTCGGCTGCGGACGCGATCAATCATCTGATGACGCCTTATGTCGACTATGTTCGGGCGCATCCAGACTACTTCCTTCTGATGCACGACAGGCGTTCGCTGCAGAACGAGGAGAGGTTCACCGAGGGGCTCAGGCGATTGGTCAATGCCCGTCTGCCCAAAATCAAGCCCGCTGCCCGAGGGCGGCACACAGCCATGCTGTATGCAATCGCGGTCGGAATTATGCGTGTGGCCTTTGACGTCGAGCCTAAACAGTTGGGCTTTTATCTGCGTGAATTGCCGAGGGTGATGTCAGCCTATCTTGCCGATGTTGAGTCTGAGGCGGGCGCCAGCAAGAAGTAGGTGATTGTCGCTGGAACGGGCGACAGATCCATCGACTCGACAATTGTTCTACAAAATAAAAATGACTGAAGATCTACTTCGTGCGAATGCGATTGACACACAGTTGTGCGCTGTCGGAAACGGCGATTTGTGTGAAGACCAAACAGCAGAATGGGCGGACGCGGCAAGGCCCGTCGCGGTTGATTCATTAGACGGCGCGCTCGCGCGTGCCACGGCAGCATTGCTCGGCACGCAGCGTGCCGACGGCCACTGGGTCTTCGAGCTTGAGGCGGACTCGACGATCCCGGCAGAATATGTGCTGTTCGTCCACTATCTTGGTGAGACGCCCAATCTAGAGCTTGAGCAGAAGATCGCTCGCTATCTGCGCCGTATTCAACTTCCCCAAGGCGGCTGGCCATTGTTCACTGGTGGGGCGCCGAACATCAGCGCGAGCGTGAAGGCCTATTTTGCGCTGAAGATGATCGGTGACGACGAGAACGCCGAGCATATGCGGCTGGCAAGACGCGCGATTCACACCATGGGCGGCGCCGAAATGTCGAACGTGTTCACGCGCATCCAACTCGCGCTATATGGTGCGATTTCGTGGCAAGCAGTGCCGATGATGCCCGCTGAGATCATGCTGCTGCCCAAATGGTTTCCGTTCCACCTGACGAAGGTGTCCTACTGGGCACGTACGGTCATTGTGCCGCTGCTCGTGTTGAACGCGAAGCGGCCCATCGCGAAGAACCCGCGGGGCGTGCGCGTCGACGAGCTGTTCATCGAGCCGGCCATGAAGGTCGGCCTGCTACAGCGCCAATCGCACCAGAATGCGGGCTGGTTCGCATTTTTCCGCGGAGTCGACCATGTGCTACGCGCGGTCGATGGACTGTTTCCGAAATACACGCGTGAACGCGCGATCCGTCAGGCGGTTGCATTCGTCGACGAGCGCCTGAACGGCGAAGACGGACTTGGAGCAATCTACCCGGCGATGGCCAATGCGGTGATGATGTACGACGCGCTCGGTTATCCGGAAGATCATCCGAATCGTGCGATTGCGCGGCAGTCGGTCGAGAAGTTAC